>JADWMM010000010.1 GCA_015978205.1 Alkaliphilus sp. NP8 | reverse complement strand
GATTAATTTACACTACCGAAAAGTAATATATAAATAATAAGATGTAATTTTGAATAGACCTTAAGAAATAGAAGATAATTTCATTTCTTAAGGTCTATTTATTATATATTAAATATTGATACTGTACAGTTATATATTAAGATCAAGTAATTGAAAGTACATAGTTAAAGAAGGTTTTTATCTAAAATTTTTATATACTTACTGTCATAAGTAATTAGACCTTCATCTTTCATTTTTTTTAATTCACGAGATAATGATGTTCTTTTAACCCCAATTTTTTCTGCTAGCAATTTCTTTGGAATTAAAAGTTTAATGTTATAGCTTTTTTGTTTTTTATATTCATGCCTTAAGTAAGTAATAATACTTTCGCGGATTGTTTTTTTAACGAAGTACTTAATCTTATTTCCAAGCAGAGAAGTGTTATCTGCTGCAAATTCTAAATAAGTTTTTAAAAAATGTTTGTTTGAACTTAATAAACTAAATAGTAAATCTTTAGGTATCTCTAAAATTAATGTATCTATATTAGCAGTTACAGTCATAAGGTAATATGGATCTGTTGAAAACATTAAATTAATTCCTAATATATCCCCATCACTAAAATCTGTGATATTTAGAAGATTTCCAGACTCATCAATTCTATCTATAATTGTTTTTCCAGAAAGAATAATTTCTAATTTATCACAAACTTCACCATCGAAATGGACAATACTGTCTTTTTTATATTGAACAACTCTAAACTTACCATTGCTTAAAAAAGTTTTAATATCTTCTGATGATATAGAGTCTAGTAATGGAGAACTTCTTATTAATTCTAAGTATTTATTAAAAATTATAATCACATCCTTATTAGTTACCATGGTAACTTCTTTTTTTATAGTTTAAGGCTATAATAAAGATATTGCAAGAGAAAATTGATTGTAAAAAAATATCTAATAATTTAGTTATACCATTTATTATTAAAATACTAATATTTATAGGAGGTATATATATGGTAGAGCAAGTATTTACAATGAAGCTTGGAAATGAAAGAGCTGTAGAAAAATTAATTCAAGATGAAAACGTACACTATATTCACATGGTTTTTAACAAAGACGAAGGATTACCACAACATTTTGCAAACTCAACAGTTTATATGACAGTATTAAGAGGTAAGTTATCTATCCAATTAGATAATCAAGAAATACACGAATATACCAAAGGAAATGTACTTAAAATTCCTTTTAAAACAAAAATGAATGTTAAAAATTTAGATGAAGATACTTTAGAATTAATTGTTGTAAAAGCACCTGCGCCTAGATAATGTTTAAATAGTTATTAAAAAATAAAAACATCTCGTATTAGAAGTAAAGAATACGAGATGTTTTTATTTTTCCATTTTAAATATAATTACAATATGTAATGACATGGACAACTTAAGAGTATATAATAATTTTAACTACAAAAATATATTGTCAAATTATGATAATAACAAACCTTTTAATTTTAGAAAGGAGCTGATAGAGAATGATATCTGCAGAAAAAACAAGATTTAAATTAACGTATGCACAGTTAAGTGCCATTGGATTTTTAATAATAATTCTAGTTGGTGCATTAATTTTATCACTTCCTATTTCATCTAGAACTGGAGAATTTACACCATTTATAAATGCTTTATTTACATCTGCATCTGCAACATGTGTTACAGGGTTAGTTGTATATGACACATATAGTCATTTTTCCGTATTTGGACAAACTATTATAATGGTTCTTATTCAAATTGGCGGGTTAGGCTTTATGACAATTGCAGCTATGTTCTTTTTAATGCTACGTAAAAGAATAGGAATTAAAGAAAGAACTTTTTTAAAAGAGTCTATTAATACTATGCATATAGGTGGAGTTGTGCGTTTAGTAAAACATATAATAATTGGAACGGTTATTTTAGAAGGTTTGGGTATGATAGTACTTTCTATTAAGTTTAGTTCTGAAATGGGGCTTAAAGCAGGTATATTTAATGGTATTTTCCATTCAGTATCTGCCTTTTCTAATGCAGGTTTTGATTTAATGGGAAGATACGGAAAATATTCTTCGTTAACAAGATATAGCAACGATATAATAATAAATATTACTATGATGATATTAATAATAACAGGTGGTATAGGTTTTATAGTATGGGAAGATATTTGGAAAAACAAACACAAATTCAAAAAATATAAATTACATTCCAAAATTGTGTTATCTACTACAATATTGTTAATATTGTTATCTACAATTGGATTTTATATTATGGAAAAAAATAACCTTTTTATAGATGCAAGTTTTAAAGAGAGTATTTTATCATCATTATTTCAAGCAGTAACACCTCGGACAGCTGGATTTAATACAATTGACACTGCATCACTTTCAGAAGGGTCGAAACTTCTTACTATGGTACTTATGATAATAGGAGGTAGTTCTGGTTCTACAGCTGGTGGTATTAAAACTACTACTTTTATAGTTGCTATTTTGTCTGTTGTATCTTTAGTTAGACATTCGGATGACTTAAATATATATGGTCGAAGATTAGAAGATAATGTAATAAAACGTGGATATAGTATTATAACAATATATATATTAGGTGCTTTTTTAGCTATGTTATTAATTAGTATAATTCAACCGGAGTTGGCACTAAGTGATATTACATTTGAAGTTTTATCTGCAATCGGTACTGTTGGGATGTCTACTGGTATAACACGAGATTTAGTAGGAGCATCCAAATTTATAATTATTATTCTTATGTATTGTGGAAGAATAGGTAGTCTTGTTGTGCTTATGGCAGTTGCTGAAAATAGAAAAAATGTAATTGCAAAAAATCCATTAGAAAAAATTATTATTGGTTAATTATATAATGAAAGGAAAATTAAAATGTTATTAAGAAAAAAGTCTGTATTAATAATAGGGATAGGGAGATTTGGTAGATATTTAGCTTGTAAATTTGCAGAACTAGGTAATGAGGTTATGGTCGTAGATCAATCGGAAGAAAAAGTAAATAATTTACTTTCGGTAGTAACTAGCGCTCAAATAGGTGATTGTACAAATGTAGATGTACTACGATCATTTGGAGTTTCAGATTTTGATATTTGCTTTGTATGTATAGGGTCTAACTTTCAGTCTTCTATAGAGATAACTTATCAGCTAAAAGAATTAGGTGCACCATATGTTATTGCAAAAACAAATAGAGAAATGCATGAAAAATTTCTTTTACGCAATGGTGCTGATGAAGTTGTTTATCCAGAAAAAGAAAGTGCAAATAAAGCCGCAGTAAGGTTAAGTGCTAATAATGTATTTGACTATATTGAGCTAACACCTGAATATTGCATTTTTGAAATTCCACCTTTAGATTCATGGATTGGGAAAACTATTGCTGAAGTAGCTGTTAGAGTTAAGTATAAAGTTAATATACTTGCTACTAAAGAAGAAAATGAAGTACATCCACTTCCGGGCGCTGATCATATTTTTAAAGAAAAAGAGCATTTGATTGTTGCAGGAAATAGACAGGATTTAAATAACTTATTAAAAAAAATTAATTAATAAAACTATTTTTTCCCTTCTTAAAGGAAAGAAGACTATCGAAAAAATAGTTTTTTTAGGAAGGAGATTTATTTAAAGTTATCCAGGGAAGTTATATGTAATTACAACATGAATATTCTAAAAATTGTGCATTTAATATTAATCATATATAATGTTGATTTAAGTCGAGAAATTATATATAATCCATATTGATAATAAATGTATTAATTAAATAGAGATTAATAATGAATTAATATTTTAAAAGTGTTTTTTAAACATGATTAGTGTAGCACAAATAATATATTATAAATTCTTAGGGAGGTATTTATTTTGTTTAATGTTAATGAATTGATTGACTCAAATATTCTAAAATCTGATAAGAATCACTATAATTTGTCAGTACAAAAATTAAAAGAGATTTCACTACAAAAAAAAGAAGGTTGCGTAGCAGAAAATGGAGCGTTATGTATTAATACTGGTAAGTATACAGGAAGATCTCCACACGATAGGTTTATCGTAGATGAAACTATGGTACACGATCACATTAACTGGAATTATGGGAACAAACCTATTTCTTCTGAAAAATTCGAAAAACTATTTAATAATGCTATGGATTATGTTAAGAATAAAGAGCTATTTACCTTTGAAGGTTTTGTAGGTACAGATTTAAATTATAGAATTCCAATTAGAGTTGTCAATGAGTTTGCATATCAAAATATATTTGCACATCAGATGTTTGTAAGACCTAGTGAAAATGAAAGAGAAAATTTTAGTCCAGAATTTACTGTAATAGCATTACCAGAGCTTAAAGCTGTGCCAGAAGTAGATGGTACAAACTCTGAAGTGTTTGTAATAATAAGCTTTGAAAAAAAGGTTGTTCTTATAGGTGGAACTAAATACAGTGGCGAGATTAAAAAGTCAATGTTTACTGTAATGAACTACTTGTTACCATTTAAAGATGTATTGCCTATGCACTGTTCTGCTAATATAGGAAAAGATGAAGAGGTAGCTTTATTCTTTGGATTATCTGGAACTGGTAAAACTACATTATCTGCAGACGAGAACAGAAGGTTAATAGGTGATGACGAGCATGGTTGGACAGAGAAAAGTGTGTTTAACTTTGAAGGAGGATGCTATGCTAAATGTATAAATCTTACTGAAGAGCAAGAGCCACAAATTTGGAATGCAATAAAAGATGGAGCAATTTTAGAAAATGTAGTGATAGACGAAGCAACTGGTAAACCAAACTATGAAGATAGCAGATATACTGAAAACACTCGTGCTGCTTATCCTGTACATCATATAGAAGGTTCTGTGCCTGAAGGAAAAGGGGGTATTCCTAAAACTATTATTTTCTTAACTGCTGATGCTACAGGAGTATTACCTCCTATTTCGAAACTTACAAAAGATCAAGCTATGTATCACTTTATGTCCGGATATACAAGTAAGTTAGCGGGAACTGAAAGAGGAATAGTAGAACCTACAGCTACTTTTTCTACATGCTTTGGAGCGCCATTTATGCTTTTAAAACCAGAAGTATATGCTAAGCTTTTAGGTGAAAAAATAGAAAAGCATAATACAAATGTCTTTTTAGTGAATACAGGATGGACAGGCGGTTCTTATGGAAAAGGAAGTAGAATGAAACTTAAATATACAAGATCGATGGTAAGATGTGCTATTAAGGGAGAACTTGATAATGTAGATTACACCAAAGATCCAATATTTAATTTAGCTATGCCAACAGAGTGTCCTGAAGTGCCACAAGAAGTTTTAAACCCAGTTAACACTTGGGAAAATGAAAATGAATACTATGAAAAAGCAAATGAATTAGCACAAAATTTCATTAATAATTTTGAACAGTTTAAAGATGTTTCTAAAAATATTAAAAATGCTAATCCTAAAGTTTTATCTAGATTATCTGTAAACGCTTAGTTAATTTAATGTTTTAAATATAATATAAAAACAGGGGGTGTAGGTATACATCCCTTGTTATATTTATGAGGGTATGTTAAGCACTGGAAAGCTTATTATAATAAATGTTTTTTATGTTTTACGTTATAAAATATGGGTAGAATAAATAAGGAATCTGGAAATATTATTTAAATTCAATATATATAAATGATATTTATTTTCTATAAATATCCTTTATGAAATATATTGTCGTAAAATCGACTATATGCTATAATGATTATGAATAAAAATTATTATTAGAGAAAATGGGGGCATTAAGAATGAAGAAATTTGTAGCAATGTTATTAGTATTAAGTTTATCAGGAGCTGTTTTAGCAGGTTGTACAACAGATGAAGCACCTGAAGATACTACAGCACCTGCAGGAACAGAAGAGCAAGTTGACGAAAATGAAGGTACAGAAGAGGAAGCAGTAGAAGGAACAATGACTAAAATAGGTCTTGGACACATTACTTCAATTGCAAAATCAAAAGATGCAGAAGATGAAAATGGAGCTACAGGTCAAGTAGATACAACATTAGCTGCTGTTGGTTTTGATGATGAAGGTAAAGTTGTTAAATTAACTATTGATGTAGCACAAACAAAAGTTAACTTTGACGCAGAAGGAAAATTAGCTACTGATAAAGATGGAGAGTTCAAAACAAAAGTTGAACTTGGTGATGAATATGGAATGAAAAAAGCGTCTGAAATTGGTAAAGAATGGTACGAACAAGCAGCTGCTTTAGAAGAGTGGATGGTTGGTAAAACAGTGGAAGAAATTACTTCTATGGAACTTAATGATGGAGTACCAGCAGAAGAAGATCTTACATCTTCAGTTACAGTTGGAGTAGATACTTATATAGCTGCTGTTGAAGAAGCGTACAATAATGCTGTAGAAGTTGAAGCAGGAGCTGAAACTTTAGGTCTTGGAACTGATATTTCTATTGCAAAATCTAAAGATGCAGAAGGTGAAAATGGACCTAAAGCACAAGTAGATCTTACAATAAATGTTGCAGCATTAGATGCAGACGGTAAAGTAGTAGGAACTGTTCTTGATGTAGCACAAACGAAAATTGACTTTGATGCAGAAGGAAAATTAGCTACTGATAAAGATGGAGAGTTTAAAACAAAAGTTGAACTTGGTGATGACTATGGTATGAAAAAAGCATCTGAAATTGGTAAAGAATGGTATGAGCAAGCAGCTGCTTTAGAAGAGTGGATGGTTGGTAAAACAGTAGAAGAAATTACTTCTATGGAACTTAACGATGGTGTAACAGCAGAAGAAGATCTTACATCTTCAGTTACAGTAGGTGTTGAAACTTATTTATCAACAGTTGAAGAAGCAGTAGCAAACGCTAAATAATAAAAAGTAAATTAATATATTGAATTTAAGGAGAAATCCTCCACCTAAGGTGGAGGATTTTGTTGTTGTTATTTGTCGGTTGTTTTGTTATTATAGATAAGGGTGATATAAATGAAGAAAATAGTTTCATCTAGTATGATATTAATTTTAATTGTATCTTTTTTAGTTGGATGTCAAACAGATTCAAAGAAAGATTACACTAAATATAAAGATACATTTTTTAATGCATTTGATACAATGATTACAGTTATAGGGTATGCTGAAACAGAAGAAGAGTTTAATTCTCATTTTAAACAGATCGAATCTAAATTTCTTCATCTTCATAAGCTTTATGATATATACAACGATTATGAAGGAATTAATAATATAAAAACAATAAATGATAATGCTGGAATAAGGCCAGTTAAGGTAGATGAAAGAATAATAGACCTTATTGTTTCTTCTAAAGAATGGTATGAGAAAACAAATGGACAAGTAAATATAGCTATGGGTTCTGTGTTGAAGATTTGGCATGATTATAGAGAAGAAGGAGAATATGATCCTACAACTGCTAAATTGCCTCCAATGAAAGACTTAGAAGAAGCAAAAAAATATACAGACATTAATAAAGTTGTTGTAGATACTGAAAATAATACAGTTTATCTTGAAGATGAAAAAATGAGATTGGACGTAGGTTCGGTAGCTAAAGGGTTTGCAACAGAAATTGTTTCTAAAGAAATAAGAAAAGAAGGACTAACTTCTGGGATAATAAGCGCTGGTGGAAATGTTAGAGCTTTAGATAAACCTTTAGATAAGAACAAAGATAAATGGGGTATAGGTATACAAAACCCAGATGAGTTTATTCTTCCAGGAGGAAAGACTAATCAAGCAATTGTTTATATTAATAATAAATCTGTTGTTACAAGTGGAGATTATCAAAGATATTATGTTGTAGATGGACAGCGAATACATCATCTTATAGATCCTGATACTCTTATGCCAGGAGATTATTATCGTTCTGTTACAATTTTAGCTGAAAATTCTGGTGATTCAGATGCTTTATCTACTGCTGCATTTTTGATGCCTTATGATGAAAGTAAAACACTTATTGATAGTTCAGATGGAGTTGAAGCTTTATGGATTATGAAGGACGGAACTGTAAAAACAACTTTTGGAATGGAAAAAGTAATGCAAAGTTATGGAGCAGATAGCAATATTTAGGTATAGAATATAAATAACTATATATATAAAAGACATGTATGAGTAAGTTTACTCATACATGTCTTTTTTTTCATCATTAGGATTTTCTATTTTATTTTGAATGTCTATATATATTTTCTCTAGCCATCTGTAGAAATCAATAACATCTTCTATTTTTTTAGAATATTTTAAAATAGAATTTTTTAATTCTGAATCATCAGTTTCGTTAGAAAGATTATTTAATTTCTTCGATAACTTAGTAAATGTTTTAGTATTATTTGTTACTACTGAAAGCCATTGTTTTATGAAAGCGTTTGAAAAAGTTTTATACAAATCATCTTCTACAATATATAAATCCTTTCTTGTCCCTTTTTTCCAAGTTTTTTCTACCATTTCAGAATCTAACAAGCTACGCACTCCTGTACTCATAGATGTTTTGCTCATTCCTAGTGATTTACTCATTTCATCTAAAGTCATTGGATGATCTTCAAGAAACATAAGTGAAAACAACCTAGATTCTGAAAGTGTAAACCCATAGAGACTAACTAACTTAGATAACGTAAAAGCAGCTTCATTTTCTATTTCTTCAATTATATCTGGTAATTGTCTATCACTATTAGACATAAAGAGTTTCCTCCCTTTATCATATTAATATCTAAATATATTATTATTTACACTATGTAATATAATATACGGAATAAAACAAAAAATCAAGAAAGAATATACATATGAATATAGAGAGATAAAGAGGAATATAGAGAATAGAGTATGAAAACTTTGTACAGTTTATACTGTACGTTTTTTAGATACTAAACAAACAGATATAACGTTTGCAATTTTATCTAATATGATAGATAATTAATAAATGTGTATGATAGAAAAATAAAGGGTATTATATGGATAGTATTTAATAGAGGATATATATCTAAGTATATAAAATATGAACGAGGTGAATGTATGAAAAAAATCGAAGTTAAAGGTTTAACCAAGGTTTTTGGGAAAAACTCCAGACAAGGTGTTAAGCTTTTAGAACAAGGAAAAACTAAATCAGAAATTTTAAAACAAACAGGAATGACTGTAGGTGTTAATCGAGCATCATTTGAAGTAAATTCTGGGGAGATTTTTGTGATTATGGGACTATCTGGAAGTGGGAAATCTACACTTATTAGATTAGTTAACCGTCTTATTGAACCAAGTGCAGGGAATGTGTTTGTAGATGGTGAAGATTTAGCTAGAATGGATAAAAATCAATTAAGAGAAACTAGAAGAAAGAAGCTGAGTATGGTTTTTCAAAAGTTTGGACTATTTCCACACCGTACTATCTTAGAAAATGCAGGGTATGGCTTAGAAGTACAAGGTGTTAACAAAGAAGAAATAGATAAGAAAGCATTAGAGGCACTTAAAATGGTAGGGCTAGGAGGATATGAGTCTCAATATCCTAATCAATTATCTGGAGGAATGCAACAAAGAGTAGGTCTTGCAAGAGCTTTAGCAAATGATCCAGATATATTACTAATGGATGAAGCATTTTCAGCATTAGATCCATTAATTCGTAAAGAAATGCAAGATGAACTTATAGAATTACAATCATCTATGCAAAAAACAATTCTATTCATTACTCACGATTTAGATGAAGCACTTAAAATAGGAGACAGAATAGCATTAATGAAGGATGGTCAAATTGTGCAAATAGGTACTCCTGAAGACATTATGACAAATCCTGCAAATGAATATGTTGAAAAGTTTGTTGAGGATGTAGATAGATCTAGAGTGTTTTCAGCACAGCATGTTATGCAAAGACCAGAAACTATAGATGCAGAAAAACATGGACCAAGAGTTGCACTGCAACGTATGAAACAAGCTGGAATTTCAAGTATTTATGTTATAAATAAGAACAAAAAACTACTAGGAGTTGTAACGGCAGAAGCTGCATCTAAAGCGGTAAAAGACGGGAATAAAGACATTTATGCTGTATTAGACTCTGATGTTCCAAAGGCTGATCCAGATATGCCACTAAATGATTTATTTAATGTTATACATGATTCTCCTGTGCCTGTTGCTGTAGTTGAAGAAGAAAAATTAAAAGGAATTGTAGTTAGAGGCGCAGTATTAGCAGCACTTGCAGGAAATGAGGTGAATGATAATGATGAATAATATACCACAAATACCTATAGTTGAATGGGCAGATGCTTTTGTGGATTTCTTAAGAAATAATGCTCAGTGGTTTTTTGATCCACTAAAAGAATTTTTAAGTACAATTGTAGATACTTTAAGTGATGTTTTAATTGCTATTCCTCCATTAGTATTTGTTCTTATAATGGTAGGATTAACTGTATATATAACTAAGAAAAAATGGGGATTATCTTTATTTGTTTTATTTGGTTTATTATTGATACAAAATCTTGGATATTGGGAAGGAACTATGTTGACCCTATCATTGATTTTGACATCTAGTTTGATATCGATTGTAATTGGAATACCTTTAGGTATTTGGATGTCAAGAAATAAAACGGTACAAAGTATAGTAACCCCTATATTAGATTTTATGCAGACAATGCCAGCTTTTGTTTATTTAATACCAGCTGTTTCATTCTTTGGTATAGGAATGGTACCTGGAATTATAGCTTCGGTTATATTTTCCATGCCACCAGTTGTTAGATTAACTAACCTTGGTATTCGTGAAGTTTCTACAGAACTTATTGAAGCTGCAGATGCTTTTGGATCAACTGGAACTCAAAAATTATTTAAAGTTCAACTTCCTATGGCTAAAAATACTATAATGGCAGGTATTAACCAAACAATTATGTTAGCATTATCTATGGTTGTTATAGCTTCTATGATCGGTGCAGAAGGTCTAGGAGTTGAAGTGTTTAGAGCTGTTACAAGAAATGAAGCTGGACAAGGTTTTGCATCTGGTTTATCTGTTGTTATACTTGCTATAGTATTAGATCGTATAACACAATCATTAAATGTAAAAAAACATTAATAAATGTTTTGAAAATATAATTATATTTTGCTATATACAGCTTGATAAAATATTTTTCAAGCTGTAACATATAAAATACAAGGAGGAGATTCTTAATGTTTAAGAACAAGTGGAAGAGATTGGCTGTAACAGCAGTCGCAGTATTATCGTTAACAGTTGTAGGGTGTAGTACTACTGAAGCACCAGGTGAGACAGGTGAAGCGGGAGAGCAATCAATAGGGGAGCAATTAGATTATAAAATTACAGGTATAGATGCTGGTGCTGGAGTAGTACAAGCTGCTGAAAGAGCTGTAGAAGATTATGAATTGGATTTTACTGTTCAAACTAGTTCAGGAGCTGCAATGACTCAAGCACTTTCAGACGCAATTGCAAATGAAGAGCCAATTGTAGTTACAGGTTGGTCACCACACTGGAAATTTGCTAAATATGATTTAAAATACTTAGAAGATCCAAAAGGGTCATTTGGTGAAGCAGAAAATATTCATACAATTGCTCGTTTAGGATTAGAAAAAGATATTCCTAATGCTTATGAAATTCTAGATAACTTTAACTGGACATCAGATGATATGGAGTCTGTAATGCTTAAAGTTAATGATGGAGCAAAAGTAGAAGATGTTGCAAGAAAATGGATTGAAGATAATGCAGATAGAGTAAGTGAATGGACAGAAGGTATTGATCCAGTAGATGGGGATCCAATTAAGCTTGCATATGTAGCTTGGGATACTGAAATTGCATCTACTAATGTTATAGGATTAGTATTAGAAGATATGGGTTATGACGTTACTCTTACCCAAGTAGAAGCAGGACCAATGTGGGCTGCAGTAGCTAGTGGAGATGTAGATGCTATTGTTGCTGCGTGGTTACCAGGAACACATGCTGATTACATGGAAGATTATGCTGATCAAGTTGTAGATCTTGGACCAAACTTAGAAAATGCTAAAATTGGATTAGTTGTTCCAGCTTATATGGAAGATGTTAATTCGATTGAAGATTTAGCAAAGTAAATATAATTTAATAAAACTATTTAAAAAGCAATAGACCTATAGGTCTATTGCTTTTTAATTTTGTGAATATGTAATATTATGTCGAATTTTTTTGTTATAAAAATAACAAAAAATAATTGTCTACTTTTTAACGATATGTTAAAATGAAAATGTAATGAATATTAATTAATAAGGGGGATAAAAATGAAAAAAATATTTTCAATTTTCATTGTACTTACATTAATGGTTTCTATGCTAGCAGGATGCACAACAGAGGATACAACTTCTGAAGGAGAAGACACAAATCCACCTGTTGAGGAAAATTCAGATGAAAATGCTGAAGTTGAAGAAGAGGAAGAAACTGAAGAGGGACAAATTGTAAAAATAGGTTTAGGACATAGTATTTCTATTAGTAAGTCTAAAGACTTAGATGGCGAAAATGGACCTGTAGGTCAAGTTGACAATGTTGTTGCTGCTGTAGCATTCGACAAAGACGACAAAGTAGTAGAAGTAAGTATTGATACTGCTCAAACAAAAGTGAATTTTGACACAGATCTTCAATTAGTATCTGATGTTAATGCAGAAAATAAAACTAAGATGGAATTAGGCGACGACTATGGAATGGCTAAAAGATCTGAAATAGGCAAAGAATGGTATGAGCAAATCGAAGCTCTTGAAGATTGGATGGTAGGTAAGAGTATAGATGAAATTACATCTATGAATGTTAAAGAGCGTGATGAAAATCATAAGCATGTGCCAGATGTACCAGAATTAACTTCTTCAGTTACAATAACAGTAGAAGGGTACTTAGCGGCTGTTGAAGAAGCTTATAATAAGGCAGTTGAACTTGAAGCTTCTGGAGAAACATTAGGTCTTGGACATAATATTTCAATTGCTAAATCTAAATCAGCAGCAGATGATAAGGGACCTGTTGCACAAGTGGACACTACACTAGCAGCTACAGCTTTTGATAAAGATGGTAATGTTGCAGGTACTGTTATTGACACTGCTCAAACTAAAATAGAATTTGATGCAGAAGGTAAAATAGTTACAGATAAAGCTGCAGATTTTAAGACAAAGATAGAATTAGGCGATGACTATGGAATGGCTAAAAGATCTGAAATAGGCAAAGAATGGTATGAGCAAATTGAAGCTCTTGAAGACTGGATGGTAGGTAAGAGTATAGATGAAATTACATCTATGAATGTTAAAGAGCGTGATGAAAATCATAAGCATGTACCAGACGTACCAGAATTAACTTCATCTGTTACAATAACAGTAGAAGGGTATTTAGGAGCAGTTGAAGAATCTTATAGCAATGCAAAGTAAATAAAATAATAAAAAAGGACAGATTTGAAGTTATTAAAACTTTAATCTGTTCTTTTTTTTGAGCACCTGAAATTCTAAGCATATATTAGAGTTGAGTGAGATATAAAGTTTGTGAGTTTAAAGAAACAAATTATTTTAATAAAAAAATGAAAAAAATTAGCAAGTTTGAAGGTGCAATATTCCGATTGTAAATAATTTAGAATATTCAATTAATATACAAGTTTCAGCTATGATCTAGTTATATAGTCATTCTACGTTATAACCTATATGTTGTTTTTACCTCCAATAGCTTTAGAATTCAGCTTTTTTTTTGTTTATTACATGTTAACATTACTATTCTTCCATTTAGGAGGAATATGAAGATTTAGGGAAGAAAGAAAAGCCTATTACAGCATATTGCCTTAGATGAATCAATGTAGAGTTAGACCTACTTCAGTTAGTATTGAAAGAAAACTTGCATGTAAGTATAATGAGGATACATTAATAAAATAAAAATAAAAAAGAGAGGTAATTACTTTGGAATCTATAAAAGGAGCTTCTTTAAGCTCAAAGCGTTTTTCTGTTAACATTAGTAAATTAGGAGGTATTGTTTTAGGAACATTATTATGCGCAATAGCAATGAATGCTTTCTTTATACCAAATAAACTTTTAAGTGGTGGTGTTGGCGGAGTAGCGATTACGATTCATTATCTAACAGAAATTCCTACAGGGCTATTAATATTCTTACTAAATATTCCTATTTTCTTTGTAGGAGTAAAGATAATAGATAAAGAATTTACTCTTTATAGTTTTATAGCCATGTTTTCTTTATCACTTTTTACAGAGCTTACAACTGGAATAAGTGAATATATAGTTTTAGATGATATGGTATTAATTGCAATATTTGGAGCAGTTTTTAATGGTGTTGGAATGGGTATATTGTTTAGAAGTAGAGCTAGTCAAGGTGGACTAGATATTATAGCTGCAATAGTGAAAAAGAAATATAATATTAATATAGGAACTGGATTAATGGCTTTTAATACTCTTATTGTTCTTGTAGCATCTACAGTATTTGGATTAATACCTGCAATGTATACATTAATAGCAATGTACATTTCGTATCAAATAGTAGATAAGGTGCAAGAAGGTTTGGATCAAAAGAAAAATGTAATGATTGTATCAGATAATGCAGAAAAAATAGCAGATGTAATAATGGATAGATTAAGTAGAGGTGTAACATTTCTTCAAGCAGAAGGTGGATACTCTAAATGTGATAAAAAAGTTATTTATTGTATATTAACTACTACTCAAATTGCTAAACTAAAAGATATAATAGATGAATATGATCCGAATGCTTTTATGTCGATTCAGAGCACTCAAGAAGTAAAAGGTAGCGATTTTAAAAAAGTTGGAATATAAAATGGACTGGTTACAGTCCGTTTTATTTTTGGCATATATGAATATTATTTAAAAAATAACTATGCTTCGATTGATGGTATAGTAGAAGATGTAAATAGAAAATTTGAATGCGATATTGCAGTAGTATATCCTAGTTATAAAGATAGACTTGAAGGAACACCTATAATACTAATTCAAGCATATTCTGATAATTATGTTGAATAATAGAAAATAGTAGCCTGTAGGCTACTATTTTTTATTAAAAAATGTTAAAATGATATTTAAGTTATTTTGTTCATCAAATATGAATTATTAGCTTAATAATATAGAAATATATATAGGAGGAGTTAAAAAATGAAAAAAATAATTTTATTTGGAAGTAAACACTGACCAGGCTGTGCACCAGTGAAAGAGGTTCTTTCAGAAAATAATATAAGGTATGTTTATTTAGATATAACAGATAGTATGTTCAACTTGAAAAAGTTCTTAAAGTATAGAGATAATCACTCTGAGTTTGAAGAAATTAGAAAAAATAGTAGTGTTGGTATACCTTGCCTAGTTATAAATGATGGTGAAAAATTTATATTTGATGAGGCACCAAATATAGATGATTTGAAGTAATAATGGATAAAATATAATTGTAAAGATGTACGCATATAAGATGTTTAACTTAAATGCAAAAGAAAGGAGGAATAAAAATGAAAAAAGATCCTAAAGATACCCGAGTTGTTATAGGTATGTCTGGTGGTGTAGATTCATCTGTAGCAGCATTACTTCTAAAAGAGCAAGGCTACGATGTAGTAGGTATATTTATGAAAAATTGGGATGAAACTGACGACTTAGGATACTGTACTTCAGCAGAAGATTATGAAGATGTAAGAAGAGTTTGTGATCAAATCGGGATACCATATTACTCTGTTAACTTTGAAAAAGAATATTGGAATAAGGTATTTAAATACTTTTTAGATGAATATAAAAGTGGACGTACACCTAATCCAGATGTTATGTGTAATAAAGAAATTAAGTTTAAAGCCTTTTTAGAGCATGCTTTAAAATTAGGAGCAGATTATTTAGCTACAGGCCATTATGCTCAAGTTGACTACAAAGATGGAGAATATAGATTACTTAGAGGTGTTGATAATAATAAAGATCAAACCTACTTTTTGAACCAGTTAGAGCAATATCAACTTTCAAAGGCTATGTTTCCAGTAGGTCATCTTAATAAAAAAGACCTTAGAGAAATTGCAAAGAAAGCTAACCTTGCAACAGCTACTAAAAAAGATAGTACAGGAATCTGTTTTATAGGAGAAAGAAATTTTAAAGAGTTTTTAAGCAATTATCTGCCAGCACAACCTGGAGAAATAAGAGCTTTAGATGGAGAAATAAAAGGTAAGCATGATGGACTTATGTATTATACTTTAGGCCAAAGAAAAGGTCTTGGTATAGGAGGAGCTGGAACTGGTGAACCTTGGTTTGTAACAAGTAAAGATCTAAAAAATAATATACTATATGTAGTTCAAGGAGATAGTCATCCTAGCTTATATTCTCGTGGATTAATGGCAACAGATATAAATTGGGTAAGTAAAAAAGAAGTACCAACTACTTTAAAATGCACAGCCAAATTTAGATATAGACAAGCAGATCAAGGAGTAACTGTTAATTTCCAAAATGATGATAGTTGTAAAGTAATATTTGATGAACCGCAAAAAGCAATAACTCCTGGACAAGCAGTTGTATTTTACGATGGAGATGTGTGTTTAGGTGGTGGAACTATAGATAAGGTATTGAAAGAAATATAAATGATTATTTGTCAACTACAATTGCTAAAGAAGAATGAAAAAATAAAATAACTAAACAGATAATAATAAAAACATAACCTAAAGGCCTAAGACAATACTAATAAATATTTTTCTTAGGCCTTTAATAATGTTAAATTTTATGGAATGAGTATTATCAAAGTAATGTATTATTATTTTTTTGAAATTTATATATTGCAATATTATAATATTATGATATAATGATATCATACTGATTTTATTAGGAGGGGTAATTATGAATACAGAGGTAAAAAAGAAAAAAATCAAAAGAAAAGCTCAAGTATCTAAGGATTATTGTGTTGCTTGTGGAGCTTGTACAAGTGAATGTCCTATTGGAGCAATTAAAATAGTTGGTGGTGTATTTGCACAGGTTGATCAGGATAGATGTGTTGGATGTTCAAAGTGCGCGAATATATGTCCAGCTTCTACAATAGATATGATTAATATGGAAGAGGTGAAATAATATGAGTAAAAAGATGAAAAAACCTTGGTATGAATACTTATATTTTGTATCGGTAGCATATTTAATTTTAGGTATAGTTAATATACTTTTTGCTTGGTTAGGAGTTATATGTTTTATTATTCCACTAGTTATGTCAATGTCTGGTGGTGGAAAAACTTACTGTAATAAGTACTGTGGTCGAGGAAAACTTTTTACACTTCTAAGTAAAAAATATAATTTATCTAGAAATAAACCTTTACCTAAATTTTTAAAAACAAATTGGTTTAGATATGGGTTTTTAACATTTTTCATGATTATGTTTGGTATTATGATTTTCAACACTTATTTAGTTTTTTCAGGAGCTTCAGATTTAAAAGAAGTTATAAAATTACTTTGGACATTTAAAGTTCCTTGGGAGTGGGTAAATACAAGCATTGTTAGTCCTTGGGTAGCTCAGTTTGCGTTTGGCTTTTATAGTATGATGTTAACTTCAACTATAATAGGTTTAGTGAGTATGTTTTTATACAAACCACGTTCATGGTGTGTATATTGTCCTATGGGAACTATGACTCAAGGAATTTCTACTTTGAAATATAATAATTCAAAAAAGCAAATAAACAAGTAAATAAAATATCTATAATATTAAGATCCTAGTATATTTATTATACTAGGATCTTAATATTTATTTTAATTTGTAAAAGCTTCCCTTATGTATTTATATTTAAAAACATAAGAAGAAGCTTTTTTCTTTAAACTATTTATTATTTAGGTCTTTTTTCACCTGTAGAGCAATCTATTTTTGCAACTCCTGAATCATCTATTTCTATAATAGAACTATTAAATGGATCATTTGAAAATACACTTTGATAAGTTACAAACCCACCATCTAAATTCTTAACATTATACCCGTTTTGCGTAAGTATTCTACTAGCATTATATCCTCTAATACCTACTTGGCAATATACATATATTGTTTTATCTTTTGGCAATTCATTTAAATGATTTCGTAGTTCTCCAAGTGAAATCAATTTAGACCCTTCAATAGATCCAGCCTTATGTTCAATTGTTTCTCTAACATCAACTAAAATACCATCGTGCTTTAGAATATCATCAACTTCATGCCACTGAACTATACTTACTAGTCCATCAATTATATTTGTTGCAACAAAACCTAACATATTAACCGGATCTTTGGCAGATGAGAAAGGTGGAGCATACGCTAATTCTAGTTCTTTTAAATCAGTAGCTTTCATATTAGCGGATATAGCTGTAGCCATAACATCAATTCGTTTTTCAACGCCATCAATACCAACAGCTTGAGCTCCGTATATTTTACCTGTTTCAGGATTAAATAACATTTTCATAGAAATCTGAGCAGCACCTGGATAATAGCCAGCATGAGAACCTGGATGTATATGAATTGCTTCGTATTTATCTCCTCTAGCTTTTAATAATTTTTCATTATTACCAGTAGATGCTACAGTCATATCAAATACTTTTGCTACAGAAGTTCCCATGGTTCCTGCATACTTTTCAGGTTTATCGCAAATGTTATTAGCTACAATTCTTCCTTGCTTATTAGCAGGTCCAGCTAAAGGAATCATAGTTGGTTTACCGCTAATATAGTCTACTACTTCAACAGCATCTCCTATAGCGTATATGTTTTCATCGGAAGTTTGAAGGTATTCATTTACTTGTATACCACCTCTGTCACCAACTTTTAAATTAGCATCTTTAGCTATTTGACTTTCTGGTCTAACACCTATAGCAAAAACAATTAAATCTGTTTTTATTTCTTTTCCACTTTGTAGAATTATTTTCTTACCTTTACTTTCAAAAGACTTTACTCCATCTCCTAAAACTAAGTCAACATCTTTAGTTTTTATATGATTGTGTAAAATTGAAGCCATTTCAAAATCTATAGGGCCCATTATTTGATCAGCAGCTTCTACAATGGTCACATCTATACCTTTATGATGTAAATTCTCTGCCATTTCAATACCTATGAAACCTCCACCTATAACTACAGCAGATTTTGGATTTTTATTATCTACAAAAGATTTAATTGTATCTGTATCAGGTATATTACGCAATGTAAATAAATTTTCAGCTTCTGTTATTCCTGGAATAGGTGGTTTTATCGGATTAGCACCTGGAGAAAGCACAAGCTTATCGTATGATTCTTCATATACTTCATTAGTTTTCAGATTTTTAATAGTTATGTTTTTTTGAGAAGGATCTATTTTAATAACCTCACTTAAAACACGAATATCCATATTGAATTTTTCAGACATTCCTTCTACGGTTTGAACTAATAAAGAATCTCTTTCTTCTATTACACCACCAATGTAATAAGGAAGACCACAATTTGCGAAAGAAATATATTCTCCTCTTTCAATCATTATAACTTCTGCATTTTCATCCATTCTTCTTAATCTGGCAGCAGTAGAAGCACCGCCAGCTACACCACCAACTATAATAACTTTTTTACTCATTAAAAACCCTCCTAGTTAAATTTAGAACATACATAAATCTATATATTAAAATATTATGATATAATATGGATATAAAAAATATCTAAATTATATATTAAAAAAATTAATAAATTAACTAGTTAATTTATTAATTTTTTATACAAAAATAGCATCTATAATTGCCTTAACTTTAGGATTAGCAACTTTATAAGTGATTTCTAGTCCATTTCTTTCGCCAATAATAATTCCTGAACTTCTAAGTTTAGCCAAATGTTGCGAAATAGTAGACTGTGGCATATTAAGACAGTTTTGAACGTGTGATACATTGCATCCATTACAATTAATTAAACCTTGTACAATGCAAAGTCTAACAGGGTGCGCCAGTGCCTTTAAGATTTCAGCATTTTCATTAAAAATTTGATCATTTTTAGAAAAATGGTTCATAAGATATCCTCCTTAATCTTAATATCTTAATATTACGATATATATTTTTAAATGTCAAGTGTCTAGAAAGGATTATTTCAAATATTTTCAAAATAATAAGTTTATGACTAATATTATATATTATTTTGTCCAGTTTTTGTTTGATTTAATATACATTTTTATGGTTCTCTCCAATGTTAGTT
>JADWMM010000062.1 GCA_015978205.1 Alkaliphilus sp. NP8 | reverse complement strand
AAAAAACACCAATGTATAAATAAATCGTATTATACATTGGTGTTTTTTATTATCTTATAGAATTAAAACTTTAGTTAAATTTAGTTTTTATTTACTTAAATAGATTAGGGTTAAAAGTATATTTAGAGTTTCTTCTACTTCTTCGTTTAAATGAAATTCTTTTTAATCTCTTCTTTTTAACTCTTAAATAAGCAACAAATACTTGCCATAAAACAAATAAAATTATAACCCCAGTAAAGATATTAGAAAGCTTAAGTGCTTTATCAATAAAAGATAATTTTTTGATGCTACTATTAGCAATTAAATCTACTTCTTCTAAAATTTCACCATTTAAAGAATAGCTAATCTTTCCTAAAACCTGACCTTTTGTAATTGGAGCTTCTATATTTTCATTTATTAAAACATTTTGTTTGATGTCATTTGAGTTTATATACTTTGAAATTGCATACATTTTTTCATTAGCAATAGAAAGATCTACAGACCCTTGTTTACCTTCTAAAATTGATGCAACAAGTGATTCGGAGTTATTATTAGTTAGAGATATTAGACTAAAATTTTCATGACCATAATCAATTAGGGTCCTAGAGTCTTTATACACTTCTATACCTTCTGCACCTAAAACTACAGAAATTACACGATAATCATCTCTAACCCCAGAGCTTATAAGGCAGCTTCCAGCATCTCCTGTATATCCAGTTTTAATTCCGTCAATAATATCATACTTAATATCTATATATTTTCCATCGTACAATATCTGGTTACCTATACCTGTTCCCCATAAAAACCTATTAGTATTACGATAATATCTAGTTTCTGGAGTTTGTTCAGTAGGTTCAAAAGTTAGCATATTAGTGCTTACAATTTCCCTAAAAAGATCAAATTTCATAGCATGTTTTGCAATCATTGCTAAATCGTAGGCAGTAGTTACATGTTTGGAATCTGGTAAACCATGTGGATTAGTAAAGTTAGTATTTAAAGCCCCTAGCTCTTTTGCTCTTTGATTCATCATATCTGCAAATTCTTCAACAGATCCAGCAATATGAATGGCTAATGCTTCAGCTGCATCATTTGCAGAACGAATTAATAAAGCATGTAACAATTCTTCTACAGTAAAGGATTCTCCTTTAAGAAGATACATACTAGATCCATCTACATAAAGATCATAATCAATTGTGACTGTATCGCTTAGATTGGCATTTTCTAACACTAATATTGCTGTCATTACTTTTGTAGTACTTGCAGGATAAGTCTGTTCATGAGCATTTTTATTAAATAAAATTTGTCCAGTTTCATAATCTATTAATACTCCATTAGGAGCGGAAATAGTAGGAATTCCTTGGGCAAAAGTAGTATTAGGTATAAAAGTCATTATTAAAGTTATTAGAGTAAAAACAATTAAATATTTTGGTGTATATTTAAATTTCATATTTTTCCACCTTTCCGTACAAATCAACGTCTAGTATAGTATATCAGAAAACTTGAAGAAAATTAAGGAAAAATTGTTTTTAATAAAAGGGAATATTGGAAATATATAGAATATAATATTAATATTTTACAATGACGCTTATATAAAAAAAGGAGGGAACAGTATATGAGTTTTGCTAATAGAAAGAATTTGATAATATTCATAGCTGTTATGGTTATAGTGACAGTATTTTCAATTTCAAATTATATTGATAAACAGAAAGTTTATGTTTTAAGTGCAGATGAACAAAATAGTATAGAAGATGATATGTTACAAGATGCTAATGATGCAGTATATGAAAATACTAATGATAATATAGAAAAGATAATAGTCCATATAGAAGGAGAAGTTGTAAGTCCAGGAGTGTATGAATTAAATAAAAATAGTAGAGTTTTTGATACTATAGAAGCAGCAGGAGGATTATTAGAAAATGCAGATAGAAAGAAAATTAATTTAGCTAAAAAAATAACTGATGAAGAGTATATTTACATACCTAATGTAGAAGAAGAGATAGAATTAGAAAATATAAATAATAGTTCCCATGTGATTAGCAGTAATGTGAATACAAATAATAATACTAATGAAAATCTTATAAATATTAATACAGCTAACAATATGGAATTGCAGAAATTACCTGGCATTGGAGAAGTAATATCTAACAGGATAATCGAATATCGAGATCAAAATGGTAAATTTATCTCAATAGAATCATTGAAGAATGTAAATGGAATAGGAGATAAAAAATTTAATGATATAAAAGATAAAGTAGTTGCACAATAATATTAAGCTTACATTATAGAGATAAAACATTAATATTTAAGTTTTATTTGTTATGATAAGTAAATGATGTATAATATAAGTATCTGATTGTTGGATTTAAATAAATAATACATTATATTATATACACTAAAAAGGAGGATGAAAATGACAAAACCTCAAAGACTTACTCAAATGACTTCAAGTTCTGGATGAGCAGCTAAAGTAGGACCAGATGTCCTCGCACAAGTTTTGTGTGATTTACCTAAAATAAAAGATGATAGATTAATTGTAGGGTTAGATACTTCTGATGATGCTGCCGTTTATGGTTTAAATGAAGATACAGCTTTAATTCAAACTTTAGATTTCTTTACACCAGTTGTAGACGATCCTTATACATATGGACAGATAGCGGCCGCTAATTCTTTAAGTGATGTATATGCTATGGGTGGAAAGCCTATTATGGCCATGAATATAGTTTGTTTTCCGAATTGTTTAGATCCTAATGTATTAAAAGAGATACTAAAGGGTGGAGGAGATAAAATAAAAGAGTCAGGAGCTCTTTTAGTTGGAGGACATACTGTAGAAGATGACGAGCCTAAATATGGTCTTTCTGTTACAGGAATTGTTCATCCAGAAAAAGTATTAGCTAATAATACAGCAAAATCAGGAGATTATTTAATACTTACTAAGCCTGTTGGATTAGGAATAATAAATACGGCTATAAAGGCAGATGTTGCTTCTCAAAATCAGTATGACTCAGCAGTTAAAACTATGGTTACATTAAATAAATATGCATTTGAGGCACTACAAAGTTATAATATATCGTCATGTACAGATATTACAGGTTTTGGTCTTATAGGACATGCTTATGAAATGGCTAAAGGAAGTAATGTATCTTTAGAAATATATTCAGATAAAGTTCCTGTAATAGAAGGTGCTAAAGAACTTGCAAGTATGGGAATTATTCCAGCTGGAATGTATTCTAACAAAAAATATGTTGGAGCAAATATAGAAAAAACAAAAGATATAGAAGAGAGTATAGAAGATTTATTGTATGATCCTCAGACTTCTGGAGGATTATTAATATCAATAAAAGAAGAAGATTTGGAAAAAGCTTTAAAAAGTTTATCGAATAATATAGACACAGAATTTTCAGTTGTAGGTAGAGTTATAGATAAAAGAGATAAATATATTTATATAAAGTAAATATATTTATAAGTTTTAAAATTTTATCACAATAATAAATCTGTTTATATAATTAATATAAAAAAACTAGGTAGTTAGTTCCTACCTAGTTTTTTTGCTTTATTTATATTATCTTATTTAGAATTAGAACTATCTACTAAGTCTTTATTAGAGAAAAATTCTTTTACTAATTTAAATACTACTCCACTTAATCCTAATATACCAATTAAGTTAGGAACAGCCATTAATCCGTTCATTGTATCTGCTAAGTTCCATACAAGCTCTAAGTTAGCTACAGTACCAATGAAAATCAATGGAATCCAAACTATTCTATAGAGCTTAGTAACTTTTGATCCAAATAAATACTCAGCACATTTTTCTCCGTAGTATGACCAACCTAAAATAGTAGAGAAAGCAAATAATAAGATACCGATAGATACTATAACTCCACCAGGACCAGGAAGCCCCATGTTAAATGCTTCTGTTGTAAGTGCAGCACCTGTTAATGCCTCGCCTGCAGCATCTGTATGTGTCCAAGCTCCAGTAGTTATAATTGCTAAGGCAGTTATAGTACAGATTACAATAGTATCTACAAATACTTCAAAAATTCCCCATAAACCTTGACGTACTGGATGATCTGTTTTAGCGGCAGCATGAGCTATAGGCCCAGAACCAAGACCAGCTTCGTTAGTAAATACACCACGGGCAATACCGAATCTTACAGCATTCATAACTGCAACACCAGCAACACCACCAACAACAGATTGACTTGAAAATGCACCTGTAAATATTGCACTAAAAGCGGAAGGGATATTAGCTGAATTTATTATAACTATTACTAAACCACCAATAATATAGAATACAGCCATAAGAGGAACTAATCTTTCGGTAACTTTAGCAATACGACCAATTCCACCGAATATAACAAGTGCAGCACCTAATGCTAATACAACACCTGTAATCCAGTGAGGAATGCCAAAAGTAGCATTAATAGATTCTGCAACAGAGTTGGATTGTACCATATTACCGATTCCAAATGCAGCAAAAGCTCCTAATATTGCAAATAAACCAGCTAACCATTTTATATTAAGTCCATTTCGGATATAGTACATAGGTCCTCCAACCCAGTCACCATCATCATTTTTTTCACGATATTGAATGGATAAAACAACTTCTGCAAATTTTGTCATCATACCGAATAAAGCAGAAATCCACATCCAGAATACTGCACCAGGTCCACCAAGTGCAATTGCTGTAGCAACTCCGGCAATATTACCGGTACCAACGGTAGCAGCTAAGGCAGTTGATAAAGCTTGAAAGGGGGTGATTTCCCCTTCTTCTAAATCTTCTGTTTTAGAGAACATTTTCATCAATGTTTCTTTCAATGTGTATCCAAATTTTCTAATTTGGAAGAAATTTGTTCTCAGTGTAAAGTATATACCTGTACCTACTAATAGAACTAGCATATAAGGACCCCAAACTAGACTATTAATAGTGCTATTAATTTGTTCTATACTATTTATAAACCCGTACATGTAAAAACCCCCTTAATTATGTGTATAATATTAAAAATGAAGAAACAATATTTTTATAGACTTTATGGAGTACTATTGTGTCGATAGTGAAATATTAAAATAATAATAATTCATATATAATATATTTTACATAAATCAAAATATAAAAAATATTCGGAAAATTACCTCCCTTCGGCTCTCTTTTCATTGATAAATCAACAAAATGTATGATACTTCATAAACTCTATAGAAATTGCTTATACATTTTTAATTAATTATATACTATCACAATAATGAAAAAATTAAAATAGGTATTAAGAAAAAAATTACATAATTACATAAAATAACATTTGATTTAAAAGGTTTAATATGAAAAATATAAATATATATTAAATATTATAGCACTTTATATTATAATATATAATTTTCAAAGCGTTTAGATAGTATGCTATTATTAAAATATGGTATAATTTATATATTAGTGGAAATAAGGGTCGAATAATTATAATATTAAAGTATAAATAAATTTAGAATATTTAGGAGTTGATTAATGTGAATAGAGGAAAAATACTTAGTAAATTACCTTCAGTAGACGAGTTATTAAAAGATGAACAAATTTTAAATTTACTTTATAAGGTTCCACGTAATGTAGTTGTAAAAGAAATACGTAATAATATAGAAAAATACAGAAAAAAGATATTAAATATGGAAGAGCATTTGCTGGAAGATTTTAAAATAGATATAAAAGAAATAATAAATAGCATAGTCACAAGTAGTAATGAATTTACTCAAATGAGTTTAAAAGAAGTTATAAATGGAACTGGAACAGTACTGCACACTAATTTAGGGAGATCTATTTTAAGTGATGATATTAAAAATCAAATTTGGAGTGTTGCTAGTGGATACTCTACATTAGAAATTGATGTATCTAGCGGAAAACGGGGAAGCAGATATAGTCATGTAACTGAAATATTAAAATTTATTACTGGAGCAGAAGATGCTTTAGTTGTAAATAATAATGCGGCTGCAGTAATGCTTGTATTGGGTACTATGGCTAAAGACAAAGAAGTAGTTGTATCCAGAGGAGAGTTAGTTGAAATAGGAGGAGCTTTTAGAGTGCCAGATGTTATGGAACAAAGTGGAGCATCCTTAGTGGATATAGGAACAACTAATAAAACTCATTTATGGGATTATGAAGCTGCTATAAGTGAAGATACTGCAGCATTTTTAAAAGTACACACAAGTAATTATAAAATCTTAGGATTTACGGAAGATGTTAGTATTAATGAATTGGTAAAATTAGGTAATGAAAACAATATACCTGTAATTGAAGATTTAGGCAGTGGTGTATTAATAGACTTACAAAAATATGGTTTGACTCATGAACCAACTGTTCAAGAAAGCGTTAATGCTGGAGCAGATATTGTTACTTTTAGTGGAGATAAACTATTAGGAGGCCCTCAAGCGGGTATTATTGTAGGTAAAAAATCTTATATAGATAAAATGAAGAAAAATCCATTAACTAGAGCTTTTAGAATTGATAAATTAACAATGGCAGCTTTAGAAGCTACTTTACGAATATATTTAAATGAAGAAAATGCTATAAATATAATACCTACTTTGAAAATGTTAACAGAGCCATATGAAAGTATAAAACAAAAATCAGAAGTATTATATAATAAAATTGCAGAAGAAAACTTAAATTTAAACATTGATATTAAAAAAGATTACTCAGAAGTAGGTGGAGGATCTTTGCCTTTGGAAAAATTACCAACATACACTATAACTCTTAAAAGTAAAGATATATCATCATCTCAATTAGAGAAGAAACTTAGAAAATATAAAACACCTATATTTACTAGAGTACAAGATGATAATGTTATAATAGACTTAAGAACAGTAAAGGAAGAACAATATAAAACAATAGTACAAGCATTAATAGATGTTATGAAGTAAAAGGAGTTGGGAATAAATGAAAAACATTATAATAGGAACTGCAGGACATATAGATCATGGGAAAACAACCTTAATTAAAGCATTGACCGGGCGAGAAACAGATAGACTAAATGAAGAAAAGAAAAGAGGAATATCAATACAATTAGGTTTTACGCATTTTGATTTACCTAGTGGTAAAAGAGCAGGTATTATTGATGTGCCTGGACATGAAAAATTTATTAGAAATATGCTTACTGGTGTAGGTGGTATGGATGTTGTTATGCTAGTTATTGCTGCAGATGAAGGGGTAATGCCTCAAACTAAAGAACACTTAGATATTTTATCATTACTTAAAATTAAAAAAGGAATTATAGTAATGACTAAATCAACATTAGTTGATGAAGAATGGTTGGAGTTAGTAAAAGAAGATATTAGAGAGAAAGTTAAAGACACTTTTCTAGAAAATGCAGAAATAATACCAGTAGATTCTGTTAAAAAAACAGGAATAGATAATCTAATTAATAAAATTGATGCTATAACGGATGAAACAGAAGCCAGAGATGTAAATACTCCTGTTAGAATGCCTATAGATAGAATTTTTACTATTACTGGTTTTGGAACAGTAGTGACTGGTACATTGATGGAAGGGAAAATTTCTACGGAAGATACTTTAGAGGTTTTACCAGATAAAATACAAGTTCGTATAAGAAATATACAAGTGCATGGTGAATCAGTTAATACAGCTTATGCAGGACAGCGTGTAGCCATAAATTTAGCTAATACTAAAAAAGAAGATATTGAAAGAGGGCAAATACTAACTCAAGTTGATTCTATAGAACCTACAATGATGATAGATGCAAAACTGAAGCTATTAAAGGACTTGCCAAAATTTATTAAAAATCGTGATCGAGTAAGAATATATCATGGATCTTCTGAAATATTTGCTAGAACTACTTTGTTAAATACTGAAGAAGCTAACGCTGGAGAAAATGTTTATGTTCAGTTTAGATTAGAAGAGCCTACAGCTGTAAAGAAAGGAGATCATTTAATTATTAGATATTATTCTCCTATGGAAACTTTAGGTGGAGCAATAGTAATAGATTCAAATCCTGAAAAGCATAAAAGGTTTGATGAAAGTGTAATTGAAGAATTGAAAATTAGAGAAAAAGGAAGTCCTGAAGAAATTATTGAAAAGCAAATAGATATTCATAGTGACCAATTTCCAGAACTATCGTTTATAGCTAAACTAACTTCTCAACAGATGGATGACTTGAATCAAATATTAGATAAATTAGTAAAAGAAAATAAAGTTATTATGTTAGGAAAAGATAATGTTATTCATAAAAAATATTATGAAAAAATTAAAACTGACTTAATAAATATGCTGGAATTATACCATGATTCCTATCCTCTTAAAGCAGGTATGCTAAGAGAAGAAATAAGAAGCAAGTTATTTTCTAAGGTGAAAAATAAAGTTATTGATTCATTAATAGATGTATTTGTTCTAAATAAAGTTATAAAAGTCCAAGATAAGTTTATGGCTTTATATGAATTCAATATTATATTTTCACCAACTCATGAAAAGATAAAATCGGAACTTGAAAATATTTATTTAAACGATCCTTATTCAACACCAAAGTTTGAAAATGTTATAGACAGCATGGAGTCTAATAACGAAGAGATTAAACAAGTTTTTGAAGCAATGCTTGGAAAAGATTTAATAAAATTAAACCAAGAAATAATAATTCATATTAAAGCATATGAAAAAGCTGAATTAAAGCTTAAAGAGCATATTAATAATAATGGCAGTATTACTCTATCAGAGTTTAGAGATATATTAAATACTAGTAGGAAGTATGCAATTGCACTATTAGAATATTTCGATTCGGAAAAAATTACAAAACGTATAGGCGATAAAAGAGTATTATAAAATGAGGTGAAAAAAATGGAATGTAAAGTTTTGATAGTAGATGATGAGCCAGTTTTAGTTAAAGGTTTAAAATATAGTTTAGAACAAGATGGATATGAAATATATACAGCTTTTGATGGTGAGGAAGCATTAGAAAAAATAAATCGGAATAAATTTAATTTAATTATATTAGATTTAATGCTACCTAAAAAAGATGGGCTGGAAGTTTGTCAAGAAGTGCGACTAAGCTCTCAAGTTCCTATTATAATGTTAACTGCAAAAGGTGAAGATATGAGTAAAATATTAGGTTTAGAATATGGAGCAGATGACTATTTAACTAAACCATTTAATATTTTGGAATTAAAAGCTAGAATAAAAGCTATTTTAAGAAGATATAACAATAGAGAACATTCAGCGGATGAAAGAAATATAAAAATAGATGATTTTAATATTAATACAATAGGTAGAAAAGTAAGTTTAAAAGGTGAAGAAATAAACTTAACTGCCAAAGAATTTGATTTACTGTTATTATTAGCATCTAATCCAGGAAAGTTTTATACTAGAGAAGAGCTATTAGAAATAATTTGGGGATATGAATACTTTGGAGATCTAAGGACAGTAGATGTGCATATTAGACGTTTAAGAGAAAAAATTGAACTTGACTCTAGTCACCCAGAGTATATATTAACAAAATGGGGAGTGGGTTACTATTTTAGAAAAAAATAGTAAAGTTTCTGGAGTTAAGTTCAAATTAATAGCTATATATTTGCTAATTTCTATTATTACTTTATTAATAATAAATGTATTTGTATATCAAACTGTAAAAAGTAGTCTTTTAAAAAATGAAGAAAATAATATATTAAACCAAGCTAATATTATTTCTGATATTATAGTAAATGTTTTAGACGATAAAAATATTACATTAAATTCTATTGATTTAAACAGTAAATTAGAAAGAACTTCACAAAGGTTTGATGGAAGAATATTAATAATTAATCCTGAAAAAGAAGTTATTTATGATTCTTTTCATAACTTAAAAGGTATTATAACTAATCAGAGTGAGGCTGTTAATGCTTTAAAAGGAGAAGTTACAAGTAATGAATATATATTAGAACAAGATAAAAACACATTATATACAGGTGTACCAATTGTTTATAATAATGAAATTTATGGTTCGGTTTTAATATCCACATCTCTTTTAGATCAATATACTGAAATAAATTCAGTTAAATACAGTATAATATTAATTTCTATAATGGTTTTAATATTAATTGCTTTAATGACTATTCAAACTGCAAATTCTATATCAGAGCCTATAAAAAAATTAACAGAAGCTATGCAAAATGCAGCTTACGGTAAGTTGAATGAAAAAGTATTTATACCTGGAAATGATGAAATTAGTCAACTTGCCAAATCTTATAATTTTATGAACACTAAATTAAGTGAAATTGAAAAACAAAGAAGAGAATTTGTTTCTAACGTTTCACATGAGCTTAAAACTCCACTAAGTTCTATGAAACTTTTATCTGAATCCTTGCTAATTCAACCAAATGTGGATGTTGATATATATAAAGACTTTTTGAAAGATATAGATTCTGAAATAGATCGCTTAAATAAAATTATAGAAAGTTTATTAAGTATGGTAGATATAGACGAAGAAAAATTGAACTTAGATTACAAATTAACTTATGTAAATTATTTAGTGGAAAAGGTAATAAATTCAATTACACCTATAGCAGATAAAAAAAATATAAATATAACTTTAAAACAAATAGATAAGATACAAATTTATATAGATCAAGAAAAAATATATAGAGCCTTAACTAATATTATACACAATGCAGTAAAGTATACAGAAAGTGAAGGTAAAGTTGAAGTAAGTTTATTTAAAAAAGGGCAACATGCAATAATTAAAATAAGTGATAATGGAATAGGTATAAAAGAAGAAAATATACCGTATATATTTGAAAGGTTTTACCGAGTAGATGAAGCACGGTCTAGAAAAACTGGAGGAAGTGGACTGGGATTAGCTATATCACAACAAATTATTAGCTTACATCAAGGTTCTATAGAAGTAGAAAGCAAAGTTAAGGAAGGTACAACATTTTATATTAAATTACCTATACAATATATATTAGGCGATAAGGATTAGTTAGGAGGCTAATATGAAGAATAATGCTATATATCTACTTCTAATAATTATTTTAACTACCAGTGTTACTATTTTTTTAACAAATAAAAGAAACACTAATGAAGACTTAAGATTAGAAATTTCTCCAATATCTGAAGAAAAAGCAGAACTTATAACATTATATTTTCCGGATAAAGGAAGACAATATTTAGTAAGGGAAAACAGAATTATTGCACAAAAAAATGAACAAAAAGAAAAATTGATTTTAGAAGAATTAATTAAAGGGCCTAAAAAACAAAAAAATGGAATTGTAATTTCTCCAGAAGTTAAAATAAATTCTATAATTAGCAGAAATGATGTTACTTATATCGATTTATCTAGTGAATTCAAATATAATATGGAGTTTGTCAGTAATAGTGAAATATTAGCTATATACTCAGTTGTAAATTCACTTACTGAACTTAAAACTATTAAAAACGTTAAGTTTACAGTAGATGGACAAGAAGAAGGTTTTCTGCAAAAATATATGCCCTTAGATTATATATATACAAGAAACTTAGAGCTAGTTAATAATCCTATACAAAATCCTATAGAAGTAGTGAAAAAATATTTTCATTGTATACAGGATGACGAATATAGAGAAGCATATGATCTTTTATACAAGCCAGAAAGTCAAAATTTAGATTATTCTATGTACTATCATTATCAAAAGGATAAGAATATAGAAAAACATAATATATATACGTATAAAATGGTAGAAGATGAGGACCTTAGAATAGTAACCTTTGATTATGGTGAAGTTAACCATAATAATGAAGAAATTTATTATTCAAATAAAGAGTTTAAACTAAAGAATTATTTTGGGGAATGGAAAATAATTATTGATGACATGCCATGAAAATTTAAATATTATTAGATTTTTATGGCATAAACTTCTATTTATATAAAAAATCCCTTGTTGACAAATTCCACAGATATGTTATACTGTAATAGTTGCAAAAACACATATACTATGGGGGTAGATGAGTCCTGGTGGGCTCTCTGGTCTTCAAAACCAGCGCGAGGGGTTAGTAGCCTCTTGGGTGGGTTCGATTCCCATGTACTCCCGCCAAATAAACTAAAAAGAAACAAAAGTGAATTTATCACTTTTGTTTCTTTTTTTATTCTCTTACATCATCTTTAGTTCGATCTCTGAATAAAAGGGAAATGCAATATATACCTGCTAAACCGACTAAAGAATAAATAATTCTACTAATCAAAGCACCTTGTCCTCCAAATATAGATGCAACTAAATCGAACTGTAATAAACCAATTAGTCCCCAATTTATTGCACCAATAATAACAAGTAGTAAAGCTAGTCTATCCATAAACATATCACTCCTAGTATAATAA
>JADWMM010000069.1 GCA_015978205.1 Alkaliphilus sp. NP8 | reverse complement strand
AATCTCCTGATTTTGCTGTATTATTAGCTAATACTTTTTCTGGATGAACAATTCCTGTAACAGAAAGACCATATTTAGGCTCGTCATCTTCTACAGTATGTCCTCCAACTAAAAGAGCTCCTGACTCTTTTATTTTATCTCCTCCACCCTTTAGTATCTCTTTTAATACATTAGGATCTAAACAATTCGGAAAACAAACTATATTCATGGCCATAATAGGCTTTCCACCCATAGCATATACATCACTTAAAGAATTAGCGGCCGCTATCTGTCCATATGTATAAGGATCGTCTACAACTGGTGTAAAGAAATCTAAAGTTTGAATTAAAGCTGTATCTTCATTTAAACCATAAACGGCAGCATCATCAGAAGTATCTAACCCTACAATTAATCTATCATCTTTTATTTTAGGTAAATCACACAAAACTTGTGCGAGGACATCTGGTCCTACTTTAGCTGCTCATCCAGAACTTGAAGTCATTTGAGTAAGTCTTTGAGGTTTTGTCATTTTCATCCTCCTTTTTAGTGTATATAATATAATGTATTATTTATTTAAATCCAACAATCAGATACTTATATTATACATCATTTACTTATCATAACAAATAAAACTTAAATATTAATGTTTTATCTCTATAATGTAAGCTTAATATTATTGTGCAACTACTTTATCTTTTATATCATTAAATTTTTTATCTCCTATTCCATTTACATTCTTCAATGATTCTATTGAGATAAATTTACCATTTTGATCTCGATATTCGATTATCCTGTTAGATATTACTTCTCCAATGCCAGGTAATTTCTGCAATTCCATATTGTTAGCTGTATTAATATTTATAAGATTTTCATTAGTATTATTATTTGTATTCACATTACTGCTAATCACATGGGAACTATTATTTATATTTTCTAATTCTATCTCTTCTTCTACATTAGGTATGTAAATATACTCTTCATCAGTTATTTTTTTAGCTAAATTAATTTTCTTTCTATCTGCATTTTCTAATAATCCTCCTGCTGCTTCTATAGTATCAAAAACTCTACTATTTTTATTTAATTCATACACTCCTGGACTTACAACTTCTCCTTCTATATGGACTATTATCTTTTCTATATTATCATTAGTATTTTCATATACTGCATCATTAGCATCTTGTAACATATCATCTTCTATACTATTTTGTTCATCTGCACTTAAAACATAAACTTTCTGTTTATCAATATAATTTGAAATTGAAAATACTGTCACTATAACCATAACAGCTATGAATATTATCAAATTCTTTCTATTAGCAAAACTCATATACTGTTCCCTCCTTTTTTTATATAAGCGTCATTGTAAAATATTAATATTATATTCTATATATTTCCAATATTCCCTTTTATTAAAAACAATTTTTCCTTAATTTTCTTCAAGTTTTCTGATATACTATACTAGACGTTGATTTGTACGGAAAGGTGGAAAAATATGAAATTTAAATATACACCAAAATATTTAATTGTTTTTACTCTAATAACTTTAATAATGACTTTTATACCTAATACTACTTTTGCCCAAGGAATTCCTACTATTTCCGCTCCTAATGGAGTATTAATAGATTATGAAACTGGACAAATTTTATTTAATAAAAATGCTCATGAACAGACTTATCCTGCAAGTACTACAAAAGTAATGACAGCAATATTAGTGTTAGAAAATGCCAATCTAAGCGATACAGTCACAATTGATTATGATCTTTATGTAGATGGATCTAGTATGTATCTTCTTAAAGGAGAATCCTTTACTGTAGAAGAATTGTTACATGCTTTATTAATTCGTTCTGCAAATGATGCAGCTGAAGCATTAGCCATTCATATTGCTGGATCTGTTGAAGAATTTGCAGATATGATGAATCAAAGAGCAAAAGAGCTAGGGGCTTTAAATACTAACTTTACTAATCCACATGGTTTACCAGATTCCAAACATGTAACTACTGCCTACGATTTAGCAATGATTGCAAAACATGCTATGAAATTTGATCTTTTTAGGGAAATTGTAAGCACTAATATGCTAACTTTTGAACCTACTGAACAAACTCCAGAAACTAGATATTATCGTAATACTAATAGGTTTTTATGGGGAACAGGTATAGGTAACCAGATATTGTACGATGGAAAATATATAGATATTAAGTATGATATTATTGACGGAATTAAAACTGGATATACAGGAGATGCTGGAAGCTGCCTTATAAGCTCTGGGGTTAGAGATGATTATCGTGTAATTTCTGTAGTTTTAGGTGCAGAAGGTATAGAAGTGTATAAAGACTCTAGGACCCTAATTGATTATGGTCATGAAAATTTTAGTCTAATATCTCTAACTAATAATAACTCCGAATCACTTGTTGCATCAATTTTAGAAGGTAAACAAGGGTCTGTAGATCTTTCTATTGCTAATGAAAAAATGTATGCAATTTCAAAGTATATAAACTCAAATGACATCAAACAAAATGTTTTAATAAATGAAAATATAGAAGCTCCAATTACAAAAGGTCAGGTTTTAGGAAAGATTAGCTATTCTTTAAATGGTGAAATTTTAGAAGAAGTAGATTTAATTGCTAATAGTAGCATCAAAAAATTATCTTTTATTGATAAAGCACTTAAGCTTTCTAATATCTTTACTGGGGTTATAATTTTATTTGTTTTATGGCAAGTATTTGTTGCTTATTTAAGAGTTAAAAAGAAGAGATTAAAAAGAATTTCATTTAAACGAAGAAGTAGAAGAAACTCTAAATATACTTTTAACCCTAATCTATTTAAGTAAATAAAAACTAAATTTAACTAAAGTTTTAATTCTATAAGATAATAAAAAACACCAATGTATAATACGATTTATTTATACATTGGT
>JADWMM010000008.1 GCA_015978205.1 Alkaliphilus sp. NP8 | reverse complement strand
GTTATTTACAGACTCTACTTTTCTTTCAATTTAATCAGTAATTCTCCCGATTTAACCTGTTGTAGTTCTTCTACTAGTACTTTTTCTACTACTCCAGATACTGGAGCTGTAATATTCGTTTCCATTTTCATCGCTTCAAGTAATACAATACTTTGATTCTCTTTTACTTTTTCTCCTTCTTTTACTAAAATCTTGACTACTGATCCTGGAATACTAGCTCCTATCTCAAATTCATTTTCTGGATCTGCTATTTGTACAGTATTCTTTTTAATATTACTTGTTCCACTTGCTTTATCAAATATTTTTATCTCTCTACGGTTTCCATTTACTTCAAACACCAAAGAACGATTTCCATCTTCATCTAACTTTCCAATCTCCTGAAGTTTTACAATCAGAACTTTACCTTCTGCAATCTCTACTTCACAAGTCTCACCTTCATATAGTCCGTGGAAGAATACGTCACTTCCCATTCTACTTAAATCTCCATATTCAACAATATAATTTAAATATTCATCATATACTTTTGGATATAAGGCATAGCTTAATAAATTCTTTTTATTCGGACTCATGTTATATTTTTCTTTTAAATACTTTTCACTAGCATCAAAATCTTCTGGTTCCAATAATTCACCTGGTCTACCGTCTATAGGACTTTCTTCCTTAAGCACAAGTTTTTGTAATTTTTCTGGGAATCCGCCTTGAGGTTTACCCATCATACCTTTAAAATAGGATACAGCAGAATCTGGAAACGTCATTCCCTTAGCCTTTTGGTGAATATTTTCAGGAGTTAAATCATTTTGCACCATGAAAATAGCTAAATCTCCTACCATTTTAGAAGATGGCGTTACCTTTACAATATCCCCTAGCATTTCATTAACAGTTTTATACATTTCTTTAACTTCATCGAATCTATGACCTAAACCAAAGCTTTCTACCTGTGGTTTTAAGTTTGAATATTGCCCTCCAGGAATTTCATATTTATAAATTTCTGCCGTTGCAGATTTTAAATCAGATTCAAACTGCTCATAAGTTGGTCTTACAGCACTCCAGTACCCAGAAATTTTTTCTAAATTATCTACATTCATTTTAGTATCTCTAGCAGTATTTTCAAGTGCAGCAACTACTGAGTTTAAAGAAGGTTGACTTGTAAGTCCAGACATACTACTAAATGCAGTATCTACAATATCTACCCCTGCTTCTGCAGCCATTAATAAAGTTGCTATACCATTACCACTTGTATCATGTGTATGAAGATGTATAGGTATAGAAATCTCTTCTTTTAATGCTTTAATAAGCTTGTGTGCAGCATAAGGTTTTAATAATGCAGACATATCTTTTATTCCTAACATATGAGCACCAGTTTTTTCAATTTTCTTAGCCATATCTACATAGTATTGAAGTGAATACTTATCTCTGTTAGTATCTAAAATATCACCTGTATAACAAATACACGCTTCTGCTACTTTTCCACTTTTTAATACTTCATCAATAGCTACTTCCATACCCTTTAGCCAGTTTAATGAATCAAAGATTCTAAATACATCTATTCCACTATTAGCAGATTCTTTAATAAATTCTCTAATTACATTATCAGGATAATTTTTATATCCTACTCCATTACTACCTCTTATAAGCATTTGGAATAAAACATTAGGTATTTTCTTACGTAATGCTTCTAATCTAGCCCAAGGAGATTCCTTTAAGAATCTATAGGATACATCAAAAGTAGCTCCACCCCACATTTCTAGAGAAAACAAATCACTTGCTAAAACAGAAGTAGATTTAGCTATTTTTATCATATCTTTTGTTCTTACTCTAGTTGCCATTAAAGATTGATGCGCATCTCTCATAGTTGTATCAGTTAATAGTAACTTTTCTTGATTTTTAACCCATTTCACTAAACCTTCTGGTCCTTCTTTGTCTAATATTTGCTTTGTTCCGCATTGCTTTTCTGGTCTAGTTACATTAGGAACTACTGGGACATCTAATTCTTTCTTTAAACCTTTAGTTTCATTAACTACTTTTTCACCAATATATTTTAATATCTTTAATTCTTTATTGCTTTTAGGTCTAATATTTAAAAGTTCAGGATTATCTGCTATAAAATTAGTATCACAACGTCCTTCTGAAAAATCTTCATGGTTTAATACATTAATTAAAAATCCAGTATTAGTTTTAACACCATCAATTTTAAGCTCTTTTAATGATCTAATAGATTTTCTAATCGTATCTTCAAAAGTTCTAGAAGAAGAAGTTACTTTAACTAATAAACTATCGTAATACGGACTAATTATAGATCCAGTAAATCCATTTCCACCATCTAATCTTATTCCAAATCCAGAACCAGTTCGATATACATCAATTTTTCCTGTATCCGGAGCAAATTGATTATTAGGATCTTCACAAGTTACTCTGCATTGTATAGCATATCCTCTAGGATTTATATCTTCTTGAGATTCTATCCCAATTTCTTTACTATTTAAAGCATATCCTTCTGCAATTAGAATTTGACTTTGAACAATATCAATTCCTGTTACCATTTCAGAAACTGTGTGCTCTACTTGAATTCTAGGATTCATTTCAATAAAATAATGATCTCCATTAGCATCCATTAAGAATTCTACAGTTCCAGCACTTTTATAATTTACTGCTCTTGCTATTTTTAAAGCATCTTTACATATTTCTTCTCTTTTTTCTTGTGATAAACATATAGCTGGAGTAAACTCAATTACTTTTTGGTGTCTTCTTTGTATAGAACAGTCTCTTTCATATAAATGTACTGTATTACCGTGTTCATCTCCAAGAATTTGAACTTCTATATGTTTTGGTTTTTCCAAATATTTTTCAATAAAAATATCATCATTCCCAAAAGCCTTTTTAGCTTCACTTTGAGCATTGTGAAATGCTTCAATTAGCTTATCTTCACTATATACAATTCTCATTCCTCTTCCGCCACCACCAGCAGCAGCTTTTAACATAACAGGATAACCACAGTAATCTGCAAATTCTTTAGCATCTTTTTCAGATGTAATAGGTTTTTCTACACCTGGAATAGTTGGTACTTTTGCTTCCTTTGCCACTAATTTAGATTGAATTTTATCTCCTAATTTTTCAATCATTTCATGAGATGGTCCTATAAAAGTAATTCCTGCTTCTTCACATTTTTTTGCAAACTCTTGATTTTCAGCTAAAAATCCATAACCTGGATGAATAGCATCCACACCTTTTTTTAACGCTAAACTAATTATTTCTTCTATGTTTAAATAAGCCTCGATAGGGCCTTTGTTTTTTCCTATTAAATAAGATTCATCTGCCTTTGTTCTAAAAAGAGAGCATTGGTCTTCACTAGAATAAATTGCAACTGTTCTAATACCTAGTTCATGACATGCTCTAAAAATTCTAATGGCAATTTCGCCTCTATTTGCCACTAATATTCTTTTAAATTTTTTCCTAGCCATACTTTTCAACTCCCTCAAAAGATTAAATATAAATGTGTAGTATAATTACTATATATTTTTAATAATTATACTACATTTTTTTAATAATTGCATCCGTAAATTCTGAGGTAGATAATTTTCCACCAATATCTACAGTACATTTTTCTTTATCTTTAAGTACAGTATCTAAAGCATTTTCTATCTTAAGTGCTGATTCAAATTCACCTATATATTTGAGCATCATAACTCCAGAAAGTATTGCTGATATTGGATTTGCTATATTTCTGCCTGCAATATCAGGAGCAGATCCGTGAACTGGCTCAAATATGGCTGTATCTTCACCTATATTGCCACTCGGAGCAATACCTAACCCTCCTATTAACCCAGCACCTAAATCTGATAAAATATCTCCATACAAATTTGGTGCTACAATAACAGAGTAATTTTGCGGATTCATAGCTAGTTTCATAGCCATAGCATCTACTATTACATCTTCAAACTGAATATCTTTATACTTATTAGCTACTTCAATACCTGACTTTAAAAACAATCCATCTGAATACTTCATAATATTTGCTTTATGTGCTAGTGTTACTTTATTTCTTTTTTCACGCTTTGCTAAATCGAAAGCAAAGTTGCAGATTCTTAGACTAGCTTTTTTACTTATTATTTTAATGCTTTCTGCTACATCCTCAGTAACCATATGCTCTATACCTTTATACAAATCTTCTGTATTTTCTCTTACAATTACTAAGTCTACATTCTCGTGCAAAGAATCTATAACTTCAAAAGATTTAAGAGGTCTTACATTAGCAAATAATTTAAAGTGCTGTCTTAATTTAACATTTATACTTCTAAATCCAACTCCTACAGGAGTAGTTAAAGGTCCTTTTAAAGCAATCTTATTTTTTTCAATACTTTTTATAGTCTCTTCTGGCAATGGATTGCCTTGCTTTTCATAAGCACCAAGACCTGCTTCTTGTTTATCCCAAATAATATCAGCTCCAGATGCTTCTATTACCTTAGTCGTTGCATCAATAATATCTTTTCCGATTCCATCTCCATGAATTAAAGTAACTGTTTTTCCCACAACATCATCCTCCTACAATCTAATCAGCTTTCAACCTCATCATATTTAAAAGCCCACCAGTTTTAAGTATTTCTACATGTCTTTCTGTTATATCTAAATCCATTTCGTATTCTAAACTTTTTGTTTTATTTAAAACTATAACTTTATTAGAATCTATACTCGATATAACATTTTTAATCTCTAAGTCATCAAATTTATCTATAGTTAAATAATCATTACTATTTCTAAATGTTAAAGGTATAATTCCATTGTTAATAAGATTATTTTTATGAATTCTTGAGAATGATTTAGCTATCACAGCCTTTATTCCTAAATATAAAGGAGCTAATGCTGCATGCTCTCTACTCGATCCTTGTCCATAGTTTAAACCACCTACAATTATTCCACCACCAAATTTTTTAGCATTTGTTGCAAATTCTTTATCAACCATATTAAAACAGTACTCTGATAGATAAGGAATATTTGATCTGTATGGTAGTAACTTAGCATTAGAAGGCATAATATGATCTGTAGTTATTCCGTCTCCAACCTTTAAAAGCGTTTTTCCAACAATTACATTTTCTAGTGGTTTATTTTTAGGAAACGGTTTTATATTAGGCCCACGAACCACATCAACCTCTTCTCCATTTTTTGTAGGTTTAACAACTAAGTTATCATTAATTAAAAATTTGTCTGGAAGTTTTATATCTAAGTTAATTTCCGAATCAAAGTCCTCAACTCCTGCAATATATCCTTTTATTGCAGATACAGCTGCTATTTCAGGGCTAGCTAAGTAAACATCTGCACTTTCTGTTCCACAACGACCTTTAAAATTTCTGTTAAAAGTTCTTAAAGAAACTCCATTAGTGCTTGGTGCCTGACCCATTCCTATACAAGGACCACAACCACTTTCTAAAATTCTTCCACCTGAAGCTACAATTTTAGCTAAAGCTCCATTTTCAGATAACATAGTTAATACCTGTTTAGATCCTGGGGATACAACTAAAGAAACATCTTCATGAATTGTTTTACCTTCTAATATATTTGCTACTTTTACTAAGTCCATAAAAGATGAATTTGTACAACTACCTATTGCTACCTGTGTAACTTTTTTGCCTCTTAGCTCATTTGCAGAAACTACCGTATCTGGAGAATGAGGAGTAGCAATCATAGGTTCTAATTTATCTAAGTCTATTTCAATAATTTCATCATATACTGCATCATCATCTGCACATAATGGTGTAAAATCTTCTTCTCTACCTTGTGCTTTTAAAAATTCTAAGGTGTTTTCATCAGATGGGAAAATTGAAGTTGTAGCTCCTAACTCTGCTCCCATATTAGTGATTGTACTTCTTTCAGGAACAGAAAGGCATTTTACTCCTTCACCAGCATATTCAAATATTTTATTAACTCCACCAGAAACTGTACATTTTCTAAGTACCTCTAAAATTATATCTTTGGAACTTGTATAGTAATTAAGTTTTCCTTTTAAGTTTACTTTAACAACTTTAGGAGTCTTTATAAAATACTCTCCACCTGCCATTGCTACTGCTACGTCTAACCCCCCTGCTCCAATTGCAATCATTCCAAGTCCACCACCAGTTGGTGTATGACTATCAGAGCCTAATAAAGTGTCTCCTGGAACACCAAATCTTTCTAAATGTACTTGGTGGCATATACCATTACCTGGTTTTGAAAAAAGTATGCCATGTTTTTTGGCTACAGTTTGTATATATAAATGATCATCTGCATTTTCAGGACCAGATTGAAGCATATTATGGTCTATATAAGCTACTGAAAGCTTTGTCTTTGCTTTATCTATATTCATAGCTTCTAGCTGTAAATATGCCATAGTACCTGTTGAATCTTGTGTTAAAGTTTGATCTATTTTTATTCCTATTTCATTACCGTTTTTATATTCTCCAGTAACTAAATGTTTTTTTAAAACTTTTTCCGTTAATGTCATTCCCATAAAAAGCACCTCTCTCTAAATTAAATTTTCTGCATATTCCCTATATCCGTTATCACTTAAGTATGTTGTACAAATTTCAACCATTTCTTCAATTGAAATATTAGTAGTTCTTCCATTTTCATATTCTTTATCAATCCATTTTTTAATAGGAATTAATCTTTCATCATATTTTGTAAGTTTATTTTCACCTTTTTTATTAAAATAACTATTTATAAAATAAGCTATACTAGAAACTCCTGAATAATTGTTTATTGCAACTAAAGGACTTCTTCCAAGTATTTTGCCTGTATCAAAGCTATTATATATTTCCTCATTTTTTAATAACCCATCTGCATGAATACCTGCTTTAGTTACATTAAATTCTGATCCTACAAAAGGAGTTCTAGGTGGAATTGAATAGTTTAAATCGCTTTCAAAATACTCAGCCATTTCATTTATTACTTTTAAGTTCATATTCTTTGTATTTCCTCTTAATTGAGCATACTCTACGACCATAGCTTCTAAAGGACAATTTCCTACTCTTTCACCTATTCCGAATAATGTTGTATTAACAGAAGAACCGCCATATAGCCAAGAAGTAGTTGCGTTAGGTACTACTGAATAATAATCATTATGACCATGCCATTCTATTGATTCAGATGGAACCCCTCCATAATTTTTTAAACCATGTACTATCATAGGAACAGATCTAGGTAGTTCTACACCATTATAGGGAATCCCTAGGCCTAAAGTATCACAAGCTCTAATCTTAACCTTTATATTGGATTGTTTCATTAATTTCATTAAATTTTTAGCAAGTGGTACAACAAAACCAAAAAAATCTGCTCTTGTAATATCTTCAAAATGACATCTTGGAACTATGCCATTTTCTAAAGCATCATTAGCTATACTTAAATACATATCCATAGCTTCTTTTCGTGTTTTATTTAATTTTTTAAATATGTGATAATCTGAGCAACTCATAAGTATTCCTGTTTCTTTTATACCCATGTCTTTAACTATTTGAAAATCCTTTTTATTTGCTCTTATCCAAGATGTTACTTCTGGAAAATCATAGCCTCTTTCCATACATGTATAAGCTGCCTTTCTATCTTTTTCTGTGTATAAAAAGAATTCAGTCTGTTTTATAATTCCAGAGCCATTGTCAAGTTTATGAAGCATATCATAAATTTTAACCATCTGCTCTGTAGTCATAGAAGTCATTGACTGTTGACCATCTCTAAATGTAGTATCAGTTATCCAAATATTTTCTGGTGTGTCCATAGGAAGTTGAATTTTGTTAAAATTCGCTTTTGGAATTTCATTATATGGGAAAATCTCCTTGTATAAATTTGGTTTTAAAACATCAATAGCATTATATTTCATAATACTCCCTCCTTTGTTTTTTGAAAGTTTGTATTGATTTAATTGCATTTTAATAAAATGAGTTTCGTTATATCAAGATATCCTAAATATGTTAATTAAGCTTTATTTGAAATCGTTATTTCGATATTATTCATTCTAACACTTGTTTTTATGTATTTCAAGATTATTTTGCAAGTTTTTAAAAAAATATTTCATTTTTCATTAATATCTAAAAATGTTTCATTAAATTTCGAATCCAAATTTAAAACTTAACAAAATGCAATATATCGTTATAGTCATTGCATTTACGGTATATTTTAAACATTGTATGAATAAAAATACATTCATTTGTTATATATAATTTCCATTTAAATATATTAATTTTATTATAGATAAATAGATCCTATATTTAACAATAAACGCTTCAAAATAAAAAAGATGTGGAGATAAAATTTTATCTCCACATCTTTTTATTTTATTATTATTTAAATTTAGATCCACATTTAGGACAATATTGAAAGTCTTCTCTAGTTTCAAAACTACAGTCTGAACATTTTTTTAGAGAATGACTATGCCCTTTTTTTAGTATATGTAAATCTTTATCTTTTAAAGTTATCTTTTCTCCGTCGGCTATTTTATCTCCTGTTTTTTTATTAATTGAATATATACTACCACAGCAACTACTTTTAACGTAGTACTTTTTATTCCATTTAAATATAGGAATAAAAAACAAACTTAAATATGTATATTCCATAATTACATTGTATCTTCCATATTGGCCACAGTTATCACAAACTACACTTTGATTAAAGTCTAATTTTTCTCTTTTAGATGATGATCCTGCAATTAAAAACATAACATCAACTCCATATTTATTTTATTTTCAAATTTCTAAACCTATTCAAAGTAGCTACTATTTCATATTTTCTAGGGAGTACCATATTTCCAGGATGACCTTTATAAGGAGATACTGTATCTAATCCTTTAGTATCTATATCTTTGTATACTTTATTAACCACTTCTACTAAAGTCATTCTGTCATCTACTACTTTTTCCATTATGTACTGAAGTATGAAGCAAATAGCATTAGTTTGATCAGAATGAATTAATTGTTCTAAATCTTGAAGGTTTATATCCATCTTATTATATGTAATATTATTCCATCCTCTTGACTTAACCTTAACTCCATTTTTACCTTTAGTAAAGGTTGATTTTAACAAAATTCTTTTAACATCTTCATTTTCTCTAGAATTTTTTTCTGTTTTTCTAGGTTCTTCAAGCTTTTTAATTATTTCTTTAGCTTTTTTAGTAACATCTTTAGGTATATATTCATCCATCATAATAACATTGTCTGCAACTTCAAAATAATCTCCCGAGCCTCCTATTACCAGCACTGTTGAAACTCCTTTTTCTTCGTACAAACTTCGCACCTTATCAATAAAAGGTGTAATAGGTTCTTTTTCTTTTATAACTAATTGTTGCATTCTTCCATCTCTAATCATAAAATTGGTAGCACTTGTATCTTCATCAATAAGCAATAAGTCTGTGCCTACTTCTAAGGCTTCCATAATATTTGTAGCTTGCGACGTACTTCCACTAGCATTTTCTGTAGAAAATCTTGTAGTATTTTGTCCCATAGGAAGATTATTAATAAAAGGAGAGATATTAACTTTCTCTACATTTCTACCGTCTTCTGCTTTAATTTTAACTGCATCTTCTATTGTAACTATATATTCTCTTCCATCTCCAGAAATATGATCATAAACACCAAGTTCAAGAGCCTGAAGCAAAGTAGATTTACCGTGAAATCCTCCTCCTACAATTAAAGTAACCCCTTGTGGTATCCCCATACCTTTAATAAGTCCGTAATTTGGAAGTTCAATCTCTACCTCATATTCCTTAGGACTTTTAAAATGAACTACATTTTTAAATAACGGACGTTGAGAAACTCCACTTTCTCTAGGTAATATGCTTTCATTGGCTACAAAAGCTATTAATCCTCTTTTTTCTATCTCTTTACGTAAAAAATACTGATCCTCTGTAAGCCTAACTTTATTATATAAATCATCCTTATTAATTGAGTTGAAAAACAAAGAGGCTTCTACTATTTTAGGAATTACTTCAACAAGAATATATTCAGCTTTTTTCCCAAGAATTCTTCTTCCAGCTGCTGGAAGTCCCAGTTCAAGTCTAGCTTCTACCGTATCTTCATTAATAAGAACATAATTTCTTTCTATAATTTCCTGTCCACACTGTCCAATAGAAAGAGTTCCACTTTTTCCAGAACCACCTACATTTTTATAAATTTTGTTTATATTTTTTGTAAAAGTTCTACTTAAAAAATCAACTGCGCCTTTTAATTTATATGGAGTATTATATAATTCTGGTGAAAACTTAGCTTTATCATTAGGCACAGTTACCCTAATTCTAGATGGTGATGCAAAGGGATCTCCTTGTACATAATCAATAGATAAAATGAAATCTTCTCCTTTGTATTGACCTCTTATGTCTTTATAAGCTTTATATCCTTTACCATCTATGTTATTTAATATTTTGCTAAGATCTTTAAGTGCTTTCAAAGATATACCTCCTTAATTGTGAGTAAAAAACTCTCTTAGCTTATCTACACCTTCTACAGTAGTTGCCCAAGATGTAACAAATCTAATAACACTGTATTCATCATCAACTTTTTTTTCAATAGAATATAAAAATTCCTCTGATAATTTATCTAATATGCTATTCGGAAGAATAGGGAATAATTGATTTGTACATGGTTGTGTATAAAATGAATACCCTTGTTTTTTTAATATATCTGCTATTTGTTCTGCCTTCTCATTAGCATATTCCCCTAATTCAAAGTATAAATCATCTTGAAATAAAGCTTCAAATTGAATACCAGCTATGAAACCTTTTGCCATTAATGCTCCTCTTTGTTTTATTAAGTAGCGAAAATCTTCTTTTAAACTTTCCTTACAAATAATTAATGCTTCTCCAAGCAATGCTCCATTTTTAGTTCCTCCTATGTAGAAAGCATCAACTAATTCAGCAATATCACTTAAACTTAAATCGTTATCTTTACTAGTTAAAGCCGATGCTATACGTGCACCATCAAGATAAAGTATCAAATCATTTGTTAAACATATATCTCGAATAGCCTTTAACTCAGCTTTGGAATAGATAGTTCCAAGTTCTGTTGAATTAGATATATATACCATCTTTGGCTGTACCATATGTTCATCTGAATGATAGTCTAGCACTTTTTGAATTGCATCAGGAGTAAGCTTTCCATCTTTACAAGGTGCTGTAACCACTTTATGTCCTGTAGCTTCAATAGCTCCTGTTTCATGAGTATTAACATGTCCAGTATCAACAGAAATAACAGCTTGATGTGGTCGTAAAAAAGAAGAAATAGACAATAAGTTTGTTTGTGTACCTCCAGGAATAAAGTGAATATCTACATTTTCTTTTTTGATTAATTTTTTAATGTATTCTTTTGCTTTTTTGCTATGTAGATCTTGCCCATAACCTGTATTTTGTTCTAAATTAGATTTCATTAATAGTTCTAATATTCTCGGGTGTGCTCCTTCACTATAATCATTCATAAAACTGTACATTGGTTTTCCCCCTTCAATTTTAAAAACATTTTATATTTATTATACAATAAAAGAGCAAAAATAAAAAAAGATAATAAATATATTATATATAATATATTTATTATCTGCTGAATTGTATTTTTAAAAATTAAAAATACAATTCTTTTTTTACTAATTTTTTATCGATGTCTAACAACATTTAAAAATTGGCTAGTTCTTTCATTTTTAGGATTATCTATCACTTCTTTTGCAGGGCCTTGCTCTAATATCATGCCTTGTTCCATGAAACAAACTCTATCAGACACATTTCTTGCAAAATTAATTTCATGTGTAACAATTAACATAGTTTTCTTTTGCTTTGCTAATTCTTTTATTAAAACTAACACTTCATTTACTAATTCTGGATCTAAGGCAGAGGTAGGCTCATCAAACAATAAAATTTTAGGATCTAAGGCTAGCGCTCTACCTATGGCAACACGCTGCTTTTGTCCTCCCGATAAACTTGAAGGATAACTATCTTTTTTTTCCAATAGTCCTACTTGTTTTAATATTTTTAAAGCCTTTTTCTCAGCTTCAGATTTTTTCATTTTTTTAACAACTATTAAACCTTCAGTAATATTCTTAAGTACAGTTTTATTATTAAATAAATAAAATCCTTGAAATACCATCGCTGTATTACGCCTTAACCATAGTTTGTCATGTTTTGTTATATTATCAAGATTAACTGCAAAATCCTCTATTTGTATTCCGCCTCTATCTGCAACTTCAAGGCAATTTATACATCGTAGCAATGTAGATTTACCTGTCCCCGAAGGTCCAATTATTGAAATAACCTCACCATTAGAAATATCTAAGTCTATCCCTTTTATTACTTCTAAGTTTCCAAATGCCTTATGAATATTCTTTAATTTTATCAATTTATTTCACCTACTGATTTTCCAAGTTTAACTTCTATATGTTTTTGTGCATATCCCATAACAGAAGTTATTGCCCAATATACAAATAGAACACATATATAAGCCTCTAAATAGCGATATCCTGAAGCACCTTCTAATTGTGCTGTAGCCATCATTTCCTTTACTCCTATTGCAAAAACAAGCGAAGTGTCCTTCACAATATTTATAAAACTACTAAAGAGTGTTGGAATAGCTACCTTAATAGCTTGTGGTAAAATAATTCTAAACATTGCTTGCATATATGTCATTCCTATAGATTGAGCTGCTTCCATTTGACCTCTATGTATAGAAGAAATAGCTGCTCTCAAAGATTCCGCCATATAAGCAGAGCTGGCTAAACTTAATATTACCAGAGCTGCTTGGAAAGATGAAATTTTCAGAACGAAATCTGGAAACAACGGTATTATACCAAAGTAAAAACAAAACAACTGGGCCATCAAAGGTGTTCCTCTAAAAAAAGATATATATATTTTAAAAATTTTACTTAAAATTGGTATGTTTGTATATACAATTATTGCAACAAAAAAAGATATTGTAAAACCAATCAATATAGCTAAGCAAGATAACTTTATAGTAACAGTACTATACTTAAGCATAATAGGTATTAATCTAACTATAAATTCAAAATCAAAATTCACAAACATCACCTATTCTACTGACTTGGTAGTATTAATGCCAAACCATTTTATAGATAATTGTTCCAGTGTTCCATCTTCCCTCATATCATTTATTGATTCTGCAACTTCTTGTGAAAGTTTTTTTCCCACTTCATCTTTTCTGAATGGGTAAGCATTTACTTCATAAACCAATTTTTCATTTATTTGCCTAATAGCTAAATCATTTTCTTCAATAATTGTCTTTGTCTTAATTTCTCCTTGCCATAAACCTGCTATTCTTCCGATAGTTACTTCATTCTCTAAGGATGCACCATCATAGGTTACAATATCAAACCCTAAATCATATTCGTCATTTATTTGTCTTAAGGTAGCTTCTCCATTTCCACCTAACCAACAGCCTACTTTTTTACCTTTTAAGTCTTCTTTACTTTTATAATTACTAGCTTCTGATACAAATAAATCATAAAAGCTATATGCATAAGGTTCAGAAAAATAGTATTTTTCTTCTCTTTCTGGTGTAATTGACATTTGATGAGCAACAGTATCTATTTCTCCCGCATCAAGCATTCCTACTAATCCACTAAATTGTCCAAGTTTAAATTCTAACTCATAATTATTTCTTTGTGCTATTTCTGTCCAAACATCCATTTCGAATCCTTGTACTTCATCATTTTCTTGAAAAGCCCAAGGTTTATAAGATGCTGATGTCCCTACTACTACCTTTGTTTTCCCATCTGTTTCTCCAGATGTATCTATAGTTTCTTGCTTATTTTCACATGCTATAACACCTAATGCTAATGTACAAATTAATAGCATTAATAGGATTTTTTTTATTTTCATTTTATTTCCTCCTAATCTAAATTTCAATTCTATATCAGAATCGATTTACTAAGTTAATTCATATGTAACTAAAATATGCAATAATTGCTCACAATGCGCACATCTATTCAGTTTTAATACATTTATTTGCCAGCTTACTTCTAAATATATATAACATTGTCGAATAACACAAATTGAATTTTATTATAAATTTAACAATGTTTATAGATAAATCAAATAGCAGAAATAAAATTGAATTTACTTATAATTTGATTAAGATAGGAGTTTGTACAGGAAATTGTTATTTAATATAAATTAAAGTATACTAATTTAATACTTTAGTTATATCAAAAAACCTTGTAAATGTTGTATATAATAACATCTACAAGGTTCTATTTTATCTTGCTTATGATTCATAACTTTTTTCGGTAGCTTTTGCAAAGATATATCTTATTTTTGATTATAAATTTGCAATAAAAGTTCTCGCAATAATTTACAAGCAAGTGCAGTAGATGCTCCACTTTGGTCGTAAATTGGTGAGAGTTCATTTATATCAAATGCAACAATATTTAATTTAGATAAGCTATGAATTGCAGATAGCAACTCTCTAAAGGTAACGCCTCCAGCTTCTGGTGTACCTGTTCCAGGAAAAGCGGAGGGATCCAATACATCTAAATCTATAGATAAATATACTGGTTTGCCAGAAAGTTTTTGTGCTACAGATTCAATCCCTGTAAAGTCAAATTTATTTAAGAAAACATGACCTTTAGCCCATTCAAATTCTTCTTTTTCTCCACTTCTAATTCCGAACTGAAAAATCTTATTATCTCCAACAATTTCCCAACATCTTCTCATAACTGTTGCATGGGACAATTTTTCCCCCATATAATGATCTCTCAAATCTGCATGTGCATCAAAGGTAATTATGTGCAAATCTTCATAATGATTAGCAACTGCACGGACTGCACCTAAAGTTACTAGATGTTCTCCACCTATCATGCAAGGTGTTTTATTATCAGAAACTATTTTATTAGTATATTCTTCAATTGCATCTAATACTTTCGAAGTATTTCCAAAAGCGAGCTCTAAATCTCCTCCATCAAAAATTTTGGTATCAGTTAAATCAAGATCTAAATATGGACTATACGTTTCTATTCCAAAACTTTCATTTCGAATAGTAGAGCCTGCAAATCGTGTTCCTGGCCTATATGAAGTAGTTCCATCGAAAGGTGCTCCAAATATTGCTATTTTACTGTCCTTGTAACTACTATCACAGCCAATGAACTCATGAATATTTTTATTCATCTCCATTTTCTAGTAACTCCTTAACATAATTAGGAAGAGCAAAGCACCCTTTGTGAAGATCTGTATTATAGTACTTAGTTTTAAGTCCTAATTTATTCCAAGCATCTTCATTTATATCCTTAAGTGGATCGTACTTTTTAGATGCAAATCCAAATAACCAATGTCCAGAAGGATAAGTTGGAATATGAGCTTGATAAACTCTACAAACAGGGAAAAATTCCTTTATTCTTTTATGAGCTCTTTTCATTGATTTTGCATAAGAAGAATAATATGGACTTTCATGTTGATTTACTAAAATACCATCTTCTTTTAAAGCATTAAAACAATTTCCATAAAATTCCTTAGTAAAAAGACCTTCTCCAGGACCAAATGGATCAGTAGAATCTACAATTATTAAGTCGTATTCATTTTCCTTAGTACGAACAAATTTCAAACCATCTTCAAAGTATAAATTAACTCTCGAATCATCTAATTTAGAAGCTGTTTGAGGAATATATTCTCTACAAATATCTACTACAAGCTTATCTATTTCAACCATATCAATATTTTCTATAGTTTTATATCTTGTCAGCTCACGAACAGTGCCTCCATCACCTGCACCAATAACTAAAACATTCTTTATATTTGGATTTGTTGCCATAGGAATATGTGTTATCATATCATGGTAAATAAATTCATCTTTTTCTGTAACCATCATTAAGCCGTCAAGTGTAAAAAACCTACCAAATTCCTTTGAGTCAAATACATCGATCCTCTGAAATTCACTTTGACCACTATATAATGCCTTATCTACTTTTATCGAAAATCGTACATCGTCTGTATGTTCTTCTGTATACCATAAATCCATTTAATTTCCCTCCACTATATTAATATATTTTATACTCATATCCTGAGTACCAGTTAATAAACAGCCTTTTTCTTTTGAATATGAAATATAATTTATAATTTCATCTGTAATTATTTCACCAGGTGCTAAAACAGGTATACCTGGTGGATAGGACATAATAAATTCCCCACTAATTTTTCCCGCACTATTTTCAATAGGTATTGATTTTTTATTACCATAAAAAGCTTTTTGTGGAGCTAAAATAACTTCAGGGTTAATATATTCATGATCAAACATTCCACTTTTATCCTTAGAATATCTTCTTTTAATTTCAGATAAAGCAGAAATAAGTCGTTCTATTTCTAGTAATCTATCTCCAGCAGAAATAATTGCTAAAATATTTCCAATATCTCCGAACTCAATTTGAATGCCATAATCGTCTCGTAAAATATCATACACTTCGATACCTGCAAGGCCAATATCTCTTGTATATATAGAAAGCTTTGTAGTATCAAAATCAAAAACCGTATCTCCATTTATAAGTTCTTTAGAATATGCATTATATCCACCAATTTTATTTATTTCTTCTCTTGCATAATTAGCAAACTCCATAGATTTTTTGAATATTTCTTTACCATTAAGTGCTAAGTTTTTTCTTGCAATATCCAAAGAAGAAAGCAGCAAGTAAGACCCACTTGTTGTTTGTGTTAAGTTTATAATTTGTCTTACATAGCTAGAATCTATATTTTCTCCACACACTAAAAATGAACTCTGAGTAAGAGAACCACCTGTTTTATGCATACTAATAGCAGCCATGTCTGCCTTCGATTCCATTGCAGAGATTGGCATGTTCTCTCCAAAATAAAAATGAGTCCCATGAGCTTCATCAACTAAAACTAGCATATTATATTTATGGGCTAGCTCTACTATTTCCTTTAAGTTAGAGCAAATACCATAATAAGTTGGATTGTTAACAAGTATAGCCTTAGCATCTTTATTTTGTAAAATTGCATTTTTTACATCTTGTACAGACATGCCTAGAGCTATCCCTAAGTTTTTTTCAACTCCAGGGTTTACATATACAGGAATTGCTCCACATACTACTAGTGCATTAATTGCACTTCTATGAACATTTCTGGGCATTATGATCTTATCTCCCGGTTTACAAGTAGACATAATCATAGCTTGTACTGCTGCCGTCGTTCCATTTACAATAAAAAAAGCACTGCTTGCACCAAAAGCCTCTGCGGCAAGCTCTTCTGCTTCACGAATAACAGAAACTGGATGACAAAGGTTATCTAGCGGCTTCATAGAGTTAACATCAACCTTAAGACAGTCCTCACCTAAAAACTCTGTTAACTCTTTATTTCCTCGACCTCTCTTATGTCCTGGTACATCGAAAGGAACAACTCTGTTAGCTTTGTGCTTTAAAAGAGCTTCGTGTATAGGTGAATTTTGTTGTGATTTTTTTTTCATATTAACACCTCATAATTAATAAACATTCATACCACTAAATATTTCAATCATTTCTTTTCTAAGATTATTCGTAATGTCCAGTCTTTGCTTTGGTGGTAATTCACATACATCTTTATTAAAAAGATAGCTCTGAAGCTCTATGTCTTTAATAAGCATTTTAGTATGAAAAATATTTGATTGATATACATTAACATCAATTGAATCATACTTTTTTAATGTTTCTTTATCTATATAATCTTGAATAGATGTAATATCGTGATCAATATAACACTTCTTACCATCTACATCTCTAGTAAATCCTCTAACTCGATAATCGATTGTAATAATATCGGAATCAAAGCTGCCGATTAAATAGTCCAATGCATTAAGTGGCGAAATTGTACCGCAAGTAGAAACATCAATATCTACACGAAAAGTAGATATTGCTTGATCTGGATGATATTCTGGATAGGTGTGTACTGTAACATGACTTTTGTCTAAATGTGCATGAACAGAATCCCTATGTGCAATAGCAAATTTACCTATATTACAAGATTCATCAATAAGATTCTCTTCCAAAGCTTCTTCTGTAATAAGAATGTTAACAGAAGCTCCTTGTGGTTCATAATCTTGCTTAGAAATATTTAATACATGTGCTCCAATCGTTTCTGTTACATTACATAAAATGTTTGTCAACCTTTCAGAATTATATTGTTCATCTATATACTCAATATATGCTTTTTGCTCTTTTGGAGTTTTAGCATAACAAACATCATATATATTGAAACTAAGGGTTTTTGTAAGGTTATTAAAACCATACAAAGTTAATTTTTCGTTCAACCCTAACATCACAGCCTTTCCTTAAATTTAAATTTTCAGCTTATTGTAGCATTTTTAAATTAAAAACACAATAAGTAAAATGAAAAATTTTATACTTAATTTTTACTTTATTTATTTTTAACTCATTATTTTTATTATACAACAAAATTTGCTTTTTAAACCATATTAATCCATTTAATCATTATAGATATTAAGGTGTTTATTTATATAAATCTGATGCTAATTCCTTTAACTTATCTTTATTTATTACTTCAAAGTAATTTCCTTTCTTTTCTATAATTTGTTTTGAAGTAAAAGCTTTTAAAACTCTCAATAAATGCCTATAGCTTGTACCTAAAAGCTCTGCTATTTCAGTTAAATTTCCGTGAAATTGAATTTTTCTTTCATACTTATTATCTATATCTTTGCTAGTAGCCAGAATATAGCTGGCCAATCTATTTTCAAGAGGATATAAAAGGTTTATAGAACTATTTTTTGAATTTCTATTTAACTTTCTACCTAAAGATCTACAAATAGATCTTAAAAATTTAGCATCATTTATTAAATACTCTCTTGCTCTTTTTATAGAAATTCCAATACAATAAACATCATTTATAACTTGAATATTTGTAGAAGCACTTTGAGGCTCTACAAGCTCCACATCCCCTAAAATTTTAAAATCTTCATAAAAACAAAGTAATAAAGATTTACCATTACTCAAAGTTGTATATACTTTTGCTTTACCATCTACAAAGAAAAAAATATATTCAATTTTTTCAGTTTCCCTACATATGTGCTCATTCTTTTTAAATAAAAAAAATTCCATATATGGTTTCATATCTTTAGTAAAAATTTCATCTATACCATACTTATCAATATATTTATTCATTTTTTCCAAATCATTAACTTTTATCATCTATTTACCTCTCATAGTAATTGTATATTAACTACTGTCTTTTCTTATAATATGACATATGTCATAACTATTTTCAACTTTTTTATGATAAATTAAATTTATATTTTGAAGGAGGTAATTAATAGTAATGAACAATTTAATTTCAGCATTTATAGGTGCTTTAATCTCTATAATGACTATGCTTAATGGAACTTTAGCTAACAAACTTGGTAACTATACAGCTAATACACTTATACACACCGTTGGACTTTTCTCAATAATAATAGTTTTATTTATGCGCAAATCAAAAGTTAAATTTGATAAAAGTCTTCCTATATATTTATATAGTGCTGGCGTTATAGGAGTTTTTACTGTTCTTTTCACTAATCTTAGTTTTGCAGTATTAGGAGTTTCTATTCCTCTTGCTTTAGGCTTATTAGGACAGTCTGTTACATCTATAGTAATAGACCACTTTGGATTATTGGATATGCAACCAATCAAATTTGAAAAAAGAAAATTTATTGGATTAACATTTATTGTTATAGGAATTTGTGTAATGATTATTTTTTAAGGAGGTATGACTAATGTTTTATATAGCTATTCTAGTATCAGTTATGACTGGTGTTTCTATTGTATTAGCAAGAACTATAAACGCCAATCTTGCAAAAACAATCGGACTCTTTTCTGGTACCTTTTTTAATTTTATTACTGGATTATTAACATCACTAATTTTTATATTTTTTAGTAAAGAATCTTTAAACATGACTAATCTTGATTTTTCTTCAGTTCCTATATGGGCTTATTTGGGAGGTTTAGTTGGAGTTATAGTAATTGTGCTTTCTAATCATATTACTCCAAAAATATCTGCTTTTTATTTAACTTTACTTATTTTTATAGGCCAGTTATTTGTTGGAATTATAATCGATTATTTCACTTTAGGCGAGTTATCTATAGGGAAAATCTTTGGAGGCATTTTAGTCTTATTTGGATTAACATATAATTTGTTATTAGATAAAAAAAAGGCGGTATAATTACCGCCTTTTTTTAAAACCTAACTTATTAAATCATACATTACACATATTGGCTTATTATTTCTGTGGTCTATAGATATTTGAGCATCAATATTGAATACATTTTTCAATGTTTTCTTTGTCATAACTTCTTTTGGTGATCCTGAAGTTATAACTTTACCATTTCTCATAGAAATAATATAATCTGAAAATCGTGATGCTAAATTTAAATCATGTAAAACCATAACTATAGTTCTTTTTTCTTTAATATTCAGTTCCTGAAGCAAAGTTAATATTTCCAACTGATGGGATAAATCTAGATAGGTGGTAGGCTCATCTAAGAGTATTAACTCTGTTTGTTGTGCTAAAGCCATAGCTATCCAAACACGTTGCCTTTGCCCACCTGACAATTCACCAATAGATACATTTTTATATTCATCCATATTAGTAGCCTTTAGGGCCCAATTAATTATATTTTTATCTTCATTTTTTAAACTTCCAAACCCTTTTTTATGAGGAAACCTGCCATAGGAAACTAATTCTCTAACAGTTATTCTACCTGGAGCTTGTGGTGTTTGTGGTAAAATTGCCATTTGTTTAGCTATTTCTTTTGTTGAAAGCTCATATATTTCCTTTCCCGATATATATATACTACCAGTTTTAGGCTTCAAAATTCTGGATATTGACTTTAATGTAGTTGATTTACCACACCCGTTTGGTCCAATTATTGTAGTAATTTTCCCCTTTGGAATCTGTATATTAAGATTATCTACAATAACCTTTTCGCCGTATGAAATAGATAAATCTTTCGTTGCTAAGCTTTTTTGATTTTCCATACGATACACCTCCTCTGTAAATCTATTTAGATGTTTTTAGTAAGTAAAGAAAATAAGGTGTTCCTATTATAGAAACTACAATACCTGCCGGGATTTCTGTAGAAGATAAGGCTATACGCCCTACTGTATCAGCAGTTAATAATAATAACCCTCCTAAAAGAGCCGAAGCTGGTAAAAATATTTTATGATTGGGCCCTACAAGTTTACGAGCTAAATGAGGCGCTATTAGTCCTACAAATAATATTGATCCCCCAACTGCAACACTACCACTAGCTAGTGCAACTGCTGCTACAGATAATTTAATAAATTCCTTATTAATATCTAATCCTAGACCTATTGCTGTTTCTTGTCCTATGTTTAATATATTAAGAACATTGGATTTATAATAAATAAATGCAAATAAAATTACAACTATAGGAAGTAAAGCTATAATATATCTCCATTCATCTCCCCATATACTTCCTGCAGTCCAAAGCTGTGTAAACTCAAACTGTTGTCTATTTAATGATAATGTAACAAATAATGTGGCTGCATTCATTCCTGTATTAACTGCTACACCAGTTAATAAAAGTCTTGTAGGTGAAATTTTTTCTCCTCTTTTAAATGTTAAGAAATAAATAACAGTAGCTGCAGTCAACCCTCCTAAAAACGCAAGTAAAGGTAGAAGTACTGTAGATATTCCCATAGTAGAAAATATTGCTATATAAATTAATACAAAAAACCCTGCTCCTGAACTTATTCCTAATATTCCTGGATCTGCCAAATCATTTCCGGTTAATCCCTGCAGTGTTGCACCTGAAGTAGCTATTCCTATTCCTATAAGAATTGAAATTATAATTCTTGGAAGTCTTAACTCAAATATGGTTAAGTTCTGTTGTGCTGTCCCATTTCCAATTAATGTACTTATTATATCTGTTACAGACATATCTATATCTCCAGAATTTATGCTAAATATTGTCACAGATATAAGTAATATAATTATTGAAATATATACTGTTATTACTTTTATATTCATTTTTCTATTCATTAAAATCCCATCCCTTCTTTTCTGGCAATATATAAAAAGAATGGAACTCCAATTAATGCAAAAATAATCCCTAGTGGTGTTTCATATGGTGCATTTATCATTCTTCCGCCAACATCAGCAATAAGCATAAATGCGGCTCCGAATACTGCTGAACTAGGAATAATAAATCTATAATCATCTCCTGCAAAAAAACGTACCATATGAGGTATTATAAGTCCTACAAAACCAACTGGTCCAACTAAAGATACAGCTATAGAGGCTAATACAAGTACTAATATTATAGAAATACTTTTAACTAATGTGGTTCTCTGCCCTAACCCTTTAGCTACATCTTCACCTAAACTGAGAATTGTAATATATGGAGCAATTAGTATCGCCCCTATAATTGAGATTGCAAACCAAGGACTGACTAGTATTAATTCTTCAAACCCAACATTAGCTACTCCACCTACGTTCCAATAAGTAATTTGCTGGCCTACATTCCCTGTTATAGCAATAAATTGACTTAAAGCAAGAAATAAAAGAGATACAGTAGTTCCTGCAAGTATTAATCTTTCTGGTGTTACACCAGAATTATTTGAGCTAGATATATAATAAGTTATTCCAACACCTATGCCTGCTCCTATAAAAGAAAAAAGGATAATTTCTGTGTAAGAAGTTCCAGGAAAAAAAGCAAGACATATGGCTAATGCAAGTCCTGCTCCTGAATTAATTCCTAATAAACCAGAGTCTGCTAAAGGATTCCTAGTAACTCCCTGCATAATTGAACCTGCAACAGCAAAACCAGATCCTACTATTATATTTGCTATAGTTCGAGGAATTCTAATTTGCCTTATGGTCTGATGTTCTACACTATTGCTGTTAAATTCTAATATAGATCTTAGTATTACAGAGAAATCTATTTTAGCAGCTCCTAGCATAATGGATAGTACCATACCACAAATTAAAAGCATACAACTTATGCTAAAATATATTAGAATTTTTTTTGATTTTTTATCTATATTCGTTTTGTTTTTGGAAAATTTATTAATCATGTATACTTATGCCTTTCTAAAAGAATGTAATAATAAAATTACATTTTAGTTTATTTATTGATTCGATTTTTCAATTAATGCTTCTACAATTTCATTAAGCTGTGCCTTAGTAGTGAAGATATCTTGATATATATAAGCTTTAGAATTGTACTCTATTACATTTTCATTTTTAACGGCATCTGTACTATTCCAAACTGGGTTATCTCCAACTGTATCCATAGGATCTTCTTCCCAACCACCAATCATAACATAATCACCTATATATTGATCTAATACTTCGAATGACAGTGATCTCCACTGCTCACCTCCAATTATTTCATCTTCGATTATTTTAGGTGCTTGCATGTCTAAAATATCATATAGTACTTCTCCACCACGACCTTGTTTATCTCCATATACATAAACTGATTTTTGACTTGTTTCAAAAAGTGATATAGTTTTATCTAACACTCCAGAATCTTTTAATTTTGATTTAGAACTTTCAGCTAGTTCATTAAAATCTTCTAAAATAGTTGGTACCTTATCTTTCTTTCCTAATGCTTCTCCTATTAAATTAAGTCTTTCTTCTGCTGTCATATTTGTATAATCTACAAATACAGTTGGTGCTATTTTAGAAAGTTTATCATAATCAGTTTGAAAAGCAGTTATTATCAGATCTGGTTCTAATTGAAGCACTTTTTCCATAGAATATTCACCATAGGAATTGTCTCCATTAATTGAAGGAATACCTTCTAACTCATCTTCAAAATAAGCTCCTTCATAAATATAAGTTGTTCCTACTGGCTCTACTCCTAAAGCTAAAGCATCTCCCACAAAATAATCTATTACTACACGTTCTGGATCTATAGGAATTTCTACATCTCCCATAGTTGTAGATATGATTTTTGTTTCCGTATTTTCCTCTGTGTTTATATCATCTTGAACTACATCTTCAGTAGAACAACCTGCTAATACAAAAGTAAATGTCATAATTGCTATTAGTAAATATGTAATTTTTTTCATTATTTTTTCTCCTTTCAAATTTATCTACATTTAATTCTAAAGCAAACAATAATCATTGTCAAGTGATTGTGCAAGTATATTGATATTGATTTTTATATTCAACATCTGCGAATAATATGTTTTCTTATAATTAAGTGGACATTATAACAATAAAAACNNCTAGCTACTCTGTTTTTATTAATATTATTTATTTCTAAAATTTGTAGGTTCTTTTAAATAATATTTAATCAACTAATAGATATACTTCTTTTTTAAAAGTTTATCCATATCTGTTACTGAAACAGGTTTGCTAAAATAATATCCCTGTACAATGTCACAGCCTTTATTTCTTATATAATCTAATTGAGTTTTACTTTCTACCCCTTCTGCCACAACTTTTAACCCTAAATTATGAGCTAAATCTATTATAGATTTTAATATATAAGATTCATCATCATCATCTACTATATCTTTTATAAACTCTCTATCTACCTTCAGTACATCTATTGGCAATTTTTGCAGATAAGTTAATGAAGAATATCCTGTACCGAAATCATCTAAGGCAATAGTTAAATTTAATTTTTTAAGATTATTTAATACTTCTACAGCCTTTTCCAAATCAGCCATTATAGCTGTTTCGGTTATTTCTAATTCTATATCACAACATTTCATATTACATTCATTTAATACTCTCTCAATATTTGATACTAAATCTTTCTGTACCAACATTTTACTTGATAAATTGATTGAAATTTTTATGTCTAAATTCCCTTGTGTATTCCATCTTCTTTTTTGGTCACATGCTGTTTTAAATACCCAATCCCCTATTTCGTTAATATATCCGGTTTTTTCTGCAAATGGAATAAACTCCATAGGTGAAATAAATCCCTTTTCAGGATGCTTCCATCTAATGAGAGCTTCTACTCCTATAATTTTATTAGTATTTAAATCAATCTGTGGCTGATAGTATAATAGAAATTGATTATTATTAATGGCATATCTTAATTCATTACTCATTTGAATATATTTCCATGTTGTTTCTAACATATCTTCACTATAAATTTTAAATCCATCTTTGCCCTTTTCCTTTATATTAGACATAGCCGTATCTGCATTCTGCATAAGAGTCGCTAAATTTTCACCATGATCTGGATACATGGCAACTCCCATACTGGTAGATATAAAAAACTCATGTTTTTCCAAAGTCCAAGGTCTTCTTATAAGTTTGAGAATATTATATATTTCATTGTTAATATCATCTATATTGTTTATATCAGTTAATATAATTCCAAATTCATCTCCACCTAATCTAGATACAATATTAGGCTCTTTTATATTATAAGATAAAATATTAGATATATAGATAAGTAATTTATCTCCAACTGCATGTCCTAATGTATCATTTATGTGCTTAAAGTTATCAATATCTATATAAATAAACGCAATTTTAGATTTTTGATCTTTTCTTGCTTTTATTATATTATCTACTTTCTCTTGAAGCATAGTTCTATTTGGAAGTTGGGTTAATGGATCATAATAAGCCATAGTGTGTAATTTCTTTTCTAAATTTATTCTCTCTGTAATGTCCATACCAATAGACACTACCCCTTGTACATTTCCATCCTGATCGTGAAGTAAATTATTTTTCCATAATATGGTTACACGATTGCCTGTTTTAGATATTATGTCAATTTCGAGTTCACTCTTTTCAAATTGATCACCATTTATAATTTTATTAAATATTTCATTCATTAAATCTTTCTGTTTTTCTGATACTAATAAATTAATACCATTCTTTCCTATGACATCTTCTCTTTTATATCCTGTCACTTTTTCAGCAAAAGGATTAAAATTTCTAATAGTTTTGTTCTTATCCCATACAAAAATAATTACTGAAGCATCACGTATAACACTTTCTGACAGTTCTTTTTCCTGTCGTAAGTTCTCTTGTAAATTCATTTGATCCGTTATATCTGTATGTGATCCAGCTATTCTAATAGCACTGCCACTGCTATCCCATACCGCCTTGCCTCTACTAAGAACCCAACGATAACTTCCATCTTTACATCGAATTCTATATGTGTTTTTATAAACTCCTTTTTTAGATTTTAAATATTCTTCTACTTTTTCTAAAGCTTTTTTAAAATCATCAGGATGAAAAAGACTCCTCCATGTATCAAATGTATTATCCAACTCATCTGCGTTATATCCAAACGTCTTTTTGTACTTTAATGAAAAGAAATAAGTATTGTTTTCTAAATCCCAATCCCATATTCCATCATTTGCACCTTCTACTACTAATTTATATCGTTGATCGCTGATCATTAATGCATTTCTATGTTTTTTTTAGTTCATTATATTGTTCATTTAACTCTTCATCCATAGCTATTAATTCTTCTTGGGTAGAATTTAATTCTTCATATCCTTCTAAAACCCTCATCATTGCATCTTTAAATAGCATCATTCTTTTATTTATTATAAAGCAAAAAATAACCCCGCTTATAATAACATAAAACCAGCCTTTATACGTTTGTAATTCTGCAAATATAATTGTATCTTGAACAAAAAAACTCAAAATACTATCCGATAAAAGTATCCAAACAGCCCCTATTATTACATATGTAATACTTATTTTAAAAGATTCTCTCTGAGGTTTTATGTCCTTTTTTAACTGAAAGAAATCAATAAACTGTTGTTGTAATTCTTCCGCTTTCTCTTTAAATTCATTTCTTTTAACTTTTTTGGGCACAATAACACCTACTTTATTATAAATTATTAGCCTTCTATTGCTCTGACCTATAATTCTATACATTTAAACTTGCTTTTTTTAAATATTATAACTTTTATAAGATTTGCTTAAAATTATTTCTATTTTAGAATTTAAAACATACTATATACAAGATACCCTTAAAGTAGTATTATTAACAAAAAACAAAAAAACAGTTGTGGAAAAAACCAATATAATAAAGACCATTTAAAATTATTTAAATTCGAGGAACAAGAAAAACTCAGCAAGCCCAGTGTATACAACATACGTAAGGGTGCTGAGTTTTTAAAATTATAAAAAAATGAGGGTTTGGAAAACACTAGTTTTCTTAATTTCTTTCATATGTATATATCCAACCTGCTACTATAGCTGTTATAGGGGCTACTAATACCAATCCTATGCTACCTATAAGTGTTCTCATAATTTCAGCGGATACAATCTTTAAATTAATTATCCTTTCAAGACTTGAGTTCTTTTCCATAAATAGCATCAGTAAGGTTAAATACCCTCCTGAATAAGCCAGTAGTAAAGTGGTCGTCATAGTTCCTATAACAGATCTACCTACATTAAATCCTGACTCTACTAATTCTTTCATATCAACATCTGGCTTTTTAATCTTAACTTCTTCCATAGATGCAGCTATATCCATGCCGATGTCCATAGCTGCTCCAGCAGCACCTATAACTATAGCTGAATAGAAAATATGTTGCATGTTCAAATCCATATAACCGGTATATAAAAGCGTTTCTGCAAAAGGAGCTGTCATTCCATTGAGTCCCAATGGTGCTCCAAATACTAAAGTTAGCCCCATAGTAATAAAGAGCCCACACATAGTTCCTATAAAAGCAATAACTCCTTTTTTTGTTATCCCAGCTACTAAAAATATAATAATAGCTGTCATAATAATTAGCACTATTGAAGTCAACACTAAAGGGCTTTTCCCACTAAGTAATCCCGGTATAAGAAACTTGTAAATAACAAACAAGCAACCTATAAAGGAAATTAGAGCCTTTAATCCTACAAATTTTGCAAATACAATAAGACATAGTACGAATATTAAAAAAAGCGTTAGCAGGTTTCCTTGTCTATATAAGTCAATGGTTTTAGCAGATATAATATCATCGTTTTCTACTAATAAGCCTGCTATAACAATGTCGTCTGGACTATAATAATTATCTATTTCCATTTTACCTATTAGATGATTAGCTGCTCTTATTTCTTTACCTTTAAATTTACCCTCTAATATCCGTATTATAACGCTCTGGTCTCCTATTCTTGTTATTCCGGACTGAATAATATTACTATCGTCCATCTTTAATACTTCTGCCTTTACTTCTATTATATTACTAGGTTCAGTTTGAGGTTTATTTCCTACTGTTACAATGGTTATGAGTATTAATAAAGAAATTATAATGAATAATATAGAAACTATCTTTTTTTTCAACATTATTACTTAGCTAAAACTTTTCCTAAAGTTTGTCCTATTTCTGTATTATCTTTATAGCCACCAAACTCGTCTGAACCAACACCTATAGCCGACATTGGTATAGCTGTTCCAGAGTGAGCAAAAGTTGTCCAGAATATATTCGCTCTTTCTGAAATGACATGAGTAGTAGAAATAGCTACAGGGTCATAACTTCCATAGTTTCTTATATCAGTTATATCTTGGTCCACTATATTCATAGCTTTTTCAATACTTACTTTTTCTTGCTCGTTTAAATCATCTAATCCAAGCTCTTTAGCTATATAATTAAAGTATTCTTCTCTGTTTCCTGTGTACTTACCTTGTAATGTATCTTCTATTGAAACATTAACATCTTCAAGTTGGTCTAAGTTTATAAAATAATTATTACCAAATCCCATACCTAATCCACCTGTTTCGTGGTCACCTACTACTACGATTAGAGTTTCATCAGGATGCTCTAAGTAGAAATCATAAGCTTCTTTAACCGCTTCATCGAATGCCAATGTATCGTGGATAGTACCCGGTGCATCGTTCGCATGGCTAGCATGGTCAATCCTTCCACCTTCTACCATTAAGAAAAATCCATCTTCATATTTAGATAAAACTTCTATACCTTTTTCAGTTATTTCTGCTATGCTAGGAGTTGTATTGTCTTTAGCTCTATCAATTTCGTAAGGCAAATGACTATAAGTAAAAGTAGCAATTACCTTTTCTTCATCTGTTGGCTCATAGTTTCTAAAATCATCTACTGTAGATTCGTTATAAAAAACTTCATAGCCTTGTTCTCTAAATTCGTTTAGAACATTTCTATCGTCAGTACGTTTGGATTTTCCACCAATCCAGTTTTGAGGAACAAAATGTCTATATCCTCCGCCTGCTAAAAACTCTGCTCCACTGTCTAAGTAATCAACAGCTATTTCGTCCTCGTTACCTCTACTAACATTATGAGAAGCAAAAACCGCCGGTGTTGCATGAGTTAATCTTGTTGTTGTAATAAGTCCTGTTGCTAACCCTTTTTTCTCTGCTTTTTCAAGTAAAGTTTCTACATCTTGTCCATTAGGTAATTGGGAAATCATTCCGTTATTTGTTTTATGTCCAGTTGCTAATGCTGTACCTGCTGCTGCTGAATCTGTCACTAATGTATCTAACGAATGTGTAGTGTTAAGTCCTGCTATTGGAAAGCTATTCATAGTCAGCTTTATACTATCGTCGCCTTCAACTTGTTGCTTGTAGTATTCAGCAATCTGTCTCTGAGAAGATCCTAGACCATCCCCTATCATATAAAACACATACTTTGCTTCATTTGCCGATTCGCTGCTAGCTGTTTGTGCTGCTGCTAGGTTTACGCTGTTATCTTTCGTTTTATAATCTGCAAAACTTGTACCGCCACCTAAAGCCTCAATCGCTATGACGGACATACAGAGTGCACTTGCGACTACTTTTGTTAATGAACTTTTCTTTAACATATAATCCCTCCTAAATGTTATTTGCAAATTCATTATACATAACCTATATTAAGAAGGAGTTAATTAAAGGTAAACTTTAGGTAAACTTTAGGTAAATTTTAGGTAATTCGAAATTTATCGAAAATGAATTTTTAGAATTTTATCGAATTAGAAATCTCCTGTGCAGCTTTTAAAATTTTATGCTTTTTAGTATATATTCCTAACAAATTAAAACGTTCCTCAAAGTCATTTAGCCTTTCTGTATCTGAAAGTTCATTAATAGCTTTTATAAATTCATCAAAAGAATATACTTTGTATCTTTCAACTCCCTTTTCTTCTGCTAAGGTTTCCATTAATGTAACAATAATATCTTCATAAGTCGCATTATATGACATCTCTAATATGTCGGCCAACTTAGGTATAATTTTTTCGAACACCATTCTTTTTGAAGGCATTTCCTTTATTCCAAGTATTTTTCCTATTAAGTTTATATTTTTATCTGGAATCAATGATAGCCCCTGAAATATATCATCTTCATTCAGATAATCATTATAAAAATAATATTTACTTCCTTTTAATCCTTTAATTAAACGCATAGCGTCATAATAGCCCATTTGTAAATTCTTATGTATAAGCTGATTATCAAAATTTAAAATTCTTCCTATATTTTCTGATGGTGTAATATTAGTTACATTAACATCTGGATATTTAACATTCTGTACTACACCTATTCCTAGAGTTCTGACTGCAATTATTTCTCTATAACCTTTTTTAGCTAAAAGATTTATTGGACAATTGTCATATAAACCTCCATCCATATAATACTTATCTTCTATTTTTTGTGGTTCAAAACCTGGGAAGTTAGCACTTGCAATTAAATAATCAACAATTTTACCTTCAGGAATATCTTCTTTGCAAAGTTCTAATGGTTTTAAGTCTGAAATTGAAACAGTCACTAAACCAAAGTCTATTTCAGATTTTCGTATCTTTTCTTCATCTATAATACTTTTTAACAGTTGTCTTATTCTACTTGTATCAATCCCTTTTTGTTTTATTATACGTTTTGCTCTAGAAGCTAATTTTATAATATTCTCTTTATCTATATTGTCTAAGTTTAAAAAACTATTGTAATCTATATCATCAACATTAAATAAAATAGAGGGATCCATATTTTCCCATAGTTCATAGCCTTTTTCAAAGTCTCCTTGAGCTATTACAGCTCCATTTAATGCTCCAATAGAAGTGCCCGCTATTCCACCAAATTCGTAACCTTCTTCTAAGAAAGCTTTTACAACCCCCATATGATATGCTCCTTTTGCTCCTCCGCCTTCTAGCGCAAGTCCTAACATAAAACCGCTCCTTTACACAGCATTTCTATATATAAATTTATTTTACCATATCTTATTCATAGTTTATGCATTTTATTTATTAGTTATATAAAATTCTAATATTATATAGTTAATGTTTGATATTTTTAAAATTCGGTATAATTATATGTATAATGAAAAATGGAGGTAAAGATATGAAAATTTATACTAAAACGGGGGATAAAGGCCAAACTTCTCTTTACGATGGTTCCAGGATTGATAAAGCTTCTCTTAGAGTTGAATCTTATGGTACTATTGATGAATTAAACTCATATATAGGATTGGCTTGTAAATTTATAGATGATGAAAAAATATTAAATTTACTGTTTAAAATTCAACAAAAGTTATTTTTTGTAGCTGGAGAACTAGCTACTGTAGAAAAAGATAAATATACTTATAAAATAAGAGAAAAAGATGTTATAGAGCTCGAAAATATTATTGATGATTATTTGCCTAAAATAGAAGGACTAGACAAATTCATTATTCCTGGTTCATCAAAGTCATCAGCTGGATTGCATGTTTGTAGAACTATTTGTAGAAGAGCTGAACGCCGAATATTAGATCTTAATAAGAAAGAAGAAGTTAGTGATACTTTAATTAAATTCATTAATAGATTATCAGATGTTTTATATACTTTTGCTAGATATTTAGAAAAGGATTTACAAATAATGGACTTTGATAAAATATATACTGAAACTACAAAATAATTCTTTCAAATCTACTTGACATTAGTTAAATTTGAATCTATAATTAACTTGTAATGATTACAACTTAGAAATACTTTTATATATTCTATATATTTAAAGGATGTGGCTATATGGAAAAAACTTTCGAAAAGTTAAAGAATGAATTAAAAAATAAAAATATTCGTCTTTCCCATCAAAGGTTGAAAGTTTTGGAATATATGAGCACTCATAAAACTCACCCTACTGTAGATATGATATATAACGATCTACAAAAGGAAGTTCCTACATTATCCAAAACAACAATTTATAATACTCTAGACACGCTGAAAAATGCTGGTTTAGTTAAAGTTGTAACTATAGAGGACAATGAAGTGAGATATGATAGTAGAACACATGAACATGGCCACTTTAAATGTGTGTCTTGTGAAGAAATATTTGATTTTGATATAAAATTTGATTCATTTGCCACAAAAGGATTAGATAATTTTAAAATCAATAATAAAGATGTATATTTTAAAGGTATATGTCCAGATTGTAGCACTAAACAATAAATGATATATAAAGACAAACTTGTCTTTTATTAAATAAAACACTTATAATGGAGGAGATTTAAATGGAAAATAACAAAACACTTAAAAATCTTATGGAAGCATTTGCTGGAGAATCACAAGCAAATAGAAAATATACAGCATATGCTAAAAAAGCAGAAGCTGAAGGTAAAGCTAATGCTGCAAAACTATTCAAAGTTGCATCTGATGCAGAAACTCTACATGCCCTTAAAGAATTCGAAGTAGCAGGTAAAATTGGATCTACTGATGCAAATCTTGAAGATGCTGTAGCAGGTGAAACATATGAGTTCGAAAGTATGTATCCTGGTTTTATAGAAACTGCTAAAGAAGAAGGAAATAAAGACGCTGTTAGAATTTTTACTTATGCTATGGAAGCAGAAAAAGTACATGCTAAATTATATAAAGAAGCTTTAGAAAACATTGATGATACAGAAGAAGTATTCTACTATCTATGTCCTGTATGTGGAAATATAGAAAAAGCTACACCAGAAAAATGTAATATTTGTGGTGTTCCTGGTTCTAAGTTCATCAGATATTAATAAAACTACATTTTATTGTTGAATCACAATTAAAACAGAATCGAGTAGGAGGAAAATAATTATTTTATTTTCCGTCCTCTCACACCACCGTACGTACCGTTCGGTATACGGCGGTTCATTAAGTTAATTGCATTTTCTGGTATCTAGCCGATAGGCTCTGATAAGAAATTGATTTGAAATATTTGTTAGTAAGACTTCTAGAAAGGATTGGGCTGTTGGCTATACGCCAGTAGCCTTTTCTTGTGTTTCCCCATTCATAGGCCTTATGCTTAGGTACTCCTAGTGATATTAGATTTTTAAACTTAGTTTTTGGTTTCTTCCATTGTTTCCATATGCACATCCTTAACCTTCTTCTTGTCCACTCGTCAAGACTTTGCATAATGCTTTTTGCTTTCGCAATGGAAAAGTAGTTAACCCAACCTGTAGTTATTTGGTTAAGTCTTTTAATTCTATATTCCATGTTTATACTATAGCTTCTTGACGTGATTTGCCTGATTTTGTCTTTTATTCTTTTGATAGATTTAGGGTGTATTCTTACATCATACCCTCCCTTTACAGTATAAAAGGTGAATCCTAAGAATTTTCTTCTTGTGGGTCTATCTACTGCACTTTTCTTTTTATTTACCTTTAACTTTAGTTTCTTTTCAAGGAAGTTTGATATACTTTCCATAACTCTTTGTCCTGCTCTTTTTGACTTAACAAATATATTACAATCGTCAGCATATCTACAGAATTTATGTCCTCTATTTTCTAGTTCCTTATCTAAATAATCTAAAAGAATAGTTGCAAGAAGTGGACTTAATGGTCCTCCTTGAGGAGTACCCTCTTCACTTCTTACAACTATTCCATTCAGCATAGTACCTGATTGTAGATAAAGTCTAATTAGTTTTAGAACTCTCTTATCTTTAATTCTTTTAGACATCCTATGCATTAATATGTCGTGATTGACCTTGTCAAAGAATTTCTCAAGGTCCATATCCACCACATATTTATATCCTTGATTCATATATTCCTTAGCCTTTAGAACAGCTTCATGTGCACTTCTTCCTGGTCTAAAACCAAAGCTGTTCTCCGAAAAATGAGGGTCAAATACATTTGTTAAGGTTTGTGATATGGCATGTTGGATTAGTCTATCTAATACAGTAGGTATTCCTAAAAATCTTACACCACCATCTGGTTTAGGTATTTCGACTCTTCTTACAGCATTGGGTTTATATTTACCCTTTAGGATACTTTCTTTAATAGATAACCAGTTTTGCTTGAGGAAAGGCCGAAGTTCATCAACCTTCATTCCATCCACTCCGTGGCTACCCTTATTCTTAACTACTCTTTTAAGAGCCATTAACATATTCTCTCTAGATAGTATCCTTTCCATGAGATTATCTTTAGCTGCACTGGATGTTTCCTTTGTTGATGCCATTAATATACTAGGCACTCCGTGCATACCTTCGGTTTCCAACTTATTCTTTGCACTAGAGCCTTCATATGAAGTTTTCTGCTGTTGTCGTATATGTATTGAATCCTTCAAATTCCTCATCCTCCTTAATGTTCAGTCCTTCCTTACCTATTCATGACTAAGTAAGTACTATGACCTCTGCTGACTTCTCAAGGTTCAGCTATACATCACTGCATAGGTTGTTATTTCAAAATTCATTTCCATAACATACCCTTGAGACCTCCCCAGGTAAGAGCGATAACCTTCCTCTCATATATCTGCTACATTTACTCCCTGAGATTCGGGTAGTGTTGGACTTCGTTTTGTTAGGCAAACTCGTCCCTCTCAAGTAAGCCTTATATGTAGTTGGTGTTCCTCATACCGAGACTTTGCCTTAGGCTTCCTTCAGATTCCCCCTCACGGTGGACACCCTTGCCTTCGGCTAGTGGTTCCCACTACCAAGCCCACAGCGGACTTTCACCGCCAAGTTATCGCACATGCTGGGCGAACCTAATAAAAGCGCTGAGAATTCCTCAGTGCTTTTTATTATATATTTAATAATTATAAACTTAATCAATATAATAAAATTCTTCAAATCTAATCACTTCCAAAAATATATAGCATATTATACAGTAAAAACCTATGAAAGGAATGAAACTATGTATAATAATTATAATCCACATCATTGCTATATGAACACACCAATGTATGATCCTTATAATATGTATAACGGTTATAGACAACATCATTGCCCTTACTGGGGTAACACTCCATCATATTACCCAAATCCTGGAGAACAATATACTGAATTAAGAGACTATGGACCAGAACCATTTGTAATTAATATTGAAGAAGCTACTAAAGAAAATACTAATTTTCGTACAGCTTTATGGACAGGAGATCATTTACAGCTTACTTTAATGAGTATAAATGTAGGTGACGATATTGGTTTAGAAATGCATCCTGATGTTGATCAGTTCATTCGAATTGAACAAGGTCAAGGCCTAGTTATGATGGGAGATAGCAAATGTAACTTAAATTTCCAAAAAAGAGTTTACGATGATTACGCTATAATTATACCTGCTGGTAAATGGCATAATCTTATTAATACAGGTTGTGTACCGCTTAAATTGTACTCTATTTATGCCCCACCTGAGCACCCATTTGGTACAATTCATGAAACTAAAGAAGATGCTGAAGAACATCATTAATACTAGTTTATTAGTTTAAAATAAAATCTCAAAAATTAAACCTCCTAAAAATTAGGAGGTTTAATTAATGGCTCTATAATATTTGGTGTTGGTGATTAAAAACCAGCACCTTTTTTATGCAAAAAAAGATGAGACAACTGACAAAACTCTGATAAAATATAATCGCCAAACCACATTTTAAAGGAGTGTTGTCAAATTGTCTCTTACTAATTGTATAATAAATCTACTGAATTTAAAAGATGAAAATATAAAATTCGATGATAATTTCTATTCCGAAGGAACTATAAATGACGTTAAATCTAAATTTTTTCATGGTACTTTAACTTATAAACCTGATTTCTGCTACAATTGTGGTCATATACTTGATAAAAATATAATAAAACATGGATTTAAAACTTCAACCATTAAAATACCGAAGGTTTCTGGATTTGACACTTACTTAAAACTAAAAAAAACAAAGATATTTTTGTAGGCATTGTAGTTCTACTTTTACTCTTAAGACTAATATTGTTAATAAAAACTGCTTTATATCTAATAATACAAAGGTTTCTATTGCCTTAAATGCTAAAGAAAAACTATCTGAAAAGGATATTGCAAAGAATCATAATGTGTCTCATTCTACTGTAAATAGGGTAATTGATAGCTTTTATAAAGAATATACACCAAAGTATAACTATCTTCCTAAACACCTTTGCTTTGATGAATTTAAATCAGTTAAATCTGCATCTGGGGCTATGTC
>JADWMM010000033.1 GCA_015978205.1 Alkaliphilus sp. NP8 | reverse complement strand
GATTAATTTACACTACCTATTAAAACTTTAGTACTTATTTATATTCATTATTTTCTATAATATTTTTTATTTCATTTAAATCACTAGTAATACCTAGGGCTAACATGAGTTTTATTCTAGCTTTTTGTCCAGGTAAATGTCCACCTAATATTACTCCCATATTTTTTAGGGTTCTTCCAGCACCTTCATATCCATAAGTATCAAGAACTCTACCAGTAGGGCAACGAGATACCATTACGATAGCTATATTGTGTTTAATAGCATATTCTACTCCTTCGAGCATAGTAGGAGGAATATTCCCTCTTCCCATAGCTTCAATAACTATTCCCTTAGCACCAGTATCTACAGAGTGCTTAAGAAATTTAGAATCCATACCTGCAGCACATTTTATTAAGTCTACTTTAGTTTCAGCTGATTCAGTAGAGATATGTTGACGATGTACAATTTGTCTATAGTATATAACTTCATCGTTATCTACTATACCTAAAGGACCAAATTCTAAAGATTTAAATGTATCTAAGCTTAGTGTATTTGACTTAGTAGCCTCACTAGCTGCATTTACTTCATTATTCATTACAACAAGAACACCCTTATTTTTAGATTCAGGGGAAATTGCTGTACAAACTGCAGCTGCTAAATTACTAGGTCCATCATAACCAAGCTCAGAACTATTTCTCATAGCACCTACAACTACTACAGGTTTAGAAGAATTTATTGTTAAATCTAGTAAATATGCTGTTTCTTCTAGACTATCAGTTCCGTGAGTCAATATAACTCCATCTATATCTTCTCTTTCAAGGTTTTTCGCTATTAACTTTCTTATATCCATCATTACTGGAATGTCTATATGTGGGCCTGGTAATGTTGAAAAGTTAATTGTTTCGATATCTGCATACTTATCGATATTTGTTACTAAAGACATAATTTGTTCGCCAGAAAGCGATGGTATAGCAGCACCAATTCGATCATCTACAGACATAGAAATTGTACCACCATTAAATATTATTGCAACCTTTGGTTTACTCATTGAGAGCCCTCCTTAGTGTATTTTTTCGTAGAATATTGTTAATAAGAAAATTCAATTACTATTATATATTATAAATAATCAATTTGAAAATATAAAACTAATGTTTTTTATAGCATAAGGAAGTATATTTTTATAATAAAAAAAAGCCAGGTCCATAGACCTGGCTCCACGCCCCCAAAGGCGTGATTCCGTTCAAAAGGGGTATTGGGAATAGAGATTATATTATCGAGGTTACCAGGGGGATAACCACATTAGTATTATAGCAAATTACGACAAAAAGGTCAACGGTCTGACAAAAGTTTTTTTATATATTTATTTTCCAAATACCAAAATTAGTATATAATGGTTAATAGGTATATTTTTTATTAGTTAATAAGGGGGAAATATAATGGATAATATAACTGAAAAAGTTTTACAAAATTTAGAGAATAGGAAAATAAACTCTAAATACTTTGAAACAAAAGAAGATGTTAAAAAAGCAATTTTAGACGAAATAAGTTCAGATAACACTGTAGGCATCGGAGGGTCAATGTCTGTAAAAGAATTAAATTTATATGAAAGCTTAGTCGAAGCTGGAAATACTGTTTATTGGCATTGGTTAGTTAGCAAAGAAGAAATGCCAAGTGTGAGAAAAAATGCACACAATTCAGATGTATACTTAACAGGTACAAATGCATTAACTGAAGAAGGCGAATTAATTAATATAGATGGTATTGGAAATAGAGTTGCAAGTATGTTCTATGGACCTAAAAAGGTTATAGTAGTATGTGGAATAAATAAAATATGTTCAGATTTAGTTGCAGCAATAGATCGTATAAAAAATGAAGCATGTCATAAAAATTCTACAAGACTAAAACTTAAAACTCCTTGTGCAGCAACTGGTGAGTGTACTGACTGTAAAAGTCCAGACAGAATGTGTAATGTAACTACTATTATAAGTGGCAAACCTGGAGAAGTAGATTTAAATGTTTATATTGTAGGAGAAGAATTAGGGTTTTAAGTTATATATTGAAAAAGAAAGGGTTTAGGTATCCTTTCTTTTTTAGTGTATAAAAATGTATATATTCTTGAGTTTTATAGAAATAATAAAGGTATAATTAAGGATTCTAAAATCTTTTAACTGCCTTATAAATATAATACGTAAGTATATAATTATAAAGCTTTACAAAAAACTATTATTTAGATATTATAATAGCTGTAATATTAAAATGAGGGTGAAATTATGGAAGTTTATTTAGACAATGCGGCTACAACAAAGCCAAGAAAAGAAGTTATAGAAAATATGCTAAAAGCATTAGAAAATCAATATGCTAATCCTTCATCTTTACATAAAAAAGGAGTAGAAGTTGAAAAAGAAATAAAGAAGATAAGAAAAACAGTAGCTAAAGCACTAGGCTGTAATGATAAAGAAATAATTTTTACATCTAGTGGTACAGAAGCAAACAATTTAGCGATTAAAGGTATAGCTGATGCTTATAAAAGAAGTGGAAATCATATTATTACATCGAAGATAGAACATAAATCAGTTTTAAATACTTTTACAGAGTTAGAAGAAAAGGGTTTTGAAGTTACATATTTAGATGTAGATTCAAAAGGGTTTATATCTATAGATGAATTAAAAAAATCTATAAAAGATAACACTATTTTAGTTAGTATAATGCATGTTAATAATGAGGTTGGAAGTATTCAGCCAATAAAAGAAATGAGTAAAGTAATTAAAAACATAAACTCTAAAATATTATTTCATGTAGATGGAATACAGTCATTTGGCAAAATAAAAATTAATCTAAAGGATATTCAGATAGATAGTTTTTCAATAAGTGGACATAAAATTCATGGACCAAAGGGAATTGGTGCTTTATACATTAAAAAAGGTACTAAAATTAATCCATTATTAAGTGGTGGAAGTCAAGAAATGGGTATTCGATCAGGAACAGAAAATGTACCTGGTATATATGGATTAGGTGAAGCTGTAAGATTATCTACAGAAGAAATAGATAACAATATTGAAAATTTAAAGAAGCTTAGGGACTACTTTATAGATAGCTTTGAAAATGAAGTTGAGGGTGGACATATAACATCAGAAAAAAGTGATGTGTTTGCACCGCATATTATTAATGTAGCTTTTCCTGGAGTTAGAAGTGAAATTATGCTTCATAGCTTAGAACAGGATGGAATATATGTATCATCTGGATCTGCTTGTTCTTCTAAAAGAAAAGGCTTTAGTCATGTATTAGAAGCAATTAATATGAAAGATGATTTAATTGATAGTTCGCTTAGATTTAGTTTATCCTATATAAATACAAAGGATGAAATAGACTACGCAATTGAAAAAGCAAAAGAATATTATATTAGTCTGAAAAGGATTATTAAGAGGTGATTATTTAGTGGAAAATGTAGTAGTAATTCGTTATGGAGAAATAGCTTTAAAAGGGCTTAACAAAAGATATTTTGAGGATAAGCTAGTTAGTCAAATACACAATGCAATATCAGATTTAGGAAAACTTAGAGTATATAAGGCTCACAGTAGAATTTACGTAGATATAGATAATCATAATGTAAATGATATTACTGAAAGAGTAAAAAAGGTATTTGGAATTGTATCTTTAAGTGTTGCAAAACGATTTGAAGTAGATATGGATAAAATCAGAGAAGTAGCACTTCAAGAACTTAAAGATAGAATGGAAGAGAATAGTAATATTAAAACATTTAAAGTAGAAAGTAAAAGAGCAGACAAAAGGTTTCCTTTAAAATCTTTAGAAATTAGTAGAGATGTGGGAGGATACTTACTTGAAAATACAGATAATATTTCTGTAGATGTACATAATCCAGATATAGTTATTAATGTGGAAGTAAGAGATAAGGCTTTTGTTTTTAGTAATAAGATAAAAGGTTTTGGAGGATTACCTCTAGGAACAAACGGTAAAGCTTTATTATTACTTTCAGGTGGAATTGACAGTCCTGTTGCTGGTTGGCTTGTTGGTAAAAGAGGTGTGGAAATAGAAGCTATTCATTTTCATAGTTATCCTTTTACAAGTGACAGAGCTAAGGAAAAGGTACTAGATCTTGCAAAAATACTTTCTATTTACTGTGGTAAATTTAAGTTATATTCTATAAACTTATTACCTATTCAAAAAGAAATAAATGAAAAATGTCCAGAGCAAGAGATGACTATTCTTTCTAGAAGATTTATGATGCAGATAGCGGAAAAAGTAGGGGTAGAAAACAATTGTGACGCTTTAATAACGGGAGAAAGTATAGGGCAGGTAGCAAGCCAAACTGTAAAAAGTCTTTATGTAACTAATGCATCTGTAGACATGCCAGTATTTAGACCTTTAATAGCTATGGATAAGGTGGATATTATGGCTTTAGCAGAAAAAATAGGAACGTATGAAACATCAATCTTACCTTTTGAAGATTGTTGTACAGTATTTTTACCTAAGCATCCAGTTACACAGCCTAAACTAGATAGAATTATGAAATCTGAAGATGCGTTAGATGTAGAAAGACTTATAGATGAAGCAATAGAAAATATGGAAGTAGAAAAGATTACATTAGAAGATTAAAAAAATAAAAAAAGGGAGGAGATTGTATATGGATTCATTAACACATTTTAATGAAGAAGGAAGAGCTAAGATGGTTGAAGTAGGGGGAAAACTTAATACTAGAAGAGAAGCTGTAGCTCGTGGAAGTATATACATGCTACCTAGCACATTAGAAAGAATTGTAGAAGGTAATATAAAAAAAGGTGATGTTTTAGCTGTTTCTCAGGTTGCTGGAATAATGGCAGCAAAAAAGACAAGTAATCTTATTCCTATGTGCCACAATATTATTTTAACTGGTGCAGATATTAAATTTAATATTGATAAAGAAAATAGTAAGATTGATATAGAAGCAATAGTTAGAACAACTGGAAAAACAGGGGTAGAAATAGAAGCCTTAACTGCTGTATCTGTAGCTGGACTAACCATATACGATATGTGTAAAGCTATAGATAGAAAAATGAGATTAACTGATGTAAGATTAGCTAAGAAAACTGGTGGAAAATCTGGAGATATTATTATAGAAGACTAGTTTAATATAAAATAGCTAAAAGTTATTAAAAAGAAAAACCTAGGGTATAAAGCTTATAATAGAAGCAAACCCTAGGTTCTGTTTTATTTTACGTCGCTACCACATTCGCCACCTGTACCTTTTAATATATCAATACCGTGAGATAATACAGGTAAAATAACTTCTAAACATTCTTTTACGCCCTTAGGGCTACCAGGCAAGTTTATTATTAAAGTTTGTTTTCTTATACCGGATACAGCTCTAGAAAGCATAGCTTTAGGAGTAACACTTAAGCTTTTCATTCTAATAGCTTCTGAAATACCTGGAGTTAATCTTTCTACAACATCTAATGTTGCTTCTGGAGTAACATCTCTAGGAGAGAATCCTGTGCCACCAGTTGTAAAAATAAGATCTAGCTTTGCTTCATCAACCATATAAATTAATCCTTCTGCTAATTTTTCTTTTTCATCAGGAACGATTATGTATTCTTTTACTTCACCACCAATAGGTTGTAGCATTTCTCCTATTAATGGTCCACTTTTATCTTCTCTTTGCCCTTTAGAACCTTTGTCACTAGCAGTAATAATACCTATTTTAATCAATTAGACTCCTCCATTCAATATTTAATATTTAGTGCAATTTAAAATATAGTTATGTACTTATAATTTTAATGAACTTTTAAAAACTATTTTATATACTTTAGTAATATAATATAATTATATCATATAAAAGGAGATGATAAGAATGAGGTTTTTAGCAAGATGGCTTATAAGTGCTTTTTCGATTTATATAATAGCAAGTTTATCTATAGGAGTTAATGTGGAAAGCTTTAAAGCTACATTAGTAGCAGCAGCTATTTTAGGTATTGTAAATACAATTATTAAACCTATTTTAGTGATTTTTACTTTACCTATTACTATAATGACACTTGGACTATTTACATTTGTTATTAACGGTATTACCTTACTTATTACATCTGGTATTGTTGGTGGTTTTTATGTAAGTAATATTTTTGCAGCAATTGTAGCATCTGTGCTTATAAGTATAGTTAATATGATATTAACAAATTTAGTAGGAGTTGAAAAATAAGTACTTAACCTAATTTTGGATATGATGTTTATGGGGATTAATATAATTAAGGGGTGGAATAATGGATAAAAAAATTAATAGAGTAACGGTAGTATTATTTTTGCTTTCCTCAATATTAGTATCTTGGATTATATTTGGAGAACTACTTAATACATTTTATTTAATATGGAACTTAATATTGGCTTGGGCTCCTATGGTATTCGCACTAATATTTATCAAAAACTCAAAGAGAAGGTCATCTTTTACAAAGAGTATTATTGCCTTTTTCTCAAGCATTTCATGGTTATTCTTTTTTCCAAATGCGGTATATATAATAACAGATTATATTCATTTAAGTAATGATACGTTTTATTACCCAAACCCTAACTATATACCTTATTCTGGTGAAAGTAGAGTGCTATACAATTTTGATCTTCAAACTTGGAACAACTTTTTCTCGATAAGCTTTGGAGTATTTTTAGGTTGTGCATTAAGTGCTTTATCATTATATATATTTCATAGATATGTAGAAAAGCATAAGGGTAAACTAGTTGGCTGGGTATTTGCAGTTGTAGCACATTTACTTAGTGGATACGCAATATATTTAGGAAGGTTTATTCGGTTTAATTCTTGGGATGTGCTCTTTAGTCCTTTAACTTTAATAAGATTTGTAGTATCTAATATAGATAAAGTTGCTATTATCTTTACTTTCCACTTCTTTTTATTAAGCTTAATAATATATAGTATATTTTATCTATTTATATACTTAGGTGAGGATCGGGTTATTTAATAATCCGATCTTTTTATTTTAAAAAATATATCTTGTATACACAATTACTACTTACGATTTACATCAGTATAGGGAATGTGTTATAATACTGAGAAATAATTAGTTTTAATTATGTTTGGAGGTGTTTATATGTAAATAACGAGAAACAGTTAGTTTTAGTTAGTTTAATTTTCATAGTATTATCAGGAAGTACAGATATACCTTTAGACTTTACTTTTAAACTTATTTTTTCAAATGGAGTAAAGGCTTAGAAAAAAGTTAAAGTATAGAGCTAAAACCTGTAGAAGAGTTAAAACAAAATACAAATTACAAATTATAAAATAGTTGTACATAAAAGAGAGGCGGAAGTTGTATGAATAAGATTTTAAAAGATAAAAAAGTAGTATTATTATTTCTATTAGTATTAAGTATGTGTTTTAGTACTGTTAATGTAATAGCAGCTGGATCAGGTGACGGATCAGGTGGAGGGTATAATAAGCCTTTGACTATGGACTCCTCTAGTATAAAGCATGGAGATGAAAATATATTATTACATCCAGAGATAAAGCTAGTTTTTAGTAAAAACGTTGTTAATATGAAAGTTAAAGATAATAACAGTAAAAGTATTTCTTTAGTTACATCTAAGGGAGATAATATACCTATTGAAGTTATTATGGAAGATGATCAAGTTAGACCTGACAAACGTAGAGAAATAGTAGTTAAACCTAAGCAAAGTTTAAATATAAATACTAAATATGTACTTAATATTAATAATAGTTTTAAATCTAAAAGTGAGATGAGTTTAAAAGAGCCTGTTAAGATTAGCTTTACTACGATTAAAAAAGATGAAATAGATCAAAGTTTTTTAGATATTAAAGACCATTGGGCAAAGTCTCATATTGAGTCTGTTGCAAAGTTAAATATAATGAACGGGACAAGTAATAATTATTTTTCACCGAATAAAAATATAACTAGAGCAGAGCTATCTACTATTTTAAGCAGAACGCTTAATTTGACTGAAACTACTGATCTTAATAATTATAAAGATGTTGATAGTAAGGCTTGGTATGCTTTAGACATGGGGAAAGCTATAAAAGCTGGTATTATTAAAGTAGAAGATGGAAAATTATCTCCAAATACTTTTGTTACTAGAGAAGAAATGGCAGTTACATTTACTAATGCATTCAAGTATAAAGGAGTAAAGCTTAATACATCAGCTAATGTTTTATTTAAAGATAGTAAGGCTATTAATTCAAATGCTATGGACTCTATTAATGTAATGTATAATCTTAAAATTATGCAGGGTAGAGAAGATAATAGATTTGCTCCAAAAGATAAAATTACTAGAGCGGAAACAGCTACTATGTTAACAAGGTTATATGATACTTTAAATTAAAATTTATTTGATGAAAGGTAGCACTATATGAAAAGGAAAAAGACTTATTTTTTATTATTAATATCACCAATATTTATTGTGTTTTTTTCATTATTTGTTGGTAATTATAGCCTAAGCTTAACAGAAGTAATAAATATTTTAGTTAGTAAATTGAGTTTTGCTCCATATGACCCTACTAATAAAGCTTTATACATTGTTTGGAATATTAGAATGCCAAGAATTATATTAGGAATGTTAGTAGGAGCATCTTTAGCTGTTAGTGGTGTAGCATTTCAAAGCCTATTTAAAAATCCATTAGTAAGTTCTAGTATTTTGGGAGTTACGTCTGGAGCTGGTTTTGGTGCAGCACTGTCTATTTTAATATTTAGCAGTAAAAACTATACATATATATTCGCTTTTGGATTTGGACTTTTAGCTGTCTTTCTTAGTTATTGGATAGGAAGGATATATTCAACAAACTCTACTGTAATGTTAGTTTTAGGAGGAGTAGTTGTCTCATCTGTTTTTTCTTCCCTTATTTCTTTAGCAAAATACATGGCAGATCCATACAATCAGCTACCAACTATAGTGTACTGGCTTATGGGTAGCTTATCATCAGCATCCTATAAAGATATATACTTAGGAGGCATACCTATGGTCATAGGTATTATTGGACTGATAATTAGCAGATGGCGTTTAAATGTTTTATCTATGGGAGATAGAGAGGCCCAGACACTAGGGATAAATGTAAACCTAAACAAAGCTTTTATTATTTCCTGTGCTACTTTAGCTACAGCAGGAGCTGTTTCTGTTAGTGGAAATATTGGGTGGGTAGGATTGATAATACCACATATTGGGAGAATGATGTTTAGTAACGATAATAAGTATCTTATTCCTATTTCTATATCTTTAGGGGCATCTTATTTAGTACTAGTAGATAATTTGGCAAGAACTATAGGAGGAGCAGAAATTCCATTAGGTATACTAACATCTTTATTGGGAGGACCTTTTTTTGTATACCTTCTTAAAAGAACCAAAGGAAGAGGATGGGATTAATGGAGTTAATAAAAGTTAATAGTGCAAGCTTTAGTTATGAAAAAGCTCCAGTATTTAATAATTTGAACTTAAAACTAAATATTGGAGAGGTTTTATGTCTTATTGGATCTAATGGGTGCGGTAAGACAACATTGCTAGATTGCATTTTAGGAATAAAAAAATTAAGAAAAGGTGAAATCCTAATTAATGGAGTAAATATATCTAAACTAAAGGCAAGTCAACTAGCTAAGGATATCTGCTATGTTCCACAGTTTCATAGAGGAACTTTTCCGTATAAAGTTTTAGAAATAGTAGTTATGGGAAGAGCAGTTTATACTGGTTTTTTTAATATGCCTTCAAAGGAAGATATTAGTATTGCTATGGAGGCTTTAGAACTAGTAGGTATGGATAAATATAAAGACAAGCCATATACAGAGCTAAGTGGCGGAGAGGTTCAGCTAGTAATGATAGCAAGAGCAATAGCACAAAACTCTTCTATTATTATTATGGACGAACCCACATCTCATTTAGATATTAGACATGAGCTAATAGTTCTTGAAAATGTAGTTAAGTTAGTCAAAGATAAAGGGAAATCTATAATAATAGCTACTCACTCACCTAACCATGCTTTTCATTTTGAAAATAATAATATAGATACATCTGTTGCCTTAATGAGAGAGGGTGGGTTTATTGACTATGGAAAACCAAAAGATGTGGTTAATGAGATGAATTTAGATAAGTTATATAAAGTAAAGACTAAAATAGTAGATATAGAGGTAGAGCATTATTATAATATGAAACAAATAGTGCCTCTTAAAAGCAGTTGATATTATATTATAGGAGATTAAATTTAATGAAAAGAATAAAGATTTTAAATTTTATTGTTGTTTTAATAATAGCTACTTTACTAACTACAGCATGTGTACCTTCAAAACAATCTAATAATAGTGTATATGATAGTAAAATACAGGTTGTAGACAGCTTAGGACGTAAGGTTGAAATTAATGGTGAAGTAAAAAAAGTAGCAGCCTTTTATCCTTTAGCTGGTCATGCTTTTGCTATGCTTGATAGAAATATAGAGATTGTGGCTGTATCTCAAGGATTAAAAAGAGATGTTTTATTAGAGGAGCTTAACCCTAGTTTAACTAATGCAGTAATTGCTGGATCTGGAAGAGAGGTAAGTATTGAAACTCTTATGGAGCAAAATCCTGATTTAATTGTTGTTACAAAAAATATGGTGTCTAATGAAGGAGAAAAACAAAAACTGGATCATAGTAATATACCATATTTAGTAATTGACTATACCAATATTACTGAGCAACAAGAGGTTATTTCAATACTAGGAAAAGCTATAGGAAAAGAAAAAAAGGCTAAAGAGTATAATAATTTTTATAAGGATACTGTAAGCATAGTTAAAGAAAGAGTTAAAAACATTCCAGAGTCTGAAAGAGCTAGTGTATTTCATTCAATAAGTGAAGCTACTAGAACGGAAACAAAAGGAACAATAAGCTCTGACTGGATAAATACTGTAGGACTAATTAATGTTACAGAAGATGAAAAGCTAAATCTGTTTGAGAACACAAAGTATTTTGTAAGTTTAGAACAACTATATATTTGGGATCCGGATGCGTTTCTTGTTAATGATATAGAAACGGCTAAATATATGATGAGTGATGATAAATGGGCAGGATTAGATGCAGTTAAGAATGAGAAAATATATCCGCTACCAACGGGTATATCTAGATGGGGTCATATTAGCTCATTAGAAATACCATTAGTACTTTTATGGACAGGACAAACCTTTTATCGTGATGAGTTTAGGGATATTGATTTAAACCAAGAGATAAAGGATTATTATAAAAATTTTTTTGATTATGAAGTTTCGGATAAGCAAGTAGAGAGTATATTAAAAGCTGAAGGAATGAGACTAAAAAAATAGGAGGTTTAAAGTTATGAAACTACTAATTTGTATAGATGATACGGATAGTTTAGATAAATCTATAAGTACTGGAGGAATAGCAGAAATAATAATTGACGAAATTGAGAAAGAGAATCTCGGTAAGTGTGAGGCAGTTACAAGGCATCAATTGCTTAGACATGAGGACATACCTTTTACTTCTCATAATAGTTCTATGTGTTTTAGAGCTTATATAGATGACTTTAATTATGAAAAAATTATAGAGAAAGCTATACAACTTCTTTATCAATATCAGGCAGAAGGCTCAGATCCTGGACTATGTGTTGTTAAGGAAGAAGAATTAGAAAATCCAGACTTATTAATATCCTATGGATATAGTGCTCAGGAAAAAATACTTACTAAAGAAGAAGCTTACTCTTTAGCAGCAAAGCTAAAGGTACATCTTATAGAACATGGAGGAACAGGGCTTGGAGTAATTGGAGCATTAGCAGGAGCAGGTCTTAGGCTTAGTGGAGAAGATGGAGAGTTTAAAGGAACTGTAAAATTAGGTAAAAAAGGGACACAAGTGTCTATTAAAGACTTAGAGGAGTACCCTTTTATAGACGAGGTAAGAGTTATTAATGGAGATAAGATTGATAGAGAAAAACTAGTAATATTAGGTGCAAAATATAAGACTATTCTAAGAGGTGGAAAAGCCATATTTTTGATAGATTATGATAAAGAACAAGGAGAAAATTATTATAGAAGCTGTACTAAAAAAGAGATTAGAAGCTATAAAAGATAAACTTAAGTAGGGAGGGACTATTTATGTATGATATAGCTATTATAGGAGCTGGAGCAGTCGGTGGGTTTGTAGCTAGAGAGCTTTCAAAATACAACTTAAAGATAGTAATCTTTGAAAAGGAATTAGATGTAGCAAGTGGAGTAACTAAAGGAAATACAGCTATAGTACATAGTGGATATAGTCCAAAACCAGGAACTATTAAAGCTAAATTAAATAGAAAAGCCATAGAAATATTCCCTCAGGTTTGTAAAGAGCTAGATATTTCATACAAAAAAACAGGATCTTTATTAATTGCTTTTAATGAAGAAAGTATGGAGGCAGTTTACAAAAAATATAAAAGAGGTATTAGAAATGGAGTTAAATCTTTAAAAATACTTACTAAAGAAGAAATTTTAGCAATAGGGCCTAATATAAACCAAAATGCTTATGGGGCTTTATATTCACAAGATACTGGTATTGTAAACAATTGGGATATGGCAATTGCAGCCTGTGAAAATGCAATTGAAAATGGGGTTATATTAAAAACAAATGAAGAAGTTTATAAAATAAATAAAAATAAAGATACTTTTTATATTGATACAGAAAAAGGTGTGTACCAATCTAAAGTTGTAATAAATTGTGCAGGGCTTTTTTCAGATGATATTAATAATATGATTGGAATAAGATCTTTTAAAATTGTACCTAAGAAAGGCCAGTATTTTATATTAGATAAAAATCAATGCAGTATGGTTAATCATGTTATTTTTCTTGCAAAACCAGAAAACGATAAAAATACAAAAGGTATGATAATTGCACCTACTGTAAATGGAAATATAATAATAGGACCATCTAGTCAAGATGTACATAATAAGGCAGATATTAGTACAACAGAGCTTGGGCTTAATAAAGTTAAAAGCTTGGCTAAAAATGTTATGCCTAGTTTAGACTTTTCAAAAACAATTAAAACTTTTGCTGGATTAAGACCTAAAGTAGATTTTGCTGAAGATGAGGAAAATGATTTTATTATAGAAGAAGATAAACATATTGGTGGATTTATTAATGTAGCTGGTATTAAATCCCCTGGTTTAACTTGTGCACCTAGTATAGCAATTATGGTTAAAGATATTGTAGAGAATATTTTAGGTAAGTTACAGCCAAAGGAAGATTTTAATCCATATAGAAAAAAAGCAATAAGGTTAAATGAATTAAACGAAGGAGAAAGAAATAAAAAGATAAAAGAGAACCCATTGTACGGAAAAATAGTTTGTAAATGTGAAAATATAAGCGAAGGAGAAATAATTGACGCTATAAGACGAAATCCAAATATAACAACTATTAAAGGCCTAAAAATACGGACAATGGCTGGTATGGGTAGGTGTCAAGGTGGATTTTGTATGTGTAGCTTAATGGAAATATTATCGAGAAAGTCAGATAAACAAATACTCAGTTCGGATGGCGATAATAATTGTTAGATATCTGATAAATCTATTGAGGAAATTGACTGATAAGATTTGGGGTGGTTTAAATTGATAAATGTAAAGTTAGTTATAATAGGTGGAGGAGCTGCAGGTATGGCAGCTGCACTGGGAGCTAAAAAAAATGGAATGGAAGATATACTTATATTAGAATATAGAAAAGAGTTAGGTGGAGTTTTAAATCAATGTATTCATAATGGATTTGGTCTACATTATTTTAATAAAGATATGACTGGACCTGAATATAGTGAGGAGTTTACAGAGAAAATTTCAGAAGAAGAAATTCCATACTATTTAAACTGTACTGTATTAGAGGTAAACAAGGCTAAGGTTATTACTGCTACTACACCTAACAAGGGTATTTTTAAAATAAGGGCTGAGGCTATAATTATTGCAACAGGGGCTAGAGAAAAAAACTTAAATAGCTTAATTTTAGAAAGTAGTAGACCTTTGGGCATTTATAGTGCAGGGGCTGTACAGGAGATGATTAACAAAAAAGGGGTTTGTCCAGGAAGTAAGGCAGTTATTGTTGGCTCTGGAGATATTGGACTTATTATGGCTAGGAGAATGGCTTTAAATGGAGTTGATGTTAAAGCTGTATTAGAAATATCTTCAAAGCCTAGTGGATTACCTAGAAATATTCAACAATGTTTAAAAGACTTTTCTATACCTATTTATACTAATACAACTATAGTTAAGATTTTGGGAAATGAATCAGTAGAGAAGGTAGTTGTAGCTAATGTAGATGAAAATTTAAAACTAATGCCTAATACAGAAAGAGAGATTGACTGCGATATACTAGTGTCTTCTATAGGTTTAATTCCTGATATTGATATTTTAGTAGATGGAATTGTTGAAGGAATATTTCTTTGTGGCAATGCTTTAAAAATACATGGTTTAGTAGATAATGTTACATTAGGAGGATTAGAAGCAGGTAAACTGTCGGCACAATATATTATTAATGGTAATATAAAAAATAATGATTCTTTAATTTGTTGCTGTAAAGATACAGAGGTAGCAGAAAAAATTGATCTTGCAGAGGGTAGTAAAGATGTTACAATAGTTACTTGTATTTTATGTCCAAAAGGATGTTTAATACATGGGACATTAGATACAGCTAAAATAAAAGCATGGGGAAATAAATGCAATAAAGGATATAACTTTTTTATGGAGGAAGTAAAAGAAAAAAAGAGAATTTTTACAGGTTCTGTTAAATTAAATGATGAAACTAAAATTATGCTACCAGTGAAAAGTGATAGACCTATACCCCAAAGCTACTTAATACCTTTAACAAAGGAATTAAAAAAGTATAAAATAAATCTGCCTATATTAATGGGTGATATAGTTATTTCTAATCCTTTAGGTATTGAAGTAAATATTAAAGCGTCTAGAAGTATTGGTAAATAAGAGGATTATTGTTTTTTTAAATGGTGATTAATTATTTTATTTGTTTTAAATTAAATAACATAAAATCAATTTTAAAAGGGAGCCTATAATAATTTAGGGTTCCTATTTTTATAATTTACATAAAAAAGCAGGGAATAAGAAAAATAAATAGAATAATATGTTAATAAATTCAAAGTCTTTTAGATAGATTATTAGATGACTAGAGTAAAAAATAAGGTTTAAAGGATTCAATTAAAAACAAATAAATTGGATAGGAAGTTTTATTATCATAGTGACTCGTAGATGTATTAAGAATTGAACTTGCTTATAAATATGAAAAAGAAGATAAGATTATAGAAATTTTGAATATAGTAGAAGCTAATTTCTACTACTATTTTGAAAGTTGGAGTTACAAAATGATGAGAGGAGGCATATGACAGATTTAGAAGTCATGTGAGATAAAATGAAAAATATAAATTTTGAAAATTATTATTGGCAGAATGAGCTTGTAAGGTTAAGGGCAATGGAACCTGAAGATTGGAAAGAACACTTTTATAATTGTTTTGATAGTAAAGCGAGAAGGATGTTGCAGTATGAATTAGAATTACCTCCAACAGTAATAGGAAATAAATCTTCCATTGAAGGTTTTTCGAATTTCAATCCTGATTCAAAAAGAATAATGTTCACAATTGAAACATTAGATGGAGTGAATGTTGGCTCATTTAATCTAAATAGTATTGATGAAAGAAATGGGACATTTAGTATTGGGATGCAGATAGGAAGAGACTATAGAGGACAAGGCTATGGAACAGCAGCGATGAGGATATTGCTAGATTATGCATTCAATGAGAGGCGATTAAATAAGTTTAATGTTTCAGTGATTGAAGGCAATATTGGTTCAGCAACAATGATGAAAAAATTAGGCTGTAAAGAAGAAGGTGTAAGAAGAGAAGTTATTTATACTGAAGGAAAGTATAAAGATGAAATATTGTATGGTTTAACGAGAGGGGAGTTTAATAATTTATTTAAATAATTTATAGTCAGATACGGCTATGGAATTAGGGTTAACTTCCCATAACACGCCAGTTAGTGACAGGTCATGTAACGGATGAAGTGTTTACGAGATTGGGTTGTTAGCTGGTTAGATATTTTGTTTGGAAGATGGATAAGGTACGGTTGCAAACTACGGGCAGGTGAAAAAACTTATATACCATAGAATATGCGACGTGGCTAAGCTAGGGCACAATGTAGTGTCTTGCATTATAAAATTACTAAAGCAATTAAAGATAATGAGGAGATATATAAATGAATATTATTTTTGAAAAATTTAATTTAGAAGAACATTTATTATATATAGAACAATGGGAGATGAACAGAGAAATATATTCTTATTTATCCAATACAAGACCTCGATATCTAAGAGATAGTGATGCAGATTTAAATAAAAATACTAAGATGTTTATGATTAAATGTGATGATATTTTCATCGGAACAGCATGGTTAGAAGATATCACTGTTGATGATGCAAAACTAAGTATTTATATTGGTAAGTTGATAAAAATTATGAAGTCTATAATGATTATTTAAGAGGTGAAAGTCAAGAATGAGTATTTATATTGAAACTGAAAGGCTTGTATTAAGACAATTTACTGAAAATGATGTAAATGAATTACACTCTATATGTAGTCAGCCTCATCTATTAAAATGGATGCCTGACTGGAATGTATCAATAGAAGAAATAAATGCATGGATAAAATGGGTTGAAGATCAGTATCTAAAATCAACTAAGAATACTGCAAGAATAATGCTTGCAGTTACTCTTAAATCAAATAAACAGCTTATAGGTATGGTAGGCATTGGTAATAAGGAAGAAGTTGATAACGAAATAGAAATAGCGTTCTTTATTTCCGAAGAATATAGAAATAATGGGTACATAAGTGAGGCTTCAAAGGCAATGACGGAATGGGTATTTGCTAACTTAAAACTTGATTACTTAATTGCTATTGTAGAACTAGATAACATCCCATCACAGAGGGTAATTGAAAAGTGTGGGTTTAGTAAACTTGACACCAAATGGATTTTAAATTCTGGAGACACACAAGAAAAGCCATTTTACTATTATCGAATGTATAATAAAATTTATTAGACCAGCTCACTGGGAGCAAGGTCTGACCAAGATTATATTCCTTTTGGAAATTTAGTAAGAATCAACTTAAAGTATGGAGATGAAAAGATAATGAATATAATTACAGTAACTAAAGAAAATCTGCAACAAGAGCATATTTGTTGTGCTATTTCAAATAAGAAGGACTGTCAAGTCATAGCAAAGAAGTCATGGCTTGCTGAAAGATTTAAAGATGGACTTGTTTTTAAAAAAGGAGATGTTCGTGGCAAATGCTTTATTGAATATATTCCTGCTGAAGAAGCATGGTGTCCTATTGAAGCAGAAGAATATATGTTTATAAACTGTTTTTGGGTTTCTGGACGATTTAAAGGACAGGGTAATTCAAATCTTCTATTGGAAGAATGCATTAAAGACAGTAAAGAAAAAGATAAAGAGGGACTAGTAATACTGTCATCAAAAAAGAAAATACCATATTTATCGGATCCGAAATATTTACGGTATAAGGGGTTTAAATTAGCAGATACAGCGGATCCATATTATGAACTTATGTATCTACCATTTGATAAAAATACTACAAAACCTTGTTTTAAACAAACTGTTAAAAAGCCTTCAATTGAGGATAAAGGATTTGTTCTATATTATTCCAATCAATGTCCCTTTACTGCAAAATATGTTCCCCTAATTGAGAATGTAGCAAAAGAAAGAGGAATTAAGTTTAAAAGTATACGGTTTGAGAAAACGGAACAAGCACAAAATGCACCAGCTCCATTTACTTCCTATAGCTTGTTTTATAATGGTGAGTTTGTAACAAATGACATACTATCAGATAAAAAATTCAAAAAAATTATTTCTGAAAAAGGACTATAGTGCATTAAAAATGAGCATTATGTGAAAATATTGTGGTACATAATTTTATAAAATTAAGTTTACTATGATATCAACCACTCTTTTGATCAAACTGATATTAGAATTTTTAAAGGCACACCTGCATGGATTTTAGCTAAAGCTATATACCGAGAAGATGTAAATAAGATTCGAGAAATCTTACTGGACAGTCCCAAATTACTGAATTTTGAAGATCCTAAATATGGTGTTTCGATTGCTAGTTTTGCTGCTGAAAATGGAGAACTTGAATTTTTGTATACTATGGTAGAAAACGGACTTGATCCCAATTATAATATCACAAATATATATTGAGAGGTACTAGCATATGATGGCAAATAATCAAAATAAAGAAGTTATAAGTCAAGTTGAGAAGAATTGGATTAATTCAAAAAAAGCTTTATTGAGAGATAGTAAGTTTACTATTTTATCTTTTATTGTTACATATATACTAGTTATATATCCATATATTAGTGCAAAAAATTCAAATGATCCAAGTGCATTCTCAGCCTTAGGTTTCATATATATATTGACTATACCACTTTGTTCGGTTCTTATTATAGGGTTTATTAGTAAGTTGTTTATGGATATTATTCTATTTCGTAATGTATTATTTTCATTTTTTGGAATAGATATAACAGGTTTAATGATATTCTTAAGCGTTGGCTTTATATTGCCAGGTATATTTCATCTGTTTAGATGTTGCGGTAGCTACATATATTATAAGAGATTATGAATCTAGTTTGTGAATTTAAATCAAAGAGGATGCAATGAAATGTGTGGAATACAGTAATTTGAAATAAACGTAATGCGTGGCAAATGTAAGCCAAAATTCTATTTTATAACATGTTAATTCTCAACATGCTCCGGTTTTATGCAATTCGGGGTTATTATTTTATAGTAAAATAATATTAAAGTAATAATTGTATAGACGATATGGGCACATTGGAAATTGTATGAATGTTATAAAATATGTTGAGATAGAGGTTGTATTTTAGGCGCGTGATTGAATAAATAAGATATTGCTTAAAAAAATAAAGGGGTTATTTTATGTCAGAAGAATTTATACATATTGAATATCTGTGTCAAGGTAATGAAAAACAAAGAAGAGCGTATATAGCTATGAAAGATATTAAAATTATGGAAGTTTTAAAGCAGTATAATCCTATATTAGCAGGAACTATCCCTATTGATATAGATGTTGAAAGTAGTGATCTTGATATCATTTGTGAAGTTCATGATTTTGAAAAATTTATAGAAATAATAGTAAAAGAATTTGAAGGTTTATATAAATTCTGTATTAAAATAGAATCCGAAAATTATAGCGTTAGAACAGTATGCAATTTTGAATATGATGAATTTATATTTGAAATATTTGCTCAACCTGTACAGACTATTCATCAGAATGCATACAAGCATATGGTAGTGGAAAATAGAATATTTAAAATGGCAGGGAAGAAAGCCTGGGAAATAATTAAAAATTTAAAAAGAAAAGGCTATAAAACTGAATAATACAGTATTCAAAACACAAATTCTTTATAACAACATAGAAAATATGGTACAATTTGTTTGTTAGATTATTCACATTAGTTAGGCTCTGCACACAAAATTGGGAGGTGTATAAAATATGAAAAAGAAGATTTTAGTTGTAATATTAATAGTTGCGATTATACTCATATTAGTAGGACCTTATATAGCTATAGAAATTAAAAGTTTTATAAATAAAGATATACTTACAAGTTTAAAAGGAGAAATCTATTATACGAAAAGAGATAACCTTATACTAAACTTATATAAATTAGATGCAAACTTGGATAATAAAAAATTGATATATAGTCATAAAAATAAAGGTTTAACTAATTTCGGTGATTATAATGATAATATTATTGATTTTTATTATGATAGAAATACTGGTGAAATAAATTTTATAGCTATGAATGATGGAAGTTTTAGCTTGTTTTCTATCAAAGAAGGAGATAAAAATCCGATGTTAATAGGTAAAGGAGAGGAACTTTTAAATATTGCACACTCTTTAGATAAGACTGATTATATAAGTAATCAACAAGGAGATGCAATTGCTGTTGAGAAAAAAGGGTCAATATATATAATTGAAAATGGAAAAGAAACATGTGTGAAGAAATTCTATGGAATATATGATAGCAAATTTACAGGATATAGAACTATCGGTTTTTCACCAGATGGCAAACATCTTATATATAGCTCTATGGAGCATTTAACTCCTATAGGAAGTCTATTAAACCATCTAATAAATGGATTTAATTCGAACATATACATAATGGATTTAGATACGGGAGAAAGTTCTAAATTCATAGATTCTTATGATATTCAATGGGTTATGGATTAGAACTAAAAATTCGCAAACTTATTTATTTAACGTCACAAGTAGAAAATGAATACATTAATTATTTACTAAAAATTGAATATTTCTATAAATGGAGGAATTAATATGATTAAGTTTAAGCCTATTACAGAAAATTTATTAAAGTTTGTACTAGAAATACTTAACTCAAATTCTAATTATAATATTCTAGAAAACGGAAAGCCCTTAAGGTCTATAGAGAAAGTCAAGAGTGAATTCCTTAATGAAGTCACCGATAGTTATCTTATAGTTTTTAAAAATAAGTATGTTGGAATTATTGATTTTTTAAAAAGCAATCCTAAAGATAACTGCCCTTGGATAGGCTTACTTATGATCCATGGAGATTACCATTCTATGGGATATGGTAAAAAAGTATATGTTTCTTTTGAAGAGAAATTAAAACAACAAAATTTTGATAATATTCGAATTGGTATATTACAAAAAAATATTACTGCTAAAAAGTATTGGGTATCTTTAGGTTTTAAGTTTTATAAGAATAGCCAATGGGAAGGAAACATAGTTGAATGTTTTGAAAAGCAATTAACATAGCTTGTTCAACTTCAATGATTCAAAGTGAAAAGTTTTCTTATTATAAGAAGACTGATATTAACTAATAGAAACATTTCTGTTTCTAGTCTGTAAATAGATGTTAACAAGTTAGCGTTGACTGCATCCTTTTAATATTTATTTATCTAAAAATTATTTTATTACTAAACAAATCAAGGAGGGGATAATAATTATGAAGCATACAGGATCATGTCTTTGTGGTGAAATTGTTTTTGATATATATGGAGAATTTGAAAATTTTTTTCTTTGTCATTGTGGGCGGTGTCGCAAAGATACTGGATCAGCACATGCTGCAAATCTGTTTTCTTCCACAGCCAAGTTAAGGTGGTTGTCGGGTGAAAATAAAGTAAAAACTTTTAAATTTAAATCAACTGAGCATATAAGAAGTTTCTGCTCAAATTGTGGATCGGCACTTCCAAATATTCAGATGGATGGGACATTATTAGTTGTTCCAGCAGGGTGTCTTGACAGTGAGGTGCTTATCAAACCCCAAGGTCATATTTATTTAGAAAGTAAAGCTAATTGGGATAATGACTTAGACAAGGTACTTAAATTCGATGAACTTCCACAAACAAATAAAGTTTGATTAAAATACGAACAATATTTTTTGAAAACTGGATAATACGGTCTTGGAAAATTAAGAATTTCATATAATAAATCATTTAAAATTCATTGAAAGATTATATATGAAAGGATAATTTTATAAAAAATTAAATTGATGTAAAAACTAAATAGCTTATAAATAAAGTAAATATTATGGGGTGGAATGATGGAAGTAGGTGGAGTTATGAAAAAGAATTTTTTTCTATGTTGTTATGTTTTGTAATTATAGTTATAATTATGCCATTAACTGCCTATGCAGATATAGGTCCTAAGCCTTCAGTTGTGATTGATTTCAAAGGACTTGAAAATGAAAAATATTATGTAACTTTACTATCCGAAGTAACTTCTACAGGACCACACAGTGTCTTAGATTAACATCCTTATAAGCAAAGATATCATAAGAGTGATAAAGACTATGAAATATGGAAAAAATTTGTATCCTATAAGGATAAAGACGGATATCATTTTTTGCAATACTTTAGTGATTGTACTGAAACCTCACAGTTCACGTGGGGATATTACCCTCCGCCTAAGTTTAAAATTTTACTCTACTTCCCTGAATATGACAAATTTGTTATTAGTGAAGAAGTATATGAACGATATGCTTTTGACAGTTACTACAATGTAGATGCGGAAGGCTTGGAGATGCAATCAGTTAAAATCATTGAGAACATAAAGGTAGTTAGAGATTATGACTATACATGGGAACTACTTTCTCTTTTTGCTAGAATTATTGCAACCATAACAATTGAAGTTGCAATAGCATTACTCTTTGGTTTCAGAGCAAAAAAGCAACTTTTGATTATTGGAGCTATAAATGTTATTACTCAGTCAATGCTTAACATTTTGCTTAATGTCATCAACTATAATCAAGTTAGTATGATGTTTGTATTTAATTATGTTTGGATGGAAGCACTCGTGTTTATCATAGAAGCAAGATCATACTCTATTTTTCTGAATAAGTATAGCAGTACGGAATCAACGAATAGATGGCTTATACCTTTATATGCTCTGACTGCAAATGCGGTATCCTTTGGTATTGGACTTTATATTGCTTATATGATACCAGGAATTTTTTAGTTATTACTCTATTTGGAAGAAATATTTCTTTCTGTGATTATAATGATAACCTGTGTAATTTAAGTCGTATTCTTCTAATTTCATTTAATAAATATATTATTCAAAATACCGTATTATTTAGAAATGAATTGCACAGTATTTTTATGTCACTTTATGAAAATTATGCGACGTAACTATTGAGATTTAAAATGCGAATAATGATCCTTGAAAACTGAATAATATGGTGTTGAAAAATATGTTACAATTAATATGTAACAGTAGAAAACTATGAAACAACTGAATATACTTAAATTATTATAATAGGGGATGATATTTATTAAAAATAAAGATAAATATTCAATAGGAGCATCTTTATCAATAATTATTGGTTTTGGCTTAAATTGGGCATTCAAACATTGGATTTTTTCGCTTGTAGGTTTAATCTGTTCCATATTATTTTTTACAAAGATGCTTAAAAGTAAATAAGACTCATCATTCTTATTAAACGTTGTACTTGTTAAAACTAAATATTTCATAAATACTGTATTATTCAGAAATGAATTTGCGGTATTTTTTATTTGTATTGAATGATTAAGTAGGGGTGATTAATTATGAACTATAGAAAAATTGAATTTGGTAGTAGTATAAACAAAGAGCTAGAGTTAATTTTGGTTCAAATAGCAAAATGGCATAATCTTACACCAAAACAATGGAAGTTGGACTATAGAGTTTCAAAAGAAGATATAGACGAAACAGTGCAAAGAATTAAAAATGCAAAAAATGAAGATTTATTTATTACAATTGTAGAAGATAAACAAGAACAAATACAGGGATTTATCTGGGCATATAAACAGAAAAAACATCAAGATAGTGTTATGATTCTATCATTATATATAGAAGAAGATTTTAGAGGTAAAGGACTAGCAACAAAACTTAAAACATTATTAGAAGAATGGTGTCATAGTGAAGGGATCAAGAAAATACATACAACAACTCATTATGAGAATCACAATATGATAGTATTAAACCAAAAACTTGGATATATTCCAGGAATGGTGAATATGACTAAAATCTTATAATAATTGCAACTAAAAAAGTTTATTGGATTAAAACAAAAAATAAATTTTAAATATAATAAAGTAGTGTATAGCTTGAAAAGATATTAATTTGTAAAATAAATATTATTAAGATTGGAGAAAAAATTAAATGAGAACAGAAAAAGTATTTGTTGTTCCATACGATATTAAGTGGAAAGATGAATTTCAAAAAATAAAAGTAACCTTAGAAGAAGTACTGAGTGACATTATTCTTAGAATCGAGCATGTAGGAAGCACTTCTGTAGAAGGGTTATCTGCTAAGCCTATTATAGATATAGATGTTGTTATTAAAAGCTATGATAAATTTGAAAAAGTTAAATCTATATTAGAAAATTTAGGTTATTATCATGAAGGAGATTTAGGAATAAAAGATAGAGAAGCTTTTGCATATGAAGAAAAGCCAGAATTTATGTTACATCATTTATATATTTGCCCACAGGATTCTGAGGAGTTAAAAAGACATACTACTTTTAGAGATTATTTAAGAAGCCACAAAGAAGACAGAGAAAGATATGGTGCAGTCAAAATTAAAGCTGCAAAAATGTATCCAACAGATATTGATAACTATATTGAATTTAAAAGTTCTTGTATATTAGAAATTAATAAGAAATGTGGGTTATAGTTAAACTTTTATTAGGAGTATATAAAACAAATAATTTAAGATATTGTTTGTTATAAAAAACATAATTGAAAGGAGAATTGAATTTGAAAAGATGTGCTTGGTGTGAAAATGATGAATTATATATAAAATATCATGATGAAGAATGGGGAGCTCCAGTTCATGATGATAATAAACACTTTGAGTTTTTAGTTTTAGAGTCAGCACAGGCTGGACTAAGCTGGATTACTATTTTAAAGAAAAGAGAAAATTATAAACAAGCTTATGATAATTTTGATCCTATAAAAGTAGCTAAATATAATGAAGAAAAAGTTGAAGAATTAAGAAACAATCCAGGTATTATAAGAAATAAAAGAAAAATAGAAGCTTCAATAAATAATGCACAAAGGTTTTTAGAAATTCAAAAAGAATTTGGAAGTTTTGATAAATATATATGGGAATTTGTAAATAATGATCCTATAAAAAATAAATGGAACAACATTTCAGAGATTCCAGCTAATACTGAATTATCAAGTAAAATAAGTAAGGATTTAAAGAAAAGGGGCTTTAGATTTGTAGGTTCAACAATAATTTACTCTTATTTACAAGCTGCTGGACTAATAAATGATCATATAAAAGACTGCTTTAGATATAATGAAGTATAAATAAAACATATAACATTTCAAGTTTACTATAGAAAGCATATAATATGCTTTTTTCTTTTTTGATAATATAGTCTCCAAAATGTTACAAAACAAGTGTTTTTTCACTGAAGGACTTGTCCTATATTTATAGAATTAGTATATATCATGAAAATAGGAGGGGTAAAAGTTGCAATTACAATATGAAATGGTAGACCATACATTAATTGTTAAATTTGATGGCGAATTAGATCATCATAGTGCAGAAAATATTAGAACAGAACTAGATGATGTAATTAGTCAACGCAGAGTTAAAAATTTAATCTTCGATTTAAATGAAATGAGATTTATGGATAGCTCTGGAATAGGGGTTATTATTGGAAGATATAAAAATATATCTAAGCTAGGGGGGAAGGTATCAGTTATACATGTAACTGATTCGATAGATAAGATTTTTAATTTAGCAGGTTTATATAATATTATAAGTAAACATAACAATAAAAGCGAAGCACTTAATTGTATGTAAAGGAGTGTAAACAAATGGAATATAATAATTATATGAAAATAGAATTTGATAGTAAGTCACAGAATGAGGCTTTTGCTAGAGTTGTTGTAGCTTCATTTGCTTCTCAGTTAGATCCTACTATAGAAGAAATAACAGATATAAAAACAGCTGTTTCTGAAGCAGTAACTAATTCAATTATTCATGGATATGAAAGTTCTACAGGTTTAGTTACTGTAACATGTAAAATAAATGGGAATAAATTAGAAATTATAATAGAAGATGAAGGACAAGGAATTGATAATGTTGAAGAAGCAATGCAACCTTTATTTACCTCTAAACCACAGTTAGAACGTTCTGGTATGGGCTTTACTGTTATGGAAACGTTTATGGATGAAATAGAAGTATATTCTGAGTTAAAGAAGGGAACAACTATAAGAATGGTAAAAAAGTTCAAAAGCCTGAATGTAGAGTAAGGGGTAGATAAAATGAATTTTCCAGCATTTTCAGGGGATCAAGTTGAAATATTAGAACATGAAAGAACTATAGAATTAATATTAGAAGCACAAAAAGGAAGTACAGAAGCTCAGGAAATATTAGTAAGCCATAATCTGGGATTAGTTAGAAGTGTTATAAGAAGATTTATGAATAGGGGATACGATAAGGAGGATTTATTTCAGTTAGGATGTATAGGACTTATAAAAGCTATTAAAAAATTTGATACAAGCTTTGATGTAAGATTTTCTACATATGCTGTACCAATGATTATAGGTGAAATAAAACGATTTTTAAGAGATGATGGAATAATTAAAGTTTCAAGGTCTTTAAAACAAACTGCAGCTAGAGTTAAGATGACAAAAGAAAAATTACAAAAGGAAAGAGGAAAAGAGCCAACATTACAAGAAATTGCTGATGACATGGATATTTCAAAAGAAGAAATAGTAATGGCATTAGACTCCAGTGCCCACCCAGAATATTTATATGATGTTATTCATCATGATGATGGATCACCTATACATCTTATAGATAAAATTAGTGAGAGTAAAGCAGTAGAAGATAGTGACGTAGTAGATAAAATAATGCTACAGGAAACTATTTCTAAATTAGAACCTAGAGAAAGACAAATTATATTTTTAAGATATTTTAAAGATCAAACACAAACTGAAATTGCTAAAGTCTTAGGTATATCTCAGGTTCAAGTTTCAAGAATTGAAAAGAAGATATTAAAAAATATGAAAGATTTAATAAAGAAGACTTAAATTTAAGTCTTCTTTTATTATGTGTAAATATGCCTGTTTATATTAGTTATTAAAGTCAATTGTATTTATATAAATGTTATAGATTATAATCAACGAATTAAAAAGCTGAAATGGTTAATAATAAATGTGAAGGATGGTGATAATATGACACATATTTTTAGTAAATATAAAAGTATTTTGTTTTTAACATTAGTTTTAGTTTTTTCAATAAGTGCATGGTATATTTTTGGTAACACAAAAACAGATCAGGTGCCTGAAAAAGCTGTTTTAGTATTAAATTCTATTACTGATTTTAGGAGTATACAAAATGTATATTAATAACCAAGTTTTTTTAAAATCTAAAGGCAATGTTTCGCTACAAAAAAGTAAAAGTATTTTATTAAAAGATATAATAGAAATTTCTGCTCATAAAGAAATAAAAGATAAAATTGAGACTTTAAATTACACAATTAATGCAAAGAATCAAGAATATATTTTAGTATCAATTATCAAAATTATTGATTTTATAAAAGAGAATGTAGATAATATTGATTTGGTTATTATAGGAAAAACAGATGTGTTGATTAACTTTAAAAATAGTAATAATAGTAGTACTGATAGATACAAAATAATAAGAGTTGCTTTAGTATGCATATTGCTTTTTGTGGGATCTATCACAGCTATTGTAAACTTTCATTCAGATGTAGATATGAAAGAAACACATAGTATAATATATGAATCGATTACTGGGATAAAAACTGATAGACCATTATTACTTCAAATACCATATTCTTTAGGAATAGGTGCAGGGATGTCAGTATTTTTTAATCATATATTTAAGAAAAAAATTAACAACGAACCTACGCCACTAGAAATGGAAATACACTCTTATCAACAAAGTGTTGATGAATATAGAAAAAATGAAACCCATGGACCACAATAAAGGTGATAAATATGAAATATACAATTGTACCTTTAATAGGTTTTTCAAACGGTATTATTGTAGGAGCAGGAGTTATTGCTTTAATAGTAGTACTAAAAATTATACCTAGAATAGCTCAATTATCAAGAACATATAAAGACATTAAATTATATGAGCATGTAATAATAATAGGAGCTATTGTAGGATCTGTAATTTCTCTTTTGGGGGTTGGAATAAATCTAGGAAAAATTTTAGTTATAATAATAGGATTTTGTATGGGGATTTTTATTGGATTATTAGCATCTGCATTAGCTGAAGTATTAAATGTTATGCCTGTTATAATAAGAAGATTTAGGTTAAAAGGATTCGAAATATATATTGTGTTTTCATTAATATTTGGCAAAGTATTAGGAGCGTTTTTAAATTGGTTTATATTTTAATAAATTAAACTAAAAATATATTATTTAATATATATGTTCAGACTAAATATATTTAAGAGGTGATTAAAGTGTCAAAAAATCAGGCAAATAGAAATAAATCTTATGAAAAATATGTAAATTCTAAAGTTCCAAAGCCAAATATACTTAAAAATTGTTTATGGGCTTTTTTTGTTGGAGGTATAATTTGCACAATAGGACAGGTTGTTCACAACTTAATAGAGTCTATATATAAATATACTCACCTAGATACATCTAATATAACTACTTTAGTAATGATCTTTTTGGGAGCTTTTTTAACAGGAATAGGTGTCTACGATATTATAGGGAAAAAGGCAGGAGCAGGATCACTTATTCCAATTACAGGCTTTGCTAACTCTATAGTTGCTCCTGCAATGGAATTTAAAAGAGAAGGATATGTAATGGGGGTAGCAGCTAAAATGTTTAGCTTAGCAGGACCAGTATTAGTATATGGTATAAGTACTTCAGTAATAATAGGGATTTTATATTACATTTTCTAAAATAGGAGTGAATAAACTATGGCTATAAAAAAAATAGGAAGTCAAACTATAAAGTTATTTAATCCTCCTTCTATTATTTCTACATCTACAATTGTAGGACCTAAAGAAGGAGATGGTCCTCTTTCTAAATATTTTGATACAATATTACAAGATGATTTGTATGGTGAAGATAGCTGGGAAAAAGCTGAAAGTAAGTTTATAGAAGAAGCAGTGAAATCAGCTTTGAGTAAAGTAAGGTTAAATTTATCAGATATGGATTATTTAATAGGAGGAGATTTACTTAATCAACTTATGTCAACATCATTTGCTGCTAGAAGCTTACAAATTCCTTTCTTTGGAATATATGGAGCTTGTTCCAATTCAACAGAGGCAATGAGTCTAGCAGCTATGCTAATAGATGGTGGATATGCAGATAAAATTGCTACAACAGCATCTAGTCATTTTTCTTCTGCAGAAAGGCAATATAGATTTCCGTTAGAGTCTGGTAATCAACGTCCATTAACATCTCAATGGACAGTAACAGGTGCTGGAACTACAATACTATCATCAAATGGTGAAGGACCTTATATAACTCATGTTACAACTGGAAAAGTAGTAGATTTTGGCATTAAAGATGCTGCAAATATGGGAGCAGCTATGGCTCCCTCCGCAGTAGACACTATTAAAACCCACTTAAATGATACTGGGTTTAAACCAGAAGATTACGATATTATTATTACAGGTGATCTAGGAATATTAGGGCATGAAATTGCAATGGAGATGTTAGAAAAAGAGGGCTATAATATGTCAAATGTTTTTAAAGATTGTGGTATAGAAATATTTGATAATGAAAGACAAGATACTCATTGTGGAGGCAGTGGCTGTGCATCTTCTGCTGTTGTATTTTCTGGATATTTATATGAACAATTGAAAGCAAAAAAAATCAATAAAATATTATTAGTAGCTACAGGAGCTTTACTTTCTCCTACTAGTTCATTGCAAGGTGAATCTATTCCTAGTATAGCTCACGCTGTTACAATAGAAAGTAAATTAAGAAATTAGGAGGTGATATTATGGAATATGTAAATGCTTTTTTAGTAGGAGGATCAATTTGTGTTATTGGACAAATAATAATAAATAAAACAAAGCTTACACCTGCTAATGTTTTAGTGCTATTTGTAACATTAGGAGCAGTATTAACGGCTATTGGTATATATGAACCCTTAGTAGAATTTGGTGGTGCAGGAGCAACCGTTCCTATACCTGGCTTTGGATATTCTTTAGTTAAAGGAACCTTTAAAGCTGTTAAATCAGATGGAATATTAGGAGCATTTACTGGAGGGTTAACAGCAACAGCTGGTGGTGTTACGGCAGCCGTGTTTTTTGGTTATTTAATGGCAATACTTTTTAATCCAAAAACTAAACCTTAGGAAGTGAAGATATGAATAATGTAGATAAAAGGAAAATTATACTAGTAACTGATGGAGATTGTTGTGCAAGAGAAACATTAGAAAAGGCAGCTTATAATATAGGAGGTAGGTGTATTTCTCAATCAGGAGGAAATCCAACACCTCTTAATTCATCAGAAATAGTTGAACTAATAAAACAGGCTAAAAATGATCCAGTGATAGTTATGGTAGATGACAGAGGACATACTGGTATGGGAAAAGGAGAACTTGCAATGGTAGGAATTATCAATCATCCAGATATAGAAGTACTTGGGATTATAGCAGTAGCCTCAAATACACAAGGAGTAAGAGGAATAAAGGTTGACTGTTCAATAGATAATGAAGGCAACATTGTAAGTGCTCCTGTTGATAAATATGGAAATACAACTTTAGAAAAAGTTTTATACGGAGACACAGTAGATTCTATAAATGAGTGTAATGTTCCAATGATTGTAGGAATAGGAGATATAGGTAAAATGGAAGGACATGATATGAAAGAAATAGGGGCTCCTATAATTACTAAAGCATTGAAAGAAATAATGAATAAAAATATTGATATACAAAAATAAGGTTATAGAAATTAATTTCTATAACCTTATTTTTTATTCTTATTTAATTTTCATCTGAAGAGTCTATAATATCATTGTCTTCATTTTCAGATTCACTATCAATATTTTGTCCATTATTTTCGTCGTCATCTTCAGTAGGATCTTTATCTGGGTCCTCTCCATCTATAGAACCACCTGGAAAAGTGATTCCAAGTCCATCTTCTATAGGGTCATAATATTCTGTAGGAAGCTCATATTGATAATCTATTGGAACAATACCACCATTTTCTTCCGGATTATAAGGTATTGGTCTTTTTATGAATATCTTTGTTGTTATTTGCCAAGGTGGAGTTAAATCTGTAGCTAGTTTACCAGATGGATCATGTACTTCAGCCTTTACATGAACATCACAGTAGTCTTTAGGATCTGTACCTTTAACAAATAGTTCGCTTCTTACTGTACTGCCTCTAGGATCGTCGTAACAATACTCTGTAGGACGCTTACCAGAAACAGTACAGATGTTAGTTCTTACAATACCATCTGGCATTTCAAAGTTTTTAACTTCAAGGTCTTCGTGAACTCTTTTCATAACTGTACTAAATAATCTTGCAGCTGAAGGACTTCCTGAAGTTAAACTTACAGGTTGATCAGATCCAATCCACACTGAAGCTGAATAATAAGGAGTATAACCTACAAACCAAGCATCCTTTTTATCATCAGTTGTACCAGTTTTCCCTGATACTGGCATACGTCCAATATTAGCATTTCTACCAGTACCTCTAGGAGAAGAAGTAACTCCATTTAGCATATCAGTTACAATATAAGCAGATTGCTCTGTTATTACTCTATGTTGTGTAATATTATTTTCTAAAATTAGATTTCCGTGTCTATCAAATATTTCAGTAAAGGTAGTTGGTTTAGTGTAAGTTCCACCGTTAGCCAATACATTAAATGCTGCATTCATCTCTAATGGGCTAACACCTCTAGTCATACCACCTAAAGCAGTTGATAAGTTTTGATCACTATATATATTGCCATTAATAGTAACAGGATCATCGTTTGAATATGCAGTAGTTATGCCCATATCTCTCATATAATCTATCATGGTATTTGTACCTAGCATATTTGCTACCTTAACTGCAATTACGTTACCAGAACGTTCTATAGCTTCACGGAATGTAATTAGACCTTTAAATTTACTATAAAAGTTTCTAGGCCAAGGTGAATTTGGTGAAGAACTATTAAAATATCCAGGCACATCATCGACTATAGTACCAGCAGTAAATCCGCTTTCTATAGCTGGTGCATATACTGCTATAGGTTTAATAGAAGACCCTGGTTGTCTAGGACTTAATGCTCTATTAAATACTCTTTTTCCAGAAGTATTACGACCTCCTACAATGGCTTTGATTTGTCCAGTTTTAGGATCACTAATAACCATAGCAGATTGTGGCTGAATTTGACCTTCAGCATCTAAAATATTTCCATTTTCATCTTCAGTAAATCCTTCTTTGCTTAGAAGTTTTGATCTATCTGAATAGCTTATTTTAGGGAAACTATCAGAATTAGAATATTCTTCATCTAAAATCGTTTGGATTTTAGTATCTAAAGTAGTATTAATTCTAAGCCCTCCATAGTAAAGCATATTAGTAGCTTCATCTTCTGTATATCCATTATCTACTAATGCTTCTATAACGTCTTTTTTTACTAAATCCCCAAAAAATGAGGAAATGTTTTGGTTTATATTTCTATTAGGATTTAAATTAGATTTAATATCTTCATTTAATGCATCTTGATATTCAGATTCTGTAATATATCCTAGTCTTTTCATTGCATCTAAAACTAATTTTTGTCTAGGAATAGTATATTTGTCAATATTTTCACTCATTACTATAGTATAGGCTGAATCCGAATCGTCTAAAACTACATGATGATCTTGTACATCTTCTTTGTTTAATGTTACTATTGGTGTATTTCTAGTAGGGTATTTTGTAATTCCAGCAATCAGTGCAGCTTCAGCAATAGTTAACTCTTCAACATCTTTAGAAAAATAAACTTGAGAAGCAGCTTGTACACCGTGAGCACCACTTCCTAGCCAAATAGTATTCATATATGCTTCTAAAATTTGTTCTTTTGATAGCTGACGGTTTAGTAATATTCCATAATAAGCATCTTTTATTTTTCTAGTATAGGTTGCATCAGAACGATCTAAATATAAATTTACTGCTAATTGTTGGTTAATCGTACTAGCACCTTGTCTAGAACCTGTAGTTAGGTTTGTCCAAGCAGCTCCAATAATACGTTTTATATCTATTCCTTTGTGAGTCCAAAAACGTTCATCTTCAATTGCAACAAAAGCATCTATTAAGTGCTCAGGCATTTCTGAATAGTCAACTATGACCCTATAGCTATTAGATTCTATTTTTTCAATTAATTGGCCTTCTGAATCGTACATAAATGAGCTTTTTTCTAATGTTTCGTATATATTTGAACCATCAATAGGCTCTGTATCCTTAATAATGCTCATTACGATTCCAGCTGTAGCACCAGCACCAATAAAACCAAGTATTATTATAGAAACTAATACTACTCTAAAAATACTAAGTTTTCTTTTTTTCTTGTTTTTATCACTACGTTTTTTTAAATCATTATTTTCATCAGTTTTATTATTTGGTTTTTTATCTGACAAGTTCAACACCTCCATAAACACTAAATCTAATAGGGTCAGTTAATAAATTAAAAGTATTATACCGTATTATTAATAATACTATTATATAAATATAGCATATAGGTATTAACATTACAATTATATCATAGTTTTTATAAAGTATACATTGTATATTTTATATCATAGTATTGCTTGTAGAGTAATAGTTCCTTATTGGTAAGAAGTAAATATAAAATAATTGCAGAACTAGGGTCATTCTACAATGTTATTAAATATAATAGTATAGAGGTGGTGTCTTTGAAAAAGATTAAATTAGGTAGAAGAAAACATACTAAAGTTAAAATAATGGCAGTTTTAAGTTTTGTTATTATAGTTTTAATTACATCTTTTTTGTATATAGATGAAAAAATAACGCCTACTATTCAAGCTATTGGTGAATTAAAAGCTCAAGAGATTACTACAAGATCTATAAATGAATCTGTAAGCTTAGTTTTAAAACAAGATATACGATATGAAGATTTAATATCAATAAAAGAAGATACTGAAGGCAATATAACTATGATGCAGGCTAATACATTTCTAATGAATAAAATAGCTTCTGATGTTGCTCTTACTATTCAAGATCATTTTAAGCAAATAAAAACGACTTCGGAAAAAGTACCTATAGGTAATGCGTTAGGAAGTCAAATATTAGCTCAATATGGTCCAAAGTTAGATCTTGACGTAACACCTTTAGGTAGAGTCGATGTAAATTTTGGAACAGAGTTTGAACAATCAGGTATTAATCAAACTAGACACAGGATATATTTGATTGTTAACACTATGGTTAGAGTAATAATTCCTTTTAGCTCTAGCAATATAAAAGTAACTACACATATTCCAGTTGCAGAAACAATCATTGTAGGTAAAGTTCCTCAAAACTATATAAATGTTCCTAAGGATGAGTTTTTAAATGTAACGCCTATATATGAATAATATTGTTATATAACTTGTTTATAGGATATAATGTATATATGGTAAAGTAATATTAGGGAGTGAAACTTATATGGAAATAACAAATGATTTTCAAGAAAAAAACAAAGCAATTTTAGTAGGATTAAATAATACAAGTAAAAAAGAAGAAATTGATATAGAAACTTCTATGGAAGAACTAATTGAACTAGTAAAAGCTGATGGAATAGAAGTTTTAGCTACTGCAGTACAAAATAAACCATCTATTGATGCTACATATTTTATAGGAAAAGGTAAAGTGGAAGAAATAAAAAGGTTAATTGAAAATCTTGAAGCAAATATGATTATATTTAACGATGAATTATCAGGATCACAAATAAGAAATTTAGAAGAAGCTATTGGAGTAACTATTATAGATCGTACTGCTCTTATTTTAGACATTTTTGCTAAAAGGGCCAATACAAAGGAAGGTAAATTGCAAGTAGAGCTTGCACAGTTAAAATATAGAATACCAAGACTTATAGGTTTGGGACGTCAACTTTCACAGCAAGGTGCTGGAATAGGAACAAGGGGACCTGGTGAAAAGAAACTTGAAACAGATCGGAGACATATATTAAAAAGAATAGATGATATAAAAAGAGAATTAAAGGAAGTTAGAAAGAATAGAGAAGTTCAGAGAGGAAAAAGAAAAAAATCAGAACTGCCTATTATTGCATTAGTAGGGTATACAAATGCTGGTAAATCAACACTTATGAATTCATTATTGAAAATGAATGAGGAGTATGATGAAAGTAGAGAAGTAAGTGCAAAGGATATGTTATTTGCAACCTTAGATGTTTCCTTGAGAAAAGTTGTTTTTGAGAAAAATTTAGAATTTCTTTTAACTGATACTGTTGGTTTTGTTAGTAAACTTCCTCACGATTTAATAAATGCTTTTAAAGCAACATTAGAAGAAGTAAAGTATGCAGATATGCTAATACATGTTATAGATGCTTCAAATGAAAAATATAATCTGCAAAAACAAACTACATTAAATGTTTTAAATGAACTAGGTGTTGAAAATAAAAAAATAATCAATGTTTATAACAAGGTTGATAAAATTGATGATGAAATATTTATTCCCAAAGAAGATAATAATATAGGAATATCTGCTAAAACAAATAAAAATTTAGATATTCTAGTTGAATACATTAGAAATGTAATAGGGCCAAAAACGATTGACCTTCAACTACTAATTCCATATGATAAAGGGAGCCTTGCTTCAAATTTACATAATGATGGTACTGTAATTACATCTGAGTACGTTGGAGAAGGAATTATGGTCAAGGCAAAGGTTGAAAAAATTCATTATCATAAATATAAGGACTATCAGTTAGAAGAAATAAATTAATTTATATAGGTGATAAATATGGAACAAAAGAAAAGAAAATCTTTAATATCTTGGAATAATATAGAAAAAAAAGAAGACTTTATTATTACTTATCTATTATACAAAGAAGGTAAATCAATAGATTTAATATCACGTATTCGAAATCTTAATAAAGAACTAGTTGAAGAACACATAATTCGGTGTAAAGCTTTTCTAAATTCAGAAAAGTCTAAGATAAATGATGATTTCTTTACTAATTTATTAGCATGTAAAAAGAAAGATAGATTAAATACTATTAAATCACTTAAAGAAAATGATAAAAAACAACTTGTAAAATATTTGATTAAAAAAATACCTAATATAGAAAATGCAGAAGATAAAATGATAGCTTTATGGCTAGCTGGAGAATTAAAATATGATGTATTATTACCTATAATTCATAAAGAAGTTCTTCATAAGCATGGTGGCGTAAGAAGAATGGTATGCTCTGCACTTGGTAAAATAGGTTCTCAAGATAGTTTGGATGTATTGCATAGATGTTTGCAGGATGCTAAACCTCAGGTTCGTCAATATGCTTCAAATTCATTAAGGGTAGTAGGTAACGAGAAAACCATAAGAAGATTAAAAAGTTTATTAAATAATCCTAAAGAAACTCCATATGTCTGTAAAAGCTACAGAGAAACTATTGAAATTATTGAGGAAAGATTAAAAAATAAAAGAGTATTAGACGAAATTTAGTAAAAAATAAAAAAGCACAAAAAATTCTGAAAATCAGTTGTAAAATTATACTATTTTGTATATGATAATAGTAAGATAAAAGGAAGGAGGATTCGTCTAATGATTTTTAGAAACTGCGCAGGTGGAGTTGTGTTTTATGCGAACCAAGTATTTATCTTTAAAAATGAAAAAAATGAATGGGTTTTACCAAAAGGTGTAATTCGTAACAATAATATCTCAAGGGATGTAGCATTGAACCGAGTAAAAACTGAGGCAGGTGTCGATGCTGAAATTCTTTCAACAGGAGGAGATACTAGTTACGAATTTTATTCTGTTAGCAGAAAAAAACCAGTATGTAACCAAATAACATGGTATATTATGCATGCAAAAACAAAAGAATTTGAGGTAAATAAAGATTTAGGTTTTAAAGAAGGCGGTTTTTATACTATAGACAAAGCACTAGATATGATTACTTATAGTCAAGACAAATCCTTAGTTAACTTATCTTATAAAAAATACAAAAAAATGATGAGGGAAGAATTAGCACAAGTAGCTGAAGCAGTAGTGTAGTAATATAAAAGAATTGTGGCAAGTTGTATATGAAATAGTTAGTTAAAGAATGAATATATCACATGATATATTCATTCTTTTTTAATAAATTATTGAATAAATTACTTATATCTTTATGTTAGTTTCAACATTGTATAGTATAATGAGAATTAAAAGAAGATTTTAGAATAAGTATCATTTCTTCATATATCTATATACGTATGATATAATGTAGGTATTATAATAACAAAGGGTTGGTATATATGATAAAAGAATACAAAACATTGTTAGGGTATGGAGAAGCTGAAATAATAATTGAAAAGTCAAGATTCATAGGATATGCATCTCCAATAGAAAATGCGGAAGAGGCTGTCCAATTTATAGACAAAATAAAAAGCAAGCATAAAGATGCTACTCATAATGTTCCGGCTTATGTAGTTGGTGACAATAATGAAGTACAAAGGTATAGTGATGATGGTGAGCCATCTGGTACAGCAGGAATTCCAGCTTTAGAAGTAATAAAGAAAGAGGATTTAAGAAATGTAGTTGTGGTAATAACTAGATACTTTGGTGGTATTAAGCTTGGTGCAGGTGGATTAGTAAGAGCATATACTAAGGGAGCCAAAATTGGTTTAGAAGCTGCAAAAATAGTAACTAAAAGATTATATAAACTTGTACATATAAAAATCGACTATACTATGCAAGGAAAAATACAGAATGAAATAATGCAAAAAGGATACCTAATAAAGAAAACAGAATACGACGATTCGGTTCATTTTTATTTATATATAGAAATAGATAACTTAGAATTATTTGAGAATCAGATTACAGAATTGACTAGCGCTAGGAGTAATGTAGACATTATAGGAGAAGAATATTTAACAGAAATAGATGGTAAAATTGATATTTCAAAATAAAGTTTAATAGTTTTAATAAAAACGGAAAATAAGGGTATATATAATTTATATAAATAGGCTAGGAGGTTTTTAAATGGATAATATGGAACAAGTAAAAAAAGAAATGCTTAGCAAAAATGTATGGGCTGTTATAGGAGCTACTCCTAATACAGAAAAGTTTGGCTATAAGATTTATAAAAAATTAAAAAATCATGGATATACTGTATATGGAGTAAATCGTAAAGGTGATGATTTAGAAGGAGATAAACTGTATGCTAGTTTAAAAAATCTACCAGAAAAACCTGAATGCATAGATATAGTAGTAAATCCTAAAATATCTAAAATTGTACTTGAGGAAATAAAAGAGTTAGGCATTAAGTATGTGTGGTTTCAACCAGGTACATTTGATGAAGAGGTTATAAATACTGCAAAAGAAGCCGGGTTAAATGTTGTTTATAATGATTGTGTACTTGTAGCTTTAAGTTAAAAATAAAGTCCCTAAAATAGGGACTTTATTTTTTTCTGTCTTTTTTATCTTTAAAGAAAATTTCATATAATCCCATAACTAACAGAAAAACACCAAAGCATTTCCTTAATAATATAGATGGTAGGTTTAAAGCTAATTTAGATCCTATATATGTACCAAATATACCAAAAAAAATAAGGGGATAACTTATTTTAAACAATATATTTTTATTACGGTAATGCACAACTAATGCAACTATTGAAACAGGAACAAAGGAAATTAAATTTATGCTTTGGATAATTTGTTGTTTTAGACTAGTTAAAAATATTAAGCTAGGAATTAAGATAGTTCCACCACCAATTCCCATTCCACCTATTATACCACTTATTAATCCTACTAAAAAAAAGATCATGAAAGCACCATCCTTATAGCAGCAATTATTATGAAAAAACCAAAAATTTTTCTAAGATAGTTTGAAGGAATTTTATTTAACGCATTAGAGCCTATGTAACTTCCAATAATACCTCCTAAAGCAACTTTTAGCGTAATATTTATTTCAGTGAAACCACTGCTATAATAAATAAAACCACTTATTAAAGAAAGTGGAAGAATTACTGATATTGCTGTTGCTTGTGCTTTGTGTTGATCTATTCCTAAAATAAATGTAAGTGCTAAAACGGTAATTGTGCCACCGCCAGCTCCGAATAAACCATTGATAATCCCTGAAAAAAAACCAATTAATCCAATTTTTATCCAATATTTAGAGTTATTCATAATATTCCACCTAAATAGTAAGTATTAATATAAATTTTTATGAGTTTAAAATCGAATGTCGTACTTTTAAAAATTCGCTCTACTTAATTTAACCAATTTGCAAAAAACTATTCCAGTATTGATTTAAATTAAATAACATACCATGGCCGAAACTGTAATTTTGTGCATTCTTATTAAATATTGATATTTGATATGTATAAAGTTTAAATAAATATATAATAAATAAAAAATATATATAACTTGTGTTATAATTAAAATTATTATAATTAACGAAGGGAGAATATTTATGAATAAAGAAATGCATGAAAAAATTGATAAAGTCGTAATGTGGTTAAGAGATTCAGTACAAAATGCAGGGGCAAAAGGACTTGTTGTTGGAATTTCTGGTGGAATAGACTCTGCTGTTGTTGCTTGTTTAATAAAGAAAGCTTTTCCTGATAATTCTTTAGGGGTAATACTGCCTATAAAAAGTGATAAAAAAGATGTAGAAGATGGAATTTTAACAGCTAAAGCTTGTAATATTGAATACTTTTCTGTGGATTTAGAAGAAGAACATATAGGGATTATGAATAAAGTAAGTAAACAACTACATAATAAAAATTTATTTAGTGAGGATACAAAACGAGGAACGGATGCTAACTTAAGGGCAAGATTAAGAATGAGTACTATTTATGCAATTGCAAATAATCTAAATTTTTTAGTAGTAGGTACAGATAATGCAGCTGAATTATATACTGGATACTTTACTAAATACGGAGATGGTGGTGTAGATCTTCTACCTATATCTTCTTTAAAAAAGCATGAAGTATATGAATGGGCTAAGGCATTAGGTGTACCTAATGAAGTTATAGACAAACAGCCTTCTGCTGGGTTATGGGAAGGACAGACAGATGAAAATGAAATGGGTACAACATATGAATATATTGATGCTTTTTTAGATGGAAAGTCGATACCAGAAAAAGATGAAGCTATAATTGAAAGATTACATAGGAATTCTGCTCATAAAAGAACAACTCCTCCATCACCGAATCTAGATAGCTAAATTGCACAAATAGAGAAGTTGTGCTAAATTTTTTTTAGAGCTCACAATCTATAATATTAATATATAACAGCTAAATTTAAGGAGATGGAATTATGGGAAGAATAGGCACTATTATTAATAGAAAATCAAAACAAGATGCTAAAAAAGCGAAAATATACACTAAGCTAGCAAGGTTAATTACAGTAGCTGCTAGAGAAGGTGGCGGAGATATAGAGTATAATGCAAACCTTAAAAACGCAATAGATAAAGCAAAACTTCAAAATATGCCGAATGATAACATAGATAGAGCTATAAAAAAAGGTACAGGAGAACTTGGTTCAGATGAGTATGAAGAGTTTATATATGAAGGCTATGGACCAAATGGAGTAGCTGTTATTGTCGAAGTACTTACTGATAATAGAAATAGAACTGCAGGAGAAGTAAGACATGCTTTCGATAAAAATGGAGGTAACTTAGGATCGCCAGGTTGTGTTTCTTTTATGTTCGATAGAAAAGGTCAAATTATTATTGAAAAAAATGAAGATATAGATGAAGAAACTTTAATGATGGAAGCACTAGAAGCAGGAGCGGAAGATTTTGTATCTGAAGAAGATGCTTTTGAAATTATTACTACTATTGAAGAATTCAGCAATGTTAAAGATGGTCTAGAAAAAGAAGGCTATAAATTTGTAGACGCTAATATTGCATATTTACCACAAACATTAACAGCATTAGAGAATGAAGATGATGTTGAAAAGATGAATAAACTTATAGATATGCTTGAAGACAATGACGATGTGCAAGAGGTACATTCGAATTGGGAAATAAATGGGTAATAAATAATACTTTCAAACGCCTTATTATATAAAAATTTATATAATAAGGCGTTTTTTGTAAGAATTAAAGAAATTATAATATAAATAATAAAAAAAGAAGGACAATTTAGATTAAAGTAGAATAAATTAATAGTGAAAAGGACAATAAACAATAAATAATTAGCAGGAAGATGGTGGACTATGAAAAAGAAAAGGATTTTATATTTAATTTTAGCATCTATATTATCAACGACTACAGTTGTATCTGCTACAGACTATACAGCTACTGTGATTAAACCAGAAACAGCTATCACAGAAGAAAAAGTTTTTGATAGTGAAGCAATAGATAAACTATCTGTAGGTACAGAAATTAATATTAAAGAAATTTTAGATGGATGGTATAAAGTAGCATTATCAGATGAAGAAAAAGAAGGATGGATTTCTTCCCAAAATGCTATTATTAATGATAAATCATATATAAAAAACAACTTAAAAAAAGGTAAAGTAACAGCTAGTGTGCTTAATGTAAGAATAGGACCTTCTACTGATGATAGTAAAATTACTCAAATATATGCAGGCAATGTAGTCACTATTATAAATGAGTCTGGCAAGTGGTATGAAGTTATATTAGGTAATAATATGAAAGGATGGGTTCATTCAGATTATATTAAAATAACCTATAACCTTCCAACTGGAAAAATTAATACTACTGATATTAAATTAAAACAAGAGTCAGATGACTCCTCAAAAGATATTTTAACATTAAAAGAATCTGATACTGTTTATATTAAAGGTTATGTAGATAACTGGTATAATGTGATTACAAATGAAGATGAAAATGGATGGATTAAAAGTGAATATATAACTATACACACTAATGTAAATAGATCTAGTTCTTCTAGAGAGTCGTTCTCTAACATAAAACCTATTACAGAAAAATACTTAGGAAAAAGATATGTATATGGAGCTACTGGGCCGAATAGCTTTGATTGCTCAGGATTTTCATATTATATATTGAATACGTATTATAAAGATTACTTAACTGCAAAAGGAATTACTAATTTACCTAGAACTGCTAGTGGACAAGCGACTATAGGAGAACAAGTTAGTAGAGATAAATTACAACTAGGAGATTTAGTGTTTTTCGATACTTCTGGATCTATAGGTAATAGTATAGATCACTTAGGTATATATATAGGTAATGGTGAAATAATACATGCCTCCACATCAAGAAAAAGAATTGTTAAAGATTCATTATCTTCACGCTATTACAGTACTAGATTTATGAAAGCAGTTAGATTATAAAAAAAATTATAGAAGCTTCTATGCTATTTCAATATAGTATAGGAGCTTTTTTTATTAAATATTGATTTTATATATATATAATTTAATTTTAAACATAATATATAACTTTAATTAATAACTTAATACTATAGGACAATCTATAGACAAACAAACTTTTTAAAACTAGGAGGGGTTATTATGAGAAGGTCTAGAGTAGGTATACGAAAGAAGAAAAGACAGATCAATATTATATTAATAATATTCTTTTTTATTATTTTACCAATAGCTGCTGTGACGATTGGATCGAGAATTACTGAATGGTTAGTTATTCCGACTATTAATACTGAGAATATGTTACAAGCGCCAGGCGATATGGATACAGAAAATCCTAGTTCTCCAGATAATAATAGTGAAACAGAAGAGAATAGTAATGCAGAAAATATGAATAAAAAAGAATTAAACACAAAAAGCATAAAATTAGACTCTTTATTAGTTTATGCCATACAGGTATCTAGTTTGTCGAATGATAGTAATATAGAGAACTTTACAACAGAATTAGAAAATTATGAATTCCCACATATAGTATATAAAATAGATGATGTATATAAAGTGTACACCTATGGATCTACTAAAAGGGGAAATATAGAAAATAAATTAGATATAGTAAGAGAAGTATACCCTGACGCTTATATAGATGAAATGTATATTTCAGAAAAAAAAGTAGAGTACTCGGAAGACCTAGAAGAAAATGTTAAAGATGTTGTAAGTAATATGAATTTATTAATAAATATCATGGATCAATCTTCTGATAATTTATATGAATTTATTAATAAAGAAAGTAGTTTAGAAAAATATAATGAAACTTTAGTTGAACATAAAAAGATTTTAGAACAGATATCTGAAAATGCCAGTAATATTAATGAGGATACAGACTCTATTAATATTATGGCTATAAAAAATATGGTAGAATATCAAAACAAAAATATTGAAAAAACTTTAAATATGAAAAAAGATATAGATGAGTTAAACTTACAAAATCACTTTTTAGAGAATCTATTCAGAATAATAGAATTAATGAGAAATAACTAAATTTTATATAGGTTGCTTTGCTAAATGTCGATTAACCTAATAATATGTCAATAAAAATAAAATTAATTCAAAAGATATATTATAAATGCTTGTTAAATCTTAAATTTTATAATAATATAGTAATGTAAAATGATTATTCTATAATAATAGATAACTGATTGTAGTTTTTTATAATTAAAAATGGTTGTTTATACTTAAGAATATTGTTACTGTTTAGCATGAAAATACAGTAAACAATATTCTGTTTTGCTGACATATTTCTGAAAAAATGTTATACTAACTGAGAGCTGGAGTTAATTAACACTGAGTAATGTGTTAGAAGAGGACAATCATGGAAATTATTCTAACCTATGATCAAATAATATTTAAGGGGTGAAATATGTGATGAAATTTTTAACCTTTAGAGGCGGGGTTCATCCTCATGGTTACAAAGAAGCAACAGCTGATATTAAAATAGAAAAAGCTGATGAACCAAGTGTTGTATATATTCCATTACAACAACACATAGGGGCACCTTGTAAACCTCTAGTAAAGGTAGGAGACAGAGTTACTGTCGGTGAAAGAATTGGAGAACCTCAAGGATTTGTATCTGCTGCAGTGCATTCCAGTGTATCTGGTACTGTTAAGGCAATTAATATGATACCAAATGCTCCTGGTGGAGAGGTTCAAGCAATAGTTATTGAGTCTGATGGTTTAAATGAGGTACATTCTTCTATTAAACCAATTGGAGATTTTGAATCATTAAGTTCAGAAGAAATTATTAATGCAATTAAGGAAGCAGGAATAGTAGGTATGGGTGGTGCAACCTTCCCAACTCACGTTAAATTATCAATACCACCAGACAAGAAAGTAGATACTTTTATTTTAAATGGTGCTGAATGTGAGCCGTACCTAACATCAGATCATCGTTTAATGTTAGAAAGTCCAGAAGATATTGTTTATGGATTAAGAGCGATGATGAAAGCTACAAATGTTGAAACTGGATATATAGGTATTGAAGATAATAAACCAGATGCAATTAAATCAATGGAAAAAGCTGCTGAAAAGTATCCAAACATTAAAGTTGTATCATTAAAAACAAAGTATCCTCAAGGATCAGAAAAACAATTAATTTACTCTTGTACAGGCAGAGAAGTACCTTCTGGTGCATTGCCAGCAGATGCAGGAGCAGTTGTAAACAATGTTGCAACAGCAGCTCAAGTTGCAAAAACATTAAAAACAGGTATGCCTTTAGTTGAAAGAATAACTACTGTTACAGGAAGTGCAATAGCAAATCCTAAAAACTTATCAATAAAGATCGGAGTACCTATTAAAGAAATAATAGAACAATGTGGAGGTTACTCTAAAACTCCAGGTAAGATTATTATGGGTGGACCTATGATGGGATTTGCTCAACATTCAGATGATGTAGTTATTGCAAAAGGTGCTTCTGGTATACTAGTGTTTGATGAAAAAGAAGCTAGAATCCCTAAACCAGAACAGTGCATGCGCTGTGGTAAGTGTGTTGAAATTTGTCCAGCTAATCTTCAACCACTAAAAATCAGTGCTTATTCTTTAAAAAATATGATGGAGCATGCAGAAAAACATAGAGCATTAGATTGTATTGAATGTGGATCTTGCTCATTTATCTGTCCATCGAAAAGACCGTTATTACACTCTATGAGAGTAGCAAAAAGAAGTATTATTGCTAAAAAAAGAAAACAAAGCAATTAATTGATGGGAGGGAAGATTGATGGAAGGAAAATTATTTGTATCTTCTTCACCCCATATTAGGGATGAAAATACGATACAGAAAGTAATGCTAGACGTACTAATTGCTTTATTACCAGCTACAATAGGAGCATTATATTATTTTAGAACTAATGGAGCAAAAGTAATACTATTAACAGTCTTAACAGCTGTTGTTTCAGAACTTATATTTCAAAAAGTAACAAAAAGACCTGTAACTATTAATGACTTAAGTGCTGTGGTAACAGGGCTATTATTAGCTTTAAATTTACCTGCTTCATCACCATGGTGGTTACCTGTATTAGGAGCGGTTATTGCTATAATAATTGTTAAACAATTCTTTGGAGGAATAGGGCATAACTTTATGAATCCAGCTTTAGCTGCTAGAATTATGTTAATGATTTCTTATAGTGGACATATGACAAGTTGGGTTAAGCCAGGGCCAGATGCTATTTCTGGAGCAACACCTCTAAGCTTTATAAAAGGCGCTACAGAGGTTCCAGGTAATGCACCATCTTTAACAGATCTGTTATTTGGTAACATAGGTGGATCTTTAGGAGAAACATCTGCAATATTATTAATATTAGGTGGAATTTATTTAATATATAGAGGTGTTATTTCTTGGGAAATACCTACAGTATTTATTGGTACAGTTGCAGCAATAACTTTAGTATTTGGACAATTCGATATTTATTATACTATATATCATCTTTTAGCAGGTGGTCTAATGATCGGGGCTATTTATATGGCTACAGATTATGCATCTGCTCCAGTAACGCCTAGAGGTAGAATTTACTTTGCATTAGGGTGCGGTATTATAACTTCTATAATTAGACTATTTGGTGGTTATCCAGAAGGAGTAGGATTCTCTATTCTACTTATGAATATTGCAGCACCTTTAATAGATAAGTATACAAGCCCTAGAGTATTTGGGGAGGTGAAGTAGTCATGAAACAAGTGATTAGATTAGGAGCTATATTGTTTTTAATAACTGCTGTATCTGCAGGATCATTAAGTCTTGTAAATGATGCAACAAAAGGAGTTATTCAAGAAAATGCTATGAAGGCAAATCTTGCATACATGGAAGATATGCTACCAGATGCTGATGAATTCACAGTAGTGGAAGATCCTGCAGTTACTGAAATTGAATCTGTAGTAGAAGCTTATGAAGCATTACAAGGTGGAAATACTGTAGGTTATGCAGTTAAAACTACAGCATCAGGTTATGGTGGAGATATAGAATTTATAGTTGCTATTAATGTTGATGGAACATTAGCAGGGATGAGAGTTGCATCTCATGCTGAAACACCTGGATTGGGAGCTAGAATTGCTGAAGCAGACTTTAACTCTCAATTTGAAGGAAAATCAACAGGAAGTGAATTACAATTAAATACTGATGTAGATGCAATTGCAGGTGCTACTATTTCATCAGAAGCTGCAACTAATGGAGTTAACGCAGCAATAAGAGCATTTGAAGATGTATTAAAATAAAATATTATCTACAGTTCTGGAGGTGAGTTTTTTATGATGAGTAAGAAAAGAATATTAACAGATGGGTTAATTTTTAACAACCCAATATTTGTACAAGTATTAGGAATGTGTCCTACTCTTGCAGTAACAACTTCTGCTATAAATGGTTTAGGTATGGGACTTGCAACTACAGCAGTATTATTTGCTTCAAATACAGTTATTTCTTTACTTAGAAAATTAATACCAAGTCAAATTAGAATTCCAGCATTTATCGTTGTTATAGCTACGTTTGTAACTATGGTAGAAATGGCTTTACAAGCTTATGTACCATCATTATATAGTGCATTAGGATTATTCTTACCACTTATAGTTGTAAACTGTGTTATTTTAGGTAGAGCAGAATCTTTTGCGTCCAAAAACACAGTAGGAAATTCTATTGTAGATGGAATCGGAATGGGATTAGGTTTTACAATAGGATTAACTATTTTAGGTATGGTTAGAGAGTTACTAGGTGCAGGTTCAATTTTTGGTACTCAAGTAATGTGGGCTAGCTTTGAGCCATTCGGCATTATGACTCAAGCTCCTGGTGCTTTCTTAGGTTTAGGTATACTTCTTGCTATTTTTGGAAGTATAACATCGAAAAAACATAATGCTTAATTAGGAGGTGTAATGCATGTCAATAGAATCATTATTTGTTATACTAGTTAGTAGTATATTAGTTAATAACTATGTTTTATCTAAAAATCTAGGTATATGCCCGTTTTTAGGTGTTTCTAAACAAGTAGAGACAGCTTTTGGTATGGGAATGGCAGTTACTTTTGTTATGACATTAGCAGGAACAACTACCTACCTAATACAAGAATTTATTTTAAATAATTTAGGATTAGGGTATATGCAAACAGTTACATTTATTTTAGTAATAGCTGCATTAGTTCAGCTTGTAGAAATGGTTATACAAAAAAGTAGTCCTACTTTGTATCAATCATTAGGTGTATATTTACCACTTATTACTACTAACTGTGCAGTATTAGGTGTAGCGCTTTTAAATATTCAAGAAGGATATAACTTAATTGAAACTATTATAAATTCAGCTGGAGCTGCTATTGGTTTCTCTTTAGCAATTGTATTATTTGCTGGTATTAGAGAAAGATTGGAATTATCCGATATTCCTGAAGCTTTTAAAGGATTTCCAATTGCATTATTCACTGCAAGCTTAATGTCAATGGCATTTATGGGCTTTGTTGGATTGGTATAAAGGAGTGATTATATGAGTCTTCAAACAATAATTTATCCTGTAGTAAGTCTTGGAGGATTAGGCTTATTATTTGGTGCAGGTTTAGCGTATGCTTCTCAAAAATTTGCAGTAGAAGAGGATCCAAAAGCTACTGCAATTCGTGATGCCTTACCAGGTGCAAACTGTGGTGGTTGTGGATTTCCTGGTTGTGATGGTTTTGCAAAGGCTGTTGCAGCAGGTGAAGCACCTGTAAATGGTTGTCCTGTTGGTGGGGAAAAAGTTGCATCTGAAGTTGCATCAATCATGGGAGTAGAAGCAGACGGTGACGGTAAAAAAGTAGCTAAGGTTATTTGTAACGGAGATACTACAAAATGCGGCGACAAGTTTGAATACGAAGGAATTCAAGACTGTGTTGCAGCAGCAGCAGTGCAAGGTGGATCTAAATCTTGTAAATACGGATGTTTAGGATTAGGCACATGTGTAAAGGCTTGTCAATTCGATGCTATTGAAATCGTTGATGGAAGAATTGCTAAAATTGACCCTGAAAAGTGTACTTCTTGTGGAAAATGCTTAGAAGTATGTCCTAAGAATGTTATTGATTGGGTTCCATATAAACAAAGTGTTGTTATTACATGTAATAACAACGAAAAAGGAAAAGCAGTTAAACAGAAATGTAGCGTTGGATGTATTGGTTGCCAAATTTGTGTTAAAAATTGTCCAACACAGACAATTGAGTTCAAAAATAATCTAGCATCTATTAATTATGATAATTGTATAAACTGTTTTGTATGTGTTGAAAAGTGTCCTACAAAAGCAATTGAAGGGGACTTAGAAAGAAAACAAAAGTTAAACTTGTAATTTAACTTATAAAATTAGAATTATATTAGTATGTATAGGAAGAACTTTTTAAAGTTCTTCCTATTATTTTTTAGAAAATAAAAATTAAATGGCTAAAATGAAACTTCATTCTTAATGAAGTTGTAACAAAATAGCAATTATTTACTACTTGTATATTAAAACCGTTAATGATAAAATTTTATTGTGACTAAATTCAGTTTATACTATAGATAATTATTGTATTAGACATATATATTGTTTTATAATAAGTTTTTTAGATTGTAAGTTTAAAATGTAAATATCATAAAACTATTTTTGGAAATACTAACTTAGAAAGTGTGATGATTATATGAATACGAAAAGAATGATACATGTAGCCATGTTAACTGCAGTTGGGTTAGCCCTTCATATTATTGAATCTATGATACCTAATCCATTTACTGCTTTTGCGCCTGGAGCAAAATTAGGACTCGCAAATATTGTTGGACTTATTACTCTAGCCATATATGGACTTAAGTATGCTTTAGCTGTTAACTTACTAAGAAGTTTAATTGGTGGACTGGCATCTGGTGCTGTAATTTCTATGATGTATAGCATGTCAGGTGCTTTTGTTAGTACAATTTTAATGTGGATTGGATATAAATTTTTCAGAAAATATTTTAGTTTAATAGGGGTAAGTGTTTTGGGAGCATTAGGTCATAATATGGCACAATTAACAGTTGCAAGTATTATTATTAAAAACCCTAAAATATTTGTTTATTTACCAGTATTAATGCTTACTAGTATATTTACTGGAATATTTATTGGAATTACTGCAAATTATACTTTAAGTAACACTAAAACAAATATTGATTATATAAGCAGAACTTAAGATAAATGGGGGATAATTATGAGAAAGAACAGAAGTTATTGGTTATTTATTTTATTTGTTGTTACGGGGGTAATTTTAGGAAGTTTAATTGGTAATTTTTTTTCTGACACACTTCCTATTTTAAATTATGGTCCAGAACCATTGGGACTTAATAATGTGGAAATAGACTTAAATATTATTTATTTTCAGATTACATTACTGCTTAAATTTAATATTGCTAGTTTAATAGGATTTTTATTGGCAGTAATTATTTTTAATAGACTGTAGGTGAGAAAATGAAAGAGATAATTCTAGCTTCTACTTCACCAAGAAGAAAAGAGCTTCTTGAAAATTTAGGGGTTAAATTTAAAGTAATAGGTAGTAATATTGAAGAAAATATAAATAACAAACTGAGTTCTCCAGAAATTGTAAAAGGTTTAGCATACCAAAAAGCTAAAGCTGTTTCGAATAAAATAACTGGAAATCATCTTGTTATTGCTGCCGATACTATAGTAGAATATAATAAGATATTAGGAAAACCAAAAGATATAAAAGAAGCAAGATTTATGCTTAAACTTCTTTCAGGACAAGCTCATAAAGTTATTACCGGATTTGCTATAATAGATTCTTTAACTAAAAAGGAATTTGTGGATTATGAATGTACAAAAGTATACTTTAACAATCTTAGCAATGATGAAATAGAAAGATATATTTTAACTGGTGAACCTATGGATAAAGCAGGTGCTTATGGTATTCAAGGAAAAGGTGCCTTGTTTGTATCTAAAATTGAAGGTGACTATTTTAATGTAGTTGGATTACCAGTATCTAAACTAGGAGTAGTATTGCATAATAATTTTAACGTCAATCTCCTTTAAAAATAGAGGTGATTATAATTGAAAAATCTTTGTGAATATACTACTATAAAAAGGATGCCTTTAAGTGAACGACCAAGGGAAAAGATGTTAACATATGGTTGTCAAAGTTTATCAAATGCAGAATTGTTAGCAATTATTTTATCTACTGGAACAAAAGACAAAACTGCAATTGATTTAGCTACAGCCATGTTAAATATGTCTAACGAAGGTCTTAGATCTCTTACTGATTGTACTATTGAAGAGTTAAATCAAATTAAGGGAGTAGGACTTGCCAAATCATCTCAGGTTATAGCTGCAGTAGAGCTTGGAAGACGTATAGCTTTAACAACAAAGGTAAATAATTATAAAATAAAGGGTCCAGAAGATGTAAGTAATTTATTAATGGAAGAAATGAGATATTTAAAAAAAGAAGCATTTAATATTATACTGTTAAATACTAAGCATGATGTTATTGCTGTAGAGAATATTTCTATAGGTAGCTTAAATGCATCTATTGTTCATCCAAGAGAAGTTTTTAATAGAGCTATTAAAAGAAGTAGTTCTGGGATTATACTAGCTCATAACCATCCGAGTGGAGACCCTAAACCGAGTGGAGAAGATATTAATATAACAAAACGACTTATAGAAGCAGGAAATATTATTGGAATAAATGTATTAGATCATGTAATAATTGGAGATGGAACTTTTTTTAGCATGAAAGAACAGCAATTGATATAATGGTTAGATAAGGAAGGAGCATCATAAATGAGTATGTTTAAATTTTTCTCACGAGATATGGGAATAGACTTAGGAACAGCAAATACACTAGTGTATGTAAGAGGTAAAGGAATCGTATTAAATGAACCTTCAGTAGTAGCAATTCAAAATGATACAAAAACAGTTTTATCAGTAGGTGAAGATGCAAAAAAAATGATTGGTAGAACTCCTGGAAATATAATCGCTATTCGACCTATGAAGGATGGGGTAATTGCGGATTTTGATGTAACACAAAGCATGTTAAAATATTTTATTAGGAAAGCTTACCCTAGAAAAACTATTATACAGCCTAGAGTGGTTGTATGTGTTCCTTCTGGAGTTACAGAAGTAGAAAAAAGAGCCGTAGAAGATGCAGCTCTTCAAGCTGGAGCAAGAGAAGCATACTTAATAGAAGAACCTATGGCTGCTGCTATAGGTGCTGGATTACCTGTAGAAGAGCCAACTGGAAGTATGGTTGTAGATATAGGAGGAGGTACAACAGAAGTTGCTATTATTTCTTTAGGTGGTATTGTGACAGCTAAATCTATAAGAGTAGGTGGAGATGAATTAGATGAAGCTATAGTACAATATATAAAAAAAGAATATAATTTAATGATTGGGGAAAGAACTGGTGAAGAAGTTAAGATTAATATAGGTTCTGCATTCCCAAAATCCAAAGAAGAAAAAATGTCAGTTAGGGGTAGAGATTTAGTAACTGGGTTACCTAAAACGTTACAAATAACTTCAACTGAAATAATGGATGCTTTAAAGGAGCCTGTAGGTCAAATTATTGAAGCTATTAAGTATACATTAGAAAAGACACCACCAGAATTAGCGGCAGATATTATGGAAAAGGGGATAATGCTTACAGGAGGTGGAGCCTTACTTGATGGACTAGACAAATTAGTAAGGAAAGAAACTGGAATGCCTGTACAAATAGCTGAATCTTCTTTAGACTGTGTAGTATTAGGTACAGGAAAGACAGTAGAAGAAATTGAAACTTTAAAAAAAGTTTTAATTACAACTAAGAAATTAGGATAAGGTGGTATCATTGTCTAAAAATAGATTAAAGAATAAACCAAAAAGTAAATCATTAATGATAGTGGCAATTGTCGCTATCATTCTCATTATAATAGCAGGTGTTACTAGTAAACAAAGAGAAAATATTACTGTAGTAGAAAAATGGGTAGGTAATATTATAACACCTGTTCAAAATGTATTTAATTCTGGAGTTAATAAAGTTGAAGAAAATATTAGTTCGATAGCTAATTTGAAAAATTTGAAGACTGAAAACGAAGAATTAAAAGAAGAGGTAGAATCTTTAAAGAAAGAAGTTTTAGACTTAAATATAACGCGAACAGAACTAGAAGAATTAAAGAATTTAAAATATGCATTAAATTATATTGAAGATACTGACAAACAAAATACTATTTCTGCTAGTTTAATAGGAAAAGAACCAGGAAATTGGTTTAATATATTTACTATTAACGCTGGAGAAAATGCAGGAATAAGAAAAGATAATATAGTATTAAACTCTGATGGTCTTATAGGGAGAATATATGAAGTAGGAGATAATTGGGCAAAAGTTATTTCAATTATAGACAGTAATAGCTCTGTTAGCTTTGAAATAATGAGAGATAGTAGTTTGCAGGGTATAGTTACTGGAAGTATTAATAATGAAATAACAGGATATTTATTTGATCCTTTAGCTGATATAATAGTGGGTGATAAGATAATTACTTCAGGGCTTGGTATTTATCCTGAAGGAATTGTGGTAGGAGAAGTTATAGAGGTAGATAAATCGGAAGATAATTTATTGAAGACAATTAAAGTAGAGCCTTCAGTAGATTTTAAAAGGATAACTAAGGTATTAGTAATAAAATAATGACGATAGAAAAACAAAGGGGAACTAGTAGTGAGACTAATAATAATTAGCTTAATTATTATATTGAATTTAATATTACAATCAACAGTATTTCAATGGTTTGAAATATACGGAGTAGTTCCTAATACTGCTTTGATTCTTGTTATTTCATTTTCAATATATTTGGGAAAAAATAAAGGTGCAACTTTAGGTTTTTTTGTTGGTCTTTTACAAGATATTATTTTAGGCAGAATAATAGGTTTAAATGCTTTTATGTTTATGATTATAGGATATGTAGTAGGGTTGATGGATCAGAAGATATTTAAAGAGAATCTATTAATTCCTTTTATATTAACAGCAGTAGGAACTCTATTTTATGAAACAATAAATTTACTTTTAATATTTTTATTGGGCTATAAAATTGAGTTATTTGATATAATAAAAAAAATGTTATTTATAGAAGTACTATATAATTCTATTTTCTCCCCATTTATTTATTTTTATGTATCTAAATTATTAAAATCAAAAATAATGAAAAAAGCCACTAATTAAAGGTGATAAAAATGTTTTCTGAAAAATTTAAAGATCGATATAATGTTATTATTTTAGTATTTATTATAATAATAAGCATAATAATTTTAAGATTAGCACATCTGATGATAGTTCAAGGTGAGCAATACCGTGAACAGTCAGAAAATAGAATTTACAAAGAGATTCCTATAACTGCTCCACGAGGGGAGATAAGAGATAAATATGGCAATTTAATAGCAGGAAATAGACCTAGTTTTACTGTTCAAATTATGAGAAATGAACTAGATGACTATAAGATTAATCAAATAGGATTAGATTTGCTAAATATATTAGAAAAAAATGATGATGAATATATCGATAAATTTCCAATAGTAAAAACAGAAGATGGGAATTATGCTTTTACCTATGATATAGATTTAGATGAATGGAAAGAAACTTATGGATTAGTCGGTATTGATAACGGGAAAGAAGCTTTCGATATACTAAAAGAAAGATATAATATAATAGAAGATGATCCTTATGAAGCTCAATTGAAATTATTAGAGATTCCAGATTTAACAATACCAATATCTATTAGAGAATCTACTAGGTGGAGATTTAGTGATGAACTAGATAAAGAAGACTGGCTTAAAAGCTACGGATTTGAAGATATGAAAATAAGCGCTAATGAAGCTTTTAGCATACTAAGAGAAAGTTATGAAATACCCCAACAATATTCTTTTGGAGATGCTAGAAAAATCATGGTTTTTAGACAACACATACGAAGTGGTGGTTATTTACAATACAATCCAGTTAAAATAGCACAAGACATTTCACCTACTTCTGTAGCCCAAATCGAAGAAAAAATTTTAGATTTTCCAGGTGTTAGCATAGCCATAGAATCTATTAGATATTATCCAGAAGGAAAATTAGCATCTCATTTATTAGGATATATTGGTAAAATTTCTCAACAACATGAAATAGATAAATATATTAATGAATTAGATTATAGACGTAGCGATTTAATAGGGAAAACAGGTCTAGAGCATAAGTTTGAAGATGTCCTTAAGGGTGAAGATGGATATCAAAAAGTATTAGCGGATTCAAACGGAAGACTTGTTGAGGTTTTAGAAAGAAAAGAACCTATCCCTGGAGATACGTTATACTTAACTATAGATGCTAATTTACAGAAAAGAACACAAGAAGTTTTAGTAGATGTATTAGAAGCCATTAGAACTGGTGGAACTTACGAAACTAAATGGGGAAAAAATACTTTTCAAGTCAAACCTAACGCTAAATCTGGTGCAGTTGTAGTTACTGATGTTAAAACAGGAGAAGTATTAGCATTAACGAGTTATCCAGACTATGATCCTAACTTATTTTCTACAGTAATAAGTGGACCAGATTGGCAAAGTTTGATGCCAGAGAATGAAAGGGATTCTTTAGCACCGAGACCATTGGTAAATATGGCCTTAAGTACAGCTGTACAGCCTGGTTCTACCTTTAAAATGATAGTAGGATTAGCAGGGTTAGAGCAAGGTCTTAGTCCAGATTATGAGATTTTAGATAAAGGATATATTAGAATAGGTGGTCATTCGTTTGGTAACTGGTTATGGAATCAACGAGGAACAACTATGGGATATCAAAATTTAAGTGAAGCTGTTAGAGATTCTAATAACTATTATTTTTATTCTGTAGCTACAGGGTATGATTATGGTGCTAACAAGCCACTTCCAATAGAAATGACACCGCAAATATTAATCGATTATACTAAGAAATTTGGACTTAATGATCGAACAGGTATAGAAATAGATATACCACGAGAGAAGTCTGGTGGAGTTCCTAGTATCCAAAGAAAACTAGAAGTAACTAAAGCTATGCTTAGAAATTATTTAAATAGACAATTGTCTTTAGATGACTTAGATCCAGAAAAAGTTGATTTAAAAGAAGATAATTTAGATAGTATAATAGATGAAATTCTAAGCTGGACTGAAGAAAATCCATCTAGAGGAACTATAATAAATAGGATGATAGAATTAGGAATAAAGGAAGAAATGGTAAATATATATACAGATGTTATAAAATATAGTTATTTTAATCAAGCAAGTTGGAGTATTGCAGATACTATGAATTTTTCTATAGGTCAAGGTGAGCACTCATATACTCCTATTCAAATGGCAAATTATATGGCCATTGTAGCGAATGATGGATATAGATACAAAGTGAGTACAGTTGATAAAATTAAGTCTGTTAAAGATGGAAATATTGAAAACTTTCCACCAGAATTAATTGAGAGAATAGAACTAAATGATTATGCTAATTTAGATGAAATAAGAATTGGAATGCACGAAGTTACAACAACAGGTTCAGCTAGGTTTTATCTTAATCAATTACCAGTGGGGGTAGCAGCTAAGACTGGTACTGCTGAAAAATCTGGTAAAATTCCTCCGATAGATGAAGTAGAATATCTTAAAAAACATTTATCGAATTTTGGAGTTTTACTTAATGATGTAGAGGTTAAAATGACAGAGATTAAAGAAGAAAATAAAGATAACCCTAAATATGTGGACGATGCATATGTTATGAGGAAGGCTATTAAAGAATTAAACCCTAATATTAATGATAAAACCATTGATCAATATAAAGAGGATTACGATAACTTCACTTGGTTTACTGGATTTGCTCCTTATGATGATCCTCAGATTGCAATATCTATTCTTCTTCCACAAGGTGGGTCTGGAGGCTATGGTGCCCCTATATTTAGAGAAATTGTAGCAGAATATATGGGACTTAATGCAACTGATGAAAATGAAAAATTCAGTAATAAAAACAGGTTGCTTCCATAGAAGTCAACCTGTTTTTATTAATAAATTTTAACACTTTTAATTTTTTATTTTATATAAAGAAGGATTTATATAATTTATATCGAATTTATAATTATAACCAATAGGTTTGTGGAGGTAATACTATTGATCCAGGAAAATGTTATAGAGTTTAAAGGAACTAAAAAAGGAATTTTGATTTATATTAAGCCACAACATGATTTTGAAGTTATTAAATCACAGCTAATTCATAAAATTGAAAAAACCCAAACTTTTTTTAAAGGTGCAAAAATTTTTGATATACACTGTGATACTCTAAAACCTCATGAAAAAGAAGAACTAGAAGAATTAATGGCAACAAGATATAAAATACATGTTTTAAAGCCAGAAGAAAAAGAGAGCTTAGACAAAGACAATTCAATTGTAGAAGTTTTTGCAGGGATAAATGAAGGTAAAACCAAATTCATTCAAGGAACTTTAAGATCAGGTCAAAATATAAAATACGAAGGTAATGTAGTTGTATTAGGAGATGTTAATCCAGGAGCCCAAATAGTAGCCTATGGTAATATTGTTGTTATGGGAAGCTTACGAGGAACAGCTCATGCTGGATCAAACGGAAATGTTAATGCCTGTGTAGCCGCTTTTTATTTAGACCCTACACAGCTTAGAATTTCGAATATTATAACACGACCTCCAGATGGAGATTACGAAAAACCTAGAACTCCAGAATTAGCTAGAGTAAAAGATAATATGATATATATTGAGCCTTATTTAACTAAAAAGCAATGCTAAAATAATAAACACTATATAATGAATGATACATAAGATGAGGGGGAAGATCTATGGGTGAAGTTATTGTAATAACCTCTGGAAAAGGAGGGGTAGGTAAGACAACATCTACAGCTAATTTAGGAACTGGATTAGCACAGTTAGGCTATAAGGTTGTTGTTGTAGATGCAGATATAGGATTACGAAATTTAGATGTGGTAATGGGACTTGAGAACAGAATTGTTTATGATATTGTAGATGTTGTTCAAGGTGTCTGTAGATTAAAACAAGCTTTAATAAAGGATAAAAGGTATGAAGGGTTGTATTTATTACCTGCAGCACAGACTAGAGATAAAAATGCTATAAACACAGAACAAATGCAAACGCTTTCATCAGAGTTAAAAGAAAAATTTGATTATGTTTTAATAGACTGTCCTGCTGGTATAGAGCAAGGATTTAAAAATGCAATTGCAGGTGCAGACCGAGCAGTTGTAGTAACAACTCCTGAAATATCTGCAGTAAGAGATGCAGATAGAATTGTTGGTTTGCTTGAATCATCTGAAATAAGAGATCCACTATTAATTATTAATCGTATTAAAGCAGATATGGTTAAAAGAGGAGATATGATGAATATTGAAGATATGATTGATATTTTAGCTATTGATTTGTTAGGGGTAATACCTGATGATGAGGCTATAGTGGTATCTACTAATAAGGGAGAGCCAGCAGTTACAGATGAAAACTCAATGGCTGGACAAGCATATAGAAATATTACTAAAAGGATTATAGGAGAAGAAGTTCCTTTTATGAATATGGAATCTGAAGAAGGTTTTATGAGTAAATTAAAAAAAATTTTTGGCTTAGCTAAGTAATATAGGGGGGTGAGGGTCTAATATGGATTTATTTAAATTTTTCAATCGAGGATCTGAAACAAGTAAAAATGTAGCAAAAGAGAGATTAAAACTAGTTTTAGTTCATGACAGAGCAAATTGTAGTCCTCAATTTCTAGATATGGTTAAAGGAGATATAATTAAAGTTATTTCAGATTATATGGAAATTGATGAAGAAGGTTTAGATATAAAATTAACTAAAACTAAAAGAGATTGTGATGAATCAACCGTACCTGCTTTAGTTGCTAATATTCCCATAAAAAAAATGAAAGATGGAAGTCGTTAAATATATATTTTTCAATTAATGTATTAATGAGACAAGAGATAATATATCTATAAATTACAGCTTTAGAATTGTATTTTATAGAAAACTTCTCTTTTGTCTCATGTTTTTTTGCAAAAAAATATAGTCCTACTATTAAACAAAAAAGCTTTTAGTCAATATATAACGACATGTAAAAGTAATAAAATTTCTAAGTAACAAATATATTATACTAAAGCAATAAGAATGGAGTTGGTATAATATATGATTACAGGAAAAAACAGATCTAATTCTTTTAATAATTTGATTATGAAAAGAAAATCATACAATAATTCAAATAAACTTAATAATTGGATTAGTAGAACAGTTATAAGAATTGCTGCATCAGTTATAATAGTAGGATTAGTTATGGTAATTCAAATTTTAGATTTCAAACCTACTAATACAGCTTTGGAATATGTTAAATATAATATAAGTCATGAATCTAATATTACAAATTATATTAAAGAAGTCAAAAAAATTCCTACTTATGTAGCATCGATTGGAAACAAAGCTGTAGAAGCAATAAAAATAGAGGATGAATTAGAACAAAACTTTGTACCTCCAGTATATGGAGAAATATCTGCATATTTTAATGAAAACATCGGTAATACATCGAATGTATCAAAGGGAATAATCTTTGATACTAATGAAGGAGAAGATATTTATTCTATAGACGATGGTGTTATAATTGATATAGGATCTAATAAAGCAGTAGGAAACTATATAATTATAAAGCATAAAGGAGAGCTTGTATCCGTATATAAATATGTTGGCTATAATTATTTAGAGTTAAATGAAAGAGTAGAAAAGGGACAAATAATAGGGAGTACATCTGAAAAATTATTATTAGAAATATGGAATCGAGACGAACCTACAGATCCAATTAAATACATAAACTTTAGTACGAAACAGCTATAGTGTGTGGAGTAAATGTAAATGAAGTTATTTAATATATTTAATATAGAAATTAAAATTAGTCTTTTTATTTTTTTTATACTGATTTTCAGTATGTTTTCTAATTACTTTTTAAATTTATTAATATTGATTATAATTGTTTTAGCACATGAATTAGCTCATTGTTATATGTGCAACTATTATGGTATAAAAATTGATGAGATAAAACTATTTATATTTGGTGGAGTAGCTAAGTTTCAAGGTGATATTGAAAATAATTCTAAAGCAGAAATTTTCATTTCTTTAGCAGGTCCTTTATTAAACTTTTTATTAGTTATTATTACTATTATTATAAGTAATATATTCAATATTACTTATAATAATATAGTACAGTTTTTTTTGACTACTAATTTAACTATAGGTTTATTTAATTTAGTGCCTATGCTACCATTAGATGGTGGAAGAATTATTAGAGGGATTATAGGTTATTATATAGGTGTTAAAAAGGCAACTGCAATAGTTATAAAAATAGGATATTTTATATGTATTTTATTATTTAGTATTGGAATATATTTAACATTAGTTTATAATGTAGAATATATTTTTTTAAGTGCATTAGCTATATATATAACGTTTTTAAATAAAAAAGAAAAAGGAAGATCAAATTATGTATTTATAAAAAATCTTGTTTTGAAAAAAAAATCTTTATTTAGTCAAGGAACTATGCCTTCTAAGCACATAATAGCTATGGAATTTATAAATATTAAAAAAATATTTGATGAATTTAACTTAGAAGAGTATTATATTATTACTGTTATGAATAATAATGGAAAGGTTATAGGAAGCATATCAGAAAGCCAAATTATAGATGCTATTATTAAGCACGATTCTAATACTACAACTTTAGCAGATTTATTACAGATTGATTCAAATAGGAAATAAGAGAATAAATATTTTTAAGTTTATTATGTTATTATATAGATAAAGAAATTAAAACATATGAAGAGTTTTGAAGGGAGTAATACAATGGAAAAATTACAAATTGAAAATTTACTATATAAAGTAGAAAAACCTGCAAGGTATTTAGGTAATGAACTAAACAGTGTACATAAAACCGTAAATGAAGATACAATTCGTTTTGCCTTCTGTTTTCCGGATGTTTATGAAGTAGGTATGAGCCATTTAGGTATGCAGATTTTATACGGACTATTAAACAATGAAGAAAATATTTTTTGTGAAAGAGTTTTTGCTCCGGCTATAGATATGGAAGAAGAAATGAAGAAAAATAACATTCCTTTATTTGGTCTAGAAAGTAGACAGTCTATTAGAAACTTTGATTTTATAGGTTTCACTCTACAGTATGAGTTAAGCTATTCTAACATATTAAATATGCTAAAGATGGCAGATGTGCCTATTTATAGTAAAGATAGAGGAAATAATGATCCGCTTGTAATTGTAGGTGGCCCTTGTGTATATAACTCTGAACCAATAGCTGATTTTGTTGACATAGCAATATTAGGAGAAGCTGAAGAAGTACTTATAGAAGTTACAGATTTATATAATAATTTTAACAAAGGTAACTATGATAAATTAGAATTTTTAAAGAAAGCTGCATTAATTCAAGGTGTTTATGTTCCAGCTCTTTATGTTGTTGAATATAATGAAGATAATACAGTTAAGAGTATAAACCCTAAATTTGAAAATCTACCAAAGACTATACGTAAAAGAGTAATTAATAATTTAGATGATTCGTTTTATCCAGAAGAACTAATAGTTCCTTATCTAGATATTGTTCATGATAGAATTATGATGGAGATTTTCCGTGGATGTATTAGAGGCTGTCGTTTCTGTCAGGCTGGAATTATATACAGACCAGTAAGAGAAAAATCCTTTGATAGATTACAGAACATAGTTAAAAATTTAGTTTTAAACACAGGGTACGATGAAATCTCATTAGCATCTTTAAGTACAAGTGATTACAGTGAGCTTGAAAAGTTAGTTCGTCATTTAATAGATGAATATGGAAGTAAAAAAATAGGTATATCACTACCATCTTTAAGATTAGATAATTTTTCTTTACAGTTAATTGAAGAGATACAAAAAGTTAGAAAAACAGGATTAACTTTTGCACCAGAAGCTGGTACTCAAAGGCTTAGAGATGTTATTAATAAAGGAATAACAGAAGAAGATTTAGTTAACGCTTCTGAAAATGCATTTTCTTCAGGATGGAGTAATGTGAAGCTATACTTTATGATAGGATTACCGACTGAAACAGACGAAGACTTATTAGGAATTAAAGACCTGGCATATACAGTAATAGATAAATATTATGAAGTTCCAAAAGAAAAAAGAGGTAAAAGACTAAATGTTACTGTAAGTGCTTCTACTTTTGTACCTAAACCTTTTACACCTTTCCAATGGGAGCCACAGATAACATTAGATGAAATAAATGAAAAACATAAGTTGTTAGTATCGGAGGTTAGACATAAAAATATTACATTTAATTATCACGAATCAAGAACCAGCTTTTTAGAAGCAGTATTTGCTAAAGGCGATAGAAGACTTTCTAAAGTTATTGAAATAGCAGTAGAAGAAGGCTGTAAATTCGATGGTTGGATAGAACATTTCGATTATGATAAATGGATGAATGTATTTGAAAAAGCAGGTATAGACCCTGCGTTTTATGCTAATAGACGTAGAGAATACGATGAAATATTCCCTTGGGATCATATTGATGTAGGAGTTAGCAAGGAATTTTTAATAAGAGAAAATAAAAACGCTAAAGCTGAAAAAGTTACAGCTAACTGTAGGACAAGCTGTGCTGGTTGTGGAGTTAATCAAATATTTACAGGGGGAGTATGCTAATGATAACCGTACGTTCTAGATTTTACAAAGAAGGAGATATGGTATTTATTTCTCATTTAGATTTAATAAGAGTTTTTGAAAGAGCTGTTAGGAGAGCTAATATACCTGTGGCTTATACACAAGGATTTAATCCTAGACCTATTATGGCCTTTGCTACTGCATTAAGTGTAGGAGTTGCAAGTAAAGGTGAGTATATTGATATACAGTTAAGTGATAAGGTTGATGCTGATACTTTTATGGAAAGTTTAAATAATTCTCTTCCAGAAGGATTAAAATTAATAAAAAGTGTAATAATTGACAGTAAAGAGAAGTCTTTAATGTCGGTTATTTCAAGTTCTACTTATATAATGAAATTAGAATCTAAAGAGCCGGATTCTAAAGAACAAATAGAAGAGTATATCAAGCAATTTCTTAAGCAAGAATCTATAATTCAATTAAAGAAGAAAAAGAATAAATCACGTAGAAAAAATAAAAAACCAGAATTTCGTGAAATTAACATAAAACCTATGATTAAATCAATAGATGTTTTTGATGTTAAGGGTAATGAAATTATTTTGAAAATGCATCTAGCAGCTGGAAGTGAAAGTAATTTAAAACCGGAAGTAGTTATATATAAAATATGTGAACTAACAGATATATCTATAGAATCAGATAGTACTAGAATTCAAAGATTAGATTTATTTAAGGAAAAAGAAGGAAAGTATATAACTCCCATAGATAATATAAATACTATATAGGAAATAAATGAGGGGTTGATTATATGAATCAGATTATAGTAAATGCAGGGATTAGTGAAAATAGATTAGCTATTGTAGAAAATGCAGAGCTTGTTGAGTTATATATTGAAAGACGTAATAATAAGCGAATAGTTGGTAATATTTACAAAGGAAGAGTTGTTAATGTTCTTCCAGGAATGCAGGCTGCATTTGTGGATGTAGGATTAGAAAAAAATTGTTTTCTTTATGTTAAAGATGCTCTAGGACAGGATTTTTATAACAAGGATAAAGAAGAATATAAAGATATATCAATAAAAGATGTTATAAAGCAAGGCCAAGAAATAATAGTGCAGGTAATTAAAGAACCTATTGGAAGTAAAGGTGCTAAAGTAACAACTAATATAACACTGCCTGGCAGATATTTAGTTTTAATGCCCAATAGTAAATATACAGGAGTATCTAGAAAAATATGCTCTTCAGAAGAAAGAGATAGGTTAAGAGATGAAATTGAAGAAATAAGGCCCAAAAATATGGGTGTAATCCTTAGAACTGTTGCTAAAGGGAAAACTAAAGAAGATTTCAAAGAAGATATAAAATTTCTGCTTAAATTGTGGCAAAAAATTGAAAAAGAAAAAAAACTAGGATTTGCTCCAAGGTTAATCTATAAAGATTTTGATTTAATTAATAAAACTGTTAGAGATATATTTAGTAAAAAAATAGATGAGTTTATAATAAATGATTTTGAAGAATATAAAAGTGCAGTTGATTTGGTAGAATTAATATCACCACCTTTAAAGAATAGAGTTTCTTATTATGATGAAAAAGCTGTTGATGTATTTGAACATTATAAAATACAGTCACAGATTAACAAATCCTTAGATAGAGAAATATGGTTAGAAAGTGGTGGATATATTGTTATAGACACTACAGAAGCTTTAACTGTTATTGATGTAAATACAGGAAAATATGTAGGGAAAACAGATTTAGAGGATACAGTTTTAAAGACTAATTTAGAAGCTGCTATTGAAATTGCCAAGCAATTAAGACTTAGAGATGTAGGTGGCATTATTATAATTGACTTTATAGATATGATAAATGAAGAGGATGAACATAAAGTTCTCAATACATTTGAAAATGCTTTGAGTAAAGATAGAACGAAAACTAAAGTATTAGGAATAACAAACTTAGGATTAGTTGAAATGACTAGAAAAAAAGTCAGAAATAGATTAGATTCATTGCTTCAAAAAACATGTGTTTCTTGCGAAGGAACTGGAAAAATATTAAATGAGAATACAATATTAAATAAACTGGAAAAAGAAGCAAATAGAATAAGTGTACATACTAATTCAGAGGCTGTTATATTTGAAGTTCACCCAACTTTATTAGATGCTTTGCAAAAAGAAGAATATATATTGGGAGAAATAGAAAATAAGACTAAGTTAAAACTGTATATAATTTCTAATCACTCTTTACACAATAATGATCTGGTAGTAAAATCTATGGGAAATATGGAAACTATTCAGAAACTATTAGAAAAAAGTAAATCTAAGTAATTGACAGTATATTATTAGTGTGATATTATATATATCTGTAAGTAGCCGCACGAATCGGGTTTTAAACGTAAGTACCTAGCATTCGGCGAGTTTGGGTCAGGGAGGTGTAATTAATGTACGCAATTATTGAAACAGGTGGAAAGCAATATAGAGTTCAAGAAGGAGATACACTATTTGTGGAAAAGTTAGATGCTAATCAAGGTGATGTAGTAACTATCGATAGTGTATTAGCAGTTTCAAAAGATGGTAAATTAACTGTTGGTAATCCAGTAGTTGATGGTGCTAAAGTTGAAGCTAAGGTTGCTGAGCAAGGAAAAGGTAAGAAGATCATAGTTTTCAAATATAAGCCTAAGAAGGATTATAGAAAGAAACAAGGTCATCGTCAACCTTATACAAAATTAGTAGTTGAAAAAATCAATGCTTAGGATGTAACTTATGATTTCAATATATATTTATCGAAATGATAAAAGAAATATTGACAAATTTACAGTAAAAGGACATGCTTGTGCAGCAGATCCTGGTGAAGATATCGTTTGTGCTGCAGTTTCAGTTTTGACTCAAACTACAGTATTATCACTTTATGAAATAGCGAATATAGCTATCGAACATGAAATGAAAAGCGGTTATCTTGAATGTAAGTTACCAATGAATTTAAAAGAAAAAGAGTTATATGATACAAAGCTCTTAATTGATACAATGCTTTTAGGATTGAAAAATATCCAACAAAGCTATTCAGAGTACGTTGAAATTTTTGATGAGGAGGTGTAAGTTATGTTATTTAAAATGGACCTTCAATTATTTGCTAGTAAAAAAGGAGTAGGTAGTTCCAAAAACGGTCGTGACAGTATCTCTAAAAGACTAGGTGTTAAAAGAGGTGACGGACAATTCGTTACTGCTGGAAACATTATAGTAAGACAAAGAGGAACAAAAGTTCATCCTGGTGTTAACGTAGGTAGAGGATCTGACGACACTCTTTTTGCAAAAGTAGACGGAGTAGTTAAGTTTGAAAGAAAAGGTAAAGATAAAAAGCAGGTAAGTATTTATCCAAGAGAAAGTGCTGCAACTGCTAACTAAAAAAACCGCCTAAGGCGGTTTTTTTATTGTTATAGAAACTTTACTTTATAATTTATAAGTTGCATGTTTTTTCTCATAATTAGTTGGTTATACTAAATTTAGTTGACATGAATAGTATTATTGATATAATGAAATGGTAAAATAGTGAAGAGTATATAATTATATTAATTATAATTATGATATATAGAAAATTACGTTATAGTAATTATTAAGGGTGATTATATGTTTATTGATAAAGCGAAAATACATTTAAAATCAGGAAAAGGTGGCGACGGTGCTGTTGCCTTTAGAAGAGAGATATATGTTCCAGCAGGAGGACCAGCTGGTGGGGATGGAGGAAAAGGTGGCGACATTGTATTCCAAGTAGATGAGGGAATGAGAACCTTAATGGACTTCAGATATAAAAAACATTACGTTGCTACTAATGGTGAAGATGGTAGAAATAAAAATATGTTTGGTAAAGATGGCGAAGATCTAATACTTAAGGTACCACCAGGAACTACTATTAAAAATGAGAAAACTGGAGAAATTATAGCAGACTTGACTATAAATGACGATAAAGTTATTGTAGCAAAAGGTGGAAAAGGTGGAAAAGGAAATACTCATTTTAAAAATTCTGTAAGACAAGCTCCTAGATTTGCAATAGCTGGAGAAGCTGGACAAGAGTTTACAGTGATATTAGAACTAAAGCTTATAGCAGACGTAGGTCTTATAGGTTTTCCTAATGTTGGAAAGTCCACATTATTATCTGTAGTAACTAGTGCCAAACCTAAAATAGCAAATTATCATTTTACAACCTTAAAACCTAATCTTGGTGTAGTTAAAACAAAGCATGGTGATAGTTTCGTTCTAGCTGATATACCTGGATTAATAGAAGGAGCACACGAAGGTACTGGACTTGGCCATGAATTTTTACGACATGTTGAACGTACAAAGCTACTTATTCATGTACTTGATGTTTCAGGAATAGAAGGTAGAGATTCCTTAGAAGATTTTGAAAAGATTAATTCAGAATTACATTTATACAATGAACAGCTTGCAGAAAAACCTCAGGTTATTGCAGCTAACAAAACAGATATACCAGGCGCTGAAGATAATCTTAATAAATTAAAATCTACACTTAATGATAAAGGGATAGAAGTATTCCCTATTTCAGCTGCTACTAACCAAGGTTTAGATGAACTTTTAAATTATGTTTCTAAGAAGTTAAAGGAGTTAGAAGCCTTAGCGCCAAAAGAAGAACCAGTAAAACAAGAAAAAGTATATAAATATGAAGAAAAAAGAGATAAGTATCACTTTGTAGTTGCAAAAGAAGATGATGTATATATAGTAGAAGGGGAATTCTTAGAAAGACTAATCAAATCTACTAATTTTGATGATATGGACTCTATAAGTTATTTCCAAAAAGTATTAAGAAATAGAGGTGTCATCGATAAATTAAAAGAAAGTGGAATTTCTGAAGGTGATTTAGTAAAAATATATGATATTGAGTTTGAGTATTTTAATTAGAAAAAGCTAATTCTCAGTATATAATATAATTATAAATACAAAGTTTAAATACAAAGGAGTAAAGTAATGTTAAAAGGAAAAGAAAGAAGTTATTTAAGAAGTATGGCTAACGGGATAAAACCTATTACTCAAATAGGAAAATCTGGTATAACAGATGCATTTTTAGAACAATTAGATTTAGCTTTAGATTCTAGAGAATTGGTGAAAGTAACTGTTTTAGAAACAAGTTTACTAGATGCTAAAGATGCAGCAAACCAAATAGCAGAGTCATTAAGAGCAGAATTTGTACAGGCCATCGGTAATAAGTTTGTTATATATCGTAAGAATCATGAAAATCCTAAAATAGAAATACCAAAAGGCTAGTGCTTTGTCACTGGCTTTTTTATAGTATAAGGAGAGTTAGTAAAGTGGATGAACACAAAAATTCAAATAAATTTTTAAAACATAAGATAGGAATAATAGGTGGTACATTTGATCCTATTCATTATGGACATTTGTTTATTGCAGAAACTGCTTTAGATAAACTTAATCTAGATAAGATTATATTTATACCTGCAGGAATACCTCCTCATAAAAATCAGAGTTTAATAACTGACAGTTTTAAAAGAGTAGATATGGTTAAATTAGCAACTAAAAAAAATAGTAATTTTGAAGTTTCTACTATAGAGGTAAATAAACAAAAAACATCTTATACAATAGATACGATTAAGGAATTAAAGAAGTATTATAATAATAAAGTAGATATCTTCTTTATTACAGGAGACGACGCTTTTATAAATATTGAAACTTGGAAGAAATATGATGAACTTTTAAATTCAACTAACTTTATTGTTATGACAAGAAGTATAAATAATAGCAAACTATTAAATGAAAAGATAGAATTATATAAAACAAAATATAATGCAAATGTTACTAAGGTAGAAATACCGATTTTAGAGATTTCATCAACAGATGTGAGAGAAAGAATTAAAAAAAATAATTCCATAAAATACTTATTGCCTGAAGAGGTAGAAAAATATATACTTGAAAATAAATTGTATATGGAGCAGGGGTTATAATAATGGAAAAGTATAAAATTGATAGAATTCAAAATAGCTTGAAGGAAAATGTGTCAGAACATCGATATATACATACTTTAGGAGTAATGAAAGCTGCTGTGAATTTAGCAAAAAAATATAATGAAGATGAAAAATCTGCATATATAGCAGCCTTATTACACGATTATGCAAAGAATTTTTCCCAGAAACAGTTGAATGAATATATGACTAATAATAATTTATATGCAGATGAAATTATGATAAATGCTTATCAGCTCTTACATGGTAAGGTGGCTGCTCATATAGCTAAAACAGAATTTAATATTCAAAATGATGATATTTTAAATGCAATAGAATACCATACAACAGGTAGAGAAAAAATGAGTAAATTAGAAAAGATTATTTATCTAGCAGACTTTATAGAAGAAAATAGAACTTATCATGGAGTAGAAGAGTTGCGAAAGGTTGCTTATGAAGATTTAAATAAAGCAGTCTTACAAGCTTTAAACAATACCATAAAATATGTTTTATCTTTAGAGGGATTACTGCATTTAAACACTATTGAAGCTAGAAATTCTTTACTAATAGAACTATAGAGGTGAACTATGAGACGAAAAAGAAAAAACAGAAAAAATAGATTAACCTTAATTATAATTATCGGTATTATTCTATTTACAGGAAGTTTTTTAAACGCATATAATGCAAATCCATTTAATTCAAATGAAAATGATGAATCCTTTAATATATTACAGTGGGTTAAAAAAGGTAAAGAGAGAAGTAATATATTAGTATTTGGTGTAGACTCAGCAAATAATACAAGTAAAAATACTAGATCGGATAGTATTATGTTAGTTAGTATAGATCCTGATAAAGAAAACCCTGTAGTTATTTCAATTCCTAGAGATGCTAGAGTTCGAATTCCTGGTAAAGATAACTATACTAAAATTAATCATGCTCATTCGTATGGAGGACCAGAACTTTTGGTAGAAACTATAGAGGATTTATTAAACATAGATATTGATTATTATATAGGTATAAATTATAATGTTGTTGCAGAGGTTGTAGACACTTTAGGTGGCGTAGAGATAGATGTGCCAATAGATATGCAATATAATGATCCTTATTCTGATCCTCCGTTGAATATAGATATTAAAAAAGGTCTGCAGGTGTTGAATGGAGATGAAGCAGTACAGTTTATGCGTTTTAGAAAAGGATATGCAACTCAAGATTTAGGCAGAATAAATGCACAACAAGAGTTTCTAAAAGCCTTGGTAGATCAAGCTATTTCTCCAGCCACAGTTTTAAAGGTTCCTAAACTTTTAAATATAATTTATGACAATATAAATACAGATATGTCAAAAAGTAAAATGATGTCTTTAGGTCTTACAAATATGTTTATAGAAACTGAGAATTTAAGTACGACTACTTTAGGAGGAACACCTAAAAACATCAATGGTATATCTTATTATGTAACAAGCGATTCTGATATAAAAGAGCTTAAAAAAATGTATTTAAATGATAAAAACATTTCTTTCAATGTTAATGTACAGGTTTTAAATGGATGTGGAGTTAATGGAATAGCTGGCTTATATTCTGATAAACTTGAAGAGCTTGGTTTTGATATTTATAAAGTGGGTAATTATAAAAACAATTCAGTAGATATATCTTTTATTGAATATAAAAAAGCTTATAAAAAAGAAGCAGAGTATATTAAGGAAAAATTAGGAATAGATAAATTAGTTGAGAAAAATAATAATGAAGAAGTTGACTTAAATATTGTAATTGGACAAGATTTAGATAAATAAAAGATAAAAAATACTCATATCTTCTAATCTAGTAAATATATTATTACATGAGCTTTCGTGTATTAGAGTATAGACTGCTAGAGGAGGATATTTTCATGAGTATTTTGATTCTTTTTTTTATGTTTACTTTAAGTTTGATAATTATAATTAAGGGTGGAGACTGGTTTGTTGAATCATCAGTGTGGGTAGCTAAAATAACAGGGCTTCCCAGCGTATTAATAGGAGCAACTATAGTAAGTATTGCTACGACTCTTCCTGAGTTGTTAGTTTCTTCTATAGCTACTTATAATCAATATTATGATATAGCTATAGGGAATGTTATAGGGTCTACTATATGTAATATAGGATTAGTGCTAGGAGTAGTAACTATTTTATCTCCTATTAAAATAAACAGAAAAAGCTTTTTTATAAAAGGCAACTTTATGTTATTAAGCGCAATAGTTTTACTTATTTTTTTAAAGGATACAATAATTACTAGTAGTGAAGGAAATATACTTTTAATTCTATTTGTTATTTACATAATAGTTAATATATTAGAGTTAAAAAGTGAATCGAAAAGAAGTTCTAATATAGGTGTAAGTATTAGCTCATCAAATAATGAAGTTTTAAAAAACATAATAAAATTTATTGGTGGAGCTTTGCTAATAGTCATAGGTGCAGAAATGTTAGTAAGAAGTGGTGTTGACATAGCTAGACTTCTTAAAATTCCTGAGCAAGTTATAAGTTTAACCTTAATAGCTTTAGGTACTTCGCTTCCCGAGCTTATAACTGCTATTAGTTCAGTGTTAAAAGGAGAACAAGGAATATCTGTAGGCAATATTTTAGGTGCTAATACTCTTAATATATTGATGGTTCTTGGAATTTCATCTAAAATAGGAGAAGCAGGTATTGTTACTAGTTATCAAAACGTTATGTTAGGAAATAAAATTTATAATATTCCACAGACGTTATACTTAGATCTACCTGTATCATTGCTGTTAATGGTAATATTAATACTTGGAGGAATTTCTTCAAGAAAGATAGGTAGAAGAGCAGGATTATTAATGTTGGTTACTTATATAATGTATCTAACTACTTTAGCCAAATTTTTCATGTAATGATTTGAATGGAGGGTTTAAATGGAAAAGGAGCAAATAAATATAATTTCAAAAATATTAACGTGTATAGATAATAAACTAGGAGAAGATCCTGTAGTTCTAGATGTTCATAATATTTCTTCTGTATGCGATTATTTTGTTATAGCAAGTGCTTCATCTTTAAGACAAGTTAAAGCTATAGTAGATGAAATAGAAGATGAACTTTCAGAAGAGAATATAGAGTTAATTAGTAAAGAAGGACATAATTCTAAAAGATGGGTATTATTAGATTATGGTGATATAGTTATTCATATTTTTTATAAAGAAGATAGACAATTTTATAATTTAGAAAAAATTTGGAAAGATGCAGAAATATTAAATATTGACATAAATTAAAAATTAGAATAAAGTATATAATACATATACTTGTTTATGGAGGAATATATGGAAAAAAATATACATCCAATATTAAAAAGCATTGTGCCATTAGTAAATAGCGTAGCTGAAACATTAGGTAAAAACTGTGAAGTAGTCTTGCATGAAATAAATGGCAATAAAAAATCAATAGTAGCAATAAAAAATGGGAATATAACTGGCAGATCCATAGGTAGCCCTATGTTAGATGTAGGAATAAAAGCTTTGACTAAAGATGATAATGTAGATAATATTTTAAATTACAAAAACAAAAGTTCTGATGGTCGTATATTAAAGTCTTCTACTACTTTTATCAGAGATGAAAAAGAAAAAATTATAGGTTGTTTATGTATTAATATAGACATCTCTCAATTTGTATTAGCTAAAAATGCTTTAAATGAATTAGTACAAACTGATGTAAATGCAGAAGTTAGCTTAGAAGATTTTGATTCTAATAGTGTAAACGATGTTCTTGTAAATATTGTATCTTCAACAATAGAATCTACTGGCAAGCCAGTTGCTTATATGAGTAAAGAGGAAAAAGTAAATGTAGTTAAAAAGTTAAATGAAAAAGGAGCTTTTTTAATTAAAGGAGCAATTGATTACGTTGCAAAAATATTATGTGTATCTAGATACACTGTATATAATTATCTTGATGAAATAAGAATTAATGAAAAGGGAGGAATATAAGTAATGAAAATAATTAATACTAATAAGGCACCAGCAGCAATAGGACCATATTCTCAAGGGGTAAAAGTGGACAACCTACTCTTTGTTTCTGGACAAATGCCTTTAGATCCAGATACAATGGAAATTGTTCCAGGTAATATTCAAGATCAAACTAAAAGAGCAATAGAAAATTTAAAAGCAATTTTAGAAGATGCAGGTCTTACACTTAACGATGTAGTAAAAACTACAGTGTTTGTTAAAGACATGAATGAGTTCGGTAGTATTAATGAAATATATGCAAATTACTTCACTGAACATAAACCTGCAAGAGCGTGCGTTGAAGTTGCTAGATTACCTAAAGATGTGGGTGTAGAAATAGAAGCAATAGCCGTAACTAAATAATTCTACTAAAAGGTGGTCATGCTAACTAATGTATGACCACTTATTTTGTATTAAGAGCAAATTTTTTATTGGTTAGGAGAGAAAAACATGAAAGATTTTAGTATATTTGATGTTGTTGGCCCTAATATGATAGGACCTTCTAGTTCTCATACTGCTGGTGCCTGCAGAATTGGAAAAGCAGCGTATAAAATGGCAGAAGGAGATATTAAAAAAGTAAATTTTTTACTGCATGGATCATTTGCTAAAACTTATAGAGGACACGGAACAGATAAGGCTTTGGTAGGAGGAATCTTAGGGTTTGATCCAGATGATGAAAGAATAAAAAATTCCTTTGAATTAGCAAAGGAAAAAGGCATAGAATATAGTTTTCAAGAAGAAGATTTAGGAGAGGTTCATTCTAATACTGCTAAAATAATTTTACAAAAAAGCAATGGAGAAGAGATAACATTAATGGGATCTTCAATTGGTGGGGGAAATATTGTAGTAACAGAAATAAATGGCTTAAAAATAAAGTTTACAGGAGAATACGATACATTAATTATTTCGCATGAAGATAAACCAGGAGTTATAGCAAAAACGACTGCGGTTTTAGCACTTTACGATATAAATATTGCCTTTATGAGAGTATATAGATATTCTAAAGGTCAAAATGCATTTATGATTATAGAGACTGATGACAAAATAAGTCATGAAATAGTTTCATATATTAAAAAAACAATACCAGAGGTTCCAGAAGCTTATTTAGTTAATATTAACTAAATGAGTTAAGTATATAAGTATAAAAATTAATAGCTATCAGGTTAATATAATAAGGATAGGTGAAATTTTATGAACTTTACAAATGGACAAGAATTATTAGAAGTATGTAATAAATATAATAAAAAAATTCATGAAGTTATGTTAGAAAAAGAAGCACAAATATCTGGAGCTCCTAAAGAAAAAATTAGAGGTAATATAAAAGAAAGCTTAGATATTATGAAATCTGCAGTTAATAGTGCTTTAACTAAAGATATTAAATCTGTAAGTGGATTAATAGGCGGAGAAGCTAAAAAAATTCATGAGAGAAGCAAAACTAATAAGCCAGTATGCGGCTCACTTATGTCGAAAGCTATTAGTAGTTCTATGGGAGTTTTAGAAGTAAATGCATCAATGGGAAAAATAGTAGCTGCACCTACTGCTGGTTCAAGTGGAATTTTGCCAGGAACTTTAATTCCTCTCCAGGAAGAATTTAACTTAACTGACGATGATTTGATAGATGCTATTATTACAGCAAGTGCTGTTGGAATGATAATAACTAAAAATGCTACAGTAGCTGGAGCGGAAGGTGGTTGTCAAGCAGAGACAGGTTCGGCAGCCGCAATGGCAGCAGCAGCAATTGTAGAAATTATGGGAGGTAGTCCAGAAGCAAGCTTACATGCTGCCTCTAAATGTATTAATAATATATTAGGGTTAGTCTGCGATCCTATAGCTGGACTTGTAGAAGCTCCTTGCCAAAGTAGAAATGCAATAGGAGCAGCAAATGCTTTGATTTGTGCAGAAATGGCATTGGCAGGTGTAACAAGCGTTATACCTTTTGATGAAGTAGTTGAAACAATGTATAGAGTAGGGAGAGATTTACCTTTCGAATTAAGAGAAACTGCTTTAGGAGGTTTAGCAGCTACACCAACAGGGAAAAAAATACAAAAGCAAGTATTAGGTGAATAGATAATAAAA
>JADWMM010000030.1 GCA_015978205.1 Alkaliphilus sp. NP8 | reverse complement strand
TTATTATATATAATAATTCTCTCTTTTGCTATATTTTTATATGATTATTAATGTTAAAAGGTTAGCTGTTTTTTATCTCTTGTACAATTGATTTTATATTTAGAGTTTTAGTTATTGATAACATAAGTAAATATACTATACCACCTAATAATAGTGAGACTATTGTTACTATAATATCATTAAATATTACTAAAGAAAGAGATTTGAAAGTGTAGATTATTACTAAAGCCATTATGCAAGAACATATTAAAGGTTTTATTACTGATTCTAAAATGGAAATTTTAATATTAAGAGCTCGTTTTACCGTAATCATATCTAGTGAAAAAACAATAATTGATGAAATAATAAACCCGATAAAAAATCCATTTATTCCATATCTAGGATTGGAAATTAAAAAATATGTGCAATAAAGCTGCACAGACATTCCTAATAAATAATTAACTGTAGTCATAACTTGCTTTCCCATACCGTGTAAAATACTAGATAAAGTGTTGTGCATACATAAGAAAACAGTTGTGGAACTTATTATAGATAAATATTTTCCTACATCACTATCGTTATAAATAAGCATGGATATATGATTTCCTAATAAGGCATACATAATAGTTATAGGAATGGCTACTATTAAAGTTATTTTTATTGCTAAATTGCATTGAGCTTTAACCTCATCTATTTTCTTTACTGCTATCTTTTCAGAGATGTTTGGAATAATATTTACTGCCAGTGCCGATGTAACAGTGAAAGGTAAAAATAATAGTGGCATAGCCATTCCTGTTATTTTACCAAATGTTTGAATTGCTTGTGAACTAGTATATCCAGAAACAATTAATCTTTGTGGTATTAAAATTGAATTTGTTGTTTGTATTAGAGACGACACTAACCTGTTTGTAGTAATAGGTATTGAAATATACAAAATACTAGTAATTAATTTAATAGAAGAATTTGATTTTATTTTTATAAATTGTTTTGTATATTTTAATTTTCTAAAATTAAATTTAAATATTAAATATATTAAACCTATGCATTCTCCTATTGAAATTCCTATAATTCCTATAGTTGCACATAATATGGGATCAGTAGGGTTTTTATATGAAATATAACCTAATACAAATGCTATACGACCTATTTGCTCTAATATTTGTGCATTTGCTGGTGGTTTCATGTCTTTTAAACCATAAAAAAAGCCTCTTATAATACTAGAAAATGTAATAAAACTTATTGCAGGAATTGAAAATAAAACTGGATAATATATAGAATCGTTTTTTAATATTTTACTGACAATAAACTCTAGATTAAGAGACACTAATATTGATAAAATAAAAGCTAGACTTCCACCAAGAAAAAGTGATATAGTCAATACCTTATATATTCCTTTTCTATTATTTAAAGAGTTTTCTTTTGCTACTAATCTAGATACTGCTAAAGGTATTCCTGCTGATGTTATAGTTATAATCACCATTAAAAAAGGAAACACCATATGATATAACCCAATAGCTTCTGAACCGACTAATCTTGAAAAAATAATCTTATAAACAAATCCCAAAGATCTAACTATAAAATTTACTATTATTAATAAAAATGTTCCATATAAAAAAGAGGATTTTTTCAATAAATTACCTCCGTTCTGCAAACTAATCTTCTTTTATATTCATATATATTTAATATTAAAAACGTTTATTACTAAAAGAATTATAAATATTGTATTTAAACAACTTAATAATTAGCGATTTTAACTAATTCAAGTTTAAAGAAGAATGACTTGTTTATTTTTTTTGAAAAAACATAAAATATATTTAAAGATTAGTTAAGAATAGATTATTAAATATTAGGAGGTAATTATATGGATTTAGTTTGTCCTATTTGTAATGGAATGGCTAGTTATGTGGTGAAATGTTCAGAATGCGGTGGTCAAATGGATGCTAGAGGAGCAGTTCAAGACTATTTTGACGATTACAGCCCGTACTTATCTCAAAATATAACTAAAAAAATGGATGGTGTAGAGAATAATAGGTGCGTTCATATATTCCACTGTGCTAATTGTAGAGAGGATAAAGAAATAACTATAAATGAAATTAAAATGTGAGAATGAATAAAAAAAAACAATAATTTCATTTGACAAACAAATGAAATTATTGTATAATAAAATTACAAAACATAAAATTGAAAGGAGGAATATAATATGAAAGAAGAAAGAAGACAAGAGATCGGATTAAAGGAAAAACGGGGATGTGGTGCGTATACGTGCATGCACTGTGTTGTTAATACATGTACGCTAGATGAATGTCAAATGTATGAAAATAATTTTTCGCAAGAAGGATAAAAAAAAATTCATTTTTAATTAAACAAGACTCTATCTGATTAGATAGGGTCTTTAATATTTTTATACAAAAGTATTTTTTGATACATAATTTAAATAGAAATTAGCAAAATAATAATAAAAGGAGGTGTTATTATGAACTTAAACACTAAAGATATGGTTACAAAGAAACTTTTAGATACTCAGGAGATGGTTAGAGATTTCGAAATGTTATCAAAGCAAACTGAAGATAGCGAAGTAGCATCTACATTTAAAAATTTTGCTGAAACAGCAGGGGAGCAAGCTAGAGAATTGCAAAAATTAGCAGATAAATATAGAAGAGATTAATAATAGGCACGGATACGTGCCTTGTTTTTTTATTGAACTCTACCAAAAAAGCATTTGAGATGCTTTTTTTTATGAGAATATAATTTTTTGAACGTTTTTTAATAATTAGCGTACTAGCAATAATGAAATAAGCTGATATAATATAAGTACTAAGGATTTAGGGGATGTTGATAATACATGAAAAAGTTTGAAAATATTAAAATATATAAAGATAAAAGAGAACATTTATATGTTCAACTTTATAAAGAAATAAAAAATCTTATTATTGAGGGGAAACTTAATAAAGATGAAAAATTACCACCTATTCGCAAATTAGCACAATTATTGGACATTAATAATGTTACTGTGGTAAAATCATACCATATATTGGAAGAAGAAGGATTGGTTTATAAAAAAATTGGAAGTGGCACTTATATTTCATCAGATTTTATTACATATATTTCAAGGAACGAGCAGGAAAAAGAAAGAGTTAGTTCACTTTCTCTCATAGAACAGGGACAGATACAAGTTAAAGGCAATATGATTAATTTTGCAAGTGCTACTCCTATGGCAGAATTATTTCCTGTAGATGATTTTAAACAGGTTTTAAATGAAGTTTTAGATAGAGATAAAGGTAGGGCTTTTGATTATCAACAAAGTCAAGGGTATTTGCCTTTGCGAAAAACGTTAGTAGAGTATATAAAAGGATATAATATAATTACAGATATAGATAATTTGCAGATTATTTCAGGTGCTCAGCAAGGAATAGATATTATTGCTAAAGCTCTACTAAATTATGGAGATACAGTTATAGTTGAAAGCCCTTCATATACTGGAGCAATAGCTTCTTTTAAGTCTAGAGGAGCTAAAATTATAGACGTTAATTTGTTAGAGGATGGAATTGATCTTAAGAATTTAGAAAAAAAAATTCAAATTTTTAAACCTAAATTCATATATTTAATGCCTAATTTTCAAAACCCTACAGGGATATCTTATAGTATTAATAAAAAAGAAGAAGTTATTAAGCTTTGTAAAAAATACAAAGTATATATAGTAGAAGATGACTATTTAAGTGATTTGAACTTTTATTCACGGGATAATACTACATTAAAAAGTTTAGATCTTAATAATGAGTTGGTTATATATGTAAAAAGCTTTTCGAAAATATTTATGCCTGGATTAAGGTTAGGTTTTTTAGTAGCTCCATCTATTTTTTATGATAATTTGATTTTTGCAAAGCATTTATCTGATATTTCTACGTCTGGCCTTTTACAAAGGGCTTTAGAACTTTATTTTTCTAGAGGGACATGGAAAGAACATATTAAATACATGGAAGAAAAGTACAAAAGTGGATTTGATACTATGGTTGGAAGTGTTAAAAAATACATGCCTCCAGAAGTTAAATATATATATCCTAAAGGAGGAGTTAATTTCTGGTTTAAACTACCGAAAGAAATTTCGTTGAAACATTTTTATGAGCAAGCTATTAATAAAAATGTTGCTTTCGCTCCTGGGAATTTATTTTTTATTCACAATCATGATGATAATCACTTTAGATTAAGCATAGCATCTGTCAATAATGATGAAATAGATAAAGGAATATCAATACTAAGCAATATTATTAATAACCTAATAAATAACAAAGTTGAAAAAGAAAAAATTAAGAATATATATAAACCTATTTTATAAATAATTAAAAATGTAATAAATTTGAAAGGGGTATTATTATGAAAAAGGTAAAAATAATTTATAACCCTAATTCAGGAAGGCAAATAGCTCAAAAGAATGTACCTAAATTATCACAAATTTTAAGAGAAAATAATTATTTTGTGGATATATTTAAAACTGAAAAACAATTTGATGCTACAAATGCTGCATCTAAAGCTTGTAAAGACAACTATGATATAATTGTATCAATAGGAGGAGATGGTACAGTTAATGAAATAATAAATGGTATTATGATAAATTCTCATAAACCTAAATTAGCAATTTATCCAGCAGGAACTGTAAATGATTTTGCTACTTATTTAAAAGTTCCTCGATCTATGGAAGGGTTTAGTAAATTAATTATGAAAGAAAATACTATTAAAACGGATGTTGGGGTAGCTGGTGAGAGATATTTTTTAAATGTTGCAGCAGCAGGACTTTTGTCGGATGTAGCTTATAAGGTTTCTGCTGAGTCTAAAACTGTATTAGGAAAATTTGCATATTACCTAAAAGGTATAAGTGAATTGCCAAAACAAATATTTAAACCTGTAAAAATGAATATAAAAATTGGAGAATATGAAATAAGAAAAGAAGTTTTATTTTTTATTTTAGCTAATAGTGCCTCTGTTGGAGGGTTTTCATATATTGCTCCAAAAGCTAAAATAAATGATGGTAAATTTGATTTATTAATTGTAGAGAAAAGTCAGTTTATTGAAGTTGCAAGAATTTTTTTTAAGACTTTAATTGGAAGTCATACTAAAGATTCTAATTTACAGTATATTCAAGTGGATGAGTTGAAAATTGAATGTGATGAGAATATATATGTGGATTTAGATGGTGAACAATTTGAAAAATTACCTATGGAGTTTAAAATTAAGAAAAAAGTTGCTGAATTAATAATTCCTGAAACATTTAAATATTAATTTCGTTTTTAAAGTAAAGTTTAAATTTGAAATGCAAAAAATACATAAGAGAATTTTAAAGTATATATATATAAATTAACAAAACATAGTAAAATCTAATGACTGATTTAAATAGGAGGTAAACTTTAATATGGTAAGTGCTAATTATGATGATAATATTATAGAGATAGAAAAGGAACTGAGACACCTATGTACTATTATTAAACAAAAAGGAAGGGAGATTCTAACAGACTTTTCTATTACACCTCCTCAATTTGAAGCCTTACAACATTTAATAAATAATAAAAATATGACTATAGGTGAATTAAGCAGTAAAATGTTTCTAGCTTGTAGTACAATAACTGATTTAGTAGACAGAATGGAAAAAAGCAATTTGGTTAAAAGAGTTAGGGATGATGAAGATAGAAGAGTAGTTCGGGTTCAAGTAATGGAAGATGGTCATAAATTAATAAGTAAAGTTTTACATGCGAGACGAAGTTATTTAGCTGATGTACTTAGTGAAGTAGATAAAAAAGACAGAGGATTTATCTTAGATGGAATATCTAAGATTTATAAAAATACAGTGGAAGACATGAATAGAATATAAATTGCTAAAAAATAGGGACCAGTATACTGGTCCCTATTTTGTTTTTTATTCTTGATTATTTAAATATTCTAAAACCTTATCTAATTTACTTAACTGCTCCTGATTTAAAAGTGGTTTTATTCTTTCTATCATTTCTTCATGATTAGGTACTGTCTCTTTTAGTTTAGATAGTTCTCTTAAAATATCGTCTTCTGATTTATCGCTATATTGGTTAAATAATTCAAGAGCCCTTTGATACTCTTCATCTGAAACCATGCTTTTTACTTCTTGTAACTTATTATAGTCACCAGATTTATAAGCTCTTAATAATTCATTTAATTTTTTTGAATTCATTTTTCTCCCCCTCTTAATATATTTTACAAATACTTTTCTGTATATAAGTATGCAACTATTTTAGATTTTGCCACTAAATTTATAATTTAAAGATTAATAAAACATATTAAGAAGAATATACATATACTATATAATAGGTTAAATTTGAAAGGAGAGAAATAATGAAAAAACAGGAGCAAAACTTATTAATTCAAGAAAATTGGTTGCTTTTTTTTCTATTCTTAATTTTTATATCTAATAATGATACTAAAAAAATGAATGTTAAAGAAATGGATATAATTGATTTAGATAAAAAAGTAAAGTTTCTTAATAGAATAAAAGGTTATATGAATTCTGATGAACAATATGTTCTTCAAAGTGCTGAAACTTTAATTCATATTATTAGAAATATAAAGATTCTTATGGATCCTCCTAAGATAGCATCGGCCGGAGTAAAGTATTCTTCTCTTAGTGTAGAAGATAGAAAACGAAATATGCTAATGGATATAAGTGAATTTCTTGAAGATGAAAAGAAAGTATTAGTACATAAAGCTGTAGACTTTGACTTTAAAATAAAAACATTAGAAGATAGGTTAAACAAAATACAGAGTGTATCAAAGGAAAATACTGCTGTAGCAAATATAAGTCAATACATAGATGTATTTGAACCATTATTAGATAATGAAATAAAAGTTAAGGCACATGAATTAAAAAAACTAATATCGGTTATAAGTTTAATAGGTAACTTAAAAAACAAAGATAGTTTTGATGAAATGGATATTGTTAAACTGATAGAACCTTTAGTAGATGAAGAAAAAAAAGAGTCTTTAACCCGAATGATACAAATGTTTCAAATAGTAAATAGTATGAATAAAGAAACAGTTGATAAAGATAAAAATATAAAAGAGTCATTAAATAAAGATAATAAGTTGAATGAAGATAATAAATTACATAATGATAAAAAAATAGAAGATAATATTAAATCACAGTTAAAAGAAGAAATTAAATCAGAGGAATAATATTAATTAAATAAATATCAGCTTAAACTTAAAGAATTCTTATGATATAATAAAATAAATATTAATTTGTAAAATACTATATAAAAGTTCTAGGAGTGTTTTAAATGTTATCAAAAGAAAAAATCAATAGAATTAATGAATTATCAAAACTATCTAAAGAAAGAGCATTAAGTAAAGCAGAAAAAGAGGAACAGGAGAAATTGCGAAAAGAATATATCAAATCCTTTAAAAAGTCTTTTAGAAAACAATTAGATAATATTGAATTAGTTGATTAGGTTATAGAGGGGGAATAACTAATGGCAGAAAGACAATATGTTATTTTTAAATTAAATGATAATGAGTATGGTATAGATATAATGAATGTAAAAGAAATCATTGAATATACAGACTGTTCTGAGGTTCCTAATTCACCAGATTTTATTAAAGGTATAATAAATTATAGAGGTGATATTGTTCCAGTTATAGATTTACACAAAAAATTCAATATATCCTCAACTTCTATAACTGATAACACTAGATTTATAATATTTGGATTAGAAGATAAACAGATCGGACTTTTAGTGGATGATGCTTCACAAGTAGTACCAATAGATGATAAAAATGTAGAAAATGCGCCTGCTATTATTATTGATTCTAATACCAAGTTTATTGGTGGAATAGGTAAACTTAATGATCGAATGGTTATTATATTAGATTTAGAAAATCTTTTAAGTAATTCTGAAAGAGAACAAATAGCATCAATTTAATATTTAATAACAAATTCTAAATTATATTGTAGATGCGTATCTTAAAATGGCATAAGATGTTTATAAAAACTTAAATTATATTCTAAAAAGAACTAAATTTTGCAATATCCTTTGTTTATAATAGTTGATATAAATACGATTATAAACAAAGGAGGAAAAATATGAAGAAAGTTTTGGTTATATTTTCATTTCTTTTTATTATTATTTCATATCAAAATGTTATATTTGCATCATATAATAACGAAGCTCTTGAAGAAAAAATACAACAACATGTACAGCAGGCTTTTAAAGAGCGAAGTAAAGTGTGGAATCAATTTCTAAATGGAGAATATACATCTGTTGATAAAATAGAAGATGAATTAGAAACTTTTATTGCTGATCCATTACTGAAGTCAGATGTTAAAATGTTTGAAAAGATGATAAAGGATCCTATGTCTTTTGAACAAATTTCAAGTGTATTTATTAAAGATATTTCTATTATTAAGAATAATGAAGATGTTGTAACGTTAGATACTGTTGTTATATGGACGGTTCTAGATTATTCAGAAACTTATGAAGAAAAATTAAGATATACTGTTGAAATGAAAAAAAATAAAGGTAAATGGTTTTTAAGCGATTATGAAATAAGGAAATAATAAGCAAACGAAAGGATCTGAATAGGTCCTTTTTATTTATCTTAAAATAATTTTGTATTAAATTAAAAAATATTAACAAAAAAAGAGGAAACTTGTCATACTATGTAGAATTTGTTTCAATAGTGATAGGGGTGTTAAAATAATTGCAGAACATAAATAAAAAAGAGGAAAAAATTACTAATGTATTAAAAAAAATAATGGACTCTATAGAAGAAAGTAAAAAAGAAATCTTTGAAATTTCTGAAGCGTCAAGAAATGAATATAATAATTTAAGAAAAGAATTAGTAGAATTTCAAAAAAAAGTTAAAATTTTAATTAAAGAAGTAGAAGTGCTGGAGTATCAAGAAAAAATAAGTAGAAAAGTACTGTTAAATGTAAGTAAAAACTTTTCGAGTCATGCAGAGGATGATATAAAAAAAGCATATGAAAATGCTAGTAAACTTCAAGTAAAGCTAGTTTTAAAAAAACAAGAAGAAAAAGAATTAATTAAAAGAAGAACAGATTTAGAATTAAGATTAAAAAACACACATGATATTTTGCTTAAATCAGAAAACTTAATTTTAAAAGTTAGCTCTGCTTTTGATTTTTTAAGTAATGATTTAGAAAATATATCTGATAAATACGAAGATATGAGTCAGAAAAGTATTTTAGGAAAAAGAATTATACAAGCTCAAGAAGAAGAGCGACAAAGAATAGCAAGAGATATTCATGATGGACCAGCGCAAAATTTGACCAACGCTGTTATTAAAACAGAAGTTTGTCAAAAATTATTAGATATTGATATAACTAAAGCTAAATTTGAAATAGAAGAGCTGAAAAAAATTCTAAGGAGTAGTATAAAAGATATTAGAGGAACTATCTATAATTTACATCCTATGGCTTTAGATGATATTGGATTAATCCCTACTATTAAAAGATATATAAGTAATTTTGAAAATAATACTAATATAAAGGTTGACTTTGTTGTATTATCAAAAATAGAAATAGAAGACAGAATTAAAAATATTACTTTGTTTAGAATAATACAAGAATCATTAAATAATATTGAAAAGCATTCGTGTGCTAGTCTTGTTAAAATAAAGCTAGAAATAACCAAAAGAAAGATAAGCTTATTAGTAGATGATAATGGTAAAGGATTTGATATTGCACAAACAGAAGCTGAAGATAAATCGTTAAGTGGATTTGGGTTATTAAATATGAGAGAAAGAGTTGAACTGTTAAATGGAACTTTTGAAATAAAAAGTATAAAAAATAGAGGAACTAAGATTACTGTTAATTTATTAAATAACAATTAGGGGGAAAAATAGTGGATGATATAAAAGTTTTAGTAGTTGATGACCATTCGTTAGTAAGACATGGATTAAAGCAAATTATTGAATTAGAATCAGGTATAAATGTAGTAGGACTTGCAGGAAATGGAAAAGAAGCAATTTTAATGGTACAAGATCTTAAACCAGATATTATTCTATTAGATATTAATATGCCAAAATTAAATGGAATACAAACTTTAAGAAGATTAAAAGACATGGATAAAAATATAAAAGTAATAATGCTTACTTTTCATGAAGAAAGAGAATATTTGTTTGAAACAATTAATCTAGGAGCAAATGGATATATATTAAAAGATGCTGAAAGTGAAAGTTTAATTAAGGCTATTAGAAATGTGTTTAAAGGATCCAGCTATATTTATCCCACTTTAGCAACTGAATTAGTAAGTGAATTTAATCATAAAGAAGAAAGTGTTGTGAAAAATTTTAGAGAAGATAATTTAACAAAAAGGGAATATGAAATTTTAACGTTAATAGCAGAAGGATTTAATAATCGAGAAATAGGAGAAAACTTATTTATTAGTGAAAAAACTGTAAAAAATCATGTATCTAATATATTTAAAAAAATTAATGTAAATGATCGTACACAGGCTGCTATATATGCGTATAAAAATAATATTAAAAAGCTATAAATGTTTCAATTATACATATACTTATACTCAGTTGATAAATTTTTTAGCTTTTTAATTTAAATAAAAATAAAAATGGGAGGATTTTTAATGCAAATAATTACAGATAGTTCTTGTGATTTGCCTAAAGAAATTTTAGAAAAAAATGATGTTTTGGTTGTTCCCTTAAATATAGAAATAGATGGAAAAAACTACATAGATGGTATAGATTTAACTCATGAGGAGTTTTATAAAAAAATGGAATCGTCTCATAACATTCCGAAGACTTCTCAACCTTCACCTGAAAGGTTTATTAATACATTTAAAAAAGCAGCTCAAAAGACTAGTGAAATATTGAGTATACACCTTTCTTCAAAATTAAGTGGTACAATGAACGGAGCAATAATGGCAAAGGATATAATCGAAAAAAAAGTAGAAGTGTTTGACAGTTTAAGTGGATCTGCAGGAGTAGGTATACAAGTTTTAAAAGCATGTGAAATGCGTAATGAAGGAGCTAGCTTAGAGAGTATAGTTCAAAAGCTAAAAGATTACAGAGAAGAGATGAAGGTAATAGTTTATTTAGAAAGCTTAGAAAATGCAGTTAAAGGTGGAAGAGTAACTAGAACTAAAAAAATGGTAGCGAATCTTTTGAATTTAAAAGCTGTAGTACATGTTGAAGAAGGATATGTTAAAGTTTTAAAAACATTGCGCGGTAAAAAAAGGTCTATTAACTTTATGATAGACCAGATTGAATCTAAAAATATAGATCTTAAAGATAGAATCGTAGGAATAACTCACTGTGATTGTGTAGAAGATGCATTAGCTTTAAAAAAGGAAATAATTAAGCGTTTTAATCCGTCTCAAGTTTTATTGACTACAATGGGGCCTGTAATAGGAACTCATTCAGGGAAAGGTGGATTATTAGTATGTTTTTAGTTGGAAATATAAGTTAAATTGAAATATTATAAAAATAAAGATAGATATTAGTAATTACTAATATCTATCTTTATTTTTATTTAAGATTTAAAATAATCACAAACAAATTTCTGGAATTCTATCTCTAAAGGAGATGGTGATCTTTGACTATGATAAACAAAGTAGAATTTCCTATTTAAATTAATATTTTTTATTTTTTTATAGCTTAATAGATTATACTTAACTTCATCCTCAATTGCTCGTTTTGATAATATAGAAACACCTAGAGATTTTCTTATACATTGCTTTATTGATTCTGTATTTTCTACATATGCAATAGTTTGTAATTGTTTTATATCAACATTATGTTCTTTAAAAGCTTGTTCGATTATATTTCTAGTGCCAGACCCTTGTTCTCTTAAGATAAACTTTTCATTTAAAAGATCTTCTAAATTTATGTAGACATCTTGATTAAGATAGTCTTCGGTATATGGAGTGACTAATACCAGTTCATCACTTGTAAGCTCTACATATTTTAATTGTTTTTGATTTATTTTTGCTCCAACAATTCCAAAATCCACATCACCATTGAGAATACCTTTAACGACTTGAGCAGAATCATAATGGAGTACAGTAAAAGTTACATCTGGATAAATTTTACCAAATTCACTTATTAGTTCTGGAATTATATACTGTTCGGGGATTGTACTAGAAGCTATTTCAACATTTCCTATGATTTTTCCTTTAAATTCACCTAATTTAAATCTAGCTGTTTCTCTTAAATTAATAATGTTAATGGCATAATCATAGAAAATTTCACCAGCTTTAGTAAGTGAAATTTTCTTATTAGACCGGTTAATTAAAATTGTATTCAATTCTTTTTCTAAATTCAGAATATGACTACTTATAGTTGGCTGAGTAAGATATAAGTAATTGGCAGCTTTTGAAAAACTTTTAAATTTTGCTATTGCTATGAATGATTCTAATTGTCTAAAATCCATATTTTTTCCACCTTTAATATACATTATATAGGAATATTACCATTATTTTAGAACAATTTCAACTATATAACTATTCTTTACAAGGATTTACATGGACTAAAACATCTAAAATGTCCAAGTCAGATTGTATAATATGTTGCTTTGCTTGTCCAGAAATACGATGGCCCTCTTCAACGGTTATGTAAGGATCAACGCATATTTTTAAATCTACAAAATATTTAGGACCATATTGTCTTACTTTAATATCATGTATTTCTATAACTCCAGGAGATTTTTTAGCAGATTTCTGAATTTTGTCAATTATTTCTTTTGGTGGTGCTGTATCCATTAAAACTTTAATAGCATCAATATAAATAGTTATTCCGGTTTTAAAAATTAGAATAGCAACAACTATACCAGCTAGAGGGTCCATTATAGGATATCCTAATAAAGCACCAGCAATACCGATAACTGCAGCGATAGATGAAAAAGCATCACTACGATTATGCCATGCGTCAGCAATGAGAGCTTGACTATTTATTTCCTTACCTACTTTAAAAGCATATCTATACATAAGTTCCTTTGCAACAATGGATAAAATAGCTGCATAAATAGCAGAAACTTGAGGAGTATTTATAGATGAACTTTTTAAAATTTGATATGATTCATTTCCAATTCCTACTGCTGTTATCATTAATATTATAGCTAGTATTTTAGAGGTTATTGATTCAGCTCTATGATGACCATATGGATGCGACTCATCAGGAGGCTGATGCGCAATTTTTATGCCTTGCATAACTATAATTGTACTAAATAAATCTGATGCAGAATGAAACGCATCAGCTATTAATGCAGTACTTCCAGATAATACACCAATAAATGCTTTTGCCATAGTTAGTCCAATATTGACTAATATGCTTATAATTGAAACTCTTTTAGATTTTTTGTATCTAATTTTATTTTCCATTTAGCACCTTCCTTTAAATTTTATTATCTTAATTTATTTTATATTTAACAAAATTTTTCCAATTTAATAGGTTACATATTGTTTTGAATACAATAATTAGTATATGCAGATACTTCTATTAATAAATAAGAATATAGGAGGAAAAGAATTATGTCCCAAATTATAGACATAAATGATTATAAAATTACAAAGCAAAAGGAGTTTTTTGTTAATCTATATGATTTTTTGAATAAAAATATGGATTATTCATTAGACATTATATTAGAACAATTAAATGATGATCTTACCACATTTTGTACTAAATACAAAATAAATTCAATATGTATAGATTCTTTTGAAGTTCCTAATATAACTTTTATTGCAATAAAAGTTGTAAGTAATAGTGATATTAAGAATTTCTTGCCTGAAAATTTAAATATGAAAAATATTAATAATAAATACATGTTTAAAAATACCCTATTAAAAGTAATTAAAACTTATACTTTAGACTATAGTAAATTTGAAAATATGGAAATGCTTAAATTAGATATGGAAGAAATAATAAATAAAAATTTTAAAAAAATTTTAAAAATAGTACCCGACAAAATTATACTTGTATAATGTTGAAAAAAAAATAAATATATTTTATACTATATACCATATATAAAAAGTACATAATATTATTGCTTATTTTTAATATATAGTAGGAGGGATGTTTGTGGAAGGAGTTATAGGGATAATGAGAGTTTTTATTATATTCTTTACTATAAACCTTTTGATAAAACTTTTAATTAAGATGTCTATTGCTAAAAACCAAATATTTATGAAAAAAGATGATGAAGTTTTAGATAATTATAAAGTTTATCATGAAAATGATTTAGTGGAAAATGAAATCAGTAATAAATATAAAGATGGTATGGAAGAGTTAGTTTATGATGAAATATGTGAAATGCATTTACCTAAAAAAGAAGCATATCAGCTTATAGAAAAAGAAGGACCTAAGTATTTTTCTAGCTGGGAATGTAGAGAACAATATATAAAAGAAAAAAATATGTAAATAAAAACCATGCATTTCAAGTTAAGAAGTGCATGGTTTTTATTAAAGGTTATGATATTTGGTGCCGTGGAAGGGAATCGAACCCCCACGATGTTGCCATCGGCAAATTTTGAGTCTGCTGCGTCTGCCAGTTCCGCCACCACGGCATATTTTAATACAAGAATAATTTTATCATAGACTAATAGCGAAGTCAATAATATAAAGATTAGTAATAGTTTAAAACTATTATTCACTTGAAATTTTTACTATATTTTAAAATTATTTTAAATTTTAGTTGTATATATATAGTATATTTTTTATACTTAATATGGAACAAAATACATGAATTTTCGTCAAATATATCAGGAGTGGAGGGAGAGGAGTGAAAACTTTGAGCTTAGATGAATCCTCCTTAATCGAAAAATCAAAGGCTGGAGATGTAGAAAGTTTTGAAGAATTAATTATTTCTCATAAGAAAAAAATATTTAATATAGCATACCGTATGCTTGGAAATTTGGAAGATGCTAACGATGTTACTCAAGAAGCTTTAGTAAAAGCTTATAGAGGAATAAAAAAATTTAATGAGAAAAGCAGTTTTTCAACTTGGTTATATACTATTGTCAATAATGCTTGTATTGATTTTATTCGAAAAAATAGAAAAGATAATGTTGTATATTTAGATCGTGAATATGAAACAGAAGAGAGTAGCTATACATTACAAATAAATAGCGGTGAAGAAACTCCAGAACAGGCATTTGAAAAGAAAGAAGTTCAAAGGTTAGTTCACAAAGCTATAAATAAATTGAGTGATGATCATAGAAGAATTATAATTTTAAAAGATATTAAACAGTTTTCTTACAAGGAAATATCTGAAATAATAGATTGTTCCGAAGGCACAGTAAAGTCTAGGCTAAGTAGAGCTCGGAAAAACTTAAAGACAATAATCGAAGAAAATCTAAAGAATTGAAGGGAGTGATAATATGAACTGCAAAGATTTTGATTTATATGCATCAGCATATATAGATAACATGATTTCAGATGAAGAAAAGCTAGACTTTGAAAATCATATAAATAAATGTGAAAATTGTAAAGTTGCTTTTCAAAACCTAAAAATAATTGTTAAAAGCACAAATAATATTGAAGAAGTAGAGCTTCCACAAAATTTTTCCGATGAATTAAGACAAAAATTAGAAGCTGAAAATACTTGTAAAAGTGAAAACAAATTCCCGAATAAAATTAAAATATTAACTGGTGTAGTAGCAGGTCTATTAATCACTGTTATGTCATTATCTTTATTAAATAATTATTTGATAAATCAAAATATGGATAAACAGATGGATATAGCTAAAACTGAAAGAAATAATAACATTAAAGAAAACTCAGAATTTAAAACTGAGTCTGAAGAATTAACACAAGAACGGAAAGTAGCACCTAAAACAATGTCAATTGAGTCGTTTGATGAAAATAATGAGGCAGAACTAGATAATACTACAGCCTCAGAAGATAAAGCTAAAGTCCAAGGTGAAATACCAAAAGAAAACAAGATAAAAATAGTAAATCCAGTTATAACATCTATACTAGTCTTAGGTATTGGATTCTTTATATATAGGTTTTTAAGAAGATAAAATTAAACTATATATACTTGAAATGTTGAATATTATTAAATAACCCACTATTTAAATAAATTAGTGGGTTTTAATATGTAATTTTATAAAATACTATGTAAAGAATATAAATATATATAATTTTAATATTAATTGAATTGTATTTTACTAACGTAGCAATAAATGCTAAAATATTGATAATATCTAAAGGAGGGAATTGAGCCCCATGGAAGAAAGAATAGTAATTATTGATGGAAATAGTTTGATTAATAGAGCATTTTATGCATTACCACCTTTAACAACTAAGGAAGGAAAGCATACTAATGCTATTTATGGATTTGTGAACATGCTACTTAAAGTAATAGATGATTATAACCCCACTTACATAGGTGTAGCTTTTGATAAGAAAGCACCAACTTTTAGACATAAAGAGTACACACAGTATAAAGCAGGCAGGAAGAAAATGCCGCCAGAGCTTGCAGAACAGATAGAACCATTGAAAGAAGTATTAGACGCATTTGATGTATATAGAATTGAATTAGAAGGCTTTGAAGCAGATGATTTAATCGGGACTTTATCTAAACACTGTGAAGAAAAAGGTTTAGAAAGTTTAATTGTAACTGGAGATAGAGATGCTCTTCAGTTAACTTCTGATCGCACTAAAGTACTTTTTACTAAAAAAGGCATATCTCAATTAGAAGTGTACGATGATAAGAAGGTAATAGAAAAGTATGAAGTTACACCCGAACAATTTATAGATTTAAAAGGATTAATGGGTGATAAATCGGATAATATACCAGGTGTACCTGGAGTTGGAGAAAAAACCGCCATAAAGCTTTTAAAGCAGTTTGAGACTATGGAAAACTTAATACAGAATACAGATGGAATTAAAGGTAAATTAAAAGAAAAAATAGAGACTAATAGAGAACAAGCAATTCTAAGTAAAAGATTAGCTACTATTATTACAAATGTACCTGTAGAAATTAATTTAGAAGATCTTAAAATGAAAGAAGTAAACTATGATAAGCTATTTGAATTATTTAGATTATATGAATTTAATAGTCTTATTTCTCGTATTAATAATGTAGATGAATCCAATGATGACGATAAAGAAAAATCTAAGAGTAAAAATAATAAAAAAGAAAATATTATTGAAGTTAAAGATATAAAGATTGCAAAAAATATGTTTGAAGAAATAAAAAAACAAGGTCAGATGGTTTTAAAAACAGTTACAGAAGAAAAAAACATTGTAACTGATAAAATTATGTATATATCTATTTCAACCACAGGTGATGTTCAATATTTTATAAACTTAAAGGACTTTACTGAAAAAGAAGAGTTTTTAAAAGAATTAAAAGAAGTCTTAGAAGCTGATAATATACAAAAGATAGGTCATGACTTCAAAAAAGAAATTGTACACTTTTATCCTTATAATATCAGCATTTCAAACTTACATTTTGATACTATGGTTGGAGAATATTTAATAGATGCAGCTAAATCTAAGTATATTTTAAAAGATTTAACTATTAAATACTTAGGAGAAGAAATTGGAGAAGAAGAAAAATTAACAGGCAAAGGTAAAAAGAAAATTGCTTTATACGAAGCACCGGAGGAAGAATTAAAAAAATTACTTTGTAGCTATGTTAGGGTTATTCCTAATATTTCAAATATGATTAAATATAAAATAGAGAACTTAGAGCTGCATGAACTTTATTATAATGTAGAATTACCTTTAGTAGAAGTCTTAGCTTTTATGGAGTTTGAAGGAGTTAAAGTAGATAAGGATATGTTATTAGCCTTAGAGGTGGAGTTTAAAGAAAAAATAGATGAACTAACCAAAACAATTTATAATCTAGCTGATACAGAGTTCAACATAAATTCACCAAAACAGTTAGGGCAAATACTTTTTGAAAAGTTAGAACTACCACCTATAAAGAAAACAAAAACAGGATATTCTACAAATGCTGATGTACTTGAAAAACTACATGATAAACACGATATTATTCCTAAAATATCTGAGTATAGGCAAGTTACAAAGCTAAAAACAACTTATGTAGATGGTCTTCTTAATATTATAAATCCAATAACAAACCGTATTCATTCCAGCTTCAATCAAACTGTAACTACTACAGGCAGAATTTCGAGTACAGAACCTAATCTTCAGAATATACCAGTAAGGTTAGAAATGGGTAGAAGGTTACGTAAAGTATTTGTTGCAGATAATGGATATAAATTTATTGATGCAGATTATTCTCAAATCGAGCTTAGAGTATTAGCACATATTGCAAGTGATAAAAATTTAATCGATACATTTATAAAAAATCAGGATATACACAGAAGAACTGCATCTGAAATATTTGATGTTCCTGTGGATGAAGTAACTTCTCTTATGAGAAGTGATGCTAAGGCAGTTAACTTCGGTATTGTTTACGGTATAAGTGATTTTGGACTATCTCAGAATTTAAATATACCAGTTAGTAAAGCAAAGAAATACATAGAAAATTATTTAGATAAATACCCTTCTATAAAAGAATATATGAAGAATATAGTTAAAGAAGGAAAGGAAAAAGGTTATGTAACAACAATACTTCACAGAATGAGATATTTGCCAGAGTTAAAATCATCTAACTATAATATAAGAAGCTTTGGAGAGCGTATAGCTATGAATACACCTATACAAGGAAGTGCAGCAGATATTATAAAAATAGCCATGGTTAAAGTTTATAAAAGATTAAAAAAGGAAAATTATAAGGCTAATTTAATACTTCAAGTACACGATGAATTAATTATAGAATGTCCAGAGGCTGAAACAGACAGTGTAGCAAAAATTCTTCAAGAATCTATGGAAAGTGCGATTAAAATGTCAGTACCTTTAAAGGTAGATTTATCTTATGCTGACAATTGGTACGATGCAAAATAAGGAGCGAATTTAATGGTACGTGTAATTGGATTAACAGGTGGTATAGCTAGTGGTAAAAGCACAGCATCAAATATATTAAAAGAATTAGGTGCTGTTATAATAGATGCAGATAAAGTTTCTAGAAAGGTAGTAGAAAAGGGAGAACCTGCATTAGAAGGAATCACAGAGTATTTCGGTAAAGAAATACTCTGTGAAAATGGAAAGTTAAATCGAAAAAAGCTTGGAAATATTATATTTAATAATAAGACTTCGATAAAAAAGCTAAATGAAATTACACACCCTTATATAATTAAAGAAATTATTAATGAAATAAATTGGCATAAAAAAACACATAATAATTCTGTTATAATATTAGATGCAGCTTTGTTAATAGAAATGAATTTAACATACTTAGTTGAAGAAGTATGGCTTATTTCTATACCAGAAGAAATACAGCTTAATCGATTAATAAAAAGAGATAATATTAGTGTAGAAGATGCTAAACAGCGTATAAAATCACAAATGTCTTTAGAAGATAAAAAGAAATTTGCTCATAGAATTATAGAAAATTCTAAAAATGTAATTTATTTAAAAGAACAATTAGAAAAAAATTTAAAAGAAGTAATCTAATAATATTTTGGGGTGGTTGTCACTTATGTTATTTATTCGCAAAGGTTGTTTAAGGTTTATTGTTTTTTTTATAGTATTAGTAGTTATATCTATTGTTGCATTTCAAAACATAGATTGGATTTTAAGGACAATATACCCTGTTCACTATGAAGATTTGATTCAAAAATATTCTGCAGAATATGAAGTAGACCCATATTTAGTAACAGCGATAATAAAAAACGAAAGTAAGTTTGACCCTAATGCAGTTTCTAAAAAGGATGCTAAAGGATTAATGCAGATTGCACCTATCACTGGTGAATGGGCCGCTGAAAAATTAAATATAGAAAACTATTCTGAAGATAGACTTTTTGATCCAGAATTAAATATTAAAATAGGAATTTGGTATTTAACTGTATTAAAGCAGGAATTTGGCGATAATATTGAAAATATAGTAGCTGGATATAATGCTGGAAATGGAAATTTGAAAAAATGGTTAGAAAATCCTGAATATAGCAAAGATGGAAAAACGTTAAATGAAATTCCCTTTAATGAAACTAAAATCTATCAAAAAAAGGTTTTAAGGGATTATAGGATTTATCGTAAGATTTATAGTGAAAATTAGTTTTATTTATCATTAGAGGGGGAGAAAAGTGAAAGGTTTTAAATATATAAGTATTATTTTAATTATATTGATATTCATTACTGCTTGCAGTTCAAATAATTATGCAGATAATGAACGTGTAGAGCAATTAAAAAATGATGCGACAGAGAACTATATACCTACAGAAGGAGGTACATTAGTTTTATCCACTACAAGATTTAAAACATTAAACCCTATATTTAATCGAAATGAAGATTTGTTTCAAATACATCATTTAATATATGAAAGTCTTGTAACTTTTGACAAAAACATGAAAATAAAACCGTTATTAGCTGAGACTTGGGTGTTTAATAAAGGAGACCAAAGTATAGATTTTAATATTAGAAAAGGAGTTAAGTGGCATGATGGTGAATCTTTAACTGCTGATGATATTGTTTTTACTTTTAATACAATAAAAGGAAATATTAAAGATGTAAACCAAATTTCTACTTATAGAGGGTCGGTTGAAAATATAACAAATATAACAAAGATTAATTCAAATTCTGTAAGAGTTACTTTTTCTAAAGAAGCTGGTAGTATACTCGAAGCAATGACTTTCCCTATTTTGCCTGAACATGTTTTCGCAGGAGAAAAGGTAAATCTTTTAAATCAAGATGATTTAATTATTCCTGGAACTGGAAAATATAAATTAGAAGAATATGAAAACATGAGAAATATATCATTAATTAAAAATGATAATTACTGGGGAAGTAAGGAGCCCTATATAGATAATATTGATGTTTTATTAGTTCCGGATGAAGAAGCACAACTTTCCCTATTTGAAAACGGTGAAATAGATGTTGTTGATACACAAGTTACTGACTGGGGTAAGCATGTAGATGAAAAAATAGTAAAAACAAGTGAATTTATAACTACTAGTTACGAATTTTTAGGAATTAATTTTAGAAAGTCCATTTTAAGTGATTTAAATATTAGAAAAGCTATATCATATAGTATAGACAGAGAAAAAATTATTAGTGATATATATTTAGATCATGCAACAGTAGCCGACTTTCCTATAATGCCTAATTCATGGCTTTATGATGATAGTAAAATTAAGCTAGGATTTAACTTTAGTAGGGCTTCACAATTATTAGATGAAGCAGGATATACATTGAAAAATGATAATGAGTTTAGAACAAATGAAAAAGGTGAAGTTCTTAAATTAAAATTAATTGTTAATAGTACTAATATATTAAGACAACAAACAGCTAATTTTTTAAAAAATAGTTTAAAAGAAGTAGGTATACAGTTAGAAGTAGAAGCTTTTGAATGGGAAGATTTTAAAGAAAAGATGACAACTAACAACTATGATTTAATTCTTAGTGGATGGAACTTGTCATATATACCAAATATAACCAATCTATTTCATTCATCTAAAATAAATAATGGTAATTTTATTGCTTATAATAATGAAGAATTAGATCTATTGTTAGATTCATATTTAAGCAGTGAAAACTTAACAACTAAAAAAGAAAAATTTAGTGAAATAGAAGAACATATAGTTAATGAATTGCCATACATTAGTCTGTTTTTTAGAAATAGTGCTTTATTATGCAATAAAAAAGTAAAAGGTGATATAAATCCAGAAAGTTATAATATCTTTGCGAATATAGAAGAATGGTATATTAATTTTGAAGATTAACAATTGAAGTGGAATAGAGGTTTTCTAGACCTCTATTCCGCCTTAAATACAATATATTGACAGTAAAAATAAATAGTATTATAATTATGAAGTAATTATTTTGCGGATGTGGTGGAACGGCAGACACGCTATCTTGAGGGGGTAGTGAGATAATTCTCGTGCGGGTTCAAATCCCGCCATCCGCACCAAGAAATTTTCAAAAGACCATATGGTCTTTTTTTTTATTCAAAAAAATATTTGTATCAAATAAATACGATTATGCATACAATAAGTATATATTTTGGAAGGAGGAGTTTTCGTGAAGGACAAAGGTCATATAAAAAAGTTGCTACCAGGTGGTAATACATCTGTTGGATTTTACTCTTATTTTAAACATATAATAGATCCAAAAGAAGCTAGAAAAATTTATTATTTTAAAGGTGGACCAGGTGTAGGAAAATCTTATATGATGAAAAAGATTGGATATGAATTAGTAGATAAAGGATATGATGTAGAATTTCACCATTGCTCGGCTGAACCTAATTCTATTGATGTTGTTGTTGTACCAAAATTAAAAACGGTTTTATTAGATGCTACATCACCACATGCAGATGACCCAAGGTATCCTGGAGCGGTTGGTTCAACTGTCAATTTAGGGGGATTTTTAAATGAGGAAGAATTAAGAAAAAACAAATATGGTATTATTGGTGCAACAGAAGATAATAAAAATATTTATATTAGAGTGTATAAATATTTAAAAGCAGCAAAATTAATACATGATGATATTGAATGGATAAATGGATATGCTATGGATTTCAATAAAGTTAATAAAGAAACAAATAAATTAATAGAAGAATATTTAACTAATATTAAAGATAAAGATAGAATAGGTAAGGATAGACATTTATTTGGAAGTGCATATACTTTAAAAGGTCATATAGATTTTGCAGAAACATATATTAATGTAGTGAATAAGATTATTCATATAAAAGGTGCTGCTGGAACAGGTAAATCTACTTTATTAGAAAAGTTATCAAATATAGCTGTATCTAAAGGATATGATGTAGATGTTTATCATGAGCCTTTAGTTCCGGAGAAAATAGAATCTATAGTTCTGCCAGAGCTTAATTTAGCTTTAACTGTAAATAGCAAATTTTCAAATAATAAAACTATAGATTTAGATGTATATATTAATAAAGAAAAAATTAATAAATATAAAGAAGAGTTAGAGTATAGCAAAGAATTATTTAATAAATTACTAAATGATGTTTTTATTAATTTAAGTAAAACTAATGGAGTTCATGATAAATTAGAAAAATATTATGTTCCTAATATTATTCATGAAAAACTGAATCAAGTTAGAGAAAAAATATTAGATGAAATACTTGGAATAGCTAAAGAATACCAAAATTAAACAAGAAAGGATTCCCCCTTTCTTGTTTAATTTTATGTAAATAGGAAAAAATAAAAACAAAATATAGTTTTACATTAGTCAATAAAACATATATAATGAATCAGTATGATAACTTTATTTAGGAGAGATATAATGAAAGAAATTCAATTTCAAGATTTAAGCATTAAGAAAGAAATTTTAAAAGGAATACTAGAGTTAGGTTTTGAAGTACCAACACCTATACAAGCTCAAGCTATTCCTAAGGTTTATGAAGGTGGAGATATTATTGGACAAGCACAAACTGGTACAGGAAAAACCGCTGCATTTGGGATTCCTATGCTTGAAAAAGTTGATCCAAAACAAAAAACACCTCAAGTTTTAATTTTAGCACCAACAAGAGAGCTGTCAATTCAGGTGGCAGATGAAATACGAAAGTTTTCAAAATACCTAAGTGGTACAAATTCTCTTGCTATTTATGGAGGACAACCTATAGATAGACAAATTAAAGCTTTAAAACGTGGAGTTCAAGTTGTTGTAGGAACACCAGGTAGATTATTAGATCATATTAGAAGAAAAACTTTAAAGCTTGATAAAATTGCTGGAGTAGTATTAGATGAAGCAGATCAAATGTTAGATATGGGATTCTTAGAAGATATAGAAACTATACTTAAAGAAACTCCAGATAGTAGACAAACAGTAATGTTTTCTGCTACAATGCCAAAAGCAATAGAAAAGATTGCAAGGAATTATATGAACAAGCCTGAAAAAATAAAAGTAGTTCATAAAGAGTTAACTGTACCTAAAATTTCTCAATATTATTTTGAAGTTAAAGGACATCAAAAATTAGATGCTATGTGTAGAATTTTAGATATGGAAAGTTCCGATCGTGGTATTATATTCTGTAGAACTAAAAAAGGTGTAGATGAACTGGTAGAAAATCTTCAAAGTAGAGGGTACTCTTCAGGTGCAATACATGGAGATTTAAAACAGAGTCAAAGAGATAGGGTTATGAAAAAGTTTAGAGAAGGAATAGTTGATCTTTTAGTAGCAACAGATGTTGCAGCAAGAGGAATAGATGTTGATGACATCGATTTAGTTATTAACTATGATATGCCTGAAGACTTTGAGTATTATGTACATCGTATAGGACGTACTGGTAGAGCTGGAAGAAAAGGACTTGCTTATACATTAGTTACTGGAAAGCAAATACGTACATTAAGAGCTTTAGAAGCTTACATTAAAGGAAAAATTGTAAGAAAAGCAGTTCCTACTATAAATGATATAGTTGAAAAGAAAAAAGAGACTATAGGACAAGAAATTGGTCAAACTATCGAAAAAGGTGGACTTTCTGAGTATGCAAATCTAGCTGAAAAACTGTCAGAAGAGTACAGCTCTATTGATGTTGCTGCTGCATTGTTAAAAATGCTGATGGCTGAAAATGAAATAGATGCATTTGAAACTGCTAAGAATGTGCCTGCGAGAAAAAATAAAGCTACTGGTGCTATGGTTAGAATGTTTATTAACATTGGTAAAAAACATGGAGCTAGACCAGGAGATATATTGGGAGCTATTAGTGGTGAAAGTGGAATAAGTGGAGATCTTATAGGTGTTATAGACATGTACGATAAATTTACATTTGTAGAGGTTCCAGAGGAAGCTACAGATACAGTATTAGAGTCTATGAACAGAAATAGGATTAAAGGTAGAAAGATAAACATGGAGCCAGCTAATAAAAAAAGATAAATCTTAGATTGAATCTAAAATTTATCTAATAACAAAGAAGAATTCTTTTGAATAATATAAAAGAGTTCTTTTTTATTGTACAAGAAAGTATACTTTCTTGTACAATAAAAAAATAAAGTTTTATAATAAAAGTAGATTTATTGTTTTATATATTTTTTTAGTAAAAACTATTTTGTATTAGTTTATTGAATTTAGATTTTGGTAAGTATATAAGTTCTTTATTTGTTGTATATATTTTGTAGTAAGGGTTTTTTATTCCAAATAACCATTCATGTTTATTTTCCATATCTTCTATTATGGCTATATCCGATATAAATACATCTTCAGTTAATTTGCCTAGAATAAAAGCGTTATATTCTTCACTCCAATAATAAGATCTAATAAAGGACTTTTCTTCTTTTAATGTAAAATTATTTTTAGTTGGAGTAGTTTTCGATTCGGTTTTATATTTTTCTAATGAAGTTACAGTATTAATTTTTATAGAATCTGTATAATCAAAATCGATATCTGTTCTTTCAATTACCATGGTCCAATTATTTTCAGCAGCTTCTAAATCAATCCAAGTGTCGTTATAAATTTCTTCATACAGGATAGTATTTTCCCATACAAGATCAAATTTTGGTTCAGTACAATCATAAATTTGAATAAAATTTTCATAGAAAAATGATCCTAAGCTTTCATCATTAGTTTGATAAATAGCAATAAAATTTTTGTTTTTTTTAGGATGCTCTAATAGGCGTATATCTTCAATAGGAGATAAATTTTCTATTTTGCTATTAAAAATATAGTTGTTTTCATATTCATCGAATATAACAATAACTCCTAAATCTTTAGATAAATTTAAAGACATAATAAGCTCCTCTGATAAATTAGAATTTATGTTACCATAATATAAATTCATATCAATATAATCTATAAAATCCATCCATTTATCATAATCTATAATATCTAAAACCATTGTAATAATTTCTCGTTTACTATATTCAATAGTATTACTATCATATTCATTTTCAGATATTGATTTTATTAAAGATTTATTAATTCCATTCATAGGTGCCATTTGATTTTGGAAAATAGAAGTATATTTTGGTGCTTTAAATAAATTATATATAGATAGAAATACTATAAAAAAAATACACATATTTATAATTCTTTTCATTTTAATGTTACTCATAACATCACCTCTATAAATTATATGTATATATATATGATGATAATGATTAAGTTAATAATAAACTCAAAAATTAATATAAATAAAGACTTAAAATTTAGAGAAAAGTTAATCTAAATTTTAAGTCTTTATAGTATATATAAGTATATTAAAATGTTTTGTTTCAGTTATATTATAAATTAAAAGTTATAATCAAAGCCTATGCTATCCCAATCATAATCATCAGCTAATTCATCTGGTTGTATTATACAGTCTTCTTCAAATAAAATAGTGGACATACTTATACGAACTATAATATCTGCTATGTTCTGCCAATCATTTTCCGATAATTTATTTAGGTCATAGCCTTTAGAAAATTCTATACCGTGGACTATTTCAAAAGGTTCATCTAAGTCTATATTATCCTTTAAATAGTCTTCGAATGTATATTTATCCATATCTACATGGTTTATATTTATATAATACAAATACTCATCGTAGTAATTATATTTAATATTATCGAATATTAAATCTTTATCTCTCAATGCTAATGACTTAATCCCACTACTAATTTCATGGAACCAAATAGGATGAGTTAAGGATTTTTTAGAATTTTGTTTTTTCTTTTTATGTGTAATATACTCATTTAATGATATAACTTTTGCCAAAGTAATCCTCCTAACAGCTTAAAATATTACCTTAAACTATAATACACGTTTAAAGTTTTTTTTACAACACAATAAGGAAATAAAAATTATTTTTTTAAGAAATTATATTATTATACTTAAATATTAGAAGGAAGTTCTATATTAATATTGAATTATATAGTATTAACAAATTAAATATGTTAAAATAGGAGGTTTTTAAATTGGTACCGATACCAGTATATAATATTGCACATTACATTGAAGAGTATGAGCCTATGTTTAAAGTTGAAATACCGAAGAAAATAAGCTTTAAAAATCGTATAGTTTCGAAAGGAACTCTTAATGTATTCGAAGGTAAAAATTTAAATAAATTTGTACAAATGACAGTTAAAGGTTTAAATATGTATTATTATGATTTTGGAATAGCATATCCAGAAAAGTCACTAGTATATCCCACTTTTTTATACCAGATAATCTCTGCGCCTAAAAGACTACTAGTTGTTGTGAATTATGGATTTTATAAAAATGAAGATATAGATAAAATAAATGATTTCCATCATCTTTTGAATTTAGATAAAGAGTATTCAAATATTTTGATTCAAGATTTCGATCCTCAAGAGTTCTTAAAGGATGATGTTATTTTAAATTCCTTTAATGGTTTAGTTAGAACAACAGATATAGATAAAGCTTATGAAAGGGTGTTTAATCTGTTTAAAAGCTGGTATAAGGGTTTAGAGGCAAGTTCAGAAGCAACAGAACAAGATGCAGCTGCTTACCAGAAATGGTTAAAGGATTTTAAAAATAGATTTTACAAACAAGATTATGGGTTTACAGCTGTAAAGAAGTTTTTAGGTGAAAATTGGGCTAAGGAAGTTTTTGAGAATTATATTTTCTATTAGTAGGAGTTTGGTTAGACCAAATTTCTATTCCATCACTTAATAATACAACATTATTTTGAATATCTGTACGATAAATTAATATTCTGTGATTTTCGAGTCGTTCTATAATATCCCTATGGGGGTGCCCATAGGGATTGTTATTGCCTACAGAAATAATAGCAACTTCAGGATTAGTATAACGTAAAAAAACTTCAGAACTGGAAGTGTTGCTTCCATGATGTCCGACTTTTAATACATTAGCTTTCAAGTATTCTTTTCCATATTTATTGATTAAATCATTTTCAGCTTCTTTTTCCATATCTCCAGTAAATAAGAAGGACTTGTTTTTAAAATCCAGTCTGAAAACTATGCTCCATAAATTTAAATTTTCTCCATAGTCTCTAACTGGACCTAAAAAGTGCAGATTGATATCTTTGTCAAATTCCATAGTAGTATTTAATTTGGGATTATTGATATTAAGATTTTTATTCTGAATAGTATTAAGTAAGTTTTCAAAAGCTATACTTGTATGTATTTTTTTAGGCATGAAAATTTTTTCTACTTTAAAATTATTAATAATATCTGATAATCCTCCGATATGATCTGAATGAGGATGAGTAGCTACAAGTAAATCAATTTTCTTTACTCGGTGTTTAGTTAAGTAGGATTTTATTTTTCTAGATTGAGAACTTTCGCCACCATCTATTAAAATAGTCTTGTTACTAGGTGTTATTATTAAAATACTTTCTCCCTGATCTACATCTATCATATGTATAGATAAAAGGTTAGAGTATGGATTACTACAAGAAGTTAATATAAATGAAACAAAAATTAATAACAAAATAATTACACTAACAAACTTAATCTTATTAAAAGCTTTCATATCAACACCTCTTTATTTATTTTATGTAAATATAACCAAAACTTAAATTAATATATTTTGAAATTATAGTTAATGATCTTAATTCTTTAAAAATATCTTGATTTAATTATAATATATAATCAAACAAATATGGTAATTAATGTATTATAATTTGTTTTAATATATTTTTCAAAATAAGGAAAAATAATAAAGAAACTAAATATATTAAATAATAGAAAGGTGGAGACTATTGATAAATAGTATAATAGATAGAAGAATAAGAAAGAAAGAAGGCTATGATTTATATTTAGAAATACCAGAAGAGGAATATTTTAATTTGTACAAAGATGTTACAGAAAAGGAAGCTTATAATATTTTAGATTTGTATTTAGAACATTATCAAGACGATGGAAGAGCTGAGAATGTAAAAGTGAATTATGATAAAGGTAACCATAGTATTAATATAAAAGCAGACTTAAACTATATAGGAAATGACCACACAAACCATCCAGACTCTTTAAGATAATAATTATAAAGTCTCTATAATGATATATCTGATAATTTACGCTTAAAATTAAAAAATAAAAAGGAAATTTAATATTATATGTAGAAAAATACATGAAGATGAGGAGGGATTAAATTGAAGAGGCCCTTTGTTACTTTATGTATTTTTCTTTTTAGTGGAATTTTATCTGCTCATATTTTTGAATATTCTATTTCTTTAAACTTTGTATTTTATTCACTAATTATATCTTTAATTGTATTTTTGTTTACTGAAGAAGGATTTGTAATTTCTATCCTTATAACAACAAGTATATTAGGGTACTATCTTTATAACCACAGTATTATAGGAGATATACTAGTAGTATCTGCTCCCCAAAATGTGATAATTAATGCTAGAATTTTGAATGAAGGGTCTTTTAAAAAAGGTTTTAGTGTATATGAGGTAGAAATAATAGATTTATATTTAGAGAAAAGCAATAAAAATATTAAAGTATATAAAAAATCTCAACTCAAAATATATGAATCAACACTTAATAGTGCTGAACTTCTTATAGATGATATAATAGAGATAAGAAGTAGTAATATAACAAAAGTATTAAAAAGGACCAGTGAAAATGAATTAAATAGTTATGAGCTTTTTTTGAAAAGTAAAGGTATAGAATATATATTAGAAGCAGGCATAGAAAATATAGAAATAAATAGCACATCTGATTATAGAAAAAATAAATTTAGACAGAAAAGCTATAAAATAAAAATATACATAGAAGATTTTCTAGATAGTACTTTAGATTCTGAAAATGGTGATATAGCTAAAAGTATAGTTTTTGGTAATCAAGGATATTTATCTGAGGAAAAACTCGATATATTTTCTAAAACAGGTACTGCACACATAATGGCAGTTTCTGGCTTGCATGTTGGATTAATAGTAATTATAATAGATAATGCTTTAAAACTAATTAAGGTTGGAAGAAATACAAGATTATGTTTAGTAATTTTAATCTTAATTTTTTATTCATATATGGTTTACTTCCCTGTATCAATAGTAAGAGCAGTTAGTATGTATGCATTATATGTTATGGCTTACTTTTTAAATAGAAGATATGATAGTATAAATGCATTGTTTTTTATAGCGTGTATGTTACTAATTTATAGGCCGCTATCTATTTTTTCTATTTCTTTTCAATTATCATTTGTAGCAACATTAAGTATATTGCTTTTAAGCCCTATTATAAACAAAAAATTAGGTGAAAAAATAGGATTTTTAGCTCCATTAGTAGCAATTACATTATCAGCTCAAATAGGCACATTGCCTATTATGGCATATTATTTTAATCAAATATCTGTAATATCTTTAGTTACAAATCTTTTAATTGTACCTTTATTAGGACCTATATTATCTATATTATTTATAGGTATTTCAGTTGGATTAATATCCTTTGAATTAGGTTTTTTTATAAATCAAATAAGTAATTCACTTTTAAGTTATATTAATTGGATATCTATGAAATGTGCCATAATACCATATGGAAGCTTTGAAGTTAATCAAATAAAATTTAAATATATAGCGTGCTATTATATACTTCTTGGTACTATATATTTTTTATATAAGAGAAAAGAAAGTAAAAACCTAAAAGAGGAGTTAATGATAACTTATGAATTATAAGGATATAATAAATTGTATAAAAAAAGATGAAATAAAAAACGTATACTTGTTTTATGGTGAAGAAATTTATTTAATTAATGACACTTTAGAAAAACTAAAAAGAAAATTGGTAGATCCTAGTTTAGAACAACTTAACTATACAATTTTAGATGCTAAAGAAATTAGTGTAGAAAAAATAGTAGATACATGTGAGACATTGCCTTTTATGTCTGAAAAAAAATTGGTGTATATAAAAGGTTTGGATATATTTAAAGGAAAGTCTAAAAACTTTTCTGAAGAAGACCAAAACTATATAGTCGATTATATAAAAAAAATACCTGAAAGTGCAACTGTGGTATTTTATGATGTTTCTTCTATTGATACGAGAAGAAAAATTGTAAAAGAGATAAAGAATCATGGTGATATAGTAGAATTTACAAAGCTTAATGATAATGAGTTTAATAAATGGATAAAAAAGATATTTAAATCTTACGGAAAGTCTATAGAAGTAAAGGAATTATCTATACTAAAAAACAATTTAGATTACTTAGGAAAAAATGCATCTAAAAATCTTTTAGATGTTGAAAATGAAGTCAAAAAAGTCATATCATTTATGGGAGAGGAAGAAAAACTAGAACAGGATCATATAGAAAAAATATTAAGTTCAAGTTTTCAAAACAATATATTTAAACTAATAGATTCTGTAGAAAAACGCAATCCATCTGAATCTATTAAAAGATTAAATCATATTTTAGAGCAGGGAGAACCTATTCTAAAAGTATTAACAACCTTAGGAAATCAAATGAAAAATATTCTTTCTGTAAAGTTATTACTAGATGAAGGATATACAAGTAAAAATATAGCTTCTAAATTAAATTTACATCCATTTGTAGTTTCAAAATGTGCAACACAAAGCAAAAGATTTTCTATAGAAGAATTGAGAGGGATTCTTAATACTTTTTTAGACGTAGATATAATGATTAAGACTAGTAAGATGGATGAAAAAATGGCTATGGAAATGTTGGTTATGGAAATTTGTAAATAGTTAAAGTAAAAATATACAGCAAAAAAGCGTACAGAATTGTACGCTTGATTTTTATTTACAAACACTAAGACACGGTTTTATCAGAATTAATAAAGGGGTATTACATTGCTTTGTTAAGTTTTTGAGCAAGTCTAGAAACTTTTCTTGATGCTGTAGACTTATGGATAGTTCCTTTAGAAGCAGCTTGAGAAAGTTTCTTTTCAACAAATCTTAACTTTGTTTTTGCTTCTTCATAATTCTCAGCAGCTAAAGCTTCTTCAAATCTTCTGACTGCAGTCTTAAGTTGTGATTTAATCATCTTATTTCTTGCTGTTTTCTTATTGATAACTAAGATTCTTTTCTTTGCAGATTTGATATTTGCCAATATGTTCACCCCCTTGTGTGTCATTAACACATGTAATTTTATCAGAAAAGCTTGCATAATGCAATAAAAAATAAAATTATATTTTCTTTATTAACAATAAACAAGGAATGTATACTTTTTAAATAATTTTTTATTTACAATAATTATTATAAATTTACAAATACTAAGCATTAAGGTAATAAATATTTATAATTTATTTAAAGAGGTGAATATATGTTAAATTTACGTACAGACTTGGCTTTAGAGGCTAGAGAAATTTATAAAGAAGAAAAAAATGTAGAAATTCCAGGAGTATCTGTGGATAAAGAAGAGATAAAAGATGTGCTAGTTACAAGGGTAGAGGTGTTAGATAACGAAGGAGCTGAAATAATAGGCAAATCAAAAGGTAGCTATATTACATTGGAAAGCAGTAGTTTTAGAAAAGCAGATGCTGATTTTAAAGATGAAGCAAGTCAACTTTTAGCAAAGGAACTTAAAGCTTTAGTTCCTCAGAAGAAAAACCTTAAAGCCCTTATAGTAGGTCTTGGTAATTGGAATGTAACCCCAGATGCTTTAGGACCTAAGGTTGTATCAAAAGTATTTGTTACAAGACATTTATTTCAACTTTATAATAAAAAAGAGGATACAGATGTATCAGAAGTAAGCGCTATTTCCCCTGGAGTAATGGGGACTACAGGCTTAGAAACTAGTGAAGTAGTAAAAGGAATTGTAGAAAAATCGAAGCCAGATATAGTTATTGTTATAGATGCATTAGCTTCAAGAAAGATGGAAAGAGTTAACTCTACTATACAAATTTCAACAACTGGTATTTCACCTGGATCTGGACTAGGAAATAAAAGAAAAGCTTTAAATGAAGAAAATTTAGGTGTACCAGTTATAGCTGTAGGGGTGCCTACAGTAGTTGATGCTGCAACATTAACTAGCGATACTATAGATAAAGTGATTAATTCTTTTTCAAATGCAGCTAAAGTTGGATCACAATTTTATAATATGTTAAAAGAACTGAAACAAGAAGAAAAATATCAATTGATAAGAGAGGTACTAGAACCATATAGTGCAAATATAATTGTAACCCCAAAAGAAGTAGATGAGATAATTGTTAATCTATCACAAATAATTGCAAATGGTATAAATATTTCTGTACATCCAGGAATTGACCTAAAAGATGTTAATAGATATATAAATTAAAATTATTATGGGAATAAAGCACCTACTTTTTTCATAGTTATTTATATAATACTTATGAAAAGGTAGGTGCTTTAATTGAATAATTATAAAAAAAAGTCATCAAAAGCTTACTATAACATTGTTATTTCATTATTGATTTTGATAATATTGTTTTCTATGGCTAAACTAATAGGTAACAAGCAATCTATGGATTCAAGTTATTATGAAAGTAATCAAGTACAAACTTTAAATTTAAATAAAGAAATAAATAATGATGAAAAGATAGATAATGATTTTTTGAAAACGACAGTTCAGCATATGTTTCCAAATAGAGATATTGAAAAAAAATATAATCCGATTTTTTCAGTTAAGGATATAACATCTTCAATGTTAAATAATATATTTAAGATTGATATTAAGAATCCCTTAACTTTTGTACAAGCTCAGTTTCCAGTTTTAGCTGCACATCATGAAACTGTTATGGCTAATATGCCTAATAAGGAAAACAATAACGAAGAAGTAGAACAGGATTGGTCCAGAGAAATTCATTTTGTTAATTATGATGGGGAAGAAGAAACAACAACAGTAGATGCAAATGTTGACTCTGAATATTATATTGATGAAGATAAATTAGAAGAGGATGATGACCTTAGAGAAGTTAAAGAAGGAATATATATAATAGGTGAAGACGATGTTGTAGATAGTTTGGATTCAAATTTAAAAGCAAACATAAAAGATATACCTAAACCTAAAAGTATAAAAGTTGAAAAAGATAAACCTAGTGTTTTAATTTATCACACACATGGAACAGAGTCTTATAAGCCAGCCAAAGAAGGGAATTTCCATACTTTAAGAAAAGAATATTCTGTAATTGCTGTAGCTCAAGCTATAAAAAAAGAGTTAGAAAAAAGAGGATACAATGTAATACATGATGGTACCTATCATGACTATCCTTCTTATAATGGATCCTATGGAAGGTCAGTTGTTACGGCAGAAAATATATTAAAAGAAAATCCATCAATAAAAGTAGTTTTAGATATACATAGAGATGCATATGAAACTATAGACTCAAATTTGATTAAAAGGAATAGAATTAAAATAAATGGAGAAGATTCATCTAGATTTCAATTTGTTATAGGTGGAAGAACTGAAAATAAAAAAGAAGTAGAAAAATTTGCTAATTTCATTAAGGGTGTAAGTGATAGTAAATACCCTGGTTTTAGTAAAGAACCTTTAGTAGCTCAATATGGAAGATATAATCAGTATTTATCTGATTATTCTGCATTAATTGAAGTTGGAAGTACAACTAATACAATAGAAGAAGCAAAGAAAGCAGGATATTATTTAGGAGATGTATTAGCGGACTCTTTGGATTTATTAGTAGAGTAAGTTTAAAATATACAAAAAAAGATAAGAATATTAATGGTGATGTAAATGAACAGAGTTGAGCGTAAAAGATTAGAGAAAAAATCTCAAAATTATAAAAAAGTATATTTTTTTATATTGGCCATTTTATTAATTTCATCATTAATAACTGTAGATTTTCAAGTAAGGACTATGTTAGGTATAGACGAATATAGATTAATAGGGTATGAGCAAATAGAAAATAATGAATATATTGTACAAGTAATGGGAAGTTCTTATTTGATTGATACTTTAGAAATGAAAAATACAATAGATAATTTATTTGCAGAATTTAAAGAAATGACTTATAATGTTAGGATATGGATTGAAAGTAGATGACAACATTATTACAATAAAAATGTCGGATAATCCGACATTTTTTATATAATAGAAAAGTTTTACTTTTCTATTATATAGAAACAATACTCTTGTCTACAAAAGATAAGGTGATTATGATATAATTTAGGAAATTATGCAATAGTTAAGGAGGAAATGATATGCCAAGCGATAGACAAAAGAAGATTCGTAATTTCTCTATTATCGCCCACATAGACCACGGCAAATCTACCTTGGCGGACCGACTTATCGAGTATACTGGATTAATTTCACAAAGGGAAATGCAAAACCAGGTATTAGATAATATGGACTTGGAGAGAGAGCGTGGTATAACAATAAAGCTACAAACGATTCGTTTAATATATAAGGCAAAAGATGGTGAGGAATATTATTTAAACTTAATAGATACGCCAGGTCATGTAGACTTTACATACGAAGTATCTAGAAGTTTAGCAGCCTGTGAAGGCGCAGTATTAATTGTTGATGCGGCACAAGGTATAGAAGCTCAAACATTAGCTAATGTATATTTAGCTTTAGAGCAAGATTTAGAACTAATACCAGTTATTAATAAGATAGATTTACCAAGTGCTAGACCAGAAGAAATAAAAACAGAAATTGAAGATATTATAGGATTAGATGCAAGTGAAGCTCCATTAATTTCAGCAAAAGAAGGACTTAATATTGAAGATGTTTTAGAATCTATTGTAAAAAATGTTCCATCTCCTCAAGGAGATATAGATGCGCCACTAAAGGCGTTAATATTTGACTCATATTATGATAGCTACAAAGGTGTTGTAGCTTATATTAGAGTTTTAGAAGGTCAAATGAAAAAAGGTATGAAAATAAAGATGATGGCCACTAACAAAGAATTTGAAGTAGTAGAAGTAGGTGCTTTTTCGCCAGGACAAATTCCTCTAGACTCTCTATCTGCAGGAGATGTAGGGTATGTAGCTGCAAGTATTAAAGATGTTAGAAACTGTCGTGTAGGTGATACAATTACTGATGCGTCAAATCCAACACCAGAGCCATTACCAGGCTATAGAAAAGTAAATTCTATGGTATATTGTGGTGTTTATCCTGCAGAAGGTGAAAAGTATGAAGATATAAGAGATGCACTTGAAAAACTTCAAGTTAATGATGCTGCACTTGTTTTTGAACCAGAAAGCTCTGCTGCATTAGGATTTGGGTTTAGATGTGGATTTTTAGGTTTACTTCATATGGAAATTATTCAGGAAAGATTAGAAAGAGAATTTAATCTAGATATTATAACTACCGCTCCGAGTGTTATATATAGAGTTACTAAAACAGATGAAGAAGTTTTAATGATTCAAAATCCAGCTAATATGCCAGATCCTCAAGAAATAAGAATTATGGAAGAACCTATAGTTAAAACTGTAATTATGATTCCAAATGATTATGTAGGTGCAGCTATGGAGTTATGCCAAGATCGTCGTGGAGATATGAAGAATATGGAATATATTGATGAAAATAGAGTAAATCTTCATTATGAAATGCCATTAAATGAAGTGATTTTCGATTTTTTCGATGCACTTAAATCAAAAACAAAGGGATATGGATCTTTAGATTACGAATTTATAGGATATAGAGAAGCTAAATTAGTTAAGCTTGATATATTAATCAATAGTGAGCAGGTAGATGCTTTATCATTTATAGTTCATGAGAGTAAAGCTTATTCTAGAGGGAAATCTATGTGCGATAAGTTAAAAGATGAAATTCCTAGACATCAATTTCCTATACCAATTCAAGCTGCTATTGGTAATAAAATAATAGCTCGTGAAACTATAAGAGCACTTAGAAAAGATGTATTGTCCAAGTGTTATGGTGGAGATATATCGAGAAAGAAAAAGCTTCTTGAGAAACAAAAAGAAGGTAAGAAACGTATGAGACAAGTAGGAAATGTGGAAGTACCACAGAAAGCCTTTATGTCTGTACTAAAACTAGATAATTAATAATCAATTTACAAAAACTAGTAGTATGCTTTTATAATGATACTACTAGTTTTTTGAATAGAGGTGAATTAAAAATGAACTCGATAGCATTATATATCCATATACCATTTTGTGAGAAGAAATGCTTTTATTGTGACTTTAATTCTTATAGTGGTAAAAAGTATTTAATCGAAGATTACATAAAAGCATTGAAAAAGGAAATTACTTTATATAAGTCTAGTTTAGCGGAATATACGGTAGGTACAATCTTTTTTGGTGGGGGAACTCCTTCAATTTTAAGTGGAAAACAAATGTCTGAAATTATGAATATTTTAAACAAAAGCTTTATAGTGGAAGATAATGCAGAGATTTCCATGGAATCTAATCCTGGAACTTTAGATTATAATAATCTAAAGCAATACTATGATAATGGAATAAATCGTCTAAGTATAGGGCTACAGGCATGTCAAAACCATCTATTAAAAACACTAGGTAGAATTCATGATTTTGAAGAATATACAAAGAACATAAAAGATGCTAGAAAAGTAGGGTTTACAAATATTAATACTGATCTTATGTTTTCTTTGCCAAGTCAAAGTAAAAAAGATTGGAAGGAAAGTTTAAGAAAAATGGTAGATTTGAATATACCCCATATTTCAGCTTATAGTCTAATAGTTGAGGAAGATACTCCTTTTCATAACTGGGTAGAGGATAAAAAAGTAATACTTCCTAATGAAGATACAGAGATTAATATGTATCATTATGCGATAAGGTATTTAAAAGAAAAAGGGTATAAACACTATGAAATATCTAATTTTTCAAAACCTGGATTTGAATGTAAACATAATTTAATTTACTGGGAAAATAAACCGTATATTGGATTTGGAGCAGGAGCTCATTCATATTTTAACAAAAAAAGATTTAATAATGTTGAAGAAGTAGAAAAGTACATAAGTTTACTAAAAAATGATAAACTACCTGTAGAAAATAAGATAGATATATTGGTAAAAGATGAAATAAGTGAATTTATGTTTTTAGGTTTAAGATTAATTAATGGAATTTCTATAGACGAATTTAAGGAACGGTTTAATATATCACCTTTTGAAATATATAAAGAGCAGTTTAATAAACTTAAAGAGCAAGGTCTTGTAGTTTGGGACAAGCATTATATTAAACTTACTTCTAAGGGAATAGATTTTTCTAATATCGTTTTTCAAGAAATGCTTTTATAATACAGTTTAAATTTAAAAATAAAATAGAAACTCATAATTGAAATTTTATAGAAAAACTATTGACAAAAGTAAAATGAAGTGATATTTTAAAGACAGATTCATTAGCACTCAACTAAATAGAGTGCTAACAATCCGAGGTGGTTCTATGTTAAATGAAAGGAAATTAAAGATACTTCAAGCCATTATACGGGATTATATTGAAACTGCTGAGCCAGTCGGTTCAAGAACTTTATCAAAAAAATATGATCTTGGTGTTAGTCCGGCAACAATAAGGAATGATATGGCTGATTTAGAAGAGTTAGGATACATTACACAACCATATACATCATCAGGACGTATTCCATCAGACAAAGGCTATAGGTTGTATGTAGATCAATTTATGTCTTTAAAGAAAATATCTGATTTCAAGAAAGATTTGCTGGAATTAGAATTGCTTAATAAAATTAGTGAAATTGAGCAAATATTACAGTATAGTTCAAAATTATTATCACAGATTACTAATTATACTACAGTTGCTGTAACGCCTCAGTTAAAAGAAAGCAAATTAAAACATATTCAATTAGTTCCTATAGACTCAGAGAATGTTTTAGCTGTATTAGTAACAGATAGTGGAATGGTCAAAAAACCTATTATTAGATTAGACCATAAAGTTACTGACAGTAATTTTGAAACTATATCTAATTATTTGAATGATAAACTGTATGGTATGCCAATTGAAAATATTGAAGAATCTTTGGTTGAAATATTAAATAATGATTTAAAAGATTTTAGTAGCATAGTAGATGAAATAATTCCTGAAATATTCCAATCCTTGGATGAGATAAATAATTTAGATATGTTCTTTAATGGAACTATGAACATATTTAATTTTCCAGAGTACAATGATATTTTGAAGGCGAAATCATTCTTAGAATTTTTAGAAGAGAAGCAGTTATTAAGCAATTTAATAACTTCATTTAATAATGAAGGGCTAAACATATCAATTGGAAGTGAAAATGTATATAAAGAAGCGAAAGATTGTAGCTTAATTACTGCAACTTATAAAATAGACAATAAAACTTTAGGCTGGCTTAGTGTTATTGGACCTACAAGAATGGAATATTCCAATGTAGTAAGTGTAATGGCTGAGGCAAGTAAATTTATTAATGATTTATTTAAAAATAGATATAGATAGTGTAAAATGTTCTGCATTTTACACTTCTATCTATGTTTTGATTTTGTTATAATTTTAATTTGCAAGAAAAATTTATATAAATTCACAAAATAATAAAATTTAGGCAGGTGAATGTTTTGAAGAAAACGAAGCAAGAAACTGCAGAAATTCTAGAAGAAAATGAAGAAACTGCAGAGAACAACTTAGAAGCTACCATGGATGAAACTGAAAAATCAACAGATAAAGAAAAAGATGTTGAAAGCGAGAAAAAATCTGAAGACATTAAAAAGAAATTAGAAGAAAAAAGTGCACAATATGAAGATGTGTATGATCAATTTCAAAGACTTCAAGCAGATTTTGCAAACTACAAAAAGCGTGTAGATAAGGAAAAAAAAGAAGTGTATGATTATGCTAATGAAAATATTTCAAAGGATTTATTAGAAGTAATAGATAACTTTGAAAGAGCTTTAGAATCTTCGAATGATGTGGATGAAGATAATTCTTTATTGCAAGGAGTTAATTTAGTATACAAACATTTGATAGATACATTAAATAAGCATGAAGTTAAAGAAATTGAAGCTTTAGGTAAGCCTTTTGATATGAATCTTCATTATGCAGTAATGCAAGAAGAAGCAGATGGAGAACCTAATCAAGTTATAGAAGTTTTGCAAAAAGGTTATAAAATTAAAGATAGAGTACTAAGACCAACAATGGTTAAAGTATCAAAATAAAAAAAATTAAATTTATATACAAGGAGGAAATCACAATGGGTAAAGTAATTGGAATTGATTTAGGAACTACAAACTCATGTGTAGCTGTATTAGAAGGTGGAGAACCAACAGTTATAACAAATAGTGAAGGAAATAGAACTACACCTTCAGTAGTAGGATTTGGTAAAGATGGAGAAAGAATAGTAGGTGAGCCTGCAAAAAGACAAGCAGTTGTAAATCCTGATAAAACTATTATATCTATAAAAACACATATGGGGTCTGATTATAAAGTTGATGTTGATGGAAAACAACATACACCTCAAGATATTTCTGCAATGATTCTTCAAAAATTAAAGGCAGATGCAGAAGCTTACTTAGGAGAAAAAGTAACAGATGCAGTAATTACAGTACCTGCTTATTTCTCAGATAGTCAAAGACAAGCGACAAAGGATGCTGGTAAAATATCAGGGCTTAATGTACAAAGAATTATAAACGAGCCAACAGCTGCATCATTAGCATATGGGCTAGATAAAGTAGAAGAGCATCAAAAAATACTAGTATATGACTTAGGTGGAGGAACATTTGATGTATCTGTTCTAGAACTTGGTGATGGAGTATTTGAAGTATTATCAACTCATGGAGATAACCGCTTAGGTGGAGATGATTTTGACGAAGTTGTTATGAATTATATTGCTGAAGAGTTTAAAAAGCAAGAAGGCGTTGATTTAAGAGAAGATAACATGTCACTTCAAAGATTAAAAGAAGCTGCAGAAAAGGCTAAAAAAGAGCTTTCAAGCACTATGACTACAAATATTAACCTGCCTTTTATTACTGCAACTAGCACAGGTCCAAAACACTTAAATTTAGATCTAACAAGAGCTAAATTTGATGAAATAACATCTCATTTAGTAGAGAGAACTTCAGGACCAGTAAAGAAATCTATTAGTGATGCAGGAATATCTGCGAGCGAGATAGATAAAGTAATCTTAGTTGGTGGTTCAACTAGAATACCAGCAGTTCAAGAATTAGTAAAGAAAATAACAGGTAAAGATCCCCATAAAGGAATTAACCCAGACGAGTGTGTAGCTTTAGGTGCTGCAATTCAAGCAGGAGTTTTAACTGGAGAAGTTAATGATGTATTATTATTAGATGTAACTCCATTATCTTTAGGTATTGAAACAGTAGGAGGAGTATCTACTAAATTAATAGAAAGAAATACAACAATACCTACTAAAAAAAGCCAAGTTTTCTCTACTGCTGCTGATAACCAACCTGCAGTTGATATTCATGTATTACAAGGTGAAAGAGAAATGGCTGCTGATAACGTAACACTTGGAAGATTTGAGTTAAGTGGAATACCACCAGCACCAAGAGGAGTTCCACAAATTGAAGTTACTTTTGATATAGATGCAAACGGTATTGTAAATGTTTCGGCTAAAGATAAAGGAACAGGAAAAGAACAAAAAATTACTATTACTTCTTCAAGTAATTTAAATGAAGATGAAATTAATAAAAAAATAAAAGAAGCTGAACAATTTGCAGAAGAAGATAAAAAACGTAAAGAAAAGGTTGAAGTTAAAAACCAAGCTGATTCTTTAGTGTATCAAACTGAAAAAACTTTATCAGAGCTTGAAGGAAAAGTAAGTGATGAAGAAGCTAAAAAAGTAAAAGACGAAGTAGAAAAGTTGAAAAAAGCAATTGAAAGTGATAATGTAGAAGATATGAAAAAAGCAATTGAAGATGTAAACAATGCTTTCCATGCAATCTCTCAACAAATGTATCAACAACAAGCACAGGAAGGTCAAGCTGAAGGTGGTAATACTGGAACTAATAATGACGATAATGTAGTTGATGCAGATTATGAAGTTGTAGATGAAGAAGATAATAAATAATGTTAATAATTGAGGACACCCTAGGGTGTCCTCAAAAACAGTAACACTAAATAATATTTGGAATTAGCAAGGTGGTGAAGCAGTGAGCAAACGTGATTACTATGAAATATTAGGTGTAAGCAAAGATTCTAACGATCAGGATATAAAAAAAGCATACAGAAAAATGGCTATGAAATACCATCCAGATAAAAATCCTAATGACAAAGAAGCAGAAGAAAAATTTAAAGAAGCAAATGAAGCTTATGAAGTTTTAAGCTCACCTGAAAAAAGACAAAGGTACGATCAGTTTGGCCATGCAGGAGTAAACGGTAATGGTGGAGCTGGTGGCTTCGAAGGATTTGGTGGTTTTGGTGGCAATGGTGGTTTCGAGGATATATTTGGCGATATATTTGATATGTTTGGCGGTGGAGGAGGATTCTCATCCTCTAGAAGAAGAAACGGACCACGAAAAGGTGCGGACATTAAATATGAAACAACTATTACATTTGAAGAAGCAGCTTTTGGAATAGAGAAAGAGGTAGAGTTCTTTAGAAACGATACATGTAATACATGTGATGGAACTGGAGCAAAACCAGGAACATCTACTAAAACATGTACAAAATGTAATGGAACTGGAGAAGTTAAATTTGCTCAAAGAACTCCGTTAGGACAAATAGTAAATGTTCGTCCTTGTGATGAATGTAGCGGAGAAGGAAAGATAGTAGAAACTCCATGTGAAAAATGTCATGGTAAGGGTAATATTAGAAAGAAAAGGAAAGTAAAAGTAAAAATACCAGCAGGTGTAGACACAGGTTCTGTAATATCTATAAGAGGTGAAGGAGAACCAGGTGTTAAAGGTGGACCTAAAGGAGATTTCTATTTAGTTATAGATGTAAAACCTCATGAAATTTTCAAAAGAGATGGCTATGATGTGATTTGTGAAATGCCAATTACATTTGTTCAAGCAGCTTTAGGTGATGAAGTAGAAGTTCCTACACTAGAAGGAAAAGTAAAGTATAAAATAGCTGAAGGAACACAAAGTGGAACTATATTTAGGTTAAAATCAAAAGGAATTGTTCATCCTAAAGGTTATGGTAAAGGTGATCAATATGTAAAAGTTATAGTAGAAGTGCCTAAAAAACTTTCAGATAAGCAAAAGGATATTTTAAGAAAATTCGCAGATGAAAGTGGAGAAGATGTACATGAACAAGGTAAATCATTTTTCAATAAAGTAAAAGATGTTTTTGGTGTATAATTAAGATCACTCTAAATTTTTAGAGTGATTCTTAATTATTTATACTTAAATTCATATTTAGTAAAAAATTTAATAAAATACATATTAATGCACTTAAAAATTTCTATTTTGAAGGATTATAGGGTATAATAATAAAAAAATCTTATGCATGCTTAGGAGATGTGATTTAATGAAATGGATTGAAGTATCAATAAAGACTACTACAGGAGCAGTAGAAGCTGTTGCAAATGTGCTTTATGATGCAGGTGTATCTGGTGTTGTAATTGAAGATCCTCACGATATTACTATAACAGGTGATGACGAAAAAGCTTGGGACTATGTAGATGAATCTTTAATAGATTTAGAACAAGGAGTAACAGTAAAAGGATATATTCCTCAATCTGTAGATCTTGTAGAAAAAGTAGATTTAATTAAAACATCGATTAATAATTTACCAGAGTACGGGTTAGATATTGGTACAGGAGAAGTTAGCACACTTGAAGTAAACGAAGAGGATTGGAGTACTTCTTGGAAGAAATATTATAAACCTACTAAAATAGGTGAAAATATTGTTATTAAACCAACGTGGGAAGAATATCAGGCTAAAGAAAAAGAAATGGTTATTGAAATGGATCCTGGCATGGCTTTTGGTACAGGAACCCATGAGACTACTGCTATGTGCGTGGAAAAGTTGGAAAAATATATTTCAGATGAATCTAATGTTTTTGATATTGGTTGTGGGAGTGGTATATTATCTATTGTAGCTGCAAAACTAGGAGCTAGAAGTGTTATTGGTGTAGATTATGATAAGGTTGCAGTAGGTGTATCTAAAGAAAATATTTTAAATAATAAAGTTGATGATGTAGTTGAAATAAGAGAAGGTAACTTGATGAATGTAGTTACTGAAAAGGCTAACATAGTTATAGCAAATATTATAGCAGATGTTATTATAATTTTAAGTAAGGATATAAAGAGTTTCTTAAGCGATAAAGGTGTTTTTATTGCTTCAGGAATAATTTTAGATAAAGTTGATGAAGTTAAACAGAAATTAACAGAAAATGGTTTAGAGATATTAGAAGTAGAAACTAAAGGTGAATGGGCAGCAATTGTTTCCAAAGTAAAAGGAGAATAATATGCATAGATTTTTTGTTAATCCATCTCAAATTAATTTAGCGCAAAATCAGATAGTTATTCAAGGTGAAGACGTTAAACATATATCTAAAGTATTAAGACTTAAAAATGGAGATATAGTGGAAATATGCGATGGTTTAAATCATGAATATATTTCTAAAGTAGAATCAATAAGTAAAGAAGATGTGTTGCTTTCTGTTGTAGAGGAAAAAAAGTCTAATAAAGAGCCACCAGTTAAAGTCGTTTTGTATCAAGGGATTCCTAAGTCTACAAAAATGGATTTGATAATTCAGAAAGTTACGGAATTAGGTATAACAGATATTGTGCCTGTGGAAATGGAACGAACTGTTGTTAAGTTTAAGAATGATAAAGATAAAAGTAAAAAGGTGGATAGATGGCAAAAGATCTCACTTGAAGCTGCAAAGCAAAGTAAGAGAGGTATACTTCCTACTGTCCATTTTCTATTTGATTTCGAAAGTGCAATAAATCATAGTGAAGAAAATGATATAAACATAATGCCTTATGAAAATGAAGATAAAAAGGGATTTAAAAATATTTTAGGCATATTATCTAAGGAAGAAAGGTCTTCTATTAAAAAAATAGGAATTTGGATTGGACCAGAAGGTGGTTTTGATAAGGACGAGGTAGATAAGGCTGTAGAAAATAATATTTATCCTATTACGTTAGGTCCTAGGATACTTAGAACAGAAACCGCTGGTTTCACTATACTAAGTTTAATAATGTACGAATTAGGAGATTTAGGAGGAGCATAAGTGAAAAAAGTAGCTTTTCATACATTAGGTTGTAAAGTTAATCAATATGAAACCCAGGCTATGGGTGAGCTTTTTGAAAAAGAAGGATATGATATAGTACCTGATAATGAGATTGCAGATGTTTATGTTATAAATACATGTACTGTAACTAATGTAGGGGATAAAAAATCTAGACAATTTATACGTAGAGCAAAGAGAAAAAATCCTAATGCTATTGTAGCAGTTGTAGGTTGCTATGCTCAAACAGCTCCTGTAGAAGTTTTATCTGTTGAAGGAGTAAATATTGTTATTGGGACGAATGAAAGAAGTCAAATAGTAGATGCTGTTAAAAAATGTGATGTAGACGAAAAGATTAATTTAGTAGATGATATTATGAAGGTTAAGAAGTTTGAGGAAATGTCAATAGCAGATGTAAAAGATAAGACGAGAGCATTTTTAAAGATACAAGAAGGTTGTAATCAATATTGCAGCTATTGTATAATTCCATATGCTAGAGGACAAATCAGAAGTCGAGGTAAATTAGAAATAATAGAAGAAGTAAAAAAATTAGTGGAAAAAGGTTTTAAAGAAGTAGTATTGACAGGTATTCATGTAGCATCTTATGGTAAAGATTTGAATGACGGTATAGCACTGATAGATGTACTAAAAGAAGTTAATGATATTAAAGGTTTAGAAAGAATAAGGTTAAGTTCCTTAGAACCAACATTATTTACAGATGAATTTTTAAGTGAGTTATCTAAACTTGAAAAAATATGCCAACATTTCCATCTTTCCCTTCAAAGTGGTTGTAATAAAATATTAAAAAAAATGAATAGAAAATATACTGCAGAAGAATATGCTAAAATAGCAGATCGAATCCGAAAAGTATACCCAGATGTAGCTTTAACTACAGATATTATAGTTGGATTTCCTGAGGAAAGTGATGAAGATTTTAATACAACATATGATTTTGTAAAGAAAATAAATTTTAGTGAAATTCATGTATTTAAATATTCTCCTAGAACTGGAACTCCTGCAGCCGAGCGTAAGGATCAAGTAGATGGGCTCTTAAAACATTACCGTAGTGAAAAATTAATATCTCTAGGGGAAGAAATGAAAGAAGCTTATCGTAAAAAGTTTATAGGCAGAGAAAAACAAGTTTTATTTGAGACATTATCAAAAAATGTTGTAGGGCATATTGAAGGATATACAGATAACTATTTAAAAGTTTTAGCTTCAGCACATGATGTTAAAGAAGGAGACTTAACTACTGTTAGATTAAAAGAATTAAAAGAAGATTACATTTTTGCAGAAAAGAAATAATTTAAAAAAGAGGAATTTTAAAATTAATGTTGAATATAGAATAAAATATATTGTAGCAGTAAGGAGGTGTATTTATGTCAGACTGTATTTTTTGTAAAATAATCAAAGGAGAAATTCCATCTGAATTAGTTTATGAAAATGAACATGTAGTTGGTTTTAAAGATATTAATCCAGAAGCACCTATACACCTGCTTATTGTTCCAAAAAAGCATATTTCAAGTACTATGGATATAACAGATAATGATAAAAACATTATTATTCCTGAGATTTTTGCAGGCATACAGCAATTAGCTAAAGAATTTAACATAGAACAAGATGGGTTTAGAGTTGTAAATAACTGTGGTAACTATGGAGGACAGACTGTAGGACATTTGCATTTTCACCTTTTAGGTGGAAGAGAGCTTCAATGGCCACCGGGTTAAAAATATCTATTGCATAAGTTGAAATTTTAATGTATAATAACTAGGTATTGTTAAATCCCACTTGCAATATAGCTATTATGTTGCTATAGATAAAGCAAAGTGTTTGCTAGCGGAGGGAGGGAAAGTAATATGTCAGAGATAAAAATAAAAGACAACGAATCACTAGATAATGCTCTTCGTAGATTTAAAAGACAATGCTCTAAGTCTGGTATTTTATCAGAAGTAAGAAAAAGAGAGCACTATGAAAAACCTAGTGTAAAGCGTAAGAAAAAAGCAGAAGCTGCAAAAAGAAATAATAGCAAAAAAAGATATTAGTTTGAACTAAAATCTATTAAAGTAGAGGTGAAGAATATGTCCCTCAAACAAAGATTAACTGATGAAATAAAAATTGCCATGAAAACTAAGGATCAATTACGTAAAAATGTTATTACAATGATCCGTGCTGACATAAAACAGATTGAAGTGGATAAAAGAGTTGAGCTTTCAGATGAAGATGTTATAGAAATAATATCTAAGCAAGCAAAACAAAGAAAAGATTCCATAGAAGAGTTCAGAAAAGGTTGCCGTGATGATTTAGCACAGCAAGCAGAAGATGAACTTAAAGTACTTATGGAGTATCTACCTGAACAACTGTCAGAAGAAGAAATTGAAGCAGTAATTAAAGAAGTTATTACCGACACCGGTGCTACTTCTATGAAAGATATGGGAAAAATAATGGCTGCAGCAATGCCTAAGTTAAAAGGTAGAGCTGATGGAAAAATAGTTAATCAAATAGTAAGAAATATCTTACAATAAAGTTAACCCGGATTATATCCGGGTTTATTTATTTTTATGAAAATATAAAATAATCTTTCTTTATATTAAAAAATAGTTTAATATATAATAAAAGGGAATATATATATAATAGGAGAGGAGGGAATATATGAAAAACAGAAAAAAAATAGTTTTATCAGTATTAATATTTATATTTTCATTATCTATAATATCTATAGCAAATACAAATGAAAAAAATGTGTATGTAGTGCCAATTAAAGAAGATATAACTCCCGCTGTGCATCAGTATGTTCAACATAACCTTGCTATTATAGACGAAGATCCTAATGCATCTGCAATAATATTTGAAATTGACACCTACGGTGGAAGAATTGATTCTGCAGAACAAATAAGTCAGTTAATATTAAATACAAATGCACCTACAATATCATTTGTTAATACTAAAGCAGAATCAGCAGGAGTATTACTTACAATATCTTCAGATACTATAGCAATGGCACCTGGAAGTACTATTGGGTCAGCAGAAACTATACCTAATACAGAGAAAATTCTTTCTACATGGGTAAGTATATTAAAAAGTACAGCTGAAACAACAGGAAGAGATGAAGTATTAGTGAGTGCTATGGCAGATAAATCTATATCTATACCTAATGTTGTTAATAAGGGTAGACTTTTAAATTTAACTACTGCAGAAGCTAAAAGTATAGAGTTTGTAGATATAGTAGGTGAAGATTACGATGAAATTTTAAATTCACTATCTATATCTTATGATAATATTGTTAAAGCAGAAACAACTAACAGCGTGCGATTAGCTAGGTTTGCTAGTAATACATATATAGCACCTATATTACTGGCAGCTGGATTTATAGGTCTTGTAGTAGAAATTATTATGCCAGGTTTTGGCATAGGCGGAACAGTAAGTTTAATTTCTTTTGCTGTTTACTTTGCTGGAAATGTGCTGTCTGGTAATGCAGGACTAACGGCTGTTCTTATATTTTTAGTAGGTATCATTTTATTAATAGCAGAAGCCCTTGCACCAGGTTTTGGTATAGCTGGTGTAGGGGGAATAATATCTGTAGCTATAAGTATTTTCTTAGCATCAAGCAGTATTACAGCTGCTATTATTTCTTTATTAGTTTCTTTATCTTTGACTATAATCGCAATAGTACTTATTTTAAAATATGCACCTAAAAATAAATACTTTAGTCGCATAGTTTTAAATACCAAACTAGATAAAGAAAGAGGATATACTTCAACTGAAAATTATAAAGAATATATAGGCAAAACTGGTAAGGTGACAACATCACTAAGACCATCGGGAATGATATCTATAGATGGGAAATTATTAGATGTGGTTTCTGAAGGTCAATTTATAGAAAAAGAAGAAATGGTAAAGATTATTAAAGTAGAGGGAAGAAGAATTATAGTACAAAAAATTAATTAGGAGGGATTTTATGCCACAAATAGTAGTATTAATAGTTGCAATAGCAGTAATATTTGTTTTACTTTCAATTGTTTTAAGCTTTATACCAGTAGGTTTATGGATTACAGCTTTTTTCTCGGGAGTTAAAATTGGAATTTTTACTTTAGTTGGAATGAGATTTAGAAGAGTTAAACCAAGTCGTATAGTTAACCCTTTGATTAAAGCTACAAAAGCAGGGCTAAATTTAGATATTGATAGTTTAGAAGGTCATTATTTAGCAGGTGGAGATGTAAACAGTGTAGTAGATGCATTAATAGCAGCACAAAGAGCTGATATTAATATTGAGTTTGAGAGAGCTGCTGCAATAGACTTAGCAGGTAGAAATGTGTTAGAAGCAGTTCAAGTTAGTGTTAACCCAAAGGTTATTGAAACACCTAAAATAGCAGCAGTGGCTAAAGACGGTATAGAAGTAATGGTTAAAGCGAGAGTTACTGTTAGAGCAAATATTGAAAGACTTGTTGGGGGAGCTGGAGAAGAGACAATTATTGCAAGAGTTGGTGAAGGTATAGTTACAACTGTTGGTTCTGCAGCTGCTCATAAAGATGTACTAGAAAATCCAGATTTAATTTCTAGAACTGTTTTAGGTAAAGGACTTGATGCAGGTACTGCATTTGAAATTTTATCAATTGATATTGCAGATATAGATGTTGGTAGAAATATTGGTGCACAACTACAAACTGACCAAGCAGATGCAGATAAACGTATTGCTCAAGCTAGAGCAGAGGAAAGAAGAGCAATGGCTGTAGCTAAAGAACAAGAAATGATAGCAGCTGTACAAGAGATGCAAGCTAAGGTTGTTGAGGCAGAAGCAGAAGTTCCAAGAGCAATGGCAACAGCATTGAGAGAAGGTAAAATAGGTGTAATGGACTATTATAATCTTCAAAATGTAGTAGCAGATACTAGTATGAGAGAATCTATTTCAAGAATTAATGGAAATGAAAAAAATGAGTCAAAAGATGATTATAAGAAATAGATATTAGGTGCTTGAATACAAAAGGAAGTGATTTTATGGACTTTGGATCTATAATAGGTTTTTTAATAATTGCAGGAATAAGCTATGTATTTAATGATAATAAAAACAAGTCAAACCGAAAATCAACATCTAATAATAAAACTTCCACAGTTAAAAGATCTGTTGAAAGAAAAAGTGATGAATATAGTTCCAGTAAGAGAATAGATACTAGGAATACAACTACAACTAAAACTAAAGGGTATAGAAACAATTTAGAGGATTTATTTAAAGAGTTAAGTGGAGAATTAAATAGAAATTTCAAGGAAACTCCAAAAAAAGACACACCAGTTACTTCTCAGGATCAGATGAAAACAGAAATAAAAAGTGATTCTAATAAAAAAGAAAAACTTAAGAGTCCAAATACAGATTTAAAACCTAATTCTGAAATAGTTAAAAATAGCGTGTATGATGGAGAAATAGGAAACAATGAAAATATTGTTGAATTCAATGAAAGATCTATTATTCAAGGAGTTATAATGTCAGAAATTTTACAAAAACCAAAGAGTTTAAGAAGATAGGACTTTGTCCTATCTTTTTTTATTGTAAAAAAGGTCTAATAAACTAGTTTAAAGCATAGAATTTGAATATATGGAGGTGATTACTATTGAAAAAAAATGATGAGGTAAAGAAAAGCTTAGCTGAAATTCTAGAGTTACCTAAAGATATAATGTTAGATTTACCTAAAATTATAATGATAGGTAATCTTCAAATATATATAGAAAATCATAAAGGTATTTTAGAGTATACAAATAATAGAATAAGAATTAATACAAAAAATGGTGTATTGCGTATTATAGGCAAAAATTTAGTTTTAAAAAATATAATTATAGAAGAGATTGTTATCGTAGGAGAGATCAATCAGGTAGAATTTATTGATTGAGGGGTGAATGTATTGTTAGTATTAAAACTATGGAATTATTTTAGAGGATATGTAATTATTAAAGTGGAAGGATTAGCCTTAGAAAGATTTATAAATATTTGCATATCGAAAGAGATTTATTTGTGGGATATTAAGCGAGTGGATCACACTACTTTAGAAGCAAAACTAAGTATACAAGGATTTAAATCTCTAAGAAAAATAGTAAGGAAAACAGGCTGTAGAGTATCAATAAATAAGAAAAATGGTTATCCTTTTAGGGTACACAAGCTAAAAAAGAGGAAAATGCTTTTAGTAGGAGCATTTTTTTGTTTCTTTCTTTTAATTCTGTCTTCAACTTTTATTTTTTCCATTGATGTAGATGGAAATGAAATGTTAGAGGACAAAGAAATAATATCTGCTTTAGATGAATTAGGATTTAAACCAGGTGTAAATAAATATTTTGTAAACTTAGAAGATATTGAAACTGAATTACTTCTAGATATTGAAGAAATAGTATGGATAGAAATTGAAGTTAAAGGTATTAAAGCTAAGGTAGAAATAGTAGAAAAAAGATTAATACCAGAAAAAATAGATAAAAATACTCCTTGCAATGTTATAGCTAAAAAAAGTGGAGTGATTAAGGAAGTTATAGCTAAAAACGGAGATGCAGAGGTTAAAGAAGGAGATATTGTAAGTGAAGGAGATTTGTTGATTAATGGAATTGTTGAAAGGGAACAGATGGAAAAACCTTTATATATTCATTCTTATGGTCAAGTATATGCTAAGACCTATTATGAAACTACAGAAAGCAAAAGATTAATTGAGATTAAAAAAGAAAAAACAGGGGAAAAATTTATAAAAAGGACTTTAAAGTTAGGTAGTTTAGAACTTTCATTTAATGGTGGAAAAATACCTTATAAATTTTATGTAACTGAAAAAAAATCTAAAAAACCTTTTCAATGGAGGAATATAGGTTTACCTGTCGAAATAATAGTAGAAGAACATTATGAAGTTAATCAATTCGAAGAAAAAGTTGATTTAGAGGAAGCAAAGAATGAATTACATGATAAAGTTATAAGCAAACTTTTAGAAGAAATACCAGTAGATGCAGAAATATTAAATAATCAAATTGATTTTACTACCCAAGGTGATGTTTTATATGGTAAAGTTATTATAGAAGCATTAGAAGATATAGCTATACAAAAAACGTTAAAAATTGAGGAGGACTAATTTTTGGAAAGTAAAATTCAAAAGAAAATAGAAATAAAAGAGCAAGAATTTGTTAAAGAGCTATTTGGTAATTTTGATAAAAATATTAATTTAATACAAGAAAAGCTGAATATAGATGTTGTACAAAGAGAAGGCGATATATTATTAATAGGAAATGAAAAAAAAGTTTTATTAGGTGAAAAATTAATAAAAGAATTAATGGGAGTAGTTAAAAATAATGAAAATCTTACGCTTCAAAAAATAACTTATTCAATAGAGTTATTGCTAGATGGAGAAGAGGAAAAAATACAATCTTTATCTGAAGATATAGTATTTGTTACTGATACAGGTAAACCTATTAAACCTAAAACTATAGGACAAAAGAAATACATTGATTTAATAAATTCTAAGGATTTAACTTTTGGCATAGGGCCAGCAGGAACTGGCAAAACTTACTTAGCAGTTGCTATGGCAGTAAAAGCTTTTAGAAATGAAGAGGTAAATAGGATAATTTTAACAAGACCTGCTGTAGAAGCAGGAGAAAGCTTAGGCTTCTTACCAGGAGATTTACAGGAAAAGGTAGATCCATATTTAAGACCATTGTATGATGCTTTATTTGATATTCTTGGTTCTGACAAATTTCAAAAATATATGGAAAGAGGAATGATAGAAGTAGCTCCTTTAGCATATATGAGAGGTAGAACTCTAGATAATTCATTTGTAATTTTAGATGAAGCACAAAATACAACGAAAGAACAAATGAAAATGTTTTTAACTCGTTTCGGTTTTGGATCAAAAGCTATAGTTACAGGAGATATTACTCAAGTAGATTTACCAAAAGGCAAGTCTTCTGGTTTAAGGCATGTAGAAAAAGTTTTAAAGCATGTTAATGAGATTGGTTTTGCATATTTAACAGGGAAAGATGTCGTAAGACACCAATTAGTTCAAAAAATAGTTAAAGCTTATGATGAATTTGAAGTAAAGCAACTAGATAAGTCAAAGAAAACAAACTAATACTTAAAATTTAAGCTAGGTAGTGTTAGGAGGAAAATTATGAGAAGCTCCATAGAAAAGTTTTTTCAAAAAAAAACAATTAGAAAAATTCTTTTGGCACTATTGTTTTTTGTTAGTGTATTTGCTATATTAGCAACGAGTTTAAAGCCAGAAAAATTTGATTTAGTAGTAGGACAAAAAGCACCTGTAGATATATATTCTCCAAAAGATATAGAAGATAAATACAATACAGAGCTTTTAAAGAAAGATGTTATTGAAAAAGTAGAGCCAGTATATATATTAAATCCAGGAGTTCATGTAGAGGTTAAAAAAGATGTTCAAAACTTTTTTTCATTAGTATATGAAATACGTAATAATGAAGAACTTACTGAAGATGAAAAAATTAAAAAATTAGAGTTGGAAAATGAACTTGATATAAGAAAGCAAGATATAGAAAGTGCTATAGAAGCTCCTTTAGAAGACCTAACATATTTGCAGAGTTATATAAATGAAATAATAGCACAAAATATGAATAATGGTATTAAGGTGGAAGATCTACAGAAACAAAAGAATAGTATTAAGGAGTATATTAGCAATCTAGAAGAGTTCGAAACTGATTTAAAAGACCTAGCTATATCTATAGCATATGCTACAATAAGACCGAACAAATTTTTAGATGAAAATGCTACAAATGACAAAATAGAAATAGCAAAGGAAAGTGTTGATAAAGTAATTATTAATAAAGGAGATAGTATTCTAAAAGAAGGTGAAATTATAACTTCTCATAAGTTAGAGTTATTAGGAGAATTAGGAATTCTAACAGACGATGATAAAGTTGACTTTATTTTATATATTGGTATTGCCGCTATAGTATTAGTTGTAGAATTGTTAATCATTGGATATATGTATGTGTTCAATAAAGACTTATTATATAACCCTAGTAAGTTATTTATGATTTACATTATTTTAACATCTACATTAATAATAGCTAAGGCAATAGCAGGAATTTCTATATTTTTAATTCCATTAGCTGCTTGTGCAATGCTTCTATCCATTCTTGTAGACTCTAGGTTAGCTCTACTTATAAATTTATGTCTAACTGTATTTATAAGTATTATAACTGGAAATAACACTACATTTATAGCTATGGCACTAATAGGAGGAACTATAGGAGCTTTTAGTGTCATAAATACACAGCAAAGATCTAATATATTCATATCTGGAGTTGTTGTAAGCTTAGTTAATATTATCACCATTATTGGGATTAGATTTATAAACAGTAGTGAAATAATGGAAACTATGACACTGGGATTTTATGGAGTGTTAAATGGTCTGTTTTGTTCTATATTAACAGTAGGATCACTACCTTTATGGGAATCTGTATTTAAAGTAGTCACTCCTTTAAAACTGTTAGAACTTTCTAATCCAAACAGACCTTTATTAAAGAAATTACTATTAGAAGCTCCAGGAACATATCATCATAGTATAATAGTGGGCAATTTAAGTGAATCTGCAGTAGATGCTATAGGAGGAAATTCTTTATTAGCTAGAGTAGGCGCTTTTTATCATGATATTGGTAAAACAGCAAGACCATACTTTTTTAAGGAAAATCAATTATCGTCTGATAATCCTCATGATAGATTGACTCCAGCTTTAAGTTCTAATATAATTTTAGAACATGTTAAATATGGTGTTGAACTTGCTCAAAAATATAAATTACCTTCTGAAATAGTTGATTTTATTAACCAGCATCATGGTGATACTTTAGTAGCATATTTTTACCATAAAGCTAAGAATGCAGAAGGTGAATCTGCAGTAGAAGAAGCGAATTATCGATATAGTGGACCTAAACCGCAAACTAAAGAAACTGCAGTTGTAATGATGGCAGATTCTGTGGAGGCTGCAGTAAGGAGTATTTCTTCTCCAACTAAAGAAAAAATAGAAGAAGTCATAGAAAAAATAATTGTAGGAAAATTAAATGATGGACAGTTAGAAGAGTGTAATATTACTCTAAAAGAATTAAATCAAATAAAAAAAGTATTTTTAAAGGTAATATTAAGTATTTTCCATGAAAGAATAGAATACCCAAATATAGATGTTGATACAAAAAAGGAGGCAGAGTTAGATGGAGTTACTAATTGATAATAGACAAGACAGAATTAAAATTAAAGAAGGTTTTGTTGAATTACTAGAGAATGCTGTAAAAGCTTGTTTAGTATATGAAAATTGGGATGAAGATTACGAAGTTAGTTTATCTTTAGTAGATAATAATGAAATAAAGGAATTAAATAAAACATACAGAGGAAAGGATTCAGCTACTGATGTTTTATCTTTTCCGCTGGTTGAAGAAAATGATGTTATTATAGAAGAAAAATTACTAGGTGATATTGTTATATCTGTGGAAAAAGCAGAAGAACAGGCAAAAGAATACAACCATTCATTTGAAAGGGAAATAGGTTTTTTAGTAGTGCACAGCATGTTTCATTTAATGGGATATGATCATGATACAGAAGAAGCTACAAAGGAAATGAGGAAAAAAGAAGAAGATGTTCTTCAGTCTGTAAATTTAATGAGAAAATAATGGGGTAATAATATGAAAGTTAGAAGTTTAATAGATAGCTTAAACTATGCAATTGAAGGGATCATATACTCTTTGAAGACTCAAAGGAATATGAAAATTCATTTTTTAGTAGCTATAGCAGTGTTAGGAACAAGTATGTTTTTTGATTTAAGCAGGATTGAAGTCCTTATATTATTTCTAACTATTTCAGTAGTAATTGTGGCAGAAATGATAAATACAGCTATTGAAGCTACGATAGATCTTATTACTGATAAGTATCATGTATTTGCTAAAATTGCCAAAAACGTAGCAGCAGGAGCAGTACTTATTGCTGCCATAAATTCTGTAGTTGTTGCTTATTTAATTTTTTTTCATAGAATTAATCCGTATACGATACAGATACTTCATAGTGTAAGACAATCACCATTACACATAACATTTATTTCATTAATAATTGTATGCTTTATAGTAATATCAGTAAAAGCTCACTTTGGTAAGGGAACACCATTACAAGGTGGAATGCCTAGTGGACATGCTGCAATAGCTTTTTCTCTAGCTACAGCAATTACATTTATTTCGGATAATATGTTTATAGCTACATTATCTGTAATTATGGCTTTATTAGTTTCTCAAAGTAGAATAGAAACAAAAATCCATAATTTTTTTGAAGTAGTTGTAGGTGGAGTTTTAGGTATATTAATAACTACTATTTTTTTTCAGATATTTAGTTAAGGCAAGTGAAATTTTATTAAAGTTTGAATCATACATATTTTTACAAATATTATTTAGTAAATAAAATTAATTAAAAATCATTTTACATAAAATAAGGGGATGAAATGCGTGAATAGTTGGAAGAAAACAGGGGTTACATTATTTATAATATCTACAGTCTTAATTAGTGGAGTAGGTTGTAGCTCAAATAATAAAACTAATGAACCATCTGAGAATATATCAATAGAAGAAGGTCAAGAAAAAACAAATGAATCAGTAGAAGTTGTAGTAGAGCCTGAAGTAGAAGGAATAGCGTCTCCGTTAAGTGGTTTATATGCTGAGGAAGAAAAGGTAAATAGAAGACCTTTAGCGGTTGTTTTTGATAATCAATCTGGAGCTCGTCCACAAGCAGGGCTAATAAAATCGGAAATTTGTTATGAATTTTTAGTTGAAGGTAATATTACTAGATATTTGGGTATATTTTTAATAAATGAACCTGAAGTAATAGGACCTATAAGAAGTGCAAGACCATATTTTATTGAAAAAGCATTAGAATTTGATAGTTATTTTGTCCATGTTGGAGGAAGTAATCAAGCTTTTGCAGATATTAAAAACAAAAAAGTAGCTGATATTGATGCAACAAGTAGAGGTAGTGATGTATTTTGGCGAAAAAATCATAAAAGAATGCCTCACAATATGTATTCTAACTACGGAGCTTTAAAACAAGCAGCAGAAAAAAGTCAATATAGAGAAGAACCTCAAATTAATGGGTTTAAATTTGACTCTTCTATTGAAGATATGAATAAAGGTGAAATTGCAAACAATATAAATATAAGATACTCTAAAGGATTTGAACCATCATATATTTATGATGATGAAAATAAAGTATATAAAAGACATTATAATGGAGTAGAGCACAAGGATGAAATTAGTGGACAAACACTTACTGCAACAAATATTATAATACAAGAAACAAGTGCTAGAGTTATAGATGATAAACTACGTTTAGATATGGGTACTATAGGTAATGGCAAGGGAAAATATATAACTACAGGTAAAGTAATTGATATTACATGGAAAAAAGGAAGTTATGAAGGCATTACAAAATATTATGATGAATCAGGAGAAGAAATAATATTAAATCCAGGTAAAACTTGGGTTCAAGTTGTTCGTAATCTTGATAATATAAGTATAGTTGAATAAGTAAAATATATGAAGAATTACATATGGAGGAGATAGTTTTGACAGATAAAGAATTAGTAAGAAAAGCTATAGAAGCTAAAGAAAATGCTTATGTACCATATTCAAAGTTTCCTGTAGGAGCAGCACTATTAACTAAAGAAGGGAAGGTATATACAGGATGTAATATTGAGTGTGCTTCTTATGGAGGAACAAACTGTGCAGAAAGAACAGCAATTTTCAAATCAGTGTCAGAAGGTTATAGAGATATAGAAGCTATTGCAGTTGCAAGTGATTTAGATGATTATACATATCCTTGTGGGATTTGTAGACAAGTAATAGTAGAGTATGGTAAAGATATAAAGTTAATAATTGCTAAATCAGAAAATGATTTTAGAGTTCATACTATAGAGGATTTATTACCTAATTCTTTCTCTCCTGATGATCTCGAAAAAATGGATGGAGGGAATAAGTAAATGAGATTTAAATCTGGATTTGTAACTATTATAGGAAGACCCAATGTAGGAAAATCCACATTAATGAATAAAGTTATTGGTGAGAAAATTGCAATAATGTCGGACAAACCTCAAACTACAAGAAATAAAATACAGTGTGTATATACAGAAAATGATTTTCAAATTGTATTTTTAGATACTCCTGGAATTCATAAACCAAAGCATAAATTAGGTCAATACATGGTTAAGATAGCAAAAGAAACTTTAAGAGAAGTAGATGCTATTTTATTCGTTGTAGACGATAGCACTACAATTGGACCAGGGGATAAATATATTATGGAGCAATTAGAAGGTATAGATACTCCTATTATATTAGTAATAAATAAAATAGATAAAATGGATCAACAAAGTTTAACAGAATTATATAATAAATACGAGGGAACAAAATTATTTAAAAATATAATAGGAATATCGGCACTAGAAGGAGTAAATTTAGATAATTTAGTGAATTTAATAGTATCCTATTTTCCAGAAGGTCCTCAATATTTTCCAGAACATATGGTGACAGATCAACCAGAACGACTAATTGTTGCAGAACTTATAAGAGAGAAAATTTTAAAATATACTGAGCAAGAGATTCCACATGGAGTAGCTGTTGAAGTTAATTTAATGAAAAAAAGAAAAGATAAAGATATAGTAGATATTAATGCTACAATATATTGTGAAAGAAAAACTCATAAAGGAATCATAATAGGTAAAGGTGGAAGGAAATTAAAAGGTATAGGAAAAAGTTCAAGAGAAGATATAGAAAATCTATTAGGTTCTAAAGTATATTTAGAATTATGGGTAAAAGTAAAAGAAGGATGGAGAAATAGTGAAAATACTTTAAAAAACTTAGGGTACGATTAAATTAAAAATAAATAATAGCAAAAATTACAATGTATAGTAGGTTCCAAAATACAAAAAATAGTATTACCAATTAAAATTAAGAAAGGGGACCTACTTATGTTAAATGAAACTATGTGGAATATTTTTAAAGAAACAGGAAATATTAAAGCTTACTTATATGTAAGTGAATATAATAAAAAATATGATCAAAAACAAAAAAATAATACAATTTCTAAAAATGAACCATTAGAAATAAAGGAGATTACAATAATATAATATGTTAATTACTACAGAAGGGTTTATATTAAAAAATACAAAGTATGGAGAGACTGACAGTATATTAACTATTTTTACTAGAAAAGCAGGAAAAGTTAGCGCTATTGCAAAAGGAGCTAGAAGATCTAAAAGTAATTTATTAGCTGGAATTCAACCTTTTTGCTATAGTGAATTTGTTTTATATAAAGGCAGAAACTTATATACGGTCAGTCAATGTGATCCTAAGGAAATTTTTTACCCTTTAAGAGAAGATCTAACTAAGTTATCATATTCAGCATATTTAATGGAATTAGTAGAAGCTGTAATAACAGAAGGTCAGACTAACAATAGACTTTTTAATCTTTTAGGAAAAACATTATATTTATTGAAAAAGGACGATATAGAAATTAATACTATTGTTCGTGCTTTTGAAATAAAACTTATGAACTATAGTGGATTTAAACCACAGCTTGGTAGTTGTGTAAACTGCAATAAAAATAAATCTTCATCATGGAAATTTAGTTCCACGGAAGGAGGGTTACTGTGTTCTTCGTGCTTTAGTATAGATCCATTTGCAATGAAAATAGGGAATACTACTATTAAGTTAGCCATATATTTATTAACAACAGATATGGCAGAAATACAAAAGCTAAAAATAAGTGATTATTTAAATGAAGAGCTTAAAAAAATATTAAGACAATATATACTAACTCATATTAATAAATATAGTTTTAAAAGTTTGAGTATTGTAGAAAAGTTATAATTTAATAAAGGAGGAGAAAAATATGGATGATATTTTAGAAAAAGTTGATATAATTAGAGAGAGAACAGGTGTATCTTACAAAGAGGCTAAAGAAGCTTTAGAAAAATCTAATGGAGATGTAGTAGAAGCAATAGTGTCTATTGAAGAACAGTATGGCAAGAATTGGATGGATTCCATGTCTATAGCTGGTAATGAAGTAATAGAGAAACTAAAAGAGATTATAAAAAAAGGAAATGTATCTCGTATTATGCTTAAAAGAGAAGGAGAAGTTGTTCTTAATGTTCCAGTTACAGCTGGTGCAGTTGGAGTAATATTAGCACCTATAGTATCTTTATTAGGAGTTTCTGCAGCAATAGCTACTAAAACGACTATAGAAATAGTAAAAACTAATGGAGATATTGTTGATATTAATGAAATGGCTGAAGAAACTTTTACTAGCTTAAAAGGTATGGTTAATAAAAATAAAAAAGATGCAGATATCGATGAATATGAAGATGAAACTGATGTTGATATTGTATTAAATAAAGAAGATGAGAAAGAAACATTAGATGACTTATATGATGGTGGAGATTATTAATTAAACCATTCTATTGACAAAGTTAATTTAATTTGCTAAATTTAGATATATATTAAAATTAATATTGCTATGAAAAAGAGGAGTAATTGATTAAGTTAGATTAGCGAGCTAGGGATGGTGTAAGCCTAGTATAGCTTATCAATGAATGGCGCTTTTGAGCTAAAGGTTTATTTAAGGTGGGCTTTTAAGTCAACTAGGGTGGAACCGCGGAAGAATAGTCTTTCGTCCCTAACTATTTATAGTTAGAGATGGAAGACTTTATTTATGCCCTAATTCAATTTTTTGACCTACCAGTAATTTGTAAAATTACGCAACTAAAGTTGCTTCATGGCGCACTCAATTTTTAATTAACATTAAAAAATTCAAGTGCTTAAAGACAAATTGCTGGTAGGTCAAACGTAATATTAAGAAGCCAATAAAATTAATATAGGAGGTATGAAAATGGCAACAGAAAAAACTATGGACAAAATTGTATCTTTAGCTAAATCTAGAGGATTTATTTTTCCAGGCTCAGAAATTTATGGAGGTCTTGCAAATACATGGGATTATGGACCATTAGGAGTAGAATTAAAAAATAACGTAAAAAAAGCATGGTGGAAAAAGTTTATTCAACAAAGTCCATATAATGTTGGACTAGATGCGGCTGTATTAATGAATCCAAAAACTTGGGAAGCTTCAGGTCATATAGGTGGATTTAGTGATCCATTAATGGATTGTAAAAAGTGTAGAGCGCGTTTTAGAGCAGATAAGCTAATTGAAGATAATATGCAAAAAGAAAATGAAGAAGCTATTGTGGATGGCTGGAGTAATGAACAAATGAAAGCTTACATAGAAGAAAAGGATATTAGCTGCCCTGAATGTGATGAAAAAGATTTTACAGATATTCGTCAATTTAATTTAATGTTTAAAACTTTTCAAGGCGTAACGGAAGATTCTAGTACAGAAATATATTTAAGACCTGAAACTGCACAAGGAATATTTGTAAACTTTAAAAATGTTTTAAGAACATCAAGAAAAAAGCTTCCATTTGGAATAGGTCAAATTGGAAAATCTTTTAGAAATGAAATCACACCTGGTAACTTTACATTTAGAACTAGAGAATTTGAGCAAATGGAACTTGAATTCTTCTGTAAGCCAGGAGAAGATTTAGAATGGTTTAATTACTGGAAGGATTTCTGCAAAAACTGGTTACTAAATTTAAATCTTAGTGAAGAAAATCTTCGTCTTAGAGATCATAGTGAAGAAGAATTATCCCACTATAGTAATGCAACTACTGATTTTGAATATAAATTTCCATTTGGTTGGGGAGAACTTTGGGGTATTGCAGATAGAACAGACTTTGACCTTAAGCAGCATAGTGAACATTCAGGTCAGGAGCTTATATACCAAGATCCTGTTACTAATGAGAAGTATGTTCCTTACTGTATAGAGCCATCAGTAGGTGTAGATCGTGTAGCGTTAGCATTTTTAGTTGATTCTTATGAAGAGGAAGAAATAAATGAAAAAGATAGTAGAGTAGTATTAAAATTACACCCTGCATTAGCACCTTATAAAGCTGCTGTACTTCCTCTTACAAAAAAATTAAAAGAACAAACACTAGAACTGTATGAAAAATTATCTGAAAAATATATGATTAACTATGATGAATCTGGAAGTATAGGTAAAAGATATAGAAGAAATGATGAGATCGGAACGCCTTTCTGTATAACATTTGATTATGATTCTTTAGAGGATAATTGTGTTACAGTTAGAGATAGAGATTCTATGGAGCAAGAGAGAATATCTATTGAGGACTTAGAGTCTTACTTAGATAATAAAATTAAATTTTAATAATTATTTATTAATTGCAAAAAATACTTAGGTAAAACTAAGTGTTTTTTGTTTGCATTTTTTTATTATGAATATTAATTATATTATATTGAAAATAAAATCATAAAAAGTCTAGAAAAATGTTATTAAATATGATAAATTATATATATAATATAACACATTAAGAAATAGCATAACATATAAGAGAGGTGATTTCCATAGAACTAACAAATAGACAAAAAAAAATAATAAAAATAGTTCAAGAAAATGAACCTATAACTAGTGAAAAAATTGCAGAAATAATAAAGGTAACACGAGCAACATTAAGGCCGGACCTAGCTATTTTAACTATGATCGGAATTTTAGATGCAAGACCTAAGGTAGGTTATTTTTATTCAGGTAAATCAACATCTAATATTTTTGCTCAAGAAGTTAAGGACATAAAAGTTAAGGATATAATGTCATTACCAGTTATAGTAAGTGAAGAAAGTCCAGTTTATGAAGGAATAGTCACTTTATTTTTAGAAGATGTTGGAACTATTTTTGTTGTTTCCGATACAGGTTCTCTTATAGGTATAGTATCACGTAAAGATTTTCTAAAAAGCGCTTTAGGTGGGTCTGATATGAATAAAGTACCTATAGGAATGATAATGACAAGAAGTCCTAATATAGTCACTATATCACCAGAAGAAACAGCTCTTGAATCTGCTATTAAAATTATAGAGCATGAGGTTGATAGTCTTCCAGTAGTTGAAAAAGTAAAAGAAAATGATAAAGAGATGCTAAAGGTAATAGGAAGAATATCAAAAAGTAATATAGCAAAACTATTTGTAGAATTATGCAAAGAATAGGAGGAATATAATGGGAGATTCGAGTCTTGTTATTTATATTATATCTGATTCTATAGGGGAAACCGCAGAACAGGTAGCTAGAGCTAGTATAAGTCAATTCAATTCAAAAAACTATGAAATTAGAAGGTTTCCATATATAAATGATGAATCACAAATTTTAGAAATATTAAAAGAAGCTAGTAATGAAAAGGCAGTAATAGTGTTTACTATAGTTATATCAAACTTAAGAGAAACTTTAATTCAACAAGCTGATAATCTTAAGATACCTTGTATTGATATAATGACACCTATTATGCAGTCTATGGAAAACGTATTAGAAGTTTCTGCTAAAAAAGAACCAGGGTTAATTAGAAAATTAGATGAAAGATATTTTAAAAAGGTTGAAGCTATTGAATTTGCCGTTAAATATGATGATGGTAAGGATCCAAGAGGTTTAAAACAAGCAGATATAATACTAACTGGAATTTCAAGAACATCTAAAACACCACTTAGTATGTATTTAGCACATAAAAACTTAAAGGTTGCCAATGTTCCTCTTGTACCAGAAGTTTCACCGCCTAAAGAACTATTTGAAGTATCATCTAAGAAAATCATAGGATTAACTACTAATCCTATGAAATTAATAGAAATACGCCAAGAAAGATTAAGAGCTTTAGGTCTTAAGAATGAAGCTAATTATGCAAGTATGCAAAGAATACTTGAAGAATTAGATTATGCCGAAGAAATTATGAAAAGAATAGGTTGTCCTATTATAGATGTTTCTTCAAAAGCTGTTGAAGAAACTGCTGGAATTATTTTAGAAATTTTTAGAGATATGGGGCATGAATTTTTTAATGGAAAGTAAAAAAACTTGGAGGTGGAGTTATTGAAAAAATTTGTTTATTCTTTTAAAGAAGGAAATTTAGAAATGAAATCATTATTAGGAGGAAAAGGAGCTAACTTAGGAGAAATGACTAGCATAGGTCTTCCTGTTCCTCAAGGATTTACAGTAACTACAGAAGCTTGTAATGAGTACTATGAGCAAGGTAGTCAATTATGGAATGAATTAAAAAGTGAAATATTAAAAGAACTTAAAGATTTAGAAGTTGCTACTGGAAAAGAATTTGGTAGTATCTCTAATCCATTATTAGTTTCTGTTAGATCTGGAGCTGTTATTTCTATGCCAGGTATGATGGATACTATATTAAATCTTGGTTTAAATGATAAATCTGTAATAGGTGTTGCAGAGGCTACAGGGAATGAACGTTTTTCATATGACAGTTATAGAAGATTTATACAAATGTTTGGAGATGTTGTTTTAGGTATAGAAAAATACAAATTTGATTCTATTTTAGAAAAGAGAAAAAAGGATAATGATGTTGAACTAGATACAGATTTAAATGCAGACGATTTAAAGTATATAGTAGAAGAATATAAAAAAATTATAAAAAGAGAATGGGGAAAAGATTTCCCACAGGACACAGAAGAACAGTTACTTATGGCTGTAGAAGCTGTATTTAAATCTTGGAATAATCAAAGAGCTAAAGTATATAGAAAGTTAAATGAGATTCCAGATGAGTTAGGAACAGCTGTAAATGTTCAATCAATGGTTTTTGGAAACATGGGAGAAACATGTGGAACTGGAGTTGCATTTACTAGAAATCCATCTACAGGAGAGAAAAAATTATTTGGGGAATTTTTATTGAATGCTCAAGGTGAGGATGTAGTTGCCGGAATCCGTACACCACAAGAAATTCAAAGCTTAAAAGATAAAATGCCTAAAGTGTATGATGAATTTGTAAAAGTTACTGAATTACTTGAAAAACATTATAAAGATATGCAAGATATAGAATTCACAATTGAAAATGAAAAACTTTATATGCTTCAGACTAGAAATGGTAAAAGAACTGCAATGTCAGCTATAAATATAGCCGTAGATATGGTAAGTGAAGGATTAATTACAAAGGAAGAAGCAGTAAATAGAATAGAGCCTGGACAATTAGATCAACTTCTACATCCTACATTCGATGAGTCCGCACTTAAAGAAGCTACAGTTATTACTAAGGGTTTACCTGCTTCGTCAGGAGCAGCTTCTGGTAAAATATATTTTACACCAGAAGATGTAGTAACAGCTAAAGAATCTGGCGAAAAAGCTATTTTAGTTCGTATAGAAACTTCACCAGAAGATATAGAAGGAATGGTATCTGCAGAAGGTATATTAACAGCTAGAGGTGGTATGACATCTCATGCGGCAGTAGTAGCAAGAGGTATGGGTAAATGTTGCGTGGCTGGTGCAGGAGATATACGTATAGATACTGAAGCTAATATAATGAGAGTAGGAAATAAAGAATTTAAAGAAGGAGATTACATTTCATTAGATGGAAATAAAGGAGTTGTATACGAAGGGAAAATTAAAACTCAAATTCCAGAGCTTTTAGGTAATTTTGCAGTTTTAATGGAATGGGCAGATGAATTTAGAAAGTTAAAAATAAGAACAAATGCAGATACTGCTAGAGATGCAAAACAAGCATTAGAGTTTGGAGCAGAAGGTATAGGACTTTGTAGAACTGAGCATATGTTCTTTGAAGAAAGCAGAATTTTTGCTGTTAGACAGATGATATTATCTACTACATTAGAGGGCAGAGAAAAAGCTTTATCTAAACTGTTACCAATGCAAAGAGAAGATTTTGTAGAGCTATTTACAGAAATGAAAGGATTACCTGTTACTGTTAGATTATTAGATCCTCCACTACACGAATTCTTACCTCATGAAGAAGATGATGTAATAAAATTAGCACAAGAAATGGGAGTATCTAAAGAAGTATTATTAGATGTAGTTAATGACTTAAAAGAATTTAACCCTATGCTTGGTCATAGAGGTTGTCGTTTAGCTATTACCTACCCAGAAATATATGCAATGCAAGCTAGAGCTATATTAGAGGCTGCTATTGAAGTTCATAAATCTACTGGATTTATAATAACTCCGGAAATAATGGTTCCATTAGTAGGAGAACTTAAAGAATTTAAAATGGTAAAAGATATAATAGATAATGTAGCTAAAGATGTATTTGAAGAAAATGAAATAAAGCTTCCATATTTAGTTGGAACAATGATCGAAATTCCAAGAGCTTGTGTTACTGCTGATGAAATTGCTAAAGAAGCAGAATTCTTCTCTTTTGGAACAAATGACTTAACTCAAATGGGCTTTGGTTTCTCAAGAGATGACGCAGGGAAGTTCATTGGAGAATATGTAGATAAAAATATATTTGAAAAAGATCCTTTCCAACGAATCGACCGCAAGGGTGTAGGTAGACTAATGGAGTTTGCAGTTGATTTAGGTAAGCAAAGTAGACCAGACATTAAGCTTGGTATATGTGGAGAGCATGGTGGAGAGCCAAATTCAATAGAATTCTGTCATAATTTAGGATTAGGATACGTTTCTTGCTCACCATACCGTGTACCAATTGCAAGACTTGCAGCAGCACAGGCGGCTATTAACAACAAAGATCAATCTAAATAGGTTAATAAATTTACATTGAAAACTTTAAACAGCTTGATATATAACTTTTGAAATGTGATATCAATTTAAATAAGGGCTACCTTAAAGGTACAGCCCTTATTTTTATAGTGTTATATAGATAGCTTTTCATATTATAAAAATAATTAATATAAATATAAATTAAAATAAATATAAGAGGGTATAAATAATTTAGAAGTAGTAAATGTTATAATAGAAAATATGTTCGATTTAAGCAGGAATTTTTTATTTTAAATCATATATATTATAGAAGGTTCATTTTAGGAGAACCTAATATATGAGGAAATATTCAGAATGATTTTTTTTTATGATATAAGAAGGAATTGCAAGATATATGTCGAATAAGTTTCAACATACGCATTAATAGATAAAATTATTAATAAATAAAATCTTTGAATAATTATATATAATAAGAAGGATATTAAGCAATTAAGCAGAACTATATAGTATAAATGATAAGGTGATTATAATGGAAAAAGGTTTTCCAGAAGAGTTAATTGATGAAGTGAAAGACGGAAATAATATTGTGGATGTAATTTCTGAGTATATACAGGTTACTTCAGCTGGATCTTCATATAAAGCCTTATGTCCTTTTCATAATGAAAAAACACCTTCTTTTGTTATAAACCGGGAAAAACAAATTTACAAATGTTTTGGCTGTGGTGAAGGTGGAGATGTAATACGCTTTATTATGAAAATTGAAAATTTAGACTTTGTTGAAGCTGTAAAAATATTAGCTGATAGAGCTAATATTGAAATTAAAAATGAAGAGTCATCAAAAGAAGTAAATAAGCATATAAAAGAAAAAAACCTATGTTACGAAATTAATCGAAAAGCTGGGTTGTATTTTTATAATAATTTAACTAAAAAGTCTAACCCTGCTTTACAATATTTAAGTAATAGAGGACTTAATCGTAAGACTTTAGCTAGTTTTGGGTTAGGTTATGCTATTAATAGTTGGGATAATCTTATTAACTACCTTCAAAACCAAGGATATAACTTGGAGGATATTCAAAAATGTGGTTTAATACGTCCTGGCAAGAAAAGTGGGCATTATGATTATTTTCGTAATCGTATAATGTTTCCTATATTTAATGTTAGAGGAAATGTAGTTGGCTTTGGAGGCAGAGTATTAGATGATTCATTGCCTAAATATTTAAATTCCCCAGAAACAAAAATATTTAATAAAAGTAATATACTTTATGGATTAAACTTCGCACGTAAAAATATAAGTAACGGTCAAATAATATTAGTAGAAGGATATATGGATGTAATAGCTCTTAATCAGGCTGGATTTAAAAATGCAGTAGCATCTTTAGGAACATCTTTAACAAAATATCATGGTAAAGTTTTAAAGAAATATTGCGATGAAATTATTCTTTGTTTTGATGGAGATGCTGCAGGAAGCAAAGCAACAATGAGAAGTATTAATATATTAAATGAAGTTGATTGTAATTTTAAAATTATGGTTTTACCGGAAGGACAAGATCCTGATGACTTTATTAAAATTAATGGAGCAGAGAAATTTAAGGAACAAATTAAAAATTCTATGAGTCTAATAGATTATAAAATATTTTTAGCAAAATCCATGTATTCTGGGAATACTATGGATGAAAAAGTAAAACTTGCAAGAAAGATATCAGAAATTATAAAAAGTATTAAAAGTCCAATAGAAAAAGAAGGTTATATAGAAAAAGCTTCAAGTGAGACTGGCATTTCTAAAGAATCTATAAAATTAGAAGTATATAACAATTTCAAAGATATACATTTTAAAAGAAAAAACAACAATAAGTATAGTTCAAACTACAAAAGAAATAATAAGTATATAGAGCTAGTTCCTTTAATGGAACAAAAAGGTCATATTATAGCAGAAAAACAATTAATAAAATTTATGATTATAGATAACAAAACAATTAAATATATATTAAATAAAGTTTCAGAAGAAGATTTTTCAGTTCATAGTCATCAGAAAATAGTTGAATATCTGTATAATAATGTTGAAAATACAAATAAAAATCATATTGAACAATCATTGCCACAATTTAAAGAAGTTATAAATGAAATATTATTAACTGATATTGAGCATATTGAATTAGATAAAACATTAGAAAAATATATTATTAATCTCAAAAGGTACAAGCTACTTTATGATATTAAAAAATTAGAGGAAGAGCAGATAAGTATCACTAAAGATTCAAATTTAACTAAGGAAGAGGTTGAGAGTAAGTTGCTAGATATAGGCATGAAAATAATGAAAAAAAATGCAGAAATTCAAAAACTAAATGCTTAAAGAAAGGAGGTTATTGATTTGAGTAAAAAAACAAATGAGGCAAAAAAAGCAACGATTCAGAAGTTAATAGAAAAAGGTAAAAAAAATGGTATGATTACCTATCCAGAAATTATGGATGCACTTGAAGATATTGATTTAGATAAGGACCAAATAGATGAAATATATGATCATTTTGCTACAATGGGTGTAGATATTGTAGGTGATAAAAAAGATAAAGAGGCTTTAGAATCTGAAGAAGAAGAAGAAAATATTCAAGATGATGCAGCTTTACTAAAAGGCGTTAACATAGATGATCCTGTTAGAATGTATTTAAAGGAAATTGGAAAAGTTCCTTTATTATCTGCACAAGAAGAAATTGATTTAGCCCAAAGAATGGGTGATGGAGATGAATATGCAAAAAGAAAATTAGTTGAAGCAAACTTAAGATTAGTTGTTAGTATTGCTAAAAGATATGTAGGAAGAGGTATGTTGTTTTTAGACTTGATTCAAGAAGGAAATTTAGGACTTATTAAAGCAGTAGAAAAATTTGACTATAAAAAAGGTTTTAAGTTTAGTACCTATGCTACTTGGTGGATAAGACAGGCAATTACGAGAGCAATAGCGGATCAGGCCCGTACTATAAGAATACCTGTTCATATGGTTGAAACTATAAATAAGCTTATTCGTGTATCTAGACAGTTGTTACAAGAACTAGGAAGAGATCCTAAACCAGAAGAAATAGCACAAGAAATGGATCTTTCAGAAGAAAAAGTTAGAGAAATACTTAAAATTGCTCAAGAACCAGTTTCCCTAGAAACACCTATTGGAGAAGAAGAAGATAGCCACTTAGGAGACTTTATTCCAGATGATGATGTACCAGCACCAGCAGAAGCAGCAGCATTTTCATTACTTAAAGAACAGTTAGTAGATGTATTAGATACATTAACACCAAGAGAGCAAAAAGTACTAAGATTACGTTTTGGACTAGATGATGGAAGAGCTAGAACTTTAGAAGAAGTAGGTAAAACATTTGAAGTAACAAGAGAAAGAATAAGACAGATAGAAGCTAAAGCATTAAGAAAACTAAGACATCCTAGTAGAAGTAAAAAGTTAAAGGACTATTTAGAATAATAAATAAACTTAAAAATAGATTCGCAAATGCGAATCTATTTTTAATCATTAAATAATAAGTTATTTATCAAAGAGATTTTCTAATTTCGCCAATAGTTCCATCTTGTACCATACTCAATTTTTCTTTTGATTTCTTCATCGGACTCTTGATTGTCCAATTGATCTTGTAAAACATGCATTACTTGGTCAGCTTCTTCTTCCCACTCTTGAGTATTTCCACCCCAGCTAAAATTTATCATTTCTTCTGGATGAATAACTTTTTTAGGTCTTTTTTTAGTTTGATAATCATTTTTTGGCATATTGAAACCTCCTTTACATTTAGTTTTAGGAGAATAGATTTAAAATATTATGGAACCTTTTGTAAAATATAATTTTAGTTTTTAATTTAAAAGAGGTGAACAAATTTGAATATAAAATTAACCCCAAGATTAAAAAAAATAGCAGAGCAAGTTAAATCCGGAGAAAAAGTAGCAGATATAGGAACAGATCATGGATATATTCCGGTATATTTATTAAAAAACAACATAAGTCCATTTGTAATAGCAGGAGATATTAATAAAAAGCCTTTAGAAAGTGCAGAAAATAATATTAAAAAATATGACCTTTCAGATAAAGCTGAAACTAGATTAGGAAGTGGACTTTCAATTTTGAAAGCGGGAGAAGTGAATACAGTTATTATTGCCGGAATGGGTGGATTATTAATAAATGAGTTATTGACAGCTTCAAAAGAAGTAGTAAATGAGCTTAATACATTAATTCTTCAACCTATGCAAGCTCAATTCGAACTTAGAAAATATTTAATAGATAATGGATTTACTATAGAAAGCGATATATTAGTAAAAGAAGATCATCACATTTATGAAATTATAATAGCTAAGCATGGAATTAAAAAAAACATAGATCCTATATATTACGATATAGGTTTCCATATAAAAAATAATCCTAAACCATTAGCTACTGAATTTATTAATAGAAAAATAAAAGAAGTAAAAAACATAATTAAAAATATATCTGAGAATTCATCCAACCCTTCAATAGAAAAACTGAATGAAATGGAAAATAAATTAAAAAAACTTGAGGAGGTTGAGTTATGGCTACAAGATTAAAAGACATAACTAATATAGTAGAGTCTTTGGCACCAAAAAGCTATGCTTATAAATGGGATAATGTAGGCTTACAATTAGGAAGTGAAAAAAATAATGTAGAAAAAATACTAATTACACTAGAGGTAACTAATAAAGTTTTAGATGAAGCAATGGAAAATAATGTGGATATGATTATTACACATCATCCTATGATTTTTTCGCCATTAAAAAATATCAATAAAGACGATTTTAAAGGTAATCTTATATATAAGGCTATTCAAAATAATATTTCTATTTATACTGCACATACAAATATAGACATAGCACCTAATGGCCTAAATGATTATCTTGTTAAGAAACTGAGTATACTAGATACAGAAGTTTTAGATACAATACAAAACGAACACTACTATAAGCTCGTAGTTTTTATTCCAGTAGGGCATGAAAAAACTGTTTCAGATGCTATAAGTGATGCTGGTGCTGGACATATAGGCAATTATAGTAATTGTACATTTAGGACTGAAGGCATAGGTACATTTAAACCTTTAGAAGGAACTGAGCCATTTATAGGTAATCATGGAGAAATAGAAAATGTAGAAGAAGTTAGACTTGAAACAATAGTACCTAAAAACAAATTAAATAATGTGTTAAATACATTGATAAAATCTCACCCGTATGAAGAGGTAGCCTATGATATATATCCTTTAGAAAATGAGGGGCATCCAATAGGTCTTGGTAGAGTAGGTAAACTAGATACTCCTAAAACATTACAAAAGTTAGTAGAAGGAATTAAAAAGGATATTAATGTTGATAATATTAAAGTAGCAGGAGATTTAAAAGCTAATATTAAGAAGGTAGCTGTTATAAATGGAAGTGGAGCAGACCTTATAAAATTAGCCAAGTATAAAGGGTGTGATTGCGTAATTACTGGGGATGTAAAGTACCATGATGCTCAAGATGCAATTTCCCAGGGAATAAATGTAATTGATATTGGGCATTATGATAGTGAAAAGTTTTTTGTGGAATTTGTATGTAATTATTTAAAAGTGGAAATAGAAAAAGAAGATTTAGATGTTCAAGTAATACCTTCAACTTTAGATATTAACCCTTTTGTTACTTTTTAAATTTTGAAATAATACCACATTTTACATTTTGACATTTTGTTTATATGGTGTTATTATTAATACATAGCTTTTAAAAAAAGAATATTGTGAGTAAGTCAGATGATCGCGGCTATAGTTTTACTATAGACGAGGAAAGTCCGAGCTCCATAGGGCAGGGTGCTGGGTAATACCCAGTGGAGGTGACTCCAAGGATAGTGCAACAGAGATATACCGCCTAACATTGTTAGGTAAGGGTGGAAAGGTGAGGTAAGAGCTCACCAGCAGCTAGGCGACTAGTTGGCTATGTAAACCCCATCTGGAGCAAAACCAAGTAGGGATTTTAAAAAAACGGCTGCTCGTCGTTTCCCGTGGTAGGTTGCTTGAGCCGTCTGGTAACAGCCGGCCTAGATAGATGATCATTTGATACAGAACTCGGCTTATAGATTTGCTCACTTATAATATGAAAACTCAAGGGTTGTTGTCCTTGAGTTTTGTTATGTTATATAAAGATAAAATGTCGACCATTATTAAGTGCTGACCATAATAATAGAAAAATGTAAAATTATTGAATAGTATGATATAATAAATGAAATAAAGAAATAGTGAAAGAAGGAATATATTAAATTGAAAAATAAATATAAAATAACTACATTTAAATAATATTATAAGAAGTTCTAATCAATTGATACGCTGGGGAGGAGATGAATTTATAGGCATATTTCCTGGTTTAAAAGAAGAATATATAATAGAGTTTGGAAAAAAGTTAATAGACCAGGTGTCATCTTTAAAAGTTTCAATAGAAAATAGAGTTTTTAATGTGACTATATCTGTTGGATTTTCTTATTTTAAAGACAGTGATAATGATTATAATGATGTCTTAAAAAGAGCGGATGATGCAATGTACATATCAAAAAGAGAAGGAAAAAACAAATCGACTATTATAATATAATATATATTTAAATTATAAATTAATGAATATACGGTAATATGTATTAATAAAAAATAAATTATAGTAATGTGACTAATTAAATAATTATATATTAAGGGGGAGAAAAAATATGATATATGATTTTGATAAGGTTGTCAATAGAAAAAATACTAATTCTAAAAAATGGGACCCAGAAACTTTAGATGAAATGTTTGGAGAGTCAGAAGCTCTTCCATTTTGGGTGGCTGACATGGATTTTGAAGTAGCTAAATCTATAAAAGATGCAGTTTTAAAAGCAGCAGAACATGGAATATACGGATATAGTAAAAGACCAGACTCTTATTTTGATGCCATAATTAATTGGACTAAAAAACGTTTTGATTGGGAGATTAAAAAGGAATGGATTGTATATACTCCAGGAATAGTACCTGCAGTAAATTACATAATACAAGGTTTTTGTAAAAAAGGTGATAGTATTTTAATTCAAGAACCTGTGTATTATCCTTTCGCTAGATCTATTAAAAACAACGGTTGTAATGTGGAAAATAATCCTTTAAAGTTTAATGGAGAATACTATGAAATAGATTTTGATGATTTTGAAACTAAAGTTAAAGATCCAAAAGTAAAAATATTTATATTATGTAGTCCACACAATCCCATATCTAGAGTTTGGACTAAAGACGAGTTAAAAAGATTAGGAAAAATATGTTTAGAAAATAATGTTTTAATTGTTGCAGATGAGATACATAATGACATAGTTTATCCAGAACATAAACATACTATATTTGGGTCTTTAAGTGAAGAATTAGCTATGAATTCAATTATATGTACTGCACCTAGTAAAACATTTAATTTAGCTGGAATGCAAGCATCAAATATTATTATTCCTAATGAAAAATATAGAAAAATATATGAAAGTATTTTAGAAAAAAACAGCGTAGGATCACAAAACCCGTTAAGTATTGCAGCAGTAGAAGCAGCATATAAATATGGAGAAGAATGGCTAGAACAACTTATAGATTATCTACAAAGTAATGTTAAGCTTATTGAAGATCATCTTAAAGAAACTTTGCCTAAAGCTAAATTAATAAATCCTCAGGCTACTTATTTAGGTTGGATAGATTTGCGAGAATATGACACTAATGGACAAGATTTAGAAAGGACAATATCTATAGAAGGTAAGTTAGCCTTAGATGGCGGAACTTGGTTTGGACAATGCGGAGATGGTTTTGTAAGGATAAACTATGCCTGCTCTAAAACACTATTAAAGGAAGGTTTATTTAAGCTTTCAAATATTATAAATAAAAAATATAAATAGATACATAAATAGAGGATGATTAAATGGCTAATAAATTTTATGCAGTTAAAAAAGGTAGAAAAGTAGGTGTGTTTACAACTTGGGATGAATGTAAAAAACAAGTTATGGGATACTCTGGAGCAGAATATAAAAGCTTTAAAAATAAACAAGATGCTGAAGAATATGCCATGTTTAATGTACAAAAAAACAAAGAAATCATAGCATTAGATAAAAGTAGAAAAGAAGAAAACGTAGGAAATACTGCAAGTGAAGCAGTTGCATACGTTGATGGTAGTTTTAATAGTGTAGTAAAAGAATTTACATATGGAGCAGTCATATTTTGGAATAATAAAGAATATCATTTTTCTGGTAGATTTAATGATGAAGAATTGGCAAAAATGCATAATGTTGCAGGGGAATTAAAAGGTTCTGAAAAAGCGATAGAATTTGCATTAGAAAACAATATAAATAGCATAATTATTCATCATGATTATGAAGGAATAGCTAAGTGGTGTACTAATGAATGGAAAGCTAAAAAAGAAGGAACTAAAGCATATAAAAACTTTTATGACAATGCTAAAGAAAAAGTAAAAATCAAATTTGTAAAAGTAAAAGCTCATAGTGGAGATAAATATAATGAATTAGCAGATAAGTTGGCTAAAGAAGCATTTAACAATCCAATTGTGAAATAATGTACAAACTCTAGAAAGTATATATACCTTCTAGAGTTTGATTTCAATTATCTTAAATTAATATATTTAAAATATAATAATTCAAAAATTTTTATATGTTTTTTCTGCTGTTTCCTCATCTACAAGATCTATAGTCTCATGCATAGCTTTTTCTATCTTTTTAATTTCTTTCGATGGATATTTAAGTGATTTCATGGCTTTTATCATATATCCTAAAGCTGCTTCATATTTCATTTAACCCACCCCCTTAGTAAATATTTACTATAGAATTGCTTGGCATATAACAATATGCTATAATTAGTTAATAAGTATTTAAAACATAATAATTACAGGTGATGGAGTTCACCTTTAACTGCAGGAATGCTAATGACTCCTATTGGTAATGAATTACAATTCATTACCAATAGGAGTTTTTCTTTTTGCAGTAAAAATAAGTTGTTTAAGGAAAGAATATTTATATTCTTATTTAAAAACTTGATATTAAAGAAAAACTACAAAGAATAAAGAAAATAAGTTTTAAGGAGGCATTTAAATGGCAACAAGTTTAGGTATTATAATTATATTAGGTTTATTAGCAAATAAGTTATTTACAAGATTTAAATTACCTGGTTTATTAGGTATGCTTATTTTAGGAATAGTGACGGGACCTTATGTTTTAGATTGGATGCATTCAGATTTATTAAATGTGTCGGAAGATTTGAGACAGATTGCTTTAATAGTTATTCTTTTAAGAGCAGGGTTAGGTATTAGTAAAAAAGACCTTAACAAAGTAGGGAGTACTGCAATTAAATTAAGCTGTATACCAGGACTAATAGAAGGATTTACTATTGCTTTTATATCTACTAAAATATTAGGATTTTCATTTATTGAAGGAGGTATATTAGGGTTTATAATTGCTGCTGTATCTCCTGCAGTAGTTGTTCCCCAAATGCTAGAGTTCAAAGAAAATAAAATAGGAACTAATAAAAATATTCCTACTTTAATATTAGCTGGAACTTCTATTGATGACGTTTTTGCTATAACAGTATTTTCAACTTTTTTAGGATTATATGGTGGTAATAAACTTAATATAGGCATTGAAATTTTTAAGGTTCCTTTATCTATTGTTTTAGGTATATTAGCAGGTTTTATTATAGGATTAATATTGATTAAAGTATTTAATAAATATTATATTGAGGATACCAAAAAAGTTCTAATTATACTTGGTTTTTCTATATTACTTATGGCGTTGGAAGATGTTTTAAAAACTAGAATTGAAATAGCAGCTCTTTTAGGAGTTATGTCTGTAGGATTTATAATATTAGAAAAGAGCCCAAAGGTAGCAAAACGATTATCTTTGGAGTTTAATAAAATATGGATATTTGCAGAAATCCTATTGTTTGTACTAGTAGGATCTCAAGTGAATATTAATGTTGCACTTAATGCAGGAATACAGGGAATCATAATTATACTTGTAGGTTTACTTGGAAGAAGTATAGGTGTAGTTATATCAACAATAGGTACTAATTTAAACTATAAAGAAAGACTATTTTGCTTAATAGCATATACTCCAAAAGCAACTGTACAAGCAGCAATAGGTGCTGTTCCGTTATCTATAGGAGTTGAGTCAGGAGATATTATATTGGCTATTGCAGTATTATCAATATTAGTTACAGCACCTTTAGGCGCAATTGGAATTAAAATAGCAGGTGAAAGGTTTTTAGTAAAAGAAAATCTGTGGAATCTTCATTAAGGTTGCAATTTATGGTCACTAGGCTTATTATAAATATAGTAGAAATTATAACCATTGCATGTATACTGGGAAAATTTCTAGCCATTGAAGATGAAGAATTTATTTATAAAAAATCTGAAAATATAAACTAAAATTAAATGGAGGTTTTCAATGAAATTACAAGAAATAGCTGAAGAGATACAAGAAGACTTAGAAAAAGGTAAATTAAGTTTTATTATCTATAAAGAGGGAAGACAGTGGAAATATGAAAAGTATGATAGTAGTAGTGAAAATTTAAATGAGGATGCTCAAAAACGATACTTTACAATAAGAAATAGAATAGATGACGAGGCTATAATTATAAACGGAAAAAAAGATTTTGATTTTTATGATATAAAATACATACAAAATCGAATAAAAGACATAGTACGTGGAAAATAAATCGAAAAAACAGGATCATTTTTTATGATCCTGTTTAAATATTATACGTAGTATATTAAATTTATTATGCTGATACATTTTGTAGAATTTCTTCTTTACTATTAGAAGATCTCTTAATAGTACCATATGCATATAATACTGTACAGATTGCTGATAATACATATGAAATAGCATAGCTTTCTGGATTTAATCCAAACATAGAACCTATTCTACTTTCTAAACCGAATCCTATTGGTGCATGGAAAATGTATGCAAATGTAACGAATGTATAGAACATTCCTGGTATTAATCCAATAAGATAATTTTTGTTGTGAATCTTCAAGTAAACCGCAATCATAGCTAGCGCAAATATAGATACAGTTTGGTTAGTATATGCAAAGTATCTCCATAGTATATTAAATCCAGCAGGATTTAGTTTAGCAAATATTAATATAGCAAACGCTGGAACAAATATAGCTAAAGTAACTGCAACTCTTTTTTTAGGATCAGATTGATCTATATTAAACTGCTCTGCAACCATAAGTCTCAATGATCTAAAAGCAGTATCTCCTGATGTTATAGGAAGCACTATAACTCCAAGTATTGCAAAGATTGCACCTACACTTCCTAAGAATTCTCTTGAGATTTCACCAATCATTAAAGTAGCGCTTGTATCAGTACCTGTACCTGTATTAAATAGTACCATAGCTCCCGCCGCCCATACCATTGCAATAAAACCTTCTACTAACATCATATTAAAGAATGTCATTTTTCCTTCTTTTTCTGTTTCTACAGTCCTAGCAATTAATGTAGCTTGGCTTGCATGGAAACCTGACATTATACCACAGGCAACAGTTATAAAGAATATAGGTATAAATGGTAATGCACCAGGATGCTGACTAAATATCTTACCAGAAAGAGATAAATTAGTAAGATTTGCTCCACCATTCATTAATATTCCTACAAATATTCCAACAGCTGATAATATAAGTATACCACCGAAGATTGGATATACTTTACCTATAATCTTATCTACTGGGAATAACGTCGCTATCAAATAATAAGCGAATATACATCCGTATACTATCCATACTACTGGGTTAGTAGCAATAGTTTCAAGACCTAATAAATCAGAAACTATTAAGTCTCCAGGTGTATAAACAAAAACAGCTCCAACTAATAGCATTAATATCCACATAATAATATTATATAATTTCTTTACATTTCCACCTAAGTATTTATTTATCATCTTAGGCATTTGAGCTCCGCCTTCTCTCATGGAAATCATTCCAGAGAAATAATCATGCATAGACCCTGCAAGAACACATCCAATAGGTATAGTAATGAATGCTATAGGTCCAAATAAGATACCTTGAATAGGTCCTAAAATAGGTCCAGTACCTGCAATGTTTAGTAATTCTACTAAACTATTCTTCCATGACTTCATTCCTACGTAGTCTACACCATCAGCTTTAGAGATAGCAGGTGTAGGTCTATCATCAGGACCAAAAACTTTTTCACAATAATTTCCATAAATTATTCCACCAACAATAAGTATAACTAGTCCAATAATAAAAGTTATCATATTTTAAATCCTCCTTAGATTTATTTTTAAGATAATTGTATAATAAGTGATATAATTATCTTGTTAAAATACAATTACCTTGTTTATTTATTATCATTGTATAATTTTTGATTAGAAAACATATAAAAAAGTTACGAAATAACAAAAAACAGACACGAAATGTCTGTTTTTTTGTATAAAAAGTGCGTATTAAATTCCTAATATTTGTTTAAATGATTTTACGTTATTTTGGCTTATTGGTATTTCATCATCTACACCTTCAATCGTAGCAATATATGATCCGTTAAACCAAGGAGAAATTTCTCTTATTTTATTAAGATTAATTAGATAGCTTCTATGCGTTCTAAAAAAACCTTTTTTGTTAAGCTTTTCTTCTAATTCATGTAAAGATTGGTTAGAGTCATAAATCTCTTTATTTGTTTGAATATACACATTTCTATCCTTAGTGTATATTAATAATATATTTTTTATGTCTATTAATATTAGTTTGTCATCTTTTAATACAGGAAGTTTATCAAATGTAATATTAGATTGCGAAGGAATTTCATTTAGAGAATTATTATCTTTCAGTATATTTTTTACTTTTAATACTGCTTTTAATACTCGATCATATTCATAAGGTTTTAGTATATAATCTGTAGCATTTACATTAAAAGCTTCTATTGCATATTGATCATATGCAGTAGTAAAAATTATTTTACATTTAAGATCTAATTTGTTTATCTCCTTACTAAGCTGTAGACCGGTCATATCAGGCATTTTTATATCTGCAAAGACTAAATCTGGATTTAAATTCTTTATAAGGTTTAAACCATCAATTCCACAATCTGCTTTTCCTATAATATTAACATAAGGAATCTTTGACAATAAGAATGACAATTCTTCAGTTGCTAAGTGTTCATCATCGATTAATATAGCTTTTATATTCAATACTAATCACTCCTTTTTGGAATAGTAACTATTGCTTTAGTTCCTAAAGATTTTTCGCTTTCAATTTTCAAGCCATATTTATTACCGTAAATAGATCTAAGTCTTTTATCTATATTTTTTATTCCTATCCCATAGTGTGTAGGCTTATTAAAATGATTATCAAATCCTACACCGTCATCTTCAATTATTATATTGTAATTTTTATTATCATCATTAATAATTATAGATATAGTTCCACCTTCTTTTTTAGGGTATATACCGTGTTTTACAGCATTTTCTACTAAAGGTTGAAGTATAAGATGAGGAACATTGAAATTACTACAATTTATGTCATATTCTACATTTAATTTACTTCCAAAGCGAGCTTTTTCAATTTCTAAATAAGCTTCTATATGTTTTATCTCATTATTTATGTCTACTATATCTTCTTTTTCTTTAAAGCTTTCTCTTAGAAAGTTTCCAAGGTTTATTAATAGTTTTCTAGCCATTTCAGGATTTATTCTGATCATGGATACAATAGTATTTAGAGCATTAAAAAGAAAATGAGGATTGATTTGAGCCTGTAGAGCTTTTAGTTCAGCTCTAGATAACAGTTTAGCGTTACAGTCTATTTCTGCTAGTTCTATTTGAGTAGAGAAAAGCTTAGCTAGACCTTCGGCTAATTGTATATCTATACTTGAAATATCTTTTTCTTTAGTTTTATATATTTTTAGAACTCCTATAACTTCATTTTTCTTGATCAACGGAGTAATTATAGTGGATTTAAGTTGGCAACTTTTATCTGAACATCCGATTTTACTATGAGTATCTACAATTATAGATTCTCCAGTTTCTAATACAGTTTTAGTGGCAATGGTTTTTATAGACTCGCCAGGTAGATGGTGGTTAGAGCCTATACCAACATGAGCTAGTATTTCAGAACCTGTAGTTATTGCAACTGCATCTACTTTAGCTACAGAATAAATAATATTACAAGTAGTTAAAGCTGTTTTTCTGTTAATTCCGTTTCTTAGGATAGGTAGAGTTTTATCTGCAATTTTTAGAGCTAATTGTGATTGCATAGCGGCTTCTTTCTGTTGGTCTTTATAGATATTTTCTAGCAGTATAATAAAAAGAGATACTCCAATAGAATTCATTATAGTCATAGGAATTATAATTTTACTAACTAAAATAATAGCTTGTTCAAATGGTTTTGCTACAATAATTACAATAATCATTTGTAATATTTCAGCTATTACAGTAATATTAAAACCTAATAACCATTTTCGTTTTACTTTATTCCTATATTTATATCCAATACTTCCAAGCACTCCTTCGAAAATTGTAGATACCATACAAGCAAATGCAGTAAATCCTCCAATATCTATAGCCCATCTGTGAATACCAGCAATAAGACCAGCGCCTATTCCTACAAAAGGTCCACCAAATAAGCCAGCTACCACAACTCCTATGGCTCTAGAATTTGCGATAGCACCTTCTATAGGAAATCCATAATAGGTGCCAAATATACCAAATAAACTAAAAATTATAATTAAAAAGATTTTATTTTTTATTGAATTTTTCTTATTCAAAATTAGATTTTTAAATGGATATGTTTTTGATAATAAGAAGGTAATCAAAAAAATTAAAGAAATACTATTTAAGAGATCTACTGAAATTTTAAATATGTCCATCTTCTCACCCCTAATCAATCTGTATAAAAATATTACTTTGTATTACATATTAGAGTAATTCTAGCACAAAACAACTATAAAGAGCAATTTATTTTCCATTAAATTGCAATTACATATTTAATTAATTAACATATAATTAAAGGATTTAATAATAAATTGTAGAAATGTACATTTAGTTATATCAATATTTCAAAAGGAGATGGCAATGAATAAAAATTTAATTAAAAATTTTGCTTTAAACCTAAGAAAACAGTTAATATATGGTATAAACAAAAAATCTAAACAAGTAGAAATAAATGAACCAGTGGAAGAAATAGCATATGAATGGTATATTAGATTAATTACAATTAGGTTTATGCAGGTAAATAAATATATTGATTGTAATTTAAATAATAAATTGTTCAATAAGTATGATTTCCTTAATATAAGTAATTATTTATCAGAAATAATGCCTGAAGTATTTAAAAAGGTTGAAAATAATATGTATTTACTATTACCGGATAATATATGTGGAGAAAATTCTATAGTAGATTATTTAGTAAATGGTATAGATATGTGTTATTGGAAAGATGAACTAACATCTGAAGAAAAATCACTAAATAAGGAGATACATAATTTAGACGAGTTAGAGTATGGAGTGGAAATAATAGGGTGGCTTCATCAATATTTTTACTCTGAAAGAAAAGAAGAAATTTTTTCTGTATTAAAAAAAGAAAAACTTACAAAACAGAATATATCTGCTGCTACACAAATATTCACACCTAAATGGATAGTAAAGTATATGGTGCAGAATTCCTTAGGTGAAATGTGGCTAGAATCTAATTTTAATCAAAATTTAAGATCAAAATGGACATACATTATAGAAAATGAATCAGAAAAAAGAAGTATCAAAGAAAAATTAAAAGATTTTAAAAATCCAAGTTTAAAACCAGAAGAAATAAAAATACTTGATCCAGCAATGGGAAGTGGACATATTTTAGTATATGCTTTTGATGTTTTGTACGATATTTATTATAGTTTAGGATATTTAAAACAAGAGATTCCTATTCTTATATTGAAAAATAATCTTTATGGACTAGATATAGATGATAAAGTTGGAAAACTAGCAATTTTAGCACTACTTATGAAATCTCGAAGTAAAAATAAACATATTTTTAAATATAAATTTAATTTAAATTTAGTAACCATTCAAGAAAGCAATGAAATTTTAACAGAAGCAATAGATTTTTTTATAAATGTCGTTGATCCTAACGATGAAAATTATATTTTTCAAAGTGATGTAAAGTACTTAATTCATATGTTTAAAGATGCTAAGGAATATGGAGCTTTACTTAATGTAAAACATATTAATTTTGATTTAATAGAAAGAGGAATAAATAAAGTTAAAAAGTTAGATAAATTAAATTCTAATTATAATTTCTACAAAAAGATTATATTGGAAAAAATACCTGTTTTAATTAAGCAAGCAAAAATTATGTGTAGAAAATACGATATAGTTATAGCTAATCCGCCTTATAGTGGAATAAGAAGATTGAATAAAAGTTTAAAAGAATTTGTACAAGAATATTATTCCGATTATAAATATGACTTGTTTTCTGCATTTATAGTAAAAAATATGAATTTTACTAAAAAAAATGGCTTTGCTAGTTTTATGACTCCAAATGTGTGGCAATACATATCTTCATATGAAAAATTAAGGAATTATATAATAGATAATTACTGTATAATGAGTTTAATTCAATTAGATGATTATGAATTTAAATATGCTTCGGTATCTATTAGTACATTTGTAATTAGAAAATTTGATTTAGATATTAAATCTATTTTTATTAAACTTAATGATATAAATATACAGTGTGCTGAAAGTTTGAAAAATAATATTATACAGAATAGTAAAAATAAATTTTTAATAAATAAAGATGATTTTAAAAAAATACCAGGTAGTAAAATTGCATTTTGGTTTAAAGAAAGTACAATACAGACTTTTGAAAATGGTAAAAGTTTAGAAAAAATAGGTAAGCCAAGACAAGGAATGGCAACTTCCAATAATGCTAAATTTATAAGGTATTGGTACGAGGTGGATTTTAATAAGATATGTTTTTTAAATCAAACTTATTATGATACTAATTATAAATGGATACCTTATAATAAAGGTGGAGGTTGTCGAAAATGGTATGGTAATAATAGTTTTGTAGTAAATTGGGAGAATAATGGGCGTGAAATTAAAAGCTTAGCAGAAAATCTATATAATAATTATACACGAACAATTAAAAACGAAAAATTTTACTTTAAACAAGGAATAACATATACTTTTATAGGAAAAGAAATTTCTCCTAGATTTTCTCCAAATGGGTTTATTTTTGATGTAGGAGGTTCTATGGTATTTGTACCTAAAGATAAGCTGTATTATGTATTAGGTTTACTAGCATCAAAAGTTTCTGATCATTATATAAAAATTTTAAATCCTAGTCTTAATATTCAGGTAGGAGATATAAAGAGTATACCGATAATAGAAGCGGAAGATACTAAATGTTTAAGTGAAATCAATAGTTTAGTTCAAAAAAATATTAATATAGCTAAAGATGATTGGGATTCATTTGAAACATCTTGGGATTTTAAAAAACATCCTTTAGTAAAGTATAAATATAATTGTAAAAGAATTGAAGTATCTTATAAAAATTGGGAAAGTTATACTATAACAAGATTTGATGAAGTAAAGAAAAATGAAAAAAGGATTAACAATATATTTATTAATATATATGGATTAGACAAAGAGAGTATTGAAGATATAAAAGATAAAGATATTACTATTAGAAAAGCTAATGAAATAAGAGAAATTAAATCTTTTATTTCTTATGCTGTAGGATGTATGTTCGGAAGATATTCTTTAGATGAAGAAGGAGTTGTTTTTGCTGGAGGTATATTTAAAAATAAATTTAAATTTGAAAAAGGAATCTGCTTAGTAAAAAGCAAAGAATGCTGGAAAAAATCTTCAATAAAAATTATAGAAAATAATATTATTTCTATTAAAGAAAATGGGTATACAAAACATAATATAGTAGACTGTTTTATAGATTTTGTAAAGGTTGTGTTTGGAAAAGAAACATTAGATGAAAATTTAAATTATATATCCTCAGTTTTATATAGGAATACAACTAAAAATCCACGAAAAAACATAGAAAAATACTTTGTTAATCATTTTTTTTCTGATCATTTAAAAACATATCAAAATAGACCTATTTATTGGGTAGTAAATGAATATAAAGGAATTAAATCTGAATTTTTAATATATATTCATAGACATAAAGAGATACATATTAATAATATTCATAATATGAATTTAGATGATGGCATAAAAGAAAATTATGATAAATATATATTAAGAAGGTGATAATTTTGAAGTCAAGGTATAGTTTGTTTGTAATTTTAGTAATCATAACTATTGTTTTAGTGTTAATGTCAGGGTGTATATCTAATAAAGATAAAGTTTACACTGAGGAAGATAATAATTCTATAGACTCTTCTGTTAATAAAGAAGTTAAAGCTGAAGAACCATTAACTTTGAATGAATTAAAGGATTTATTAGAGACAAGTAAAAACATAGAAGTTAAAGACATTGATAATCAAGTTATAGGAATATTAAATACAGGAGAAAATATAAATGAAGTAATATCGGACATATTCTATCATAATGTTGTAGAAGACTATGAATATTCATCTGATGAAAATGTAATAGCAATAATAAGTTTTCATATTCCATCTGCTGATCCTATTTATGGATTAATAAAAGAAAAATTTATTTATATAGAAGGATACTATTTTCCAGCCCAAAATAATAGTATAAAAAATATAGTTAATTATTTTATAAACAACAATGAGGAAGAGCCTATAGTATAAATATAGGCTCTTCCTCATTGTTATTTATATTATAAAATAAAATATAACTTAATAATAGAATTATTAAAGCCCTTGCTTAAGAGTATCTAGAAAGCTTTTTAGGATTTTAGCAGTAATCCCCCATATAATATAATCTTTATATTTATAAAAGTAAACGGGGTAAACACCAGATTTCCAGTTATATGCTTTTCCATCCTGGATTAAATGAAAAGGAAAACTAGGGTAAGGATTTATATTAATAGCCATATTATTTAACTGTGGCTTCTGAAGTAAGAGTTCAACTAAAGGTACAGTAAAGATAGATGAAACTTCATCTTTATTAAAATTTATAGAATCATAATCTATACCTTTTATAATTCCACAAAATGAATATATTGACATATTAAAAGGCGTAACTAATAAATCTAACTCGTCTATAACTTCAATATTATATTTAGAAATGTTAAGTTCTTCGCAGGTTTCTCTTATGGCGCAGCTAAGAGGAACCTCATTTTTTTCTATTTTACCACCTGGAAAACATATTTCGTTAGGTTGAGTTTTGAGGTTTTTTGATCTAATTTCAAAAATAATATGAAGCTCATTATTTTTTTTGATTATAGGTATAAAAACAGCAGATTTAGATACTGTATCTAGAATTTCAACTTCTTTATCTTTTATTATTTTTTTTATCATTTCAATATTCATACTTTGAATTCTCCTATTTCTATAATTAATTATTTTATTAATTATATCATATATAATGATGTAATTTAAAAGTATGCTTTATTTATATATTTATTTAACTAATTTTCTAGGCTTGGATTATATTTTAAGAATAGGTTTAATAAATTAGCATATCTATATAATAATAAAATATATTTTTAAAAACAAATATACATTCAATAAATTCGTTAAGTTTATTACTAATTTAGATAATTAAAATAAAAAAGTATTCTAACGAATATTAATAATATTTATAAAGTTTATTTAAAAGGAGGTGAATTATAAATAACTTAAAAATTCAAAAAAATTAAGGAGGAAAAATAATGTTAAAGAAAAGTATTATATTATTATTAGTCTTCGCAATGACAGTAACTACATTCCTTGTAGGTTGTGGACCTAAAGAACCAGCTAATGTTGAAGAGGAGCCAGATATTAGTCAAGAAGAAACATCAGAAGATGAAGAAGGTACAGTATATCCAGGTTCTGAAAGAGGAAATGTATTAACAGTAGGAGGAACAAGTCCTGAAGGTATATTTAATCCATTAACTTATTCTACGGAATACGACTGGTATATTATAGAATTAATGTTTGACCCTTTAATTCAAGTTACTCCAGCTGGTGCTTTAACTACAGATGGATCATTAACTGAAAGTTATGAAGTGTCCGAAGACGGTTTAACTTATACTTTTAATTTAAGAGAAGATGTAAAGTGGCATGATGGAACTGATTTTACTGCCGAAGATGTAGTATTCACTTTTAACACTATATTTTCACCAGATTATAAAGGAAGAAACTATACAGCCGTATTGCAAAGAATAACAGGAGCACAAGATGTTAAAGAGGGTAACGCAGAAACTGCAGAAGGAGTTAGAGCCTTAGATAATCATATAGTTGAGGTTACTATGACGGAAGCTATGGCAAGCACACTTAATGAATTAGCAATTACACCTATACCAAAACATTATTATGATAAAGCTACATCTGAAGAAATGGCAAAATTAGATCGTGAACCATTAGGAAATGGTCCATTTAAATTAAAAAATTATGAAGTAGAGCAGTATGTAGAATTAGAAGCAAATAGTGAATACTGGCAAGGGGTACCAAAACTTGATGGAATTATATGGAAAGTAATAGCAAGACAAAATGAATTATCAGAATTTGAAATTGGATCTGTTGATGCTGTAAACTTTGAAAATACTATAGAAAATTATGAAGTAATTGAAGGGTATGATCATGGAGAATTGATTAATAACTGGAACAATGGTTATACTTACGCTGCTTTTAACTTTAAGAATCCAATTTTTCAAAATAAAAATGTACGTCAAGCACTTACATATGGATTAAATAGAAGTGGATTTATTAAATCTTTCTTTGGAGAAGTAGGTGGAGAAGTAGCTCATACACCAATTTCACCAGTATCTTGGGCATATCCAGATAATAGTGAGTTAAATCAATATGAATATGATCCAGAAAAAGCTAATGTGTTACTAGATGAAGCAGGTTGGGAAATGGCAGATGATGGATATAGATATAAAGATGGAGAAAAACTAGCATTTACATGGACTACTTATAATGAAGCAGAATGGTCTACGAAAATCACTGCTTTAGCAGCTGAAAATTGGAAGCAAATAGGTGTAGACTGCGAAATAGAATTAATGGACTTCAACTCATTAGGTGAATTGATTAGTGATGCAGGAAATAGTGATAAGTGGGATATGTTTAATATGGCATGGTCATTAACAGAGGATCCAGATATGTACTCTATATTTAGTAAAACAGTATTCCCTCCAGGAAATAATAGAGGGTTCTTCTCAAATGATGAAATGGAAGAATTAATGTTAGACGGATTATATGAATTTGACCAAGAAAAGCGTAAAGATATTTATCAGGAACTTGCTGTTAAGTTCAATGAAGAATTACCATATATATTTGTTTATGTAAGAATGAACCCTTGGTTAGTAAATAAGAGAGTTAAGAACTTTAATCCTACAGAGTTTACTTATTGGTCTAAAGGTGCTCATCTAATTGAAATAGTTGAGTAGGTATTAATTTTATAAATATATAGCCTAGCTTGCTGGGCTATATATTTATATATTAACTAGAAAAGGAGGAATATATATGGGCAAATACATAGTGAGGAGATTGTTACAACAAATTCCAATTTTAATTGGAGTTAGTATTTTGCTTTTTTCTGTATTTCAGTTGGCACCAGGTTCACCATTATCATCTTTTTATTCGGATCCAAATATGACTGTAGAACAATTAGAAGCCCTGGAGAAAGCATATGGGCTTGATAAGTCTGTACCTGAACAATATATAGACTACATTGGTAATATGGTAAAAGGTAATTTTGGAACTTCATATCAATTGAAACAGCCGGTTTCAGAATTGATAGGTGAAAGAGTATGGGCAACTTTTTATATTGCCTTTGTATCTTTAATTCTAAGTTTAATAATAGCAGTGCCTATAGGAGTAATTTCAGCTACTAAACAATATTCAATATTTGATTATGCTGGAACTATATTTGCGCTTATGGGAATATCTATTCCAGTTTTCTTTTTTGCTTTACTTTTAATTAAGTGGTTTGGAATTGATATACGATGGTTCCCTATATCCGGATTAGTAACTCCAGGTAGACCTTTATCTTTTACTACTAATTTTCCAGATATATTTAAACACAGCATACTTCCATTGACAGTACTAGGATTAACAGGAGCAGGTAGGTTTATGAGGTACACTAGGTCTAGTATGTTAGAAGTAATTAGACAAGATTATATAAGAACAGCTAGATCTAAAGGCTTAAAAGAAAAAGTAGTTATATATAAACATGCTTTAAGAAATGCATTGATACCTGTAATTACTTTATTAGGTTTCTCTTTGCCAGTTTTATTTTCAGGAGCAGTAATAACAGAAATAATATTTGTTCTTCCGGGTTTGGGAAAACTCCAATACCAAGCTGTTCTTCAAAGGGATTATCCATTAATGATGGGAATAAATATGTTTTTAGCTATTTTCACATTACTTGGAAATCTATTAGCAGATATATCTTATGCATTTGTTGACCCTAGAATAAGACTAGATTAAAGGGGGGAGTGTTAATATGATAAGTGAGAATAAACAAAACAAAATGGCTATGGAAACTACTGTAATAAGTCCTGCAAAGCTAATGTGGAATAGACTTAAAAGAAATAAATTAGCTATGATAGGATTTATAATAATAATAATTATGAGTTTAGCTGCTATATTTGCTCCATATTTAACCCCTTATGAAAGGGATGCGGTTGACTTACTTAACTCTAATGCAAAACCTAACACTGAACATCTTTTAGGTACAGATGCTTTAGGAAGAGACATGCTTACTAGACTGTTATACGGAGCAAGAATATCTTTAACAGTAGGTTTTGTTGCTACGGGACTAAGGGTTGTTATAGGAATAATATTAGGTGGAATTGCTGGATATTATGGTGGCAAAATAGATGGATTAATCATGAGAATAGCAGATGTTTTTGCTTGTTTACCATTTTTACCTATTGCTATAACATTTGTTGCTATTATGGGTCCAAGTATTTATAATATGATGTTTGTGCTAGCGATTTTAGGTTGGCCAGGTTTAGCTAGAATTGTAAGGGCTGAAATTTTATCTTTAAGAGAAAGAGAGTTTATGGAAGCTGCTACAGCTTTAGGAATAAGCGATTTTAGGAAGATAGTGGCTCATTTATTGCCAAATACCATGGCGTCGGTTATAGTTTCTGCCACTATTGGAATTGCAGGAGCTATATTAACTGAATCTGCTCTTAGCTTTTTAGGGTTAGGTGTGGCACCACCAACACCTTCTTGGGGAAATATGCTAACAGATGCTCAAAATCAATACGTTCTAAAAAACCGTTGGTGGCAATGGATGCCACCTGGATTTGCAATATTTGTAACTGTTATGAGTTTAAACTTATTAGGAGATGGACTAAGAGATGCGTTAGATCCAAGACTTAAACAATAGGAGGTGTAGATATGAAAAATTTATTAGAAGTAAGTAATTTAAAAACTTATTTTTATACAGAAGATGGGGTTGTTCCAGCAGTGGATGGAGTTGATTTTAATTTAAAACCAGGTACAACGTTAGGGATAGTTGGAGAATCGGGGTGTGGGAAAAGCATTACTTCAATGTCTATTATGAGACTCGTACCAACTCCTCCTGGTAAAATAGTAGAGGGAGAAATTACATTTGATAGTAAAAAAACATTAGAATTATCTGAAACTGAAATGCGAAAAATTAGAGGTAATGATATTTCTATGATATTTCAAGAGCCTATGACCTCTCTAAACCCAGTATTTACTATAGGAAGTCAAATTATGGAATCTATAATGATTCACCAAAAACTAGATAAAAAAGCTGCTAGAAAAAAATGTGTTGAAATGCTACAAATTGTAGGTATACCTAGAGCAGATGAAGTTATAAATGATTATCCACATCAATTTAGTGGTGGTATGAGGCAAAGAGCTATGATAGCTATGGCATTGTCTTGTAATCCTAAATTATTAATTGCCGATGAGCCAACAACTGCTTTGGATGTAACTATTCAAGCACAAATTCTAGAATTAATGAAAGACTTAAAAGAAAAATTAAACACAGCCATAATGTTGATTACGCATGATTTAGGTGTTGTTGCAGAAATGGCAGATCATGTTATCGTTATGTATGCTGGAAAAGTTGTAGAAGAGGCAAATGTAGTGGATTTATTTAAAGATCCACAACATCCATATACAGTAGGTCTAATGAAATCCAAACCTAATTTAGATGGTAAAGCAAAAAGGTTGGATGTTATATCGGGTAGTGTACCAAATCCATTAGCAATGCCTCAAGGATGTACATTCCATCCAAGATGTAGTCATGCAATGGATATATGTAGAGAAAAAGCACCAAATTTAAAAGAGATAGAGTTAGGTCGTAAAGTTCGTTGTTGGTTATATGACAAAGAAAAGGAGGTGGAATGATGGTAGAGCAAATAAAAGAAGATATGAATTTAGTAGTAGTTAAAAATTTAAAGAAATATTTTCCTATAAAGGGTGGATTTCTAAAGAAAACAATAGGTCATGTTAAAGCAGTAGAAGATATATCTTTTACTATAAGAAGGGGAGAAACCTTAGGAATAGTAGGTGAGTCTGGTTGTGGGAAATCTACGACCGGTCGTACTATTTTAAATTTATTAAATAAAACTGATGGTGAGGTTTATTATAAAGGAAAAGAAATTTTTAATCTTCCAAAAGAAGAATTATCTAGATTACGTACTGAAATGCAAATTATTTTTCAAGATCCTTATAGCTCTTTAAATCCTAGATTAACAGTTTCTCAAATAGTAGGTGAAGCATTAGTACAGCATAGATTGGCTAAAAAAGGAAAAGATGTGAATAATAAAGTTAGTGATATTATTGAACGGTGTGGATTAGCACCATATCATATAAGAAGATACCCTCATGAATTTAGTGGAGGCCAAAGACAACGTATAGGTATTGCAAGAGCATTAGCACTAAAACCAGAATTCATAGTATGCGATGAACCTGTTTCGGCTCTCGATGTTTCTATACAGTCTCAAGTTATAAATTTATTAATGGATTTGCAAGAAGAAATGGAATTAACGTATCTTTTTATATCTCATGATCTTAGTGTAGTAAAGCATATTAGTGATAGAATAGGAGTAATGTATCTAGGTAGTTTGGTTGAACTATCACCTAAGGAAGAACTATATAATAGTCCACTGCATCCATATACTAAAGCTTTGTTATCTGCTATTCCAGTCCCAGATCCAACATTAAAAAAAGATAGAATTATTTTGAAAGGTGATATTCCAAGCCCTTCAAATCCTCCAAGTGGATGTAGGTTTCATACCAGATGTCCATATGTAATGAAAAAGTGTAAGGTTGAAATGCCAGAATTTAGAGAGGTAGATACTGACCATTTTATAGCTTGTCACTTAATATAATAGAGCATATGAGATTTAATTTTTGTAGCGGAGGGATAAATATGTTCAAGAGAAAATATTTAGAAAAAGCAGAAAATTGCACAAAAAGAAGTTGTGATGAAAAAATAGATTTTAGTGGAACTGATATTTTAGCATTTATTATAGCTTTTTTTCAAGTTTTATTTCCTTATGTTGTAGGAACTTTAATTTCTTTTACTGTAGTAGCCTTTATTTTAAGTCAATGGATGAAGTAGTTTTTTTATACGTTTATATGAATTGAAAATAAAAGTAAAAAAATAACACTTTGCGATATATGCAAGGTGTTATTTTTTATATACATAAATATAAAATATTAAAACAATTCAGATGCAATTCGATTTTAATTGTAAATGTTAAAAAAAATTAAAAAATAGTGCGAAAACAGATGAAATTTAAGAAATGTCTGTTTTGAATCATTGTTGAAAATTGAACATGTGTAGCGGTGGTTAATAATATAACAAAATATAACGTGTAAACTTGTTAAGTTATCTTAAAATTCGACAAAATCTCTTGCATTACAGTTTAGTCAACATATATAATGTTTGTAAATCTAAAAAAAATCAAATTCGATGATATTTAAAATTCATTTTATAAAAAATTTCATTAAATACATTGGATGATTTTTTTAGCAAATATGTTTTGGGAAAATATTTTTATTTATTAAAAGGAGGAGCAAAAATGATTAAAAACAAAAAAATACTATCATTATTAAGTATGATTATTGTGTTATCTTTAGCGGTTGTAGGATGTGGCGGCTCAGATGACACAACAGTAGATACTTCTGGTAGTAAAGACGAAAACACATTAGTAGTGGCTCAAGGAGCAGATGCGAAGACATTAGACCCTCATGGTAGTAATGATCAACCTTCTTCAAGAGTTGTAAAACAAATTAACGAAACATTAGTACACCAAACAGAAAATATGGAATTAGAACCAGGACTTGCAGAATCTTGGGAAGTAATTGACGAGTTAACATATGAGTTTAAATTAAAAGAAGGAGTAATGTTCCATAACGGAGAAGAATTTGTAGCAGAAGATGTAGAGTTTACATTATTAAGAGCTTTAGACTCTCCAAACGTTGGACACATTGTTGGAGCAATTGATCCAGAAGGAATTGAAATAATAGATGAGTATACAATTAGAATCTCTACT
>JADWMM010000005.1 GCA_015978205.1 Alkaliphilus sp. NP8 | reverse complement strand
GTTCTGCAACGAGCTATGATCAATTATAATTTAGGGGGGATATAATGGAGATATCAATTAACAAGGATTATGTATTAGAAAAAGCAAAAGAACTGTTGGAGTTTGACAGTCCAAGTGGGTTTTGTTTTGATATTATGGACAAAATTAGTTCATGGATAAATGAGTTTGGATATGAATTTGAAACAACTAACAAAGGGTGTGGAGTAGTTACTGTACCAGGAAAAAGTAATGATAAGGTTGTAGGTTTATCCGCTCATGTGGATACTTTAGGTGCTATGATTAGATCTATTACTGATAATGGAACATTAAAGTTTACTTTAATTGGAGGACCTATAGTTCCTACATTAGATAGTGAATATTGTAAAATTAGAACAAGAGATGGAAAAATATATACAGGAACTTTTTTAAGTACAAGTCCTGCTGCTCACGTATTTGAGGATAGTTCTTCTAAAAAGCGAAATCCTGAAAACATGGAAATAAGAATAGATGAAGTAGTAAAAAATAAAGAAGATATAGAAAATTTAGACATTGCTGTTGGAGATTTTATATTTATAAATCCTAAAACAACAGTAACCGAAAGTGGATTTATAAAGTCTAGGTTTATAGATGATAAGGCTAGTGTTGCCTGCTTAATAGCTTTATTAGAAATTATGAGTAAAGAAAATATAGTCCCTAAACATACTACTAAAATAATAATATCTACATATGAAGAAGTTGGACACGGAGCTTCTTATATACCAGAAGATATAACTGAAATGATAGCAGTAGATATGGGCTGCATAGGGGATGACCTTAGCTGTACAGAATACGATGTTTCTATATGTGCTAAAGATTCTGGTGGACCATATGATTATAATATTACTACTGATTTAATTAATCTTTCTAAGAAAAATAATATTGATTATGCAGTAGATATTTATCCTATGTATGGCTCTGATGTTGTGGCTGCTTTAAGAGGCGGAAATAATATTAGAGGTGCTTTGATAGGACCTGGAGTACATGCATCACACGGTATGGAAAGAACACATTATAAAGCTCTTGAAAATACAATTAAGTTATTACATCTTTACTTAACAAATTAAGTATACATATTGAAAAGCCGTACTAAATTATAAAGTACGGCTTTTTAGTATAATATCTAGAAAACTAACAATTAAATTGAGATTTATATTTACATCTTATTTATTCCAATAATAAAAATATTAATTTCTGCGTAATATCATATCAAAGGTAAAATAAGTGATACTAATATGATGATTAATATTACAATCATAATAGCCATACCAGCAGGGCGACCAAAGTTAATTGTCCATCCAATACCAAAACGCTTTTCTATAAATAAACTGCAATCATCAGGATTATAATAAAACACTCCCCATTTCCAAAATATATCATCATCTCTATCTATTACATTATTATTTACCTCATCTTCATTATCAACCTTTATTCTACTACCGCTCTGTCCTGTTTTTATAGCAACTAATATAGCTCCTATCATAGGAATTAGAATTGATAATCCATGAATTAAAAAACTTATTTTTGACCTAGAATCTATAACCTGTAAAACATTTAGCTGAATATAGACAAATTGTAAATTAATTATTATCGAAATTACTAACATATATATGGCCCAATAACGCTTTGATATTTGATTTTGCTTTAAAGATGCCTTAGGTCTTGAAACTTGAATGCTTGGTTTTGCCCTCTGTATAATTCTATATATAATATAAAACATAGTAGTCATTCCTATTTGAGTAATTGGCAATCCAAAAACACTAAAAAAGCTTTTATTAGTATAGTTTGTAATATTACCATAAAAATCAAACTGAGTTGGTATTTGATTAGGTAAATTAGAATACTGCACCATAGTGAAAATTATAGTAAAAATAACAATAGTGATAGGTATCCAGAACCAATGATGTGATAAATATTTCTGTTTATATCTATGTGATGTATCTACTATAACTATTTGTTTTTTATTTTGAGTCCATCCTTTTTCCTTCTTTAATAGCTTTGCTTTATTATGTGAATGCAAATAATTTATAGTCATTATACCAAGTAGTATAAATATTCCAAAATTCAATAGGTTTACACTCTGAGTCTTTATAGCTATTACATTTAATATAATACTTATTGTTACTGCTGATAAAGCATAGTTTCTTTTATAGTTTTTCTGTATTTTTAATACTTCCTCACTAGTACTAACTTTCTCTGGAATAGTAATACCAAAACGCAATGTTTTTTTAATAAAATTTGGCATAAAATATCCAATAAGTAGTAGTGGTAAATATATTGTAAACATGTTTAGTAGAAATATAAATAAAAACATTTTAATCCTCCTTACTAAAAATATTTATTATAGTTTTCTTCTATTAATTCTATAAATTTCTCCTTTGTTACACCTCTCAAGTAAGCTTCTGCTGTTGTAAATTTTAGTAGTTCATCTAATGATTCTATATACTGTTTATTGTTATAAACATTTAAATCAGGATTTATCATAACACCACTTTTTCTATGAATTACAACCCATCCTTCTTGTTTCAGTTGATTATATACCTTATTTACAGTATGAAAATTAATACCAATATCTGATGCTAGCTGTCTAACCGATGGTAAATCTTCTCCTAATTTTAATTCTCCTAAAGCTATTCCTCTAATAATTTGATTTTTTATTTGCTGATATATAGGTATATCTGATTCAAATTCTATTTGTAAGAACATATTAAACCTCCTAACAAAAATATATCTGTTATATATAATATATAACAGATATATTGAATGTTCAATATTTTTTATAAATTAGTCTTATGGTATATATAACCAATATGGATAATTAATAAAAAAACCTCCTCAGAAACTTTACTTGAGGAGATTTAAATTGTAGATCCCCTATATATGATATTCCTTATGGATTTCAGCTAATTCTAGATTACTAGTAAATATTTCTTTTGCTTCATTTAATAAATCATCTAAATTAATATCTGGCCAAATGCGGGTTAATATTAGTCTTTTTACCTCTGCCTTTAAAGTAATTTCAGCAGCCGTTTTCCAGATAAATGAGGAACACTTAGGTTTTTTATTAATTATATTAATTTACTTTTAATTATTTATGAAGCTACAATTACTAAAGGATACGATTCATTTTTATTAAATTTACTTCCTTTAAAATCACCATATAATTTAATATCTTTAAAACCTGCATTTTCTAGTAATTCAATGAACTTATCTGATTTTAATGGATATAAAGGTATTTCATTTTCTATTTCTTTTCCATTAACTTTAAGAATAGTCTTAAATAAAACTTTGTCTATCTTATTATCGTAACTATATAATCGTTTAAATTCTAACCCTATATCTTTATTTTCTATAGTTGGTAAAGATGTAACATCTTTTTTTAGTACTCTATCATAATTTATTATTTGAACCACTAAACTTCCGTTATCTACAAGTAAACTCTTCATTTCTTTTAAAAATTTTTCTATTTCATTTTCTCCATCTAGATGAACCAACGAGTTACCTATACAAAAAGCTAAATCATACTTAGAATCTAATTTTTCACTTAGTTCTAACATATTTCCTTCCATAGCATTTATATCTAAGCTAGTATTTTTAATTTTGTTTTTTAATGCATCTACCATTTTAGAGTCTAAATCTACTGATGTTACAGCATATCCTTGTTTAGCAAATTCTATAGAGTATTCTCCAGTTCCGCAAGCAATATCTAACATTTTCTTAGGTGGTTGTCCTGCAACTTGTCCAATAAAATCAACCTTAGATTTTCCTACTGGAAATATATAATCATAGTATTTAGAAATATCTTCATAAAATCCCACAAAAAATCCTCCTTTATATTTTCTTTAATTGAATTCTATCATACTACTTTATATTATTCCCTAAAATTTAGTCCAAACACTTTAAAATAAAAAAATAAAACCTAATAGAACAAAAAAGTTCTACTAGGTTTTATTAAAATTTTTATAAATATATATTATTTAAGAAGCTACTGGGAAAATAGGTCCTTGAGGATTGTTCGGGTTGTTAGGATCATTAGGATTTAAGTCTGGGTCTGATAAAATATATTCATAAATATATTTTTCGGCTTTAATTCCCAAGCTTCTCAACCCTTCATTTCCAAACATTACGTTGTATTCTAATATATATAAATTTTCATCAACTGTAACTACATCAAACCCTGCATGATTTACACCTAGTGTAGCTGCAATTCTTTCAACTAATTCAATAGCTTTAGGTGGAATATTATTAAAATCATAGCTACCTCCCTTTGCTATATTATTGTGAAATTGCCCTTCACCAGCTATTCTCCAATAAGCTGCGATTGCCTTGTTTCCTACATACACTACTCTTAAATCTCTATCTATAGGAAGTTTTTCCTGAATATATAAAATATCATTATTTTCTATATATTTTTTAAGTTCACTTCGATTTTTTACAAGAAATACTCCTCTGCCCATAGAGTTTTTTATTTCTTTGGCTACTAATGGATATCCAAATTCTTCTTCTGTCATTTCTATGTCTATATTGTTTTTACCTAATATTGTAGTATACGGAACATTTTTAGGAAATGTTGCCATTAATGCTCTAGTAGTTTCTACTTTATTATGACCTAAGTGGTAAGTACTTATATTAGGAAATATTTTCTTTTTAAGTCCATACACTAAAGTATTTACCTGCCAATATTCTGGAAATAATATATAATCTGCTTCTTTTATTTTATCTATTTCTCTAAACATATGCTCCGGCTTTATATACGTTATATTCGGAATGCCTATGGTTTTTAACGGATCAAATGTGATTAATTTCATATACATCACTACTTTCTAAATTAGACTAAGATTAGTTTACTACCATTAAAAATGTTTTTCAATATATTTTTTGGAAAAAAGATAAAAAATATGTAAAAAACTTCATATATATTTCATTTTTTTCAATTTAATTTAATACCTGAAAACTTTTTCTTTTCAAGAATGTTTTTTTATATATATTTTTGTTATACTATTTAATACGAAGGATTATTTTTATTAAATATAGGAGGCAAAAAAATGGGTAATCTTGACTTTATTTACAAAAGACATAGTGTTAGAAAATTCAAAGATACAAATGTTTCAAATGAGGACATAAAAAAAATAATTAAAGCAGCTACATATGCACCATCAGGAAAGAATAAGCAAAATTGGCATTTTGTTGTTGTTAAGAACAAACAAAAAATTGATGAAATGGCATCTATTATTGAGAAAAAAGCTCACGAAATGGTTGAAGGCTTATGTGATGAAGATCAAAAAAATAAATTTCTTAAATTTTTAAAGTATGCAACCATATTTAAAAATGCTCCTGTAACTATATTAATATTTGCTGGCTCATACCCTACAACTGGACTTGATCTATTAAAAGCTAAAGGAGCTTCTAATGAAGAAATAGAAGAACTTCTTAGACCATCTCCAGGAATACAAAACATAGGTGCTGCAACTGAAAATCTTATGCTTGCTGCAGCTAATATGAATTATGGAACTTGCTGGATGACAAGTCCAATCTTTGCTAGTAAAGAGCTAAGTGACTTTGTAGATTTTAATAAAGAAGGTTACTACCTTGCTGCAATTACTCCTTTAGGTGTTCCAGAGGAATCAGAACTTACAAGTCCTCCTAGAAAACCTGTAGATGAAATTATGAATATTATTGAATAGATAATATAGACAAGGAGTAATCTTATGAGGAACATTAAATTAGTGATAGAATATGACGGAAGTAGATACCAAGGCTGGCAAAGATTAAAAACAAATGACCAAACAGTTCAAGGAAAAATTGAAACTGTTATTAGCAAAATGTTAGAGCAAGATATACAAATTATTGGATCTGGGCGTACCGATGCAGGGACTCATGCTAAAGGACAAATAGCTAATTTTCATACAGATTCTAATATGACTTTACAGGAAATGCATAAATATATTAATAATTACTTACCGCAAGATATTGTAGTAAAAAAAGTATCTGAAGCTGCAGAAAGATTTCATAGTAGATACAATACTACTGGAAAAAAATATACTTATTATATTTGGAACCACTGTATTCCTTCAGCTTTTAACAGAAAATATAGTGTTCATATTGAAGAAAATTTGGATATTGAATTAATGAAAGAAGCAGTAAAAAAATTAGTTGGAACTCATGACTTTATTGGTTTTTCATCATTAAAAAAAATGAAAAAATCAACAGTTCGTACTATTGAACAAATAAATATTACCAAAGAAGGTCATATGGTAAAAGTCGATTTTATAGGTGATGGTTTTTTATATAATATGATTCGTATAATAATGGGAACTTTAGTTGAAATTGGCACTAAAGAAAAAGATATTTTCTGCATTGATAAGGTGTTTGAAACGAAGACAAGAGCTTATGCTGGCAAAACACTTCCTGCTCAAGGTTTATTTTTAGAAGAAGTGTATTACTAAAAATTTAAAACAAAGTACATAAAATATCTCAGTATACCAATTGTATGCTGAGATATTTTTCTTCATATGATATATAATATCATTTTTTTCATATATATCTATTGTTTGAATTTACCCTATTTTCATTTACACTATATAGAAGATGATAGAGGTTGCTAGAAAATACTTTTATATTTTTTGTAAGATTTTATATTTATATACGTCATATATACAGGAGGTGATAAAGTGATAAGTGAAGAATTTGAAAAGATATATCAATTGTATTTTAAACATGTTTATTACTATATCTTGAGTTTATCAAGAGATGAACAGTTATCGGAAGATATTACATCTGAAACATTTTTAAAAGCAATAAATGCCATTGATAAGTTCAGAGGGGATACTAAATTAAGGGTATGGTTATGTCAAATTGCTAAAAATGAATACTTTTCATACCTTAGAAAGAATGAGAAGATGAGCTTTAGTGAAAATTTAGATGATATTATAGATACAGAGTATATTTATATACTTGAAAAAGATATTATTTCTAAGGATGAATTTACTAGAATAAATAATATTATAAATTCTTCACTTCAGGAACCCTATGGTGAAATATTTAGATTAAGAGTTTATGAGGATCTTAGCTTTAAGGAAATAGGAGAGTTATTTGGAAAGACAGATAATTGGGCTTGTGTCATTTATCATAGAGCTAGAAAGAAAATACAAAAAGAATTGGAGGGAAATTTATGAAGTTAAGTTGTAATATTATTCAAGATATATTGCCAGTAGTTGTGGAAGATTTAGCTAGTGAAGATACAGTAAAACTTATAAATGATCATATCGAAACTTGTCCAAAATGTAATGAGGAATATATGGAATTAAAGGCATCAAAAATAAGTTATAAAGCTATAAACAAGTCAGAAACTGTTCCTTTAAAAAGCATAAGCAGAAAACTTAAAAATAAAAATATTTATATAGGTCTTTTATCTGCTCTTATTATATGCTTATCATTAGTTATTGCACTCAATATAGCTACAAAACCAATACCACTATCATATATGGAGGCTATTGAATCAACTAAAGTAGAAAATGAGAAGCTATTTATTGAGTTTAAACCGAAAGTATCTAATTATAGTATAGTATCTTATGAATCAAATCATGATATAATGGCTTGGAAAACAAATGTAAGTAATTTTTTTGATAGTGGTGAACCCAAGAATACTGTTATAAATATTGATGATGAAAAATCCACAACAGTTAACTATATAAGCCAGGTTGATGAGCTAGATAAACTACTATATGGGAAAGCCGATTACAAAGGACAGATTACTCTTCCGAGGCTTGCTATGAACTATTATCTTTTTGCTATGACTTCTATATTCATTATAGCAACATTTTTATATTTTATATTTAAAAATACAGATAAAATAAAGAAAATAGTAAAAATTATAATAATATTTACACTATCCTATGTTTTAGGGCATATATCAATATTTGGTGGTAGCGGTACTACCCATCATATTATTAGAGATTTATACTTCGTTATAGTATCGTGTATATTATTCTTTAGCATAATTATATTATTAGTATATAAAGAATCCTTTTTAAATATCAAGGGTAATATAAATAAATAGGCTATATAATAAATCAATTTTTTACTTGTTGATTATTAAAGAATTCTTTTATTGTTTTCAAAACTTTTTAAGTTGTGAAATCAGTGCAATAGTCACCTGTACCCTATCTAAAACTTTCTTCGTTCTTATTCCATTTCTAATATCAGAGAAAACGATATGTTTTTATTCATGAGTAAATTTCATAACAACATATCGTTTTTGTTCATAATTAGCCATTATATATAGTGTCAATACATTGTATATATATTCTAATATCTTTTCTTTACCCTTTGGATACTTCTTCATTCTTCTTAAGATAGATACTATCTCTCTATAGTGTGCCCTACCAGAAGTATTTGTTGCCATAGCCTTTATTGTATTTTCATATTTATCAATTCCTCTATAGCGAGATAGCTTACTAAACACTATTTCTCTTTCTTTCATCCATTCTTTATCTGTATAAATTGATTTTAATTCTTTATATAGTTCCATATCCCCTGCTTTATGGTTTAATACTAATGCCCATAATTCTTCTTCATACAATTTATGTTTTCCAATTTGTTTATATAAGTCCTTTAATTCCAAACTATAATTGAGTACAAGTCCTGGCCAATCTTTTTCTTTGTCTCTAGAATTTCTATACGATGTAAAGCTAATTCACCAAGTCTAAACCTATTTAACGATGAACCCTTATCTTTTTTATATTTGTTTATTTCATTATCAAGAAATATAAGTTTATTTTGCATGAATTCTTCTTCTTTAAAATCATCAAATATAACTTGTTCCTTATAGTCCTCCATTACTAAGTCTTTATATCTTTTCTTATCCACATTCGCTTTAAAATCTAAATAAATGTATCCATATTTCTCCAATACTTTACTAACATCAATAATATTGCAGTTGAAAATTTGGAACCATAAGCATTGAAGCCCTACCCCTATTTATGAAATAAATAGGGGTAGGGCTCATCCCAGGAATGTCCAGGAACTCAACCATGGGGAGAAGTGATTGGATACATTCTACGCCCAGTTGTTCTATTCCTTCCAAGAATTTACCATGAATAAATAATTTTAAATATAATTCCCATGTATCTAAAATCATCTAGATATAATGTTAACAACTTGACTATCTATAGTATATATTCTTTCATAAGGATGTTCGATGTACACTTTTTTATCATCTTCATAAATATAATAATTGTATGTTTTTCATTCAGTAGAAATTTCAATTTTGTAATAGGACGTACTCGTCGGAGATTCATTCGTACTCATAATTCTAGTTGGTTTTGAATTACTAATGTATGTAACTAGCCTCGCAAAATCGGTACCAAGTATTTTGTTTTCTTTATTATCATCAGTTATAACATCTATTGAAATTATATCTTCAATTGTAGGATATTGTATTGGTTCAACAACTGGAAACATATTATTATAAATATAATATCTACCTAATATTAATACAATAAAGATTGTTGCAACAATAATACTCTTCTCAATTTGCTTTACCTCCTCATTTTAAAAAACTTTTTCACATCTCTAATCATAAATAGACTAAACACCGTTTTAAATTGTATTTCTTTACCACATTTAATACTACCAATATTACACTTAATATAAACCTTGTGCATCAAAGATTAACATACCATTATCATCATATTTAAAGTTTGGACCCCCAAGCAACTTCCCAATAGTAACCATCAAAATCTGCAAAATAAGCATGATATCCACCCCAAAAGACATCTTGGGGCTCTTTAACTATTTTAGCCCCTGCATTTCTTGCCAATTCAATAATTTTATTTACATCTTCTTTCCGTTCTACATTATATGCTAATGTAATCCCTGAAAAACCAGTTGTTGTTTTAGGGGGATTATCTTTAGCAATATCTTCTGCTAATAACTCTAATGGGAATAATTCAAACTTTGTACCATGTGTATCAAAAAATATTACTTCAGGATTATTGTCTTTTTCATCAGTTTTAAATCCTAATTTATCTCTATAAAATATTATTGATTTCTCCATAATTACCTCCATACTATAGCTTGCTTCACTTCAGAAAAATCTGAAAATCTTCACCTATAATATATAATTCACCTACCATATTATCAACCAAAATTAACTATTTACCCTTCAAATATCTCTATTTATCCAATGTCATCTGTCAAACACTCTATTTTCAAGGGTCAATAAACGGTGTTTTTTTGTCGAGTTTTGACCTGAGTTTTACTCCAAAACCACTACATACTCTGGTCAATCAGTCTTATTTTTCATCAAAACCACAATACGCTGTTTGTCTATTAAAAAGTCAGATGTGAATATAATTAAACGATTCAAAAACTTCATTCGTATACGATAAGGTTCTTCTTGATATATCAAACAATAATGTTTGTAAAGAAGATAAAATTTATTTTTTATATTCAGCATTTTATTTTTTATTACTTCCTTTAAATAAGTCCTATCCCATTTAAGAACCTGTTCCAGCAATGAAAGATACAGCTCTTTTTTACTGTTGATATGTGAATAAATCGAAGCTTTTTTTATTCCTACTGCAGTAGCTAAGTTACTAATACTTGTTGCATCATAATCTTTTTCTGCAAATAGTTTTAATGTAACTTTTCTAATTCGATCGTATTTAGACTAATATCTTCCCCATCTTCTTACTACCTATCAGTCGGTAGTTTAATTTTGTAATTATTCTTTTTTTGTCAAGTATAAATTATAAATCGAGGTTAAGTTTTTAGGATTACCATGGATGTGTTACATTTACTCAAAAAAAATAATACAGAATACTTTATTTACTAGCACAGAATTACTTGACAAAGTACGAAATCGGATATATGATGACAAAGTACGATTTCGTACTTTGCTGAAAGGAGATAATAGTATGAATGAGAACTATGAGTTATCTGTAAAAACAGTTTTAACTTTTATTAAGGAAGACGAACAAATATATGTTGACTATGCAAAACAATATGGATTAACAGCACTTGCACTTTTGGTTTTAGAAAAATTATATTCAGCAACCGGTAAAGTATCACAACAAGATATATGTGAAGATTTTCACCTGCCTAAGCAAACAGTAAATTCCATTGTTAAAAAATTTATCAAACAAGAATACATTAAGCAAGTTCCAATGCAAAATTGTAAAAATAAGAAATCCATTTTGCTTACTGAAAAAGGACTAAACTTTTGCAAGACCTGTATTCCTCAGTTATTGAAAGCTGAAAAAAATGCTTTTACTAGGCTAACCTTAGAAGAGCAAAAAATGTATTTGTCTTTCTTTCGTAAAATTATTGATAGCAAAAAAGAAGAATTAAATTTAGTAAAGGGAAAGAAATAAAATGAATATTTCATTATCAGATCACTTTACATATAAAAAATTATTAAAATTTGTAATGCCATCTGTTATTATGATGGTTGTAAACTCACTATATAGTATTGTAGACGGACTTTTTGTGTCAAATATCGTTGGTAAAAATGCTTTTGCAGCTGTCAATCTCATGATGCCTGTAGCTATGATTGTGTCTACAATCGGATTTATGATAGGTACCGGTGGCAGTGCTTTAGTCGGGACTAAAATGGGAGAAAATAATAACGAAAAAGCAAATGAGCTTTTTTCCTGTTTCATCATTTCTGCAACTGTGTTGGGAATATTTTTTTCATCAATTTTCTATTATTTTATGCCACAAATTGCAATATACATTGGAGCTAGTGATTTAATTATAAGCGACTGTATTTTATATGGTCGTGTTATGATGGTTTCTTGTACCTGTTTTATATTGCAAAGTTGTTTTCAAAATTTTATGATTACTGCCGAAAAACCACAATTAGGCTTAATAATAACAGTAATTGCAGGTGTATTTAATATTCTTCTAGATTTTATACTAATGTACTTTTTTAAAATGGGAATTTGGGGAGCTGCACTTGCAACAGCTCTTACACAAACTATAGCAGCAATCATTCCTATTGTCTATTTTTTTAGAAGAAATAGCAGTAGACTTCGCTTTACTAAATTCTCATTAGATTTTAAAGCATTGATGAAGGGATGCACAAACGGTGCTTCGGAAATGTTATCTACTATTTCAAGATCACTTGTAAGTATGCTATATAACATCCAGCTAATGAAAATTGCTGCTGAAAGTGGTGTTGCAGCGTATGGTGTTATTATGTATATTAGTTTCATTTTTATAGCTATATTTTTAGGATATAGTTTTGGATGTGCCCCACTATTTAGTTATAATTACGGTTCTCAAAATAAAAAAGAAATGAAAAATCTATTCAAAAAAAGTTTGATACTTATTTTCATTTCGTCAATTGCTATGGTAATTGTGGGGGTCCAATTTGCAAAGCCACTCTCAAAAATATTTGTTGGATACGATAGTGAGTTACTGCAATTAACCATACGTGGCTTGACTATATATTCTCTTTCATATATTTTTACTGGGTTTAATATTTTTGCCTCTTCATTCTTCACAGCACTGAATAATGGACTGATATCTGGATTTTTGTCAATTGCCAGAACCATGGTTTTTGAAGTAGGTGCCATCTTGGTTTTACCTATACTTTGGAAAGTTGATGGTATTTGGGGAGCCATTGTTGTCGCAGAATTTTTGTCCATATTGCTTACTGTGGTATTTGTTATTCTAAACCGCAAAAAATATGGTTATTTATAACAGTTTGTTATTATTAGTTTAGAGAGTCAATTCACTTGAACTTAAGTACATCCATTCTTATTTGGCTATTGAGGTGCTATAATAAAGTTGTAACAGCAACGCTGATATTTATGATAAAATAATTCATAAGAAAGTGAGGCCATTACAATGGCAGGAATTAAAAAACTTACACACCAGAATTCAAGAATAAAATGGTGAAATTGATTCTTGAAGAAGGGCGTCAAAAGAAAATGACTTCGGAATGCAGAACACAAGCATTTGGAATGCTAACGGAGGAATAAAAAGAAAACTTGCTCAGCATAAACCAAAAGTACTTACATAACTTGAAAGCTGAAACCGACCTCTCACTCTAAGATTTCTAAACTATGCTAATACTAATATAGTATTCAAAATGCCAAATGTAAATAAATCAACCTTAATATAACTAATATTGATATTAGAAAATACATTCATGAATACTTTGAAGTATATGCGTAATATGAAATGTATTTGGATATTTTTTAAAAATGAATCTAGAATTAATACATATTTACATAAAAAATTGAAAGGATAAAGGATTATAATAAAAATGCCTATTAAGAAAATTGAACAAAGGCCATTGACCGTAGGCATGTTTACAAACTTATTTATGGCGATTGCTGGTTGGACAGCTTATTATTTATCAGGTATGCAAGCTACTTTGCTGGATGGAAATTTCAGTTTTATAGCAGTTCTTACTTGCTTTGCTACAATTAACATTGTTAAAATAACACAGAGAACAAGCAAAAGATTTCCTCAAGGTAAATATTTTCTCTTGAACCGATGTACGCAATATTTAAAGAAGCATTGACTGTAATAGTTATTGTTTTTGCTGCTGTTTCTTCTGTGTAAAAAATAATCATATATTTTACCCGAGGTGTAGGCGAAACATTTACTATGGGTCCGATTATTATATATGTGATTGCAATGGTTGTTACTTGTTTTTCTCTTTCGTATACTTATGCCTACTTTAACAAGAAGGTAGCTCTTTAGATTTTTTACTTTATACCGGGGATTCTTTTCTTACAATATTTTTAGGGCTTTCAGCAATTAAACATCCATTAATAATTATTAAAACAGCATTTCTTGAACTTGTAAACAGTGTTGTTGTAGATGAAAAAATCAACAAATCCATAAAGGAAGTTGTAAACAAACATATTTCGACGAATATAGAACTTAAAGATTGCCAAATAAGAAAAGTTGGGGCAAATATTCATCTTAATGTTATGTTGTTTTATAATAGTGATAATGTATGTTTGTCTGAATATAGACAAATAAAAAACAGTTTAGAAAAAGAATTACATAAAAATTATGATCATATATCAGTAAACTTTATTTTGGAGTAGAGGGAATATGTAAAGTGTCAAAAGCATATAGTATTTTGTTTATACCAGCTCATCAATTTAGTTTGAATATAAATATTTATTTGTAAGGTTATATATAAACATTGTAAAATAACAATATAAAAAATCAATTGGCTTTTTCCGGCCAGTCTTTTGTTTCTTTTATTCTATAAGAACTTCCGTTCATATTTAATACATAAGATTTATGGGTTAATCTGTCTATCAGCGCAGCTGTTAATAGTGTATCATTAAATACTTCATTCCATCTATCAAAAGATAAATTTATAGTTACTATTGTAAATTTTCTTTCTGCCTCAAGGAAAAAATGTAAATAATAGTTCACTTCGTTCTTTGCTAAATGAAATATATCCTAGTTAATCTACAACTATTAAATCGTATTTTTTAAATCTTTTTTCAAATATACGTAACTTTTTATTATTTTTAGATTCTTTTAATTCACTTATTAATCATGTGATTACAAAGATAGGAATACAAAACCTAATTTCTGATATTAGTACATCATTTAGTAAGAACGATCTTTCTTACTTAAATTATCACTTAAAATAACATTATAGACAATCGAGTAGGAGGAAAATAATTATTTTATTTTCCGTCCTCTCACACCACCGCACGTACCGTTCGGTATACCGCGGTTCATTAAGTTAATTGCATTTTCTGGTATCTAGCCGATAGGCTATGATAAGAAATTGATTCGAAATATTTGTTAGTAAGACTTCTAGAAAGGATTGGACTGTTGACTATACGCCAGTAGCCTTTTCTTGTGTTTCCCCATTCATATGCTTTATGTTTAGGTACTCCTAGTGATATTAGATTTTTAATTTTAGTTTTTGGTTTCTTCCACTGTTTCCATATACACATCAACAAGTAACCATTGAGGCATGGCGGCAGTTAGTATAGTAAGAGCAGATACTTAGCAGTAAGACTTTTTAATTACTCAAAACTATTACTACTGACTCGGCAGTATATACCTACTTTTTTTCTCTATTTTGGGGCTTAGGTGATATGAAATGTACTTTTTTGTTTTCTGGCACACTACACCTCCAAATAACTATACCGTTATCTTTTTCAGTAATGATTCTATGTCTTTACTAGTTATATCAACATCGTTATATTTAGGTTGATTCATTCCGAATATTGCCAATTGCTCTATTTAAATTTTCCAATACACGTTATTAGGTAATCTAAGTAAATATCCTTCACTTTTTTCTATTATTTCTCCTGTCTTGATATCTCTAACTATTACGTTTTCATGATATTCTGGATCCTCATACCATTCCGATAAATATAATTTATCCTCATCACGAAATAATACCGTCTCTGTTTTTCCAATTGCAATCTTCTTTTTTTCAGGCCAAATAATTTCATAGTAACCATCATTTCCGCTTCTTCCAATGGTAAGTGGCTTTATTTCAAGCATTAAATTATAGCAATCTTCAACTTCTAATAAAGATAACTCAGTAATTATTTCTATTTTTTTATTTTCCGGAATGTATTTTGTAATTCTAATTAGCTTTTCCTGAAAATCAACAGCCAAAAAATTAAACACTCCATTATTCCATATTGGTTTTCCAACATATACATTTTCTTGAATTTGAAACGGTGAATGCACTTTGGCATCTGGATAATGAATTAGATGGTGAATAGTCCCTTTAAAACATCCAGTCATATTAAATATTTCCTCCGCTTCATATAAATCACATGTTTCAACTGCTCCTTCTATAGAACAATACCATTCATTTGTCCCTTCAATTTCTTCTGGATAACTATTTGAAATGCCTTTTACTTTAATAATATTAATCATCTATTTATTCTCCTTTATAAACTTATAGCCTATTTAACTTAGCATCAATAATACTATATACTTTATCACATCCCTCCTCCCCCCACACAAAAAAATGCGTGTTATCTAACCTGTTAACCCAACCTTATTATTTTTAAAGCAATTGATATGTTACCACAAACAATAAAAATAAATGTCTCCTTATATTGTCTCCTCCGGTAAAGTAACCGTAAAAAAAGCCCAATGCCTAGAAACCCTTTATTTATAGATATTTGTAATCCTTCTATTTTTCAACCCTTGACATCAATACACAGCACTCCACATGGAACAATAAAATGGAATTGATGTCTAACCTGCACTTTTTGAACTTTATGTATGTGGGAACATATCCATAGTACATTTGTAACTATTGGTAGGTAGAAACATATCCTTTAAATCATTCTCTTATTTAAGTTATTTTATCTAATAACTTTAAAATTAGTAATGGACGCCATTTTTTAGTACAACATGAGTTCTAAAAATCAGCAGCCAATATTATAGACCTTATAAATTATGTCAATTACTTTGATACTGTGTTTTTAGCATCAATGAGAAAACTCCTTTCTTTTCCTTTAATTGTACAGAATTACAACAATCTTATCCGCCCCTAAAACAGTCCTCATGTGATGTGCAATGATTAATTTAATGCAAAAACAAGAAATAATTCTATCTCATTTTAGGGAAGGCAAATCACAATGGGAGATTCATAGGCAAATCGGAATAGATAGAAAAACTATTAGAAAATATATTAAATAATATTAGATAAAAAAACAAGTATTACTTAATGGTCTAAGCATATTTATTTTTTCTTCTTAATTGAGATATCCTAAGCCTAAAATATAGTTATAGAATAATTAACAAAGGACAATTCTTTTTCTCCTTGCAAACCCTTATGGCTATTTGCTTATATTATTGCTGACTTTGCTAGAGTAGGTAGACTTACTAGTGAGCCTTGGCGTGGAGCACAATTTATTTCTAAGTACTACTTCTATTATAAAACCTCTGAACAATATATTCAAAATTAAATTTATACTAAGTTTTAAATTTTTAATTAATACATATAATTACTAATATTTATATTAGTATAATAAGCTTAAAAAAATAAAGTAACTTTACTTTATAAAGTTACTATGGTAATATAAAAAAAACACGTTAGGAGGTAATATATGTTTGAAGGAATTGCATCTACAAATAATATAGGTTTTTTTATAGTTTTTATAGAAGGAATTTTATCCTTTTTTTCACCCTGTGTTATTCCCCTTATTCCAGTATATATGAGTTATCTTGCTGGAAATGGAAAGCAGATAAATAATAAAGGTGAAATTATATATGAACGAAAAAAGGTTTTCTTGCATACAGTATTTTTCGTATTCGGAATTTCATTTGCATTTTTTATTTTAGGAATGTCTTTTTCAGCTTTAGGCAACTTCTTCCAAGGTAATAAATCTATATTTACACGAATAGGTGGAATTGTGATTATTATTCTTGGTTTATTTCAAGTTGGAATACTAGACTTTAAACTCTTGCAAAGAGAAAAAAAATTCCATCTAGACTTAAGTAAAAAAAGTGTAAATCCATTAGCAGCATTTTTCATGGGATTTACGTTTAGCTTTGCATGGACACCATGTGTGGGACCAGCACTTTCATCTGTATTAATTTTAGCGTCAAGTGCTAAAAGCTCATTAACAGGTAATATGCTTGTAGTACTTTATGCAATAGGATTCATAATCCCGTTTCTATTACTTGGATTATTTACAACACAAGTATTAAACTTTTTGAAGAAACATCAAAGATTACTTAAATACACTGTTAAAGCAGGTGGTATATTACTTATAATCATAGGTGCTATGACCTTTACAGGATGGATGAATAATATTTCAAGTTATCTAAGTTCTTTTGACCCACTATCATATATTGAAAATATCAAAAACCAAGATGATTCACAAATATCAAAAGATGAAAATACTGAACAATCATCTGACAACATTGACAGTGAGCTTTCCGAGGAAGAAACTGAAGAAAAAACAGATGTAACACCAGCTATGGATTTTACGTTAACTGATCAATACGGGAATGAACATACTCTTTCTGATTATAAAGGAAAAGTAGTTTTCTTAAACTTTTGGGCAACTTGGTGTCCACCTTGTAAAAAAGAAATGCCTCACATTGAAGAACTTTATAAAGAGTATAATGAAAACAGTGATGACATTGTAATACTTGGAGTTGCAAATCCTAAAAGTGAAGAATATCCTCGTAATCAAGATGTAGAAAAAGATAAAATTATAAACTATTTAAATGAAAATGATTATACTTTCCCTACTGTATTTGACAAAACAGGTGAAGTTTTTAGCAAGTATCATATTTCTGCTTTTCCTACTACCTTTATGATTGATAAAGAAGGAAATATATTTGGATATGTTCCGGGAATGCTTACAAAAGATATGATGAAAAATATTATACAACAAACAATTGATTTTACAGAATAAAAACTAGACTATTTAAATTATTAAAATTATAATCTAATATTGAAATGGAGATATTCCTATGAAAAATCAATACGATTTACCTTGTAACATTGCTCAAACTTTAAATATTATCGGCGATAAGTGGACTCTGCTTATTTTACGTCAATTAATGGTTGGGCGTGACACATATAAAGAAATAAAAGACCACTTAGAAGGTATCCCTAGTAATTTATTGTCTAACCGTTTAAAAAGTTTAGAACAAGATGAATTAATTACTACTGAATTATACCAAAACCATCCTCCTCGTTATAAATATGTACTCACAGAAAGTGGAATAGATTTAGGAGATGTTTTTAATAGTATTATTATTTGGGGAGAAAAACATCTACAAAAATGCCACAAACAGCTTATTCATAAAGAATGCGGCCACAAAGTAAAATTGCAATATTATTGTTCTAGCTGTGATAAAGTAATTGTTAAAGATGATATTACTACTAAATAGCATTATTCTAAAATTAACTCTTAATTATTTTAAAAGTTAAAATAAAGGTATGTAGAATTTAGTAAACTCTACATACCTTTATTAATTTTATTCGTATGTTATCTTTGAAACGTGATGAATATTTAATTCTTTCATATAAAGTATTGCCTCTAAGACTCCACCTGCAATATTTCTTGATTTATCCGAAATTGTATGGAAGTTATCTTTTTCAAAAATTCTAGGATCTATATCTGCTATTTTCAAGCCTTCTGTTACATTACTACCACTTCTAATAATTCCTCTTAATACACCAGAAATTTCTGTCTTTATAGATGCAGCTCCTACATATGCTATAATTTCATCTTTTTCGACAATTGCTCCTATATCTTTAATATTTTCTATGATTCCATCACAAGGTGAATGAATAACTCTTTCTTTTGAATAGCCACCAATTAAGCCTGGAGTACCAGTATTTTTCTTTGTCTCTCCTTCAAATATCAATCTTCCTAAATCATGCCCTCTAGATGTTTCAATTACCACATCTACATCTTTTCCAGCTATAAAGCCTGGTCCCAAAGCTATTGTTATACCTGCCATATCTTTAGCTGTTCCTAAATTTTTTTTAGCCATAGTAGCATCAACTACTATTTCAGGCTTTAACTGCTTTATGCATTCTCCTTTCGGATCAATAATGATTGGTACATTTTTACTACTCCATACTTCTTTTACTTCATCCAAACAATTTACATGAATTGCTGTAACACCATCTATTTCCGTTTGTTTATCATACATAGCTTCACTAAACGAAACTTTTCTTCTTATAGACATAGGTTTCGGTACTTCTAAAACTAATACTTTAAACCCACACCTATGCAGCTTATGAATAGTGCCAGTAGCTAAATCTCCTCCACCTCGTACTATAACAATCTCATTTAGAATCATATTCTACTACACCTCATTGTAATAAATTCGATAAATCACTATTTTTTCATCATTTCCATTAAAATTTTCTCTGAAGTAATAGGTAAGTTTCTTATATTTACACCTGTCGCATTAAATACTGCATTAGCAATTGTTGGTGATGGAGTGTTAATAACAAGCTCTCCTATAGATTTTGCGCCAAATGGACCTGTAGGCTCATAGCTGGTTTCAAATTCTACTATTATATTTCCTACATCAAGTCTTGAAGGTATTTTATATTGCATAAATGAGTTGTTTTTCATCTTACCTGATGTATTATAAGTAATATCTTCATACATTGCCATACCTATACCTTGTGCAATACCACCTTCTACTTGTATCTTAGCAAGCTTTGGATTAATAGGAGTACCACAATCTACTACTCCGATGTAATCTATAATATCTATATTTCCAGTTTCTATATCTAATTCAATTTCAACAAACCCTGCCATAAATGGTGGCGGTGAATATGGACTTGAGTGAGATCCACTTGCCATTAAGCAGTTTCCATCTCCTACAACTAGCTCTTGTGCTAGTCTATCTATTGTAATACTATTATCTTTATTATATATTATTTTTCCATCAAATTCCAAAGTATCTTTTTCAACTTTCATTATTTTTGAAGCTTCTTCAAGCATTTGTTCTTTTAGTTTTTCACATGCCTTAACAACAGCCATACCTGTTACATATGTTGTACTTGAAGCATAAGATCCTGTATCATAAGGTGATTGGTCTGTATCTACACCATTTACAACTATTTTATCCATATCACATTCTAAACACTCTGCTGCCATTTGGGCAAGTATTGTATCACATCCTGTTCCCATATCTGTAGCACCAATAAGCAATGTATAGAATCCATCATCATTTAACTTTATTTGAACTGATGCAATATCAATACCAGCTATACCTGAACCTTGCATAGCTATTGCCATACCAACAGATCTAACTTTACTATCGCTAATGCGCCTATATGGGTATTTTTCATCCCATTTAATAAGTTCTTTACCTCTGTTTATACAGTTATTAAGAGTACAGCTTTGAAGATGTTCATCATGATATGCAGTTAGCACTTCCCCTTCTTCAAGCAAGTTCTTTTGCTTTAAAACAATAGGATCCATATCTAGCTTTGCTGCTAATTCATTAATAGCAGATTCAAGAGCAAATATACCTTGAGTTGCTCCATAGCCACGAAATGCACCTGCTGCCATAGTATTAGTATAAACAACATCAAAATTAAACTTAAATGCATTAGCTTTATTATATAAAGGCATAGTTTTATGACCAGATAAACCAACTGTTGTAGGTCCATGCTCGCCGTAGGCTCCTGTATTGGAAAGGGTATACATAGATATAGCCTTAATATTTCCTTCTTTATCTGCACCTATTTTAACTTTCATTTTCATTTCATGTCTACTTGTACCAGCTGAAAATGTTTCATATCTATCAAATATTATTTTAGCAGGTTTTCCCGTTTTCATAGTTACAATAGCAGGAAAAACTTCACTTACTGCCGTCTGTTTTGCACCAAAGCCTCCTCCTATTCTAGGTTTAATAACTCTAACTTGTGACTTTGGTATATCTAATGCTGTAGCAACTATTCTTCTTACATGAAAAGGAATTTGAGTAGAGCTTATAACATTTAACCTTCCGTTGTAGTCAAAATGTGTGTATGTTCTAAATGTTTCCATCATCGCCTGATTATTAGCTTTTGTATGGTAAACTTCATCTACAATAACATCACATTTTTCAAATTCTTCGTCTACATTACCACTTTCAAATCCACCAGAACAACATATATTTCTTTTTACATCGTTACCGATATCAAAATTTACCGTATAATCATCTTCCGTATGAATTACTGTATTATTATCTATAGCTTCTTCCATATCTAATATTGGCTTAAGGACTTCATATTCTACTTTAATCATTTTTAATGCTTTTTGTACTGATTTTTCATCAATTCCAGCAACAATAGCTACAGGATCTCCTACATACCTTACATATTCATCAAGTATTAATCTATCATAAGGACTTGGCTCTGGATACGATTGTCCTGCATTTGTAAACCTAGTTTGAGGAACGTCTTTATAAGTTAAAATACATTCTATTCCTGAAACTTTAATTGCTGTTTCTGTTTTTATATTTAATATCTTTGCATATGCATGTGGACTTCTAAGAATCTTTACAGTTAAGCAGTTTTTAGGAGCAATATCATCTGTATATACTGGCTTACCTGTAACTAAACTCATAGAATCTAGCTTATTAATGCCTTTATTAACTACTTTCATTTATTCACCGTCCTTTCCTAATTCTAGATATTTCTTAATAGCTCGTAGCTGTCCCATATATCCTGTACAACGACATAAGTTACCTGAAAGATAATGCTTTATTTCTTCGTCTGTTGGATTTTCCAGCTCTTTTTTCATAGTAATTACATTCATTAAAAATCCTGGACTACAAAAACCACATTGGTCTGCACCTTCATTTGCAATAAGCTCGCCAATAATCTTGGCTTCATCCTCTAATCCTTCAAGTGTAGTTATATGTTTTTCATTAATACTTGCTGCTAAAACAGAGCATGATAATACTGCTTTTTCGTTAACTACAACAGTACACAGTCCGCAGTTTGCTGTATCACAGCCACGTTTAACACTAGTAAATCCAAGGTTACGTAAAAAATCTATAAGAAGCATATCTGGTTCTATATCTTCATTAAATAATCTTCCATTTATATAACATTTTATTTGCATATATCTTCTACTCCTCTCCTTACAAGTACCTTAGCTAGCTGACTTCTATACTCTGCTGAGCCTCTTAAGTTTGTACCAAATTTAACTTCATTTAAAGCTTCCACACATGCAGCCCCTATATCGTCCTTCGTTGGATTTTGTGAAAGTAGTTTAGCTGCATTAATAGCTAATGTTGCTTTATTAGGTCTTGCTCCAATGGCTACTTTCCAGCTTGCACTACATCTACTAACACAAACTGCTAGTACTGGGAAATCTGTTGAAGCTATTCTATGACTTTTATAACTTGCTCTGCATCCATCTTTTTTTATAATTATCTTAATTAAAATATCTTTTTTTATAGGCATAGCTACAAATTGCTCTAAAGGAATTATACCTCCTTTATACAACTCAACATAACTATCTAATGCTAATAGTGCTGTTAATATATCTGAAAATCCAAATCTTGAATATACACTTCCTCCAACTGTTGCACAGTTTCTAAACTGTACTCCAACAATATTTTTAACTGATTTTCCTAATATTCCATCAAAATAGTTATTTATGATCTGGCTTGTTTCAATTTGTCTAAGTGTTGCCATGCATCCAATCTCAACTTCAGATTCTGTCTCTGTAATAGTATCAAGACCTAACTGAGATAAATCAATGCCTTTATTATAATTTTTATTTCCCATTTTAAGCCATAATAGGCCTCCTAATATAACATTGTTTTTATTTTGATTAAGCAGTCCATAGGCTTCTTCTAAACTTTTAACAGATATATATTCTTTTAATGAAAACACATTCATTCTCCCTTCTTACCTTGCTTCATTGAGTAGTATATAAATTATTATTAATTAAAAAAAACTTCCATTAGCCGAAACTCAATGGAAGGTTTTCCTTTTATTCAGCTTTTATTTCTTTATATTGAAATGACATTTCTTTATCTTGTGGTAGTATCAAATTTAGTATAACCGCTACCACAAATGCTATTACTATTCCATTTTGTGCAAAAATAAGATTAACCCAATCTGGTAAATATTGAAGAGCATTAGGTACAGAACCAAAGCCTAAACCTAAACCTAAAGCAACAGCAACTATTACTGCATTTCTTCCATACATATTTTCTTTAAATACTAATTGCATACCACTTATTGCAATCATTGAAAACATAATAATTGTTGCTCCACCAAGTACCGAGTGAGGCACAGCAGAAACTATCGCACCTAACTTAGGTATAAATCCTGCTATTATTAAAAACACAGCGCCTGTCATTATTACAAATCTATTAACTACCTTTGTCATACCGACAAGTCCAACATTTTGGCTGAATGATGTGTTAGGTAATACTCCAAAGAAAGAAGCAATCATACTACCAACACCATCAACTAATACACCGCCTGACAATTCTCTGTCAGTAGCTTCTCTATCTAATCCACCTACTGTTACTGCAGAAATATCTCCTATAGTTTCAACAGCAGTAGCTATATACATAATAGCTATAGGTATAATAGCTTCCATCTTAAATTCCATTTTATACATAAAAGGCTTAGGTAAACTAAACCAACTAGCCTCAATTATAGGTGTAAAGTCTACCTTCCCCATAAATATAGCAACTATATAGCCAGCAATAATTCCAATTAATACAGATGAAACGCTTGTAAATCCTTTTGTAAATTGCTTTAAAAATAATACAATAACAATAACAAGAGTACCTAAAAATAGATTGCTCATAGAACCAAAATCTGCAGCTCCAAAGCCACCTGCAAAATATGTTATTCCTATCGGTATTAAAGAAAGTCCAATTGATATAACAACTGTACCTGTTACTACTGGTGGAAATATCTTTCTAAGGGGTTTAATAAAAAATCCGAGAATAATTTCGAGAAAAGCACCAACTAAACTGGCTCCTAAAACTGCTCCATAGCCATATACACTAGCTGCAGCCTGTATTGTTGGTAAAAATCCAGAGCTTGTACCCATAACTATTGGTAGTTTGGACCCAACTCTCCAAATTGGATATAATTGAATAAGAGTTACAAAACCTGCTATGAACATAGCATTTTGAATAAGAATAGTTTTTTGTTCTAAGGGCATATTTAATAACCCACAAACAATAATTAATGGTGATACGTTTCCTACAAACATAGATAATACGTGTTGTAAACCTAAAGGTATAGCTTGTTTTAATGGAACTCTACCATCTAGTTCATAAATACTTCCTTTTTTCATTTTTATCCACTCCTCTAGTAATATTTTCCATACACTATATTAATTGTAAGTATCTTATAACCGAGGAGTTATTATAAAAAAATTTTAAATTTAATAAAACCTCGTAGTCTGCAAATTTACGGTTAGCAGGTAGAAACTTTTGACCCATATTGTCAAAATTATACGAAACATGTAATATAATATATGAATTACGAATACAATCTATCATATTATACGAATTTTTTCAAGTATATATGGATATGTTTTCATATCCATATATTGATAAATCCAATAGAAACATTATAATAAAAAAACTCGCCCTCTTGTTTTGTTTACAAAAAGACGAGATTACATATCGTGTTACCACTTTAAATTTATAAGCAATATTAAATTGAAAACTTTAAGCTTCGTAGCTATCTAATATTTCTCCATAATATACATAATGATAATCATCATTTACATAGTTATTCTTTAATTCTTCTGGAAATTTTTCTTTATCTATTTTGTCAACATAACTTATTTTACATTCATAATGCATATTACAACTTCCTATTATAGGTGACTCTACTATTTTAGATGGTTTATATTGTATATTAGCTTCTTTTTCTTTATCAATATCCCTACCTGATTTAGTACCGCAAATAGTTAATGCTCTTTTCATATCATCATTATAAGGTATACTAATTGTGTAATCCTTAGCTTTTTGAATAATTTCATATGTATATCTTTGTGGTCTAACCATTGCTACAAAATATGGTTTATTCCAGCTGAAACCTACATATCCCCAAGCTATAGTCATAGTATTTATCTCTTTATTACCTTTTACAGTTAAAAAAGCTCCTCGTTTTGTTAGATTTTCCATTGCCGTACCTAAATTCTCATAAAACTTCATATAACAACTCTCCTTTAAAATATAATTTGAAATTATTAAAAACCATACTGTATTTCTACTATTATTAATAGATTTCTATATTATATTACGTTAACTTATTCATTTATTACATTTATTTTTAAGACTCAAATTCATTTTATTTTACTGAATTTACTTAAATAAGTATTTAATCATATGCTTATCTAACTAAAGCTTAAATCATTTCAATTTTATCTTTAAAATGATTATATCATCTTTTTACCTTTGGAATTTCATATTTTTTATGTTATAGTTATTAACTGTGCTCTAATTTAGCAATAAAAACTAAACATCTTTTATGATGTTAAAATCTAGGAGGTTATTTTTTGAATTTTAAAAATGAAATTGATTGGCCAGTGTTAATGATAAGCGGTGGACTATTAGTCCTATTTGTATTAGCTTCACTAATTAATGCTGATCTTGTTAGTAGTGTTGTAACCTATTGTTTCAACTTTTCAGTCAAGTATTTTGGATCTTTTTGGCAAGTTTTAGTCCTTGTCACATTTCTGATTGCAATCGGTATGGCAATATCTAATGTTGGAAACATTCGTCTCGGAAATCTAAGTTCCCCTGAAATGAGTACTTTTAGATGGATAGCAATTATAATGTGTACACTTCTTGCTGGAGGTGGTGTTTTTTGGGCAGCAGCTGAACCTATATATCATTTCATATCCACTCCACCAGCATTTACTGGTGTTGAATCAGCAACCCAAAGTGCCGTTATACCTGCCTTATCTCAATCTTTCGTACATTGGGGCTTTCTTGCTTGGGCTATTTTAGGAACACTAAGCTCTGTAGTTTTAATGTATGGACATTATAGTAAAGGTATGCCACTTAAACCCCGTACACTTCTTTACCCTATTTTTGGTGAAAAAATAATGAAAAATAGTATATTAGGAACACTTGTTGATTCATTTTCTGTTATTGCTGTTGCTGCAGGTACAATAGGTCCAATAGGTTTTCTTGGTCTACAAGTAGCATATGGTCTTAATAGTCTTTTTGGTATTCCAAATACATATATTACGCAATTATTTATTGTTTTTGGACTTGTAACAGTAGCAGCTATTTCAGCTGTATCTGGTATTGATAAAGGTATTCAAATATTAAGTAGATTCAACATTATTCTTACATTTTTATTAGTTATAGCTATGGTATTCTTAGGTCCTGGTGCATTTATTTTCGATTCATTCCTTAGTTCTATAGCAACTTATACACAGGATTTCCTAAAATTAAGTCTTTATCGTGGAGACAAAAACTGGCTTTCTTCTTGGACTGTCTTTTTCTGGGGTTGGTTTATTGGATATGGCCCAATGATGGCTATTTTTATAAGTCGTATTTCAAGAGGAAGAACATTAAGAGAATTATTTATTGCAGTTGCTGTTATAGCTCCTATTGTTACAAACTTTTGGTTTACAGTTATAGGTGGTTCAGGTATATTTTTTGAACTACAAAACCCAGGAGTTATTTCTGGTGCTTTAAATAGTGCTGGTATGCCGGCTGCAATGATTGCAATTACTCAACAGTTACCTATGGGCTTATTTATGGCAACAGCATTCTTATTTGTAACCGCTTCCTTTGTAGCTACAACTGGTGACTCTATGGCTTATACTATTTCTATGGCTATTACAGGAAGTGATAATCCCAAAGGAAGTATTAGAGTATTTTGGGCTCTTGTTATGGGATTTGTTGCTGCTATACTTCTTCGAATTGGCGAAGGAAGTGTTGATGCTTTACAATCCTTTATTGTTGTAACGGCAGTTCCTGTTTCTATTATACTTTTACCAATGATTTGGTTAGCTCCTAAAGTTGCTAAATTAATGGCAAAAGAACAAAGAATTTTAGTTGAATATAGAGAAGAACTTTTAGAAACAAAAGCTAGTTAAGTAATAATTGAATTTTATAATGTAATATTTAATAAACCCCTCAAACTTATAGTTTGAGGGGTTACATATATGTTCTATTACTTATTTTTCTTTTAATGTGTTTTAGAATCTACCCCTTTTAAATTAAATGTTAAATAATCATAAATATAATATTGAGTTATACTATAGATATTTTAAAATTAGTTTTACAAAATTTAATTTACAGTTTTATAAATCTAAACACTAATTTCCATAAAATGCGTTTATATATATTTGCTTTAAATCTTCTACTGAAGGCTTTCTCGGATTAGTAACTGTACAAGGATCTTGCAATGCATTTTTGCTCATGCGGTCTAATACTTCATTAAACTTTTCTTCACTTATTTCAACTTCTTTTACTTCTTTGAAACTATTTTCTATTCCAACTTTTTTATTTAATTCTTTTATCTCTTTTCTTAAATCATCTATATTAAACTGTTTTTTAATGTCATCATATTTATCAGTTTCCTGCATATTATAGTCTATTACATAAGGAAGCAATATTGCATTTGCAAGTCCATGACTTACTCCAAATTCTCCTCCTATTTTATGAGCCAAACTATGAACTATTCCTAATGATGAATTTGTAAAAGCCATACCTGCTAGTGCAGATGCGTTATGCATATTCTCTCTAGCATTTAGATCATCTCCATTATTATATGCAATCTTTAAATTTTCAAAAGTTAGTTTTATAGCTTCCATAGCTAAAGGATCAGTGTAGCTAGTCGCATTAGTAGATACATAAGCTTCAACTGCATGAGTCATAACATCCATTCCAGTATTTGCAGTTATATGAGATGGCATCTTGGAAGGAATTATACCATCTAGTATTGCTATATCTGGAGTTATTTCATTTGATACCAATGGATATTTTATATGATTTTTAGTATCTGTAATTACTGAAAATGCAGTTATTTCAGATGCTGTTCCACTAGTTGATGGTATAGCTATTAATTTTGCTTTATTTCTAAGTTTTGGAAATTTAAATTCTACTAAATCTTGAAACTTAGTGTCTGGATACTCATAATAAACCCACATAATTTTTGCCGCATCTAATGCAGATCCTCCACCTATTGCTATTATCCAATCTGGTTGAAATTCTTCCATTTCTTTACCACCGCGAATTACAGTTTCCAAAGATGGATTTGGCTCCACTCCATCTATTATAGACACTTTCATCCCTACTTTTTCTAATTCTTCTTTTGCCTTATCTAAAAATCCAAGCCTTTTCATTGAACTTCCACCTGTTACTAAAGTTGCTCTTTTTCCTTCTAATGTAGATAAATATTCTAGTGAACCATTTCCGAATACTATGTCCTTTGGTACTCTAAACCATTGTAAATTCATTTGTTATCATCTCCAATCTTAATTTAAAAACTTGAAATTTAATCCAATTTCATGTACTATTTAGGGTAAGATAGTTATTAAAATAACATTCTTAAAAACAATTTACTGATATTTTTTTAACAATCTTTGAATTTATTATATTGTTATACGAACAAAAAAACTAATTCTTTTTTTAAATTTTTATCATTTTTTTTATTAATAATTTATATTTTTTTAGGATGTGATAAATATGTTAAATTCCTTTGATAAAAACATAGAATCTATTCATAATTTAGAAACTGACTTTGTGAAAATTTTATACTATGATTTGCCTAAAAATTCATCTGGCAATTATTATTCGCATGGCAATATTAGACTTTGTACTATATTAGAAGGACAAAAAAATATAGAATTAAAAAATAAAAATTTTTTATATGATAAAAGTGATTTTTTATTACTCCCACCAAATTCAAAAGTTCATATGAATATTCCAATTAATACTAAGGCTTTAGTCTTTGAAATAAATAAAACATTAATAAATACTGTTTTAAATAAAATAAACTTAGATGAATCCATAAAATATAATATCAATAGTACTATTGATACTTCATTTTTTCTTGGCAAAAATTCTACTCCTATAAAAGATGATTTATACAATTTATTTTTATTATTTAATGATTCAAATAAAAACAAGAATTTTTTAATAGATATTTATTCTCAAAAATTAGTCTATAATTTAATTAATTCAAAAGCATCTAAATATATAATGAATAGCTTTAAAAATGATCCAATTTTTTTAAGTATAAGATTTATTGATGAAAATTTAGAAAAAAAAATAAACCTAGAAAGTTTAGCTAGAGAATTCGGAATGTCTCTTTCTCAATTTTCCAGTTTATTTAAAAAACGTATGAATATAAATCCTTCTGAATATATTTTAAATAAAAAATTAGAATTAGCTACAGACTTACTGAAGACAAATACTGTTACTGAAGTAGCTTTTACATTAGGATATGAAAATATATCTTATTTTATAAAATTATTTAAATTGAGATATGGACTTACTCCAAAACAATTTAAATTAAAATATTTTTAAATTTATTAAATATCTTTTACTACAAAATTAAAAGTAAATGTCCTTTCTCGTTAAATGGCTATTCATTTAAATAAATTCAAATGAATAGCCATTTATATCAATTACTATAAAAATATATTAATTTATTCTAAAAGATTCTTATAATCTTGTCCGCCTTCTTCCCAAGCTTTCATACCTCCTTCTACTGTGTAAATTTGATCTTTTGATATTCCGATTTCTATCATTAAATCTGTTGCTTTCTGTGCATATGATTTACCAGAATAACAAACTAAAGCATACTTATCTTCTGCATTACCAACTTCACTTCCTGTAGCTTCTTGAAGTGCTTCTTTTAAATTGACTATCCCTGTTGCATCATTTCCACCTTTGTTAGCAGCGTCTTGATCTGCTTCATAAGCACCAACTATATGACTTGTGTTATAGTCTTCTATTTTTCTTACATCTAAGATAATGTAGTCTTCTGATCCTGAATCTATGGATATTTTTAGATCTTCTACTCCTATATATTCCATTTGATTTTGATTAGTTGCTTCTTTTTCTGGTTGTCCACATGCTACCAATAATAGTGATAGTACTAATAGAATGGACATTAATTTCAGTGATTTGTTTTTCATCTTTTCATTCCCCCATAAAATATTTTGTTTGCCATATACATTTTACATTAAAGCATATCTGATAACAAATAGATATTATTAATATATTTTTTTCGTAATATTGAGATTTTAAATAATGATGATTTAGAAAACTAGAAATCGTCTGAATCCCTAATAAATGTAGCTATTTCATTCTCTTTTTTTTATTACCTTTAGAAGTGTAACAAAAATATTATCTTATGCATACTTTAATTATTAGTTAAGGCAAAAAGTCTTTCCTATGACTAACTTATGAAAGAAATTTATAAGAGATTATAGAAATGGAGGTTTTTTTATGAGTAAAAAATTAATTCCTCTACATGAATTGCCTACTGGTTCCTTTGGTAAGGTAAAAAAAATCACTGCTGAAGGAAATTCTCGTAGAAGAATGTTAGATTTAGGATTAATTGAAGATACAACAGTAGAATCACTATTAAAAAGTCCTGCTGGGGACCCTATAGCTTACGAAATTAGAGGTGCTGTTATTGCTTTACGTTCAGAAGAAGCATCTAAGATTTTTATTGAGTCAATTTCTTAAAAAAGGAGGTTTTGTTCATGGGTTTAACTAGTCAATCCACAGGGACAGGTGCCCTAAAAGAAATGTTTGAAGTACAATTAGAATCACCTAATGATATTGTAGTCGCATTAGCAGGCAATCCTAATACTGGTAAAAGTACTGTTTTTAACAGTCTCACAGGTCTTAACCAACATACTGGAAACTGGCCTGGTAAAACAGTAACTAATGCTCAAGGTAAATATAAACATAAGGATAACAAATATGTGCTAGTTGATTTGCCAGGAACTTATTCATTATTGGCTAATTCTGTTGAGGAACAGGTAGCTAGAGATTTTGTCTGCTTTGGTAATCCTGATGCTACAGTTGTTGTTACTGATGCCACTTGCTTAGAAAGAAATCTTAATTTAGTACTACAGATAATGGAAATTACAGATAATGTTGTAGTATGTGTAAATCTTTTAGATGAAGCAAAAAGAAAGAAAATAAATGTAGATTTAAAGAAGCTAGAAAAAATTTTAGGTGTGCCTGTAGTAGGAACCACTGCAAGAAGTGGTAAAGGTTTAAGTAAACTTAAAGATACTGTTGAAAAAGTTGCTAAAGGCGAAATAAAAACTAATCCCAAAATGATAAAATATGACGAAGCACTTGAACTGGCTATTAAAGAGATTGATCCTCTTGTAAATGAACTAATCGATAATAAACTTAATAGTAAATGGATATCACTTCGTCTTATTGATGGTGATAATACATTACTAGAATCTATGAATGAATACCTTGATTTTAACCTAGATAAAAATGAGTCGTTAAATGAAAAATTAAATAGTGCCCATGAAAATATTAAGAAACAAGGTATTAAATTAGAGGATCTTAGAGACTTTATCGTTTCTAATATTGTTAGAACTGCTGAGAATATCAGTAAAGATGTTGTTTCCTTAGAAAATGAAGCCCATAATCAGTTAGACAGAAAAATAGATAAAGTTTTAACCTCAAAATTCCTTGGAATTCCAATTATGATTGCCCTTCTAGGTGTTGTTTTTTGGATAACTATAGAAGGAGCAAATGTACCTTCTGCTATGCTAGCTAATGGTTTATTCCGAATAGAAGAACAATTAACTATATTTTTCAATACAATTGGAACTCCTCAGTGGGTACACGATATACTTGTTCTAGGTATATATCGTACATTGGCATGGGTTATATCAGTAATGCTACCTCCTATGGCAATATTTTTCCCATTATTTACATTGCTTGAAGACTTAGGATATCTTCCTAGAGTAGCATTTAACTTAGATCATTATTTCAAAAAGGCTTGTGCTCATGGAAAGCAAGCATTAACTATGTGTATGGGATTTGGCTGTAACGCAGCTGGAGTTATTGCATGTAGAATTATTGACTCTCCAAGAGAAAGGTTAATTGCAACTATTACAAATAATTTTGTACCTTGTAATGGAAGATTCCCAACATTAATTGCCTTAGCTACCATATTTATTGCAAGTGGAACTGGTGCTTTTAGTTCTGTAGTAGCTACATTATCTGTATTATTAGCTATAATATTAGGTGTTATGATTACTCTCTTTATTTCTAAAATATTGTCAAAAACGATTTTAAAAGGTTTACCATCTTCTTTTACTTTAGAACTACCACCTTATAGAAAACCTCAGGTAGGAAGAATAATTGTTCGTTCTATCTTTGATCGTACTTTATTCGTGCTAGGTCGTGCAGTTGCAGTTGCTGCTCCTGCTGGCATTGTAATATGGGGGATGGCTAACATTACAATTGGAGATGCCAGTTTACTTACTCATTGTGCTCAATTTTTAAACCCATTTGCTCAGTTATTAGGAATGGATGGTTATATTATGATGGCATTTATCCTAGGTCTGCCTGCTAATGAGATAGTTATTCCTATTTTAATTATGAGCTATATGTCTAAAGGCTCTATGTTAGAGCTAGATAGCTTAAGTGAAATGAAACAATTGTTTGTTGATAATGGTTGGACTTGGTTAACTGCAGTTTGTACAATGTTGTTCTCATTAAATCATTGGCCTTGTGGTACTACTCTATGGACTATAAAAAAAGAAACACAAAGCTGGAAGTGGACTTGGATGTCCTTCATAATTCCAACTGTTACAGGTATCGTAGTATGCTTTATCGTTGCTCAAGGTGCAACACTACTAGGTCTTGTGTAGTTAGAGGAAAAAGTAACTATACAGTGTAATTATTTTGATAATATATGTTTAAAAGAAAATGTTATATTCTATTGGACTAATAGGTATTTTAGTAAATTCAAGCTATTTAGCCATACTTTAGCTAATAGCTTGAATTTACTACAGTAAAAAAAACATGAAATTAACAAATATTAACAAAAAAAGAAACCTAGCAATTTGCTGAGTTATTACACTTGTTTTCATAATAAAAAAATCTTTCTAAACATAGAAAGGGTATTATTAATAAGGTATAATAATACAGGTTTCTTATTATATGCAACAGTTAATTTGTTCACTATACCTTTTAATTTATAAATTTAAATCTATTTTAATCATATCTATAATTTTGGATATTGTATCAAATCTTTTTTCATTTAAATTTAAATCTTCGCATCTTAACGAAAGTATATCTATACAATTTTCAAAAGCAAAGTTTAACAATTCTATATTTGCCCTGTTAATCCCTTCTAAGCTTTGTCCTATATCAATTACATATTTGCATTCTTTTATATATTCTTTACTTTTATCTATTTTATCTAGTTTAATATCTATAAAACTCTCTTCTACAATGGTATCATTAGCTAAAGATTTAGATGTATTATAGGCAATATCGTTTTTAAATAAAATCCCACTAAAAAAACAAATATTTTTCTTATTTAGTTCTCTATAAAGGTTATTCGCTCTTTCTCCACCACCAATTACAAATACTTTTGCTTCTCCTATTGATTTTGGAAGCTCAACATTTCCTAATGTAGTATTAAAACAACCTACCCCTAAATTATAAGCCTCCTCTATAGCACTATTTGTTATAACTTCTTCGGGTGGGCCATATTTAAATATTTTACCATCTTTAATTAGTAATACCTTATCTGCAATTTTAGAAACCAAATCTATTTCATGAAGTGACATAATAATAGTTTTTTTCTTTTCTGTTGATAGTTTACTTAATATATTTAAAAGTTCTATTTTGTACCTAATATCTAAATAAGAAGTAGGTTCATCTAATACCATAGTGTCCGCTTCTTGGCAAATAGCTCTAGCTATCATTATTCTTTGTTTTTCTCCATCACTTAAAGATTTGAATTCTTTGTTTATTAAACTTTGCCCATTTACAATTTTTATAGATTCCTCTATTATTTCTTTATCGTTTTTATTAAGTTTCCCTATATGATTTGTATGAGGATATCTACCTATAGAAACAATTTCAAGGGCAGTCATCATCTCAGGAGCAATTCTTTCAGTAAGAACTACAGACATTTCCTTTGCTCTTTCTTTTGGCTTCATATTATTTAATTCTTTTTCTAATATACAAATTGTTCCACCTAAAAGTTTTAAATGATCTGTAATGGATTTTAGTATAGTAGATTTTCCACTTCCATTAGGACCTAATAGACAAAGTATTTCTCCCTTTTTCAAATCAAAATTAACATCTTCTACAACTGTTCTTTTAGCATAACCAACTTTTAGATTTCTAGATTTTAAAAAACTCATACTCTTTTCCTCCTATTTGCCATAAGCCATATAACCAATGGTGCTCCTATAAAAGAAGTTACTGTGCTTATACTAAGTTCTGCTGGAGAAAACAAAGTCCTTGCAAAATAATCAGCTATTAGAGTAAAACTAGCACCTAATAGAAATATAGAAGGCGTTAACACTCTAGGATTTGAAGTTTTAGTTGTTAATCTTGTTAGATGAGGTACTGCAATTCCTACAAATGATATTGGTCCAGCAAATGCCGTAACACAAGCGGAAAGCACACTAGATAGAGTAATCAATAAAACTCTAAATAATTTTATATTTATTCCCATACTCTTTGCATAATTTTCTCCTAATAAATATGCTTCTAAAGGTTTCGATAAGAAAAAAGTAAAAATTACAGTAGGTAATATAATCCATGAAGACAATTCTAACATGTCCCATGTAATGCCAGAAAAACTTCCTTGTGACCAATTATGTAAACTAACAATGTTTTTTTCAGATGCAAATGTAATCATAAAATTTGTCCCAGCAGATGCAATGTAGCCAATCATAATGCCTATTACTATAAGTACCGTTATACTATCTGCTGACTTAGCAAAATATAACACCAATAACATAGACAACATACTACCTATAAAAGATACTAAAAACAACCTAAAGGGACCTAAACCCAAGAATGGCAATGTTGCTGAAGTTAAAATAAAAAATCCCACGAACAATTTAGCCCCTGAAGATATACCTAGTACAAAGGGGCCAACTATTGGATTTTTAAAAAAAGTTTGGAGCAAAAATCCTGAAATGGACAATGCTCCACCAAATAATATGGCACTTAATATTCTTGGTATTCTTATTTTAAACAATATATTTGATTCAAATTTCGTAAGTTCTCTATTATTAAATATAACATCCATTATATCTTTTAAGTTTAGGTCAACTGATCCTTTGGTAATATTTATGCCTATTGCTATTATAAGTAACAAAAACAATACTAGAAGAATAATGGGCGTTTTTATCTTTTTCACTATAACTACTCCTTATCTTCTCTGTCAGCTATTTCATCAAATAGAAATACTTAGTCTCTTCTATCTCACCATGTGGAGTATAGAATATATTATAATATTCCTCTGTCATATCTGCTACTTTTTCTCCTACTTGCCAGAAGTCTCTCTTTAGACCCCAAACTCTTCCTTCTTTAATTACTTTCGTATCTGCTAGATAATCCGCTGTCTCTAATATATCATCTAAACTTTGTATGCTATGTCCAGAAACACTGTCATATATTAATATATCTGTTTCTGACATTACTTTATAAAATTCTTCTGGAGTCATTCCAGTAGAACCCCTTTTTTCAAGACCTAAGTCTGAAGGATGATATAATCCGCCTGCCATTTCTATATTCTCTACTTTATACCCTTTAATATGGGTAACTCTAAATGCTTGCTTTGAAGATGAAAAATAAGCCATAGTTACTTTTGGTTTTTCTTGTGTATGCTCTGTAATTTTCTTTTCTACCGCGTCTATTCTAGCTAACTCTTCTTCGAAATACTTTTCAGCCTCATCTTCTTTATCTAATAATGCAGCTATAAATTTAGTCCACTCTAATCTTCCTCTTGGATCATCTTCCAAATATGAACCCATACTTAAATATTTTAATTCTAGCTCATCAAATTTAGGGAACAAGTCTGTTTCACTTGATTTAGATAATAGATTCACACTTGGATTTATTGATTGTAACAACTCATAATCTAAAGCTCTACTACTACCTACATAAGTTGCATCTCCATTTTTGACTCTCTGTGCCATATCATCTACTTTCCACTTATCCTCTTCAAATGTCACTGCAACTATTCTATCTACTTCGTCAATTGGTCTAAACCATGAAGGAGCTATAGTAGAATATACAGCAAAGTTATCTATAGGTTGTTGAATTATAGGTAATTGCTCCTTCATCTCTGGAACTTGTTTTCCTTCTGGAACTATAAGTACTTTTCTATCAGAAGCATCTGTTACAATCTTATATCCACCTTCATAATATTTTACAGCAAAATTCTCTGCATATTTTAATTCCATCTTTCCTTCGTAAACTAATCCTGTATTTTCGTCAATAACTTTTTCAGATTCTGTTTTAGTAGCTTCTTGTTCATTATTTACTCCATTTACAACTTTAGACTGATTTTCATCTTCTTTACATCCTACTAAGGAAAATGATAAAACTAAAGTCAACATTAATATCATAATTCTTCTTACGCTCCAAATCTTTTTTTCCAATTTTCTTCTCTCCTTTTTATTAGAACTATTATGAAATTTGATTTGGGGAATAAAAAAACTCCTTACGGAGTTTAAATTGCTAATAACTACTTTTTTACACAAAAGTAGCCTCAACAAAATTTTCCCACCGAAAATTATGTAATTCATTAATTATGTATCCTGACTTACACTTCATCCTCATTCTGCCTTCCCAGTTTTAACCAGTGGCTTATAGAACTTGTCCGTGTTTACAGTAGCGGGGGCTGTATTGGAATTGCACCAATTTCCATAATATTCATTACAATCATATAATGATTACATATTATATTGTACACATTCATGATATATTAATTGCATTATTGTGTCAATAATGCAAATTTTGATTTTTGTTAAAAAAATATCGAATTATGCGATTGACATTTAAAAATTCAAACAACTAATTTATCATTTAACTATACTTGTTAATTAATTTTAATTATATAAATTATATAATTATTTTTCAAAAGTTTAATTATGTATTTTTATGGTAAACTCTGAGATGTTTGAATTTAACAAGTTTAAACCATTTTCTTTTAAAAAACACAAAATGTTTTTTTATTGGTAATAGAAATATTATAAATTTTTTAATTTTTAAGCTTGTTTATATATAATATGATTTTAAATAATTAAAATATATTATAATTTTTTACCTAGGCTTAAAAGTTAGAAACAACGATAAATATAGTTAATCATTTGACAATCATTGGTAATATATGTATAATGATTATGTAAGTGGGTATAAAAAATATCAGGGGGAGGATGTTTAAATGGGAGATTTAGTAACTAAAAAAAAGCTATATTCAAGAAAAGAAGCATTACAATTAACTGGAAAATCAATAATTGGAATTGCTGTGGCAGGTACAATACCTTCAATTTTAACAGGATGTGCACAAGATACACAATCCACAACCTCAGCAAATGTTGTAGCTGATAAAGATGTTGTTTTCACTCCCAAAGGAGTATGCTGTACTGAAATGAGATATTCAATAAAAGATGGTAAAATAACAAACGTTGAATTCGATGGGGGATGTAACGGAAACTTACAGGGTATAGCCAAGCTAACTGAAGGAATGACTCCTGAAGAAGCGGCTAAAAAAATACAAGGTATAAAATGCGGTACAGGCGAAGAACTAAAGGGCACATCTTGTCCAGATCAATTTAGTAAAGCTCTTTTACAAAATATCTAATTCAATAAATAAATTTGCAAAAGTTTTATGTTTTATATAAATCTACTATAATAACAATATATTAAAAATTACTTAACCATTAGAAATTATAATACCAAAAAATTTTATGGGATATAGAATTCAATCTAGCTTTAAAAGCTATTTAAAATCTATATCCCTTATTTATGTTTAATTTTTTTATTTGTTTTTATTATAGCAAGAAAAATATACCTACTTAAATTTACCCCATAGAACTGAAAAAAGCTATTGTTTATTCTCTGTTTATTTATCCAAAAAAGAACCATAGAAAATGGATTTTAATAGTAAGTACGGAAATTGTCCAATATACTACACCATTTCAAAAATCCAGGGAAAATGGAAATGGGTTATTTTATATAAACTCTATAAATCTAAAGTAATTCGCTACAATAAACTTTGGAATGATTTGAAAGCCATAGCTCATAGAACTTTGAGCAAGCAGCTTAAAGAAAAAACAGCAGAAAATGAAGTCGAGTTACCCTACATAATCTATATTTCACCCTAAAAAACCGGTGTTTTCTAGCCTGTTTTTTGCCTATTTTTCATTTTAAAACTACAACATAATAATATTTCTATTTAATAGCAACAGCCTCAAAAGTAATTATGTCTTCAGAATTTGATGGATATTGCCCAAATTTATAATCTGAAGAAATCACAATATTTTTAAATCCTATACTTTCAAGTATTAATTTAAACTCTTCTACTCCATACCATCGTAATGGAAAATACTCTAATTCAGTTTGAAGAAGTACACCTTCACGCCACTTTTCATATCGCCCATGAGAAATAGTATATTGATTTATATAGTCAATTTCCACAATTTTATTTTCTAATGTAATTATATCTCCATTAGAACATTCCAAAGTTTTTGTAGAAACTGTGTCTATTGAAATATCTGTTTGTAAAGATATATCAACAATTAATCTACCACCATTAGATAAATGCTTATAAAAGTTTTTTAATGCTTTTATTGAGTCTGCTCTTTTATGTAGTAAAAGGAACGTTCCCGTTGGTACTATAATAGCATCATATTTTGTATCTTGTGAAAAAGACTCCATCTTTGCCTCAAAAAGTTTAGCATTTAAACCTATCTTTTTACAGTTATTCATACATATATTTAACATATCTTTTGAACTATCAAACCCTTCAACATTTAATCCTTTTTTTAAAAGAGGAATTAATATACGACCAGTTCCTATTCCAGGTTCAAGAATAGGTCCTTTACATGACTCTAATCTATTCATATAAAACTCAACATCCCCAAAAGAATGACCTATAGGTTTATCCATATCATATACTTCTGAAGACAATCTACCATAATAACTTAGCATTTTTTTATCACCTTCTTCTTTTATTTATAAGTAAATTTTGTAAGTATAAAGAGATAGTTACCTTTATTTCACTTTTTTAATAGGAACGTAAATATCCATTACAGTATCCTGCCTATGATGACAGCGTTCATCATAAGATTCAAAATCAAGTTTACCTTGGTCATATACATATCCACTGTCTTTAAACCAATCTTCAAAAATATATTTCCATGTGCCTGCAATGATCTGTGCAAACTCCTTTTGTTCTTTTTCATTTGTAGTATCAACAGGAGTCGTTGTAAAAAATGCATACTCAGCTTCTGGCACTTCTATTGTTAGCATATTTTCTTCTACATTTGAAAAGTCATCGACTATAACACCTAAAAGATATACTGCATTTCCATCCTCAGATAATGGAACACATAATCCCACTTCACCATGCTTAGCAGGATTTAAAATTTTATACATTTTACTTTCTAAATTTTCACCATTATAATTGCTCCAAAAGGATGCAATATCCTTTGTATATGTCCCCCCCGTAACATTGGTTTCAATTCCATAACCAGCTACCTTGAATGCAGCTTTCTTTACAATAACAGGATTCATAATATAACCTCCAATTTCAAATGTTGTTTTTGCATCATCATATCCAGCCATTCGCACTATATATTGTGTGGGACTATAACCAAACAATTTACGAAATGCCTTGCTAAAACCACTATGTGTTTCAAATCCATATTCTAAAGAAATATCAATAATTTTTCCACCTTTGAATAATTCTGTAGCTGCTAAAGACAACCTTCGTTCTCGAATATATTCCATAACAGACATACCTTTACATAAGCTAAAAACTCTACAAAAATGATAAACTGAGTACCCTAATTGATTAGCAACATCTTTAATAGTAATATTTTCTTTGATATGTTCCTCAATAAATTTAATACACTTCTCAATATCTCTCCTATAATTCAATTTCCACCTCCACCTAACCTTTCTCCGTACTTTAACTTTATTATAACAATAACATTAAAATAAAACTGTTCCTATTTTGCTAAATATTAATATATGATTCTTTTTTATGTTAAAGTCTTTGTATTATTCTCATTTTACACTGATTAGAATACAACTTATTAAACGCCAAATAATTTATCCATAGATAAAAAAATTTACTTAAATCCATATATTCCAACTTTATAATAAAATATTACCTTGACATGTAAAGTAGATAATGATATTGTTTAACCACAAACCGATGGTCGGTACGAAGGAGGGTATAATGATAAACAACAATTCATCTAATCAAACATATGAAGATATTCTATCTACTGCATATAGCTTTTTTATTAAAAAGGGATATGAAAAAACAAGTGTACAAGAAATTATTAATGAGTTAGGAATTTCTAAAGGAGCTATCTATCATTATTTCAAATCAAAAGAAGAAATATTACAGTCAGTATTACTTTCTGAAAGAGAAAAAGCTAATGCTTATTTGGATAAATTAATTCTAGAAGTAGATGGCTATAATGCGCAAGAAAAGATTAAACATATATTAAACAGATTAGCAAGTGATGAAAAAATAAATACAACAAATAGATTTTTACTTAATCAGACAAACAATAGTAAGGCTATTATGCAAAATATTATTCAAACAGTGAATATAGATTCAATTAAATTTTATGAACTGATTCAAGATGGAGTTAAAGATGGTTCATTTAATACAAGGTTTCCAAAAGAATGTTCAGAATTACTACTTTTACTGTGTAATATATGGCTAAATCCTATTTTATTTAACAGGACATACGAAGAGACCGTAAATAGATTTATATTTATTCAATTTACTATGAGACAATTAGGTGTCGATGTTATAGACAATAAATTATTAGATAAAATTAAAAATAATCTTAAAGGAGTTGGAATAAATGAAAACACTAAATAGCAAGGCTTTAGAAAACAGAAAAAAAGCAATAGAATCATCAAAAAAAATCGTTAAAGATTATAAGATATTTACAGCACCTTTAGAGGTGAGAAAAAAACGTGCCATACTAGGTGCTACTTGTGGAACTTTAGGAGTTTTAGCGGGTGGAGCATTTTATGTAGTTAAGTCATACAACATAGCAACAGGATTAATGATTGGGGGAGTAACAACACTAGGTGTTAACTTAGTAACATCAAAATTATTAAACAAAAAATAAACTTAGTACCAAATTAGTTAAATGATATAAATAAAAACTAAAAGATACGTGTAAGTCGGCCATATGAATTAGTTCAAAATTAAGTGGCCGATTTTTACACGCATATCTATTCCATTTTCAATACTGAGTTTACCATGGTGTCCATTTATAATACTTATTACAATGATTAGTCTTAAGCGATGTTTTTGATTAATTGTGGTATGATAATAGTCATCTATATTAATTATCTCTCTATTCTATACAGGCATTATTATAAAAGTTGCCTTTACCACTAAAGGATTGACAACCTAAGTCACTATGTAATATAACTTTAGTAGTTCGTATTTGGACCTCTAATAGAAAAACTACATCTGTCCTAGTGAATGTAATTCATTCTTAGCTCAAAATTGTTTTAAATCATACCCTAAATCCATCATTTATCATATTCTCTCAAAGCAAATCAACCCCTTAAAATACTATAAGTATGCCATTTTCAGGGGCTTACACATTTATTTTTTTGTTAGCAGTACTACGGTCTGGAAATGCATGGTGTGTTATAGTTACATAAATATATAATATTAATTTGCTTAGAGAATATTACATTAATTCAAAGGTCTAAGGTATTTCCAACCTTAACCCTTTATTCTACTTCTCATACCCTGCTTTCGTTTCAAACTTTGCTTTCAACCACTCTCATTTATCTTTTATACACCTGTCATAACAAGTTGCCTTTCTGTACCATCAGTTTTCATTTTATAAATCAGTTTCTTTCATTAAAAGATATTAAGCTAATGCTCTACCTAAAGAAAGAGCAGCTACTATCTCAGCAAACTGCTCTTGTATACAATTCTACCTTTATTTTTACATAAATCACCATCTTAACTCGACAAGTAAACGGCACCTTGCTAAAGGAACGAAGTGACTGAAGTTGCTGTTTACTACATTTTAGAATATTAAATTATATCTGCTTTCATATGGATATGTTTAGACTTTTTGATCCCATAGATTATCATCTTCTAAAATATCTGCCATAGCTTTTACATAACGTACTACTACTTTTTCTCCCTTTTTCTTTGTTGCAGCATAAGCATTGCCACTTACTCCATTTTCAGTGTGAGACTCCATACGATGGAATGTAGATAAGATTCCATCATCCTCTACTTTAAGACAACTTCCTGGATATCCTTTAGTCTCCTTATAAATAGGATCTACCAAAGATTCGTTGATTGCCATCATAAGAGAAGTTTCACCCTCACAAGCATGAATTATTCCATCTTGTGTCTCTAAAATGTCAGAAAGTGCTGTTTTGTCCACTTTCCAATACCCCGTAAAGTAAACTGGAAAACCTAGTGCTTCATTTATATTTATTAAAGCTGTTTCAGTTGGTGTAGTGTTTCCACCATGTCCATTTACAATGACAATTTTTCTGAAACCATGGGATGCAATTGATTTGCAATAATCGAAAAGAACCCTCATATAAGTTTCTGGTGAAAGTGTCATAGAACCACTAAAACTCATGTGATGTATAGAGTTCCCTACAGGTATAGATGGTGCTACTACGCAAGGCTTCCCTCTCTTACAAAGTTCTTCTGCAAAAAGCTCACTCATAGCAGTTGCCATTAAATGATCACACCCCACCGGTAAATGTGGTCCATGTTGTTCTGTTGAACCTACTGGTAGTAATACAATTGCCTCTTGCTCTGAAAGTTTTGCAATTTCCGGATATGTCAGATTGTCCCAACGGATGTTATTTTTCATAAGAATTCTCCTTTACATATACATATTTCGGTATGTACACGGTGTACTTGTTAGGGAAAGCTTTGCTTGGCCTAACTTGCTTAATATCTAGTAGCCAGGACAATTAAGTTCCTGGATATTTAATAGTTTGGCATTGACTTTATAAAAAGAACTTTCACATCATTAAGTGTATGGTTTTGAAACTTATGCTCTCTATTAGGCATAATCCTAATAGTGTCACCTTCTCTTAGTAAAAACTCTTCATCTTTAAAAAGAATATAGACTTCACCTTTTAAAATATAAGCTAATTCTTCTTCAAGGTGTGAAGTGTAATCTCCATAAGTTTTACTGTTTGCACTTAAATTCATTAATAATAACTCAACATTTGAGTTCAATGGACTAGGTGTTAAGATGTCATACATTACATGTTTTTGATCTGGGTTATATATAGTTTTTCTGTCTTCTTTTCTTAGAATTAATGATTCATTGCTTACTTCCGCTTCGAATAAAGAAGGAAGAGTGATATCAAGTGCGGATGCGATGGATTGTAATGCAGATAAACTAGGATTTCCCATACCTCTTTCTAATTGACTTAATAAGGCCGAGCTTAAATTAGTTATTTTAGAGAATTCCTTTATTGTTAAATTATTAATTCGTCTATATTCATTTATTTTTTTCCCGATTTTCAAAGTTTCCATATTAGTATCCTCCTATAGTTATTATAACGTATTCATGATTTGAGTTCAATATAATAAATTTGTTTCATTATATTGCATTAGTGTTGATAAAATGGTATGATGCTTTTATTCTATATATTGAATAAAATTTAATATAATAAAAATATGATTAGGATGATGACAAATAATTTAATCAAACATATAGGTAAAGATTATTCTCTCTACAAAGCAATTGCTACAATCACAATTCCAATAGCTTTACAAAATATCATTTCCTATAGTATCAACTTAATGGATACAGTAATGCTTGGAGGATTTGGAGAAACAGCCTTATCTGCTACTAGTTTGGCTAATCAAGTATTTTTTATGTTTACATTACTCATATTTGGAGTTGGTGGAGGAGCAGTAGTGTTATGCAGTCATTATTGGGGAAATAAAAATATCGAAAGCATTCAGAAGATAACTACTATAACCTTAAAGATATCATTTTTCATAAGTGCACTACTGGCATTAGTATTACTGATCTTTCCTGTAGAAGTTATGAGTATATTTACATCAGATATTGAAGTTATAAAGGTAGGGTATTCTTATTTACGAGTGGTAGCTATCTCATATTTATTTTATGGCATTACATCTACTTTTTTAGTTATTCTGCGTAGTGTAAAAACAGTTAGTATTTGTCTTAATATATATATGCTATCTTTTATAGTTAATATAGTTGGTAACTATATATTTATTTTGGGTAAGTTTGGAACACTGCTTGCGCGTATAGCTGAATTTATAGTAATTATATTTTATATTTTAAACTACGAAAATAAAATAAAATACAGAATTTATATGCTTAAATATAAGGATAAAAGCTTACTTCAAGATATGCTGAAATATGGTATGCCTGTTATATGTAACGAATTGATATGGGGAATAGGACTTTCAATGCACACTGTTATTCTAGGCCATTTAAGTCCAAACGTAGTAGCAGCTAATAGTATTTGTAATATTATGTTTCAAATGGTAACCTCATTTATCCTTGGAGTTGCTAATGCATCAGCTGTAATTGTTGGAAAAACTGTAGGTTCAGGTAACAAAAAAGAAGCTATGAAGATAAAGAATAAGTTACTATTTATTTATCTTATTTTAGGAATATCATCAACTTCAGTGCTATTCCTTATTAAAGATTCAATTATAGGCTTATATGACATAGAAGAAACAACAAAGCAGATAGCCAATAATCTAATATATATTTATGGATTTCATACATTATTTATGGCTTTCACTAGTCCAAGTATTGCGGGAATACTAAGAGGTGGAGGGGATACTAAATATGCAGCTTTTGTTGATGTTGTTTTCTTATGGTTGCTTATTCCTATAGGCGCTATTGCAGCTTTTAAATTTAAATTAGATCCTGTATTAGTGCTATTTTTACTAAGGTTAGAGACTCCACTTAAATCCGTATTTTGCTTGTATAAATTAAGAAACGATAAATGAATTAATATTGTTGCTAGAGTTTAGTTTTAAATATTAAATTGAACACAAAAATAATGGAAGAACTAAAATCTTTGGATATACCTATAAAAAGCCTGAATACATTAAGGACTTTGTATCTAAAACAACCTCAATAAGCAAAACACTTCAATACCAAAACAAAGTATGAGTATTTGAGGCACCCAAAACTAAATCCTGTAGAAGAATCGTTGCTATGAATGATACTTTAGCTAGAGAGCTATCTAGGTGGGGTGTGAACCAAAAAAATATATTATTGTATAGTAATTACTATAATAAAAGTAATATGGATGTATTTGAGAATCAAATTATAACATTACCGATATATAGATAGATATCAGTAATTATTTTTCTATTATTTGAATGTTTATTTGTTGATTAATTACTAAATCCCAATTCCTGTAGCGCTGGGTTCACTTCTTTATTATATTTTGTGATGATAGATATAACATCTTTTCTAAAGATTGATCTGAAGGAAATACATCCTTTGATTTAGTTACTTTTCTAAACTGTCTATGAAGGCTCTCTATTATATTTGTAGTATACATGATTCTTCTAACTTCCTCCGGAAACTTGAAAAATGGAGAAAGTACATCCCAGTTTTCTTCCCAGCTTTTAATTGCAAATGGATATTTAACATTCCATTTATCCTTAACTTCTTGTAAAGATTCATATGCCTGTTCTTCATTAATCGCTGTATATACTGCTTTAAAATCTCTAGCAAATTCTTTTCTATGCTTATATGATACATACTTAAAAGAGTTTCTAAGTTGATGAATTACACATCTTTGAACATCTGACTTAGGATAAGC
>JADWMM010000045.1 GCA_015978205.1 Alkaliphilus sp. NP8 | reverse complement strand
TTATTATACTAGGAGTGATATATTATGGCAAAATTAAAAACAAGGTATATTGACTTAGATACAATGGCATCTTACTTAAAATCTGCTGGACCTGAAAATGTTATTTCAAATCTAATTCCTTATTTAGAAGAAGATTATATTAACTGGGAAGATTTTCAAAAAATGCCTCGAACTGCTCATCACAACCCTTTAGGAGTATTAGAATTAATGCCAATAGGTAATGATAAAATTTATTCTTTCAAATATGTTAATGGTCATCCTGAAAATCCAAAACATAATTTTCTAACGGTTATGGGTGTAGGTCTATTAGCAGAAGTATCTACTGGATTTCCTTTACTTTTAAGTGAATTAACTTTAGCTACTGCTATTCGTACTGCTGCAACATCAGTTATGGCTGCAAAATATTTAGCAAAGCCTAACCCTAAAAAAATGGCTTTAATCGGAAATGGTTCTCAGGCAGAGTTTCAAGCTATAGGGTTCCATCATATACTAGATGTAAACGAAATTTATTGCTACGATATTGATGATAAAGCTACTGAAAAATTAATTTCAAATCTACAGCGTTTTAAAAATTTAAAACTTATTAAATGTAATAGTACTAAAGAAGCATGTAAAGATGTTGATATTATAACTACTGTGACAGCTGATAAAAAAAATGCTATTATTTTAACTCCAGATATGATTGAGCCAGGTGTTCATATAAATGCTGTTGGGGGAGATTGTCCAGGAAAAACTGAGCTAGATTCAAAAATCCTATCAATGGGAGATGTTTATGTAGAGTACGAGCCTCAAAGTCGTATAGAAGGTGAAATTCAAAACATGGACGAAAATTTTAAAGTTATTGAGATATGGAATGTTATAAAAACAAAAAAACCTATTAATAGAGATATAAATAAAATTACAATTTTTGATTCAGTTGGTTTTGCAATAGAAGATTTTTCTACATTACGTTTTATATACGATATTGCAAAAAAAGAGAATTTAGGGACTGAAGAATCTCTAATCCCTATTTTAGATAATCCTAAGGATTTATATACCCTACTGAAATAATAATTTTACCAATTGACAGAAAATATAAATTTACCCTATAATATTTGGTGTTGGTGATTAAAAACCAACACCCTTTTTTACGCAAAATCATTTTTTCTAAAGTCAAATTATAGCTTAGTCTCTAAATCAACATGGTCATGTGTATTTACAGATTTATAATAATTAAAGCGATTATTGTTAATATAATGGCCATTTTATTCTTATTATTAATTTTCTCTTTAAAAATTATAAAACTACCAAGAGTGATAAGTACAATACTACCAGCACTGTAAACTTGTTGGAAATTCTCTCCATAAAATAATAGACAAAGTCATAGGGATTAAAATTCGGATTTTTGCAAACGCTCCTTTATAATATTATTATTTATATCATTTTATCATTATATAAATATAGATACAATAAACAAAAGACCCTAAATAGAGTCTTTGAAAATTATAACTTAATATCTAAATTGCCGCCTACATTTGGATTTACAGATTGTTCCATCATCTTAGTATTTGCATCTAGCATCTCTGTTAATTTGTCAATTGATGCTTCTCCAGAATCCATCGCCACTTTTAATACTGATGTACTGGCTTGTTGTGCTACTTTCATTTGGCTTAAGTTCATTGATAATGCTGCTATGTCCATGGTATTACCTCCTTTCGTTAAATTATATGAAATACATTAACTTGATTTACATTTATTTTAAAACAAAAAAATATTATTTATTATTTAAAATGCTTTTTGACTTCATCAAAGCTTCAGCCATAATAAAATCTATTTCATCATCTATATCTATAGACCTTTCTTTACACATAATATACGCATAACTTTTTTCTTTATATAAATTTCTATATTTAATAAAATAATCTACTTTAGATAAATAAATAGCACCATTTAGTCTATAATATTTGGGCAATTCTTGTCTTCTACTTTTAATATTTTCATCTAAAAAATTATCCATAGATAAAGAATTTCCCAACGTATTTGCATACAATGGAGAATGCTCCATCTCACATACACTTATAATTGAATTAGCATTTTTTTCAAATAATAAACCTGTAGCTTTTATAATATCTTCAACTTGTCTTAACGGTGATGTTGGCTGTAATATCATAAGATAATCGTATTGTTTATTTAATTCTTCAAGTTTGTTTATTGTATATTCTATTACCTCATTTGTTGTGGCAGTATCTGTAGATAAATATTCCGGTCTTAAAAAAGGAACAGACGCACCATATTGCATTGCTAAATCAGCATATAACTGAGAATCAGTTGAAACTATAATATCATCAAAAATTCCACTTTTTTTAGCTGATTCAATCGTATAATAAATCATTGGTTTTCCAGATAATTTTTTAATGTTTTTATCCTTTAATCCTTTTGAACCACTTCTAGCGGGAATAATAGCTAAAATTTTTTTACTATTATACATATATATAACCTACCTTTTAAAATCATAAAATTTCTTTTTTAAATTTATGGAATTAGATAATAAAACTTCTTTTATCTCTTTAATGACATTCTTACTCACATTGCCTTCTCCGTAAGGGTTTTTTTTATTTTTAATTTTTTGCTTAAATATATTTGAAAGGCCTAAATTTATTGCATTATATATTTCTTTTTCAGTTGGTTTACAATTTATTATAGTTTCTCCTTGTATCCTTCCTTTTTGTCTATCTCCTATATTTATAGTTGGTATGTTAAAAGACGGTGCTTCTATAATTCCACTTGATGAATTTCCTATGACTAAGTCCACATATTTCATAGCTGACAAATATCTTAATTGACCCATAGAAGTAAATGCAATTGTTCGATCTTTATTACTATTTACATATTCATCTATCATAATATTTATAATTCGTCCATTTGTATCGGAATTAGCTTTTGTAAATATTATTTTTAAATCTTTGTAGTTATCTAATGCATTGAGTAACTCCTGAAACTGTTGTTCAGACGTATTATTTTCAAGTGTTACTGGATGAAATGTAATTAATGCTGTTTTTTTATCTAAATTAAACTTTATACTCTTTTCTAATTCGTTTTTACTTAATAATTTTAATTGTTTTATACTTTCAATTCCAATTGCACCAACATTAAATACTCTCTCTGGTTCTTCACCTAATTGTATTACTCTTTGTTTATACTCTTCAGTACTAGTAAAATGCAAATAACTCATTTTGGTAATAGAATGTCTTATTACCTCATCTATAGCACCTTCTGTAGTTTCTCCACCATGTAAATGTGCAATTGGTATCCTAGATATTGTAGCTGCACTCGCAGCTGCAAAAATCTCGTATCTATCTCCTAAAGCAATAATCATATCTGGCCTTAATCTTTCAAATGCTTCAGAAAACCCTATCATTCCTAACCCTATAGATTTAGATATACCTACTGATGTATCAGAACTTAATAATATTTCAACTTTCTCATTTATGTTAAATCTATCATCTTCAATTTCTTTATAAGTTAATCCAAATTCAGGAGATAAATGCATACCTGTAGCTATTAGTTGTAATTCTATTTCATTATCTTCACTAATTCTCTTTATCAATGGTTTTAATAGTCCGTATTCCGCACGTGTACCTGTAATTATACATATTTTTTTCATATTTCTATCATCTCATCTTCTTTAAAATCTCGCTTTGCAACTTTTCCTATAATTTCATCCCATATCATTGGAGATATTCCATATCCTGGTCTTTTAACGGTTAAATTATCCTCAGTAAATACTTCACCTTTTTTTATATCTTTATCTGCTACTATACTTTTTCTCGCTATATTTATATTTTTATTTTCAGACTTAGTTACTTTTTTAATTCCATCTCCTAAGGCCAATTTAATATTTCTTATAGATCTAACCATTTCTTTAAATTCTTTTGGTTCTAAACTTGCTTTATGGTCTGGACCTTCCATGGTTTTATCTAAAGTAAAATGCTTTTCAAGGACTGTAGCACCTAGTGCGGCTGCAGCTAGTGGAATTTCTATTCCCAACGAATGATCAGAGTATCCAATTTCAACTTTCAATGCATCTTTTATTGTATTCATAGCTAACAAATTAACATCTTTAATAGGTGTAGGGTACTCAGTATTACAGTGCAACACAGTAATATCTGTCGTTCCATACTCTCTAAGTATCTTCAAAGCTTTTTCAATTTCTCCTAGATTAGACATACCAGTAGATAATATTACTTTTTTATTTAATAAACCTATTTTACGTAAATAAGGTAGATTGGTTATTTCACCTGAAGGTATTTTAAACACCTCAAGTCCAAGATTATAGAGCAATTCAATGCTTTCTAAGTCAAATGGTGATGATAAAAACATTATGTTTCTAGAGTTAGAATAGTTTATTAGCTCTTTATGTTTTTTGTAATCTAATTCTAATCTTTTTAGCATTTCAAACTGATTTTCTACTTTACCAGTAGTTTTTTCTTGATAGTTTGCTTTTTTTGCATTTTTAGTTGCTAATTTTTCAGCTTTAAAACTTTGAAATTTTATTGCATCGGCTCCTGCTTCACTAGCTTTATCAATTAGTTTTTTTGCTAAGTCTATACTGCCATTATGATTAACACCAGCTTCTGCTATTATAAAAACTTTTCTCATACAAGACGATCTCCTATTCTTATATTTCCATTAAAATAAAAATCTAAAATCTCTAAAGTAGAATCTTTAGTTTTCACAATAAATCCAGTATCCGATTTACCTACTACTTGTCCTGATATTCCTTTATATGTTGGTGCATTTTCAATAAAGTTTGAATTATTTATTTTTATCTCTTTTCCATTTATATTACTTCTTGCCATTGGTCCTGGTTTGCATATAGCACGAATGAAATTAAAAATTTCTCTACTCGTTTGATTCCAATTTATTATTTCATCGCCTTCTTGTCTAATACCACAATATAATCCTACCGGATGTATTTTGTTTTGTTGTATTAATTTAACTGAATCATTTTGAATTGATTTTATAGCATCATATAAGATTCTACCGCATTCTATATATGCTTTTTCTAATAATGTTTTATAATTATCTCTATCAGTTATATTATAAATTCTTTGTAATATAATATCTCCAGTATCTATTCCTTCATCTACATAATGAACTGTAATTCCAAATTCATTTTCATCATTAATTAATACCCAGTTTAAAACATTTCTACCTCTATAAAATGGCAATCTACCTGCATGACAATTAATAGTTTTAAATTTAGGCATATTTATAATTTCAGGTTTAAAGATTTGATTAAATGACATAGAAACAAATAAATCACATTGATATTGTTCTACTACATATATAAATTCTTTAGAATTAATATTACGGTGCCTTAAATAATCTATATTATGCATTTTGGCAATTTTTTTTAATTGATAATCTATTGAATCGTACCTAGCACATATAAATTGAATATTTAAGGTGCTATCTTCTATTAAATATTTAAAGGCTTCATGTGCCCACTTACCATCAGCAAAATATCCTATTTTAAGTTTGTTTTTAATGCTTTTCATTACTTTATTCCTAACCTTTCAACCATATTTTCCATTTCTTTAAATTGACCCATATCTAACCATTCTTTATCATTTACTGGATAAACTCCTATTTTTTCACCCTTATCTATATATTTATTTATAAGATCTGTTATATGATAAAAAGTATCTTCTGGTATATCTCTTAGTACTTCTGGTTCAAATACATACATCCCTGTATTAACTAAATAATCATATTCTGGTTTTTCTATCATGTTTTCAACTTCGCTAGTTGCACTTATTTCTATTACTCCATATGGAATAGTATAATTCTTAAGACATGTTACTAGTGTTATTGTATTTTTGTTTTCATTATGATATTTAATAATATCTGAATAATTAGCATCTATTAGGATATCACAATTGCTTACAAAAAAAGTATCTTTTAGTTTATCTTTTAATAAATAAAGCCCTCCTGCTGTGCCAAGTGGATTATCTTCTTCAATGTAATTTATTTTATAATTTTTATCTAATTCATTAAAATACGCTTTAATCATATTCTTTTTATAATTTACAATCATATAAAAGTCTTCGCAACCATAGTCAGCAAATCTGTTTATTATTCTTTCAACTATTGGGGTATCTCCAATAGGAATAAGTGGTTTAGGAAGTATTTTAGTATAAGGTTCTAGTCTTGTTCCCTTACCACCTGCCATAATAACTACAGGGTTTTCTAATTTATTTAAGTGATTTAATTTCATTTTAAAATTATCATTCCAAAATACTATGTCAACTACTTCTTTATTGTGGTTAATTATAGGCATTGCTTCTACCATATTTTTCTTTAGTATTTCTTTTGCATTAATAACCTCTTTATCATAAATATACTTAGGAGATGTATTCATTATATAACTAACATTTTCTTCTAAATTTCCACTTTTCAATATCCATCTACGGATATCTCCATCAGTCAAAACTCCTACTAATTTATTTGATTCTACTACTAGAAGAATCTTTCTACCTGTATTGTCAAGTTTCTTTAAACCTTCTCTTATAGTTGTATTTTTAGTTATGAATAAATCACTTACTTGCATTGTGCTTCCTCTCTTCATTGTTCTTTTAAGTCTTTTAATACATTAGTTATCTTTTTTATATCTGAAATACTTAAATTTGTGCTGCAAGGTATATTTAAAATTTTATTTTTATAATAATATGCTTTTTCTATTTTATAATTTGGGTTATCTAAATACGGTTTCTGTTGATGTATTAACCCCCATATAGGTCTTGTTTGTATTTTTTTATCATTTAATTTTACTAAAACTTCATCTCTATTTAGTCCATATTTATATTCATCAATAATTAGTGAATAAAACCAATAATTAGGTCTAATATTTGTATTGAAATCTAATAATTCTAATCCTTCAATACTTTCTATTTGTCTTTTATATAATCTATAATTCTCAGTTTTAATTCTAATAAAATCTTCTAATTGTTCTAACTGAGCAATCCCTAGAGCTGCTTGTAAGTTTGTCATACGGTAGTTATATCCGATTTCATCATGAATATAATAAACATCATCAATTTTTGCTTGTGTTGTAAGGTGCTTGGCTTTTTTTAGTAATTCTGCATCACATGATACTATCATACCTCCGCCACCAGTTGTAATTATCTTATTCCCATTAAAAGAATAAACCCCAACATCTCCTATTGTACCAGCATATTTCCCTCTGTATTTTCCCTTTGTATAATAAGTTCCTAAAGCTTCAGTTGCATCTTCAATAACTTTTAAGTTGAATGTGTCAGCAATTCTTATGATTTTTTCCATGTTAACCGCATTTCCAAATACATGCACAACCAAAATTGCTTTTATATGTTTTTTAGTTTTATTATTAATTAACTTACCGTTAATAAAGCTACACTCTTTTTCACAGAATTCTAATAGCTTATCCGAATCCATGCAAAGTGAATCATCACAATCCATAAAAATCGGTTCTGCACCAATATATTTTACAGGATTAACTGCTGCAATAAATGTTAATGTTGGTACAATAACTTCATCTTCTTTTGTAACTCCACAAACATGAAGTGCAATATGAAGACCTGCCGTTCCATTTTGACAAGCTACAGCACCTTTACACTCAACATATTTTGCTATTTTTTCTTCAAACTCATTTACATATGGTCCACCACTTGATACCCATTCAGTCTCAACTGCATTAGTTACATATTGAAGCTCTTTCCCTTTTAAATTGGGTACAGAAAGAGGAATAAACTTTTCACTCATTATCTTTCTCACCTTCTCGACTAGATGTTATATATATCTGTTTTATATTTATCTAAATTATATCTAAAAAACTTAATTGTTTCTGCAAGTCCTTGTTCAAAAGTATAAGTAGGTTTCCAATTAGTTAATTCTTTAATTTTCTTATTAGATCCTAATAATCTATTTACTTCACTTTTTTCAGGTCTAAATCTTTGCTCATCGCAAATAATTCTAGCTTTTGGATTTATTTGTTTAATTAATTCTTTTGCCAATTGTTCAATAGAAATTTCTTGTTGAGTGGCTATATTAATTTCTTCCCCTATTGTTTTATCTGACTTTGCAATATCAACAAATCCATTTACAGTATCCTTTACATAATTAAAATCTCTTGTTGGACTTAAAGATCCTAATTTAATCTCTTCTTTTCCAGCTAATAACTGTGTAATTATTGTAGGTATTACAGCTCTTGCAGATTGTCTTGGACCGTAAGTATTAAATGGTCTAACTATACTAATTGGCATATCAAAGCTTCTATAAAAAGACTCTGCAATTCTATCTGCCCCAATTTTTGTTGCTGAATAAGGGGATTGTCCTTGAAAAGGATGCTTTTCATCTATAGGTACATATTGAGCCGTTCCATATACCTCTGATGTAGAAGTTACCAATACTCTAGAAGTTCCTAAATCTCTGGCAGCTTGTAATATATTAAGTGTACCTTTTATATTAGTATCTACGTATGAATCTGGAGAATGATAGCTAAAAGGAATAGCAATAAGTGCTGCCAAGTGATATATCTCATCAATACCTTTCATTGCCTCTTTAACACCATTAGGATCTCTAATATCTCCTGTAAAAACTTCTATCTCTTTCAAAATTTCTTTTGGAAGTGTGTCTAACCATCCCCATGTATTAAATGAATTATAATATACAAAAGCCCTAACTTCATTACCTGCTTCTATTAACTTTTCAACTAAATGACTTCCTATAAATCCATCTGATCCAGTTACTAATACTCTAGACATGACTATTCCTCCTGCTTGCAAAAACTATTTATTTTTTCCTTCATTTCATCATAAATAGGTTCCATCTCTATTACTCTGCTTTTACATGTATCTATAAATTTCTTAAAGCTATCTATTATTTTTTTGCCTTTTTCCAACGGATTAGTTTCTTCATTTAAATTATCTATACTGTCTGCTAACATTTTATAATGGACTCTATTCATTGGTAAAATAAATGTAATAAAGAAGTCATTTTTTTCAATCTTCCGCAATATTTTATCTAGTTTTACATACATCTTTTCTGATTGATTAAAGTTTCTATTATTAATATACCTATCTATTTTATTTAAAATATCATAATATTCATCTATAAGATTTATTGCTTTTCTGTGAGCTTTATCCATATTTTCAGATTGAAGTTTCAAATATTCAATATCATAATTGAATTGATTTCCTTCTAACCAATTTTTTTCTACTACGGGCTCTTTTAAAGAATTTTGTATTACTTCTTTTAATTCTATAAAAGTTGATCCTTCTATATAAGCACCTTTTTTAGTAGTGTTTACTACCTCCATATTAGGAAGTTCTTTTATATAATCTTCCATTTGTTGTCTCATTCTATTAAAACCTTCATTTGTTAAAACTTCATTACCATTTACATCCTTAGTCCAAATGCCTTTTTTAACCTCTTCGTCTGTAACTTTACTACTATAATGAACCCCTTCAGAATGACGTTTTTTATCTTTATAAGCCAAATTTTGACCTGCTAATATTATAGGACTGAAGCCTAATTCATTCAATAATTGTAATGTAACTACAGCTATAGAAGGTGCATCTTGAACTATACCAATACTTGTATTATTTTTTAAATAATACTTAGAAATAGTATCTTGACTAGTTATCATATGATATTTACTTCCTGAGTAATCATATAACGTTTCATACCCTACACTACTACCAAATATCATAGGAATTTCTTTTATTTTTTTTTCTTTAACCTTCTCAAAAACAATTTGATTTTTTTCTGTAGGATCATAAGTACTTGCTGCATCTGGATATATATCATTATGAATAAGAGTATTTATGGCAGATCCTACACTAAATATATAAGCTAATCCTTTATCTTTAATATATCTTATGTTTTCTATTTCTTCATTTAAAGAAGGTCCAGCTGCTACTAAAATAGCTGGTTTGTCTTTGAACTTTCCTTTTTTCTCTAAAAGTATGTTAGGAGTATCTAAAACTTCTCCAAAATTTTTCATGCTATTTATTATCCAGCGTTTTTGAAAAGCATAACTAGTACGAATATTACTCTTTTTATTTTTTAATATTGTTTTAAATGAGTTTGTAAAATCACTATATTCTTTTGGAAAAATCTTTTTATGTATTGGAAGTTCAACTAATAAAACTTCTCCTTTTTTCTTATCAATAATATTATTTAAAAGATTTATTGTTTCATCACTCGAATTATTTAATGTTACATTCTTGAGTTTTTTTCCAGGTAAATTCTCAATAGAGTTATTGCTTAAATATGTATATAATAACTCTGGTATTGGTTCATATATATAATAATCAACATTCGGATATTTTTGTAAAAATAAATCAATATGATAACCTAACCCTGTTCCATAGAAAATAACTGTTGTATCTTTTTTTATTTCTTTATATTCTTCTATTATAAATTCTGCTTCTCTTATTGGATTATACTTGCTATGAATATATGTTTTTTTTTCTTGATTTTCTATAAATAATGTTTTATTACCTCTTTTGGTCTCTTCAGTTTTTATAAAGATTGGATTTGTTTTTTGTTCAACTAGTTTAAGTCTACCCAATGTATTTTGATTTTTATACTTAAGTATATTTATATTATCTATTAGTAACATTAAATGTTACCTCCTTAGAAATTAGCCCTCCTAACTTTTCTTTCATAGAATTAAATAAAGGTATTATTTCATAAGAAAGTATATCCCCTGTTGAAACTAAATCATTGTTTTGAAGAATTTCATCAAATTCTACTACCAATTCCTTAAGTAAGTATATATCCTTAGCATAAAGATTCCATTTTTCATAATCATCAAAGATATTTTCTAATTTAGAATTAGAGTCTATATATGTATAAGAATTTATTATCCAGTTAATCCCTTCAATTAAGTCAGTTAATTTTAACCATGTGTTTTTAGAATGTGTTTTGTAAAATTCATTAGATAACTTTTCTATTTCTGGAATAGCTCTGTTTATGTAATCTAAAGTAGATAATAATGTTTCTTTAGATATTTCTTTCACTGTTTTAGTTACCACATTTACTTTCTCCCTGTTTTTTATATTATCTAAAAAATAATCAAAAAAATCATCATATACTTCCTGTCCATCTACAATTAAATGACTAAATATTAAATTTAAATCTGATACTTCTTTGTTAATTTCATTAAACATTTTATCTATAATGTTCTGTTTGTTTTCGTATTCTAAAACTTGATTATTTATGTATATTTTCATAAAATTACCCCCCAAAAAAATTATGTTCTTATATATATATCGACAAAAACTGAGATTTTTTAATAGATGTTTAAAAAATAAACCATTAACATATAAAGTAAATATTAATTTTACTAAAATACAAAAAGACTGGGATGCCCCAGTCTTTTTAATGTTTTCTTAATTATTACCTTTAAATATGTAATTATCCTAATAATTGAAGAACACTTTGTGGAAGTTGGTTTGCTTGAGCTAACATAGATTGAGAAGCTTGTTGTAGAATATTATTCTTTGTGAACTCCATCATTTCCTTAGCCATATCTACGTCTCTAACTCTTGATTCAGCTGCTTGTAGATTTTCAGCAGAGTTATCTAAGTTTTTAATAGTATGCTCTAATCTGTTTTGAGCAGCACCTAATTTAGATCTTTGTGCAGATACAGTTTCTACAGCATTATTAACAACTGTTATAGCAGCATCAGCACCAGATTGAGTTGTTAAGTCAACAGAGTCTAATCCACTCGCTAAGTCAGCTGCAGCCATGCTTCCTATTTCAAGAGTCATATTCTGTCCTTCATTAGCACCAATATGGAATGTTAAAGCATTTCCAGATCCACTTAAATCTCCATTCAATAATTCTTTATCGTTAAATTGTGTGTCGCTAGAAATTCTATCTAACTCTGATATTAATTCAGTAACTTCATTTTGTAGTGCAGTTCTATCTACTGTTTCATTAGTATCGTTAGCAGCTTGTACTGAAAGTTCTCTCATTCTTTGTAAAATAGAATGTGTTTCATCTAATGCACCTTCTGCAGTTTGAATTAAAGAAACACCATCTTGAGCGTTTCTAGAAGCTTGTGTTAAACCTCTAATTTGTCCTCTCATTTTTTCAGAGATTGAAAGTCCTGCTGCGTCATCTCCAGCTCTATTAATTCTTTGTCCTGAAGATAATTTCTCCATTGATTTAGCACCGCTGTTGTTAGCGATTCCTAATTGTCTGTGTGTGTTCATTGCCATTAAGTTATTATTAATTCTCATTTGTAATTCCTCCTTGAATTTTTTATATTTTGCCTTCAGCATCCTTGCCATTAGGTCAATTTCTAAACTTTTAATATACCGCCGGCTTTGTATATTAAAAAGTTTTTTAACGTCTTACACTATATATATCGGTGTGAATTTATACAACTTTATAGTTTTTTAAAATTTTTTTAAAAAATTTATCTTAAAAAATCTAAAAGTGTAGGTTGTATTATTCTTGCTCCTACTGAAAGTGCAGAGCGATAAACATTTTCTTCGTTCATTAACTGTATTGCTGTTTCCGCTAAATCTGCATCTTCTAGCTTAGACTGTCTATCTCTAAGATTTATTGTATCATCTTCTGCTCTGTTTACTATTAATTCTAAACGGTTCACTCTTGCTCCTATGTCTCCCCTTGCAGTTACAGCTTTGTCTATATATTGATCTAGTCCTTCTAATCTATCACTTAATGCTTTGCTATCTCCAACTTCTAGTTCAAGTTCCATATCTTCTATAAAACCAACAATACTCGCTTTGTCCCCACCAGAAATTGTCACTGGGTGATTGATTTCAAAAACATCTATTCCTATAGTATTTATATTCATTTTTTCACTAATACCTACTTGATATTCAATTAAATGCTCTTCTTTTGTAGTAGAGTCTAATTGTTTAGGATCTATACTTGTATTGTACGTTCCATCATCATTTAAAAGTTTTTCATCAGTATTTTTTCCAGAAAAAATATAGTTTCCTGAATATGATGTATTTCCCTGACTTATTATCTGTTCTTTTATCTGACTAACTTCATTTTTAATCTTTTGGGTTTCTTTTTCTGTTAAAGCTCCATTTGCAGCTTGCACCGTTAGTTCCCTTAATTTTGTTAATAAATCGCTATACCCTATTATTGCTTGTTCTGTACTTTCTACCCAAGACAATGCATCTTCTGTGTTCTTTTTAAATTGACTTAACTCACTAATATCTGACCTTATTTTCAAGCTTCTTGTAATCCCAACAGGATCATCAGAAGGTCTGTGTATTCTTTTTCCTGTATTGTATGTTAACTGTGTTTTATTTAATCTTCTTATATTAGTTTGTAAGTTTCGAGTCATGTTTGATATCATCATATTGTTTGTTACACGCATAAAATTACCCCCTATCTACCTACTAATCCTACTTTATTTATAATTACATCTAACATTTCGTCCATAGTCGTCATCATTCTAGCTGAAGCATTGTATGCATGCTGAAATTTTACCATATTTGAAAGTTCTTCGTCTTGAGATACTCCGGACATAGATACTCTTCTGTTATGCACACTATCTACTAAAATCTGTTGATTAAGTGTATTTCTATTCGATTCCTCTGCATCTACTCCTAGATTTCCTATTAAAGACTTAATAAAATCTTCTGGTTTTCCTTCCTTAAACATCCCTTGCATATGTCTAATTTCTAATATTTCTAGCATTTTACTTCCATCCTTTGGAAGTTTATCTGGATGTTCTGATGCAGCTATATTATTAGGGTCTTCCATTTCGGCTGATATTCTAATATTAGATGCATTTATATTAAACACTCCATCTGGATCATTAGCAAGTAAATCTCCATTTGCATCAAAGATATCTCCATTTACATCTGGGGTAATAGTTGCACCGTTAGTTTCAACCCCATCTGCTGTAAAAAATGCCATTCCCGTATTTCCATTTAATCCATAACCTTCTAAGTGTATTTTATTAACTTCATTAGCAAATACTTTAACAAATTTATTTAACTCTTTAATGTAGTAAGGTATTCCTTTTTCGTTTCCACCTTCTCCATCACGCATAGTTAATAGACCTTTAAGCTCTCCACTTATATTTTCAGTATTAAACTCTGTACCATCCTGCCATTTAACATTATAAAACTCTATAGATTTTCCTGTTTCATCATTTATAGGATGATCTGTAGTTTTTTCCATTTCCAATCCGTTAAAGTCATCATGATATACTAAAGGTTTACCTGCTACTTTTATTATAGTTTGCTGATATTTAGGATTATCTGGATTAGCTACTTCTTGAATCTCTACATCTACTACTTGTGAAAGTTCGTCTAGTAAAAAATTTCTTTGGTCTCTTAAATCGTTTGCACTACTTCCACTTACTTCGGCTCTATGTATTTGATCATTTAGTGCAGCAATCTGTTTTCCTTTTGTATTTATTACATTTACAGTAGATTCAATATCAAAGTTATAGTCCTTTGCCATTTTTTCTAACTGATTATACATATGGTTTACTGAATTAGTAAAAGCAGTTGCTCTCTGTCTAACTAAAGATCTAGTAGTAAGGTTATCTGAATTTTTACTAAGTTCTTGAAAAGACTCAAACATCTGATTTATTACTTCATTAATACCAGTATCTGACGGCTCGTTCATTATATCCTCTATAAATGCTAAACCATCTGCTTTAGCTCCCCAAAATCCTAATGAACTAGCTTCATCTCTATATTTATAATCAAGAAATTCATCTCTTATCTGTTTAATTGCTGTAGTATCTACACCTGTACCAAGCATACCTTGTCCACCAGGTATTCTCATTGGCCTACTTGCCATTTGTTCTAATCTTTGTCTAGTGTACCCAGGTGTATTTACGTTTGCAATATTATGCCCTGTTATATCCAAAGCCCTTTGTGAAGCAAAAAGTCCTGATCTTGCTATATTAAAACCTCCAAAAGTCGATCTCATGTTTTCCCTCCTAAATTTTCATGTCAAAGAAACTTATAGTTTTTATTTTTTTATTTTCTGAAGCTTTGTTGCTATATTTATTCCTCTCTTCTGGAGACTCAGTCATTAACTCTAAATTAAAATTAACGTATTCTAAACTTTGGTTTATTAATTTTTCGTTGTCTTCATTTTTCTTTTTTATTTTATCTATAGTTTCTAATAACTTATTTCGCAAATTATCAATTTCATTTCCAGTATCTTCTTCTAACGAAAGGATTAATTCTGAAACACTTTCTGGCTTTTTTATATTTAACTCTTCTGCAATATTACTAAATATAGATCTTCTTATTTTTTCAAAAGTTCCCATATTCATAATGTATTGCTGCTCTTTTTTTGTAATATTATCTAACTCTTTTATATTTCTAGCTACTACAACTTCGGTCTTCCTTTCTCCTAGCTTTAAAACCTGAGTATATAGCTCGTTTTCTTTTATTAATGTATCTTTTAACTGTTCTATACATTTGTTCATTTTGTATCACCTCTTATCTAAGAGTTTCCATTATATTTTTCTATCCACTCCTATACTTTCAATTATTTTATCTGCTATTTCCTTTCCACTTACATTATATTTACCTTGGTTAATTTCATCTTTCAATGTGTTTACTAGGTCCTCTCGAACTTCTGGTAACTTTTTAAAGGCTTTCATTGCTATTTGATATTCTTTAGCTTTATCTGAAAGTTGTAACTCATCTTTAGGCTTTTTTACTTCCTTTGTGTTATTAACCTTTTCTGATTTAGTTTTATTATATATTTGCATAGCCTTATTTACATTAGGATTATTAGAAATTTTCATAAAAAAACACCCCATTTTCTCCGTTTTTTATATTCTTACAAATATTATCGGTAAATTTAAGGTGTTTCTTTAGTCTATTTATATTTTTTTCTAATTTCATATGTATACATCTTTGTTTTTTCTTTACCCGGATCTTTTAATTTAGGTTCTTCTTTTTTAGGTGTTATTGCTGACTTAAACTCTCTTTTCATTTCATATGTACATTTATCACAAAACCTACCTGAACGTATTGATTTACCACATCTTTGACAATCTAATAAGAAATTATCTACTTCTCTAATTTCAATTCTACTTTCTCTTAAATATCTTAGAATTTTCTTTTCAGATACTCCTGTTTCTTCTGATACTTCTACTACAGTTGCTCCTGGTTTTTCATATAAATATTCTTTTACCTTCTTAAAATCTTCTATATCATCCCCTGCACACCTTGAGCATATATCGCTCCCAGTATAAGCAAAAACTCTACCACACTTTATACAGTTTCTTAAATCCATAATAATTCCCCCTTAACATTTCCTATGTTAGTCTCTTGCAAATGTAAGTACTATTATTAATTTAGCACCTGCTTCTATTAATAATTTACTGCTAATATTTACTGTAGCTCCAGTTGTGAAAATATCATCTACTAATAGTATACTTTTATTCTTTATTACCCTCTTGTCTACTACTTTAAAAGCATCTTTTACATTTTGTACTCTTTCTTTTTTACTTAAAATATGCATTACTTTAGTATTTTTAACTCTAATTAGACTATTTGTATTTACAGGAATATTAATTTTTTCTGAAATATACTTGCTTAATAAAACAGATTGGTTAAAACCTCTTTCTTTTTCCCTATTTTTATATAAAGGTATTGGAATAATTAAGTCTATTTTAATTCCTTCTGCTTTCAATTTATTTGCCATCATAGCTCCCATAGTCCTGCTTAAATAAGTGTGATTAGAGTATTTCAATCTATATATTAACCTTTTTACAACTTCTTCATATTTGACTACTGATATAGCTTTATGAAAAAAACAAAAAGTGTTTTTACATTCTTCACAATTTGGACCATCTTCTATCATCCTTAGTGGACTTCCACATTTATTGCAGCTATGTTCTGGTATAAAAGGAAGTGAATTATAGCAATTTGGGCATAAACTATATTTTTCTTCTCTTTTTATAATATTTCCACAGCTATAACAAATAGTTTTAGACGGATAGATTAAGTCTAACGCAGCATCTATATATTCTTTAGATATTTGTAGAATTTTCACTTTAAATTTCACCCTTTTCAATACAATCCACAAGAAACTGCGTTTGACCTACCAGCGATTTGCTCTGCAAGTCGAGTTAGATCATAATTTCAAAAAACTTTTTTAATCTAGTTCCAAGACCTGAGTATCTTTCAACTATCTTATTGTTATCTATCATACGCTTTAAATAGTTTTCACTACCTACTAAAACTACAAGAGATTTAGCTCTAGTTACTGCTGTATATAAAAGGTTACGTGTAAGTAGCATAGGTGGTCCCCAAGTAATTGGTATTACAACTACTGGAAATTCACTTCCCTGACTTTTATGTATAGTAATAGAATAAGCAAGCTCCAGCTCATCTAGCTGAGAATAAGTATAAACAACACTTCTATTATCGTCGAAGAAAACTGTTAATTCCTGCTCTTCTTTATTTATATGCTGTATATAACCTATATCTCCATTAAATACACCTTCACCCTGTGCTTCTTCTGCATCTACATCTAAACTTGTCCATTTTAATGTGTAGTTGTTTTTAATCTGCATAACCTTGTCGCCTACACGGAATATTTTTTCTCTTAACTCTTTTTCTCTTTTATATTTATCGGGTGGATTTAAATAATTCTGTAGTTCTTTATTTAAATTTAATGTTCCTACTTCTCCTTTTTTCATAGGAGTTAATACTTGGATATCCTGTATAGGATCAAAATTGTAATGCTTAGGTAACCTTTCCTTTACTACTCCTATTATAGTATTTAAAATATCATCTTTTTTATTTCTAGTAATAAAGTAGAAATCCTTGTCTTTACTATTTAATTTAGGATATTCTCCTTTATTAATTTTATGTGCGTTAACAACTATCATACTTTCTCCAGCTTGTCTAAAGATTTCATTTAAGCGTACTACCTTTATTACATTACTCTCTATAATATCTTTTAATACATTACCTGCTCCTACAGATGGAAGCTGATCCACATCTCCAACAAAGATTACCCTTATTCCACGTGAAATAGCTTTTAAAAGACTGTTCATTAATATAATATCCACCATAGATACTTCGTCTATTATTATTACATCACCTGGCAGAGGATTGTCCTCATTTCTTTGAAACAACATACCTTCATCTTCGTCACTATATCCCATTTCTAATAATCTATGTATGGTTTTTGCTTCTTTGCCTGTTGCTTCTGTCATACGTTTAGCTGCTCTACCAGTGGGCGCAGCTAAGATAATTTTCTTTTTTTGATTTTCAAAAACTTTAATTAATGTGTTTATAGTAGTAGTTTTACCAGTACCAGGTCCACCTGTAATTACTAAAACGCCTTTGTCTACTGACTGTCTTATAGCTTCTTTTTGATTTTCTGCAAGAACTATTCCGTCTTCATCTTCTATATTGCTTATTTCTTCATCAACATCTATTTCTAAAGGATCTAACTCTATTTGAGAAAGTTCTATTAGTTTTTTACATGCGTTAGTCTCTGCATAAAAATATGGCATAGAGTATACTATTATTTCTTCATCTTTTCTCTCTAGCTGTATTTTTTGCTTGAGAGCCATTTCCTGCATAGCCTCCACCACTTCTTCTTCTGTTACATTTAGTAGATCCTTTGCTCTATCTACTAAAAGCTCACCAGGAGCATATGTATGGCCTTCTAGGTGAAATGTATTTATGGTGTATCTTATACCTGAATGAATTCGATATTTGGAATTTAAGGAGATTCCCATGGCTTGTGCAATTTGATCTGCTTTTTTAAATCCTATACCAATTATTTCATCTGCCAAACGATATGGATTTTCTTGTATATATGCTATGGTCATCTCCTTATATTTTTTATATATTTTAACCGCATAATTTGGACTAACACCATACTGGGAAAGAAAAAGTATTATCTCTCTTAGTTCTCTCTGATCTTCAAATGCCTGTGCTATTGTCTCTGCCTTAGCATCTCCAATTCCAGAAACCTGTGTTAATTTTTGTGGATCATACTGTATTATGTCCAGAGCATCTGTACCAAAGTGGTCTACTATTCTCTGTGCCATTTTTTTACCTATTCCTTTTATAACTCCCGAGGACAAGTATTTTAATATACCTTCTTTAGTTGAAGGCTGAATTGCACGGTATTCTTTAACATCCATTTGCTTACCATATACTGGATGTACAACCCATTTACCTTTTACAGCAATCATTTCTCCTTCTTTTAAAGCAGGTAGACAGCCTACTATTGTTATTTCTTCGTCTTCTATATCTAATACTCCAACTAGATATCCATTAGATTCGTTCTGAAATATAATTTCTATTAATCTACCTTCTAGTTCGACCACTACAATTTCCTCCCAGCTTATAAATCTTTTTTACATTATATCACATTCTTTCAGTGTTTTTAATCGATAATAAATCTATTGATTTTGCTAGTTCGTTTATGCTAATGGTTAAGTTTTCTACTTTTCCTTCTAATCTAACTAATAAGTAGATAGATATGACAATGGGGAACCCTAAATTAGCAACTTGACTAAACATGTTTTCCAATTTTTTTACCTCCTTATATTCTTAATATTAAATATAGTAAAAGCCGAGATTGCTCCCGGCTTTTAATTATACTTGTTGTAAATCCAATTCCTCCTCTTGAGTTGTAACTATAGTAGCTCCTTCAACTCCAATAATACTGATACCACTTGGAGCAAATATGTCCTTAGCTACTATTCCATCCATTACAGCTTTCACTTCTGCTCCTGTTAAATCATCTCTAGCATTATTTACTGTTATTCTAGATGTTCTTCCGTCTTCTCTTTTAAAATTTAGTTCTAATTGCTTCACTTTTCCACCTCCTTTTTTAAGGTCTTAGACCTAATTATAATCCTTCAACTAATTCTTTTTCATCTGTTCTGATGATAGTTTTCAATGGCTTACTTTGAAGTCCAGCCATATCTACAGCAACTCCATAAACGTCTTCATCAGTTGTAGCTACTTTAACGTTACTGTAAGTTCTACTGGTTAACCTTTCTTTTCCTTCACCATCTACACTATCCACAAAACGAAGTCTAACCTTTGAGCTTTGATCAATAATATTAACTGGCATTTTTTCACCTCCTCTCTTACACCTATTACATGTTTTAAAGAGATAAAAATTAGCCTATTTTTTAAAATTATTTATATCAAAGCCTTTTTTAGCTTATCTAAAGCCTTCCCCTTTCGCTTTGCTACTGTAACATAATGAAGATTTTTGTTTTTAGCTATATTTTTTAGCATATTTTCTTTTAAATAATATTCTTCTATAATCTCCTTTTCCAAAGGTTCCAATTTATCTATGGCAAGTATTAAATTCTTTTTATCTTCTTCTTTTATATAATCCATGTCTATACAAATTTTTTCATCTACTAACATATCTAAAATAGATACTGTATCACCTTCTACTATAGACTGGTTTAAAGATGTAGTAGGTTTATTTTTTCTTCTTTTGTTTTGATAATAATGTTTTATTCTAATACTAACAAAACCTAAAAAAGGAATTTTCTTATTTGGCTCAAAATCATTTAAAGCTTCTAGTATCTGAAGTGCTCCTTCTTGATAAAGTTCGTCATTCCAACCATTTTGCCATCCATATTTTTTACTGTATGATGTTACTAATGGTTTTAAACTATTAATAATCCACTCCTTAGCTTTATTATCTCCTTTTAATGCAGCTTCAACTTTTTTATCAAATTCAATATACAAAGTCATTCTTCCTTTCGGAAGAGGCCTCTTCATGTATTTACCGGTTGATATAATTGTATATAGAATTTCAAAATAAAAATAAAGTTGAATCTTGCATTTTCAAACCATTATTTTTATAGAAAACTTTAAATTTATAATATTATAAAGCTAATTTTTAGAAATTTAATCCGAATTAGTGTTTGAATAAAAAAATTTCCTAAAAATAAAAAATAACCTATAAAGTAGATATTCAAAATCTACCTTATAAGTTATTTGTAAAAACTAAACGGATAATAACCATTCCCGTAGTAGCCCTATCAACCAAAACGTGGTTGTGTTTATTTTTATTAAATATTAAATTTTATAATCCTGCTTCTTCTTTTAAAATTTCTGCCTTATCTGTTCTTTCCCAAGTAAGGTCTAAGTCTGTTCTTCCAAAATGTCCATATGCTGCAACATTTTTATAGCCAGGTTTTCTTAGGTCTAAATCTCTAATAATAGCTGCTGGTCTTAAATCAAAATGTTTTTTAACTAACTCAGTTAGTTTTTCTTCGGATACTTTACCAGTACCAAAAGTTTCAACTAATATTGATACTGGCTCTGCAACTCCAATAGCATAAGCTAACTCAATCTCACACTTATCTGCCAGTCCTGCGGCTACTATGTTTTTAGCAACATATCTAGCAGCATATGCAGCAGAACGGTCTACTTTAGTTGCATCTTTTCCAGAAAATGCTCCACCACCATGACGAGAATATCCACCATATGTGTCTACAATTATCTTTCTTCCTGTTAATCCAGCATCTCCTTGTGGTCCACCTACAACGAATCTACCTGTTGGATTAATAAAATATCTAGTATTTTCATCTAATAATTCTGCTGGAATTATTTTAGTAATAACATGTTCAATCATGTCTTTTTCAATAGTCTTTGTATCTACTTCAGGACCATGCTGTGTAGAAATAACTACTGTATCTACTCTAATAGGCTTGTCACCATCATATTCAACAGTTACTTGAGTTTTTCCATCTGGTCTTAAGTATTTTAACATACCATTTTTTCTTACATCTGATAATTTTTTAGCTAATTTATGAGAAAGAGAAATAGGTAATGGCATTAACTCTGGTGTTTCATTACAAGCAAAACCAAACATAATACCTTGATCCCCTGCTCCAATAGCTTCTAAATCATCTTTATGTTCACCTTGTTTCTTTTCTAAAGCTTCATCAACTCCCATTGCAATATCAGCTGATTGCTCGTTTATAGCAGTAAGCACTGAGCAAGTTTCAGAGTCAAAACCATACTTAGCTCTAGTATAGCCGATATTTGATACTGTTTGTCTAACTACCTTAGGAATATCTACATAACATTTTGTTGTAATTTCACCAGAAACTAATACAAGTCCTGTAGAAACACTAGTTTCGCATGCAACTCTAGCCTCTGGGTCTTTTTCTAATATAGCATCTAGTATAGAATCTGAAATTTGATCGCACATCTTATCTGGGTGTCCTTCTGTTACTGATTCAGAAGTAAATAGTCTTTTAGTCATTTAAATTTCCTCCTTAGTTTTTCTATATAAATTAACATTGATATTAGTTTCAATTTTTATTAATTCCAATAAGCGCTTATCATAGTATTTACCAAAAAGTTAAATAAAAAAACCTCATTCCGCAGAAAGAGGTTAATAGTCTTTATTAATCTCCTCATCTTTCAGAATTATAATTCTGTAGGATTTAGCACCATACATATATTATGGTTGCCGGGCTTCATAGGGCCTATCCCTCCACCGCTCTTGATAAGGTATCAAGGTTTTTATTTAGTTTTGATTAAGATATATGTTATCACTAGAGATTATATATGTCAACACTTTTCTAACAATACTTATAATTTTTATTAAATTTATATATTAACTGCTATATGACTAAATGTAAACATAATGATTCCTGCTAAAAGGTTTCCTAAAGCTATAGCTGGAAGTGCATGTTTTATTCGAATATTGAATAGTATTGCAGCTAAACTCCCTGTCCAAACGCCTGTGCCTGGAAGTGGGATTCCAACAAAAAGAATCAACCCTATAATTCTATATTTTCTTATATTTTCACTTTTCTTTAAGGTCCTTTCAACAGTTCTATCTACAAATCCTCTAAATAATTTAGTCTGCCTAAGCCATATAAAAACAGGCTTTAAAAAAAACAATAAAAAAGGTACTGGAATTAAACTTCCTATAATTCCTAAAATAGCAGCGTGTATAGGACTAAGTCCCATAGAAACACCTATAGGAATAGCTCCTCTAAGTTCTATTAACGGAAGTGCTGCTATAAACAACACCATTATTTCTTTTGTAATAATTTCAAATAAATTCTCCATTTAATCACCCCACATAATTACATTATATATGATTAATGCGTAAAATATAATAATTAAAATATAATAAAAAGGGTATATAATAAAAAATAATTTGTAATATTTATAACATACTTGTTGCTCTAAAATTGTAATGAAAAATTAATATATTTTATATATAAAAATGATATAATAAATCATAAAGTTTATATATTTTTGAATTTTTCATTTTTCTAAACTATATTTAAACACTATTTAAACTATTAAAAACTACAAAATTATTCTAGCTTAATAATCTACGAGGTGATGTTATGAACAAAGATGAAAAACAAGAGCTTAAACTAAAAATAGAAGAGCTTAAATTCAGGTTGAAAAAATATATAAACGATGGTAAAGATAAAAGTGAAATCTATGAATTAAGCAGAGAAATCGATGAATTAATAGTTAAATTTCATGGTTGTGAATAATTAAAGTTCCTTGATTTTTAATAGAATATAGGAAAAGCATCCTCTATATATTTAAAATGGGGGTGTTTTTTTGAATATACATATAAACAAAACTACTATACAAACTTCACATGTTACAGGTCTTTATAATGATTCTTCAACTATTACACATCTTTCTAAATATTTATCTAATAATATTACATTACCGTTTATTATTTTTTGTATTGGTACTGATCGTTGCATAGGTGATGCCTTAGGCCCTTTAACAGGATCTATCCTTAAAAAAACTAATCCATTTGTATACATATACGGAACTCTAGAAAATCCTATTCATGCACTTAATATAGATATTAAATTAAAAGAAGCAAGGAAAAAGCATCCTAAAAGCTTAATAATAGCTATAGATGCTTCTTTAGGCAATAAAGATGATATTGGTAGTATTATAATTAGAAAAAAACCCCTCTATCCAGGTAAAGGGGTGGGTAAAGTTCTTCCTCCTATTGGTGACATTTCTATTGTTGGAATAGTAGAAGACGCTGACTGTGATATAACATCAAATATATATAATATCCGTCTTCACTTTATAATGTCTATGGCAAAAACTATTGCAGCTATAATTAATAAATGGCTAAATATCGATAGCTTTGACAATCCATTCTGATATTTCACCACGAGTAACAAACTTTTTAGGATGTAAATTTTCTTGGTCATTCATAGACAATACTTCAGATTCTACAAAATATTTTATACTGTCAACAGACCAAGAGCTTATTTCATCTGCATCTAAATATGTTAATTCAATATCAGATTCTTCATTATTTCCTACAGCTCTATGCAAAATAAGTAGAGCTTCTTCTCTTGTTAAAAAATCTTTAGGTCTTATGTTGTTTCCATAGCCTACCATTATGCCTTCAGAATACATAGTAGCTATATAATCCTTAGCCCATGATGATACTTTGTTCCAATCTTTAGCATCAACCTCTTTAGAAACTAATTTTACTTCTATAGCTTCTAAGATTATTTTTGATATTTCTTCTCTGGTAATAAAAACAGACCTTTTATTATCTGATCTATTCACTGTATAATTAGTATCAGAATTAGAACTTATATCATGATATGGCTCCGGAGTATTTATAGTAAGGCTAGAGTCTGGCAATCCACTACTAGGAATAAGGTCTTTTGAAACCGAAGTAACTGGCTGATTATATTTATTTCTAATAAGGTTAAATATCTTTTCTTGATATGCATTATTTCCACTTACATTAGGATTATTTTTAGATAACCAACCATTGTAGCCCCATAAAGCAAAATACCAATTTTCAAGTACATTATTATTCATATCTCCAATTGTAGGCAGATTTCTACCTGCTGAGTTCCAACTATTTAATAATATATCTGCACCTGCTTCAATATTATATCTTATATCATTTCTTAATTTGTCTTGATCTAAGTGAGTATGAACTTTGTTAATCTGCATAATACCTGTGTTCCCATAACTAACAAAAGGATCTCCATTTTTATCAAACTGTCTATAATTACTTTCTTTCCAAGCAATAGCTTTTAATATAACAGCTGGTATGTTTTTTTCTTCTGCTACTTCTTCTATTATAGATTCTACTTCTTCATAACTTGGATTTTGTGCTCCATAACTAGCTACAACCTGATAATTTAATATTAACGTAAAAGTTATAGCTACAGTAAGTACTTTTTTTAGCATTGAATCTCCCCCTCAATTTAATACTATTCTATCTTAAATTTAAAATTCCTTTATATTTTTGTTATGTGTATTTTTATTAAATATTTATACAATAAAAAAGATGTTGGTTTAAATAAAGTCCCAACATCCTTTTGCTATATCTGCCTAATTAACATTTATACAATAGCTAAGAGTTCTAAAGAATCTTTCTTTATCGTCTAAAATCTTCTCTCTTTAAAGGTTCTTCAATAGTTATATGTCCCATTAAGGTTTCTACTATATTTCCATCTACTAAAATTTGTACTTCTTGTATTTCTGAAAGCTCAGTTAAAGAAAATACTATTTGATTTAATATTAATGATTCTTCTAAAGAACCTCCAGATAAGTCTTTTGAAGATAAATCTACATAAGCAGTATTATCTTTTGTTTCTACACTTAATATTTCTGTTTTTTGTAGCATTGTTATTAAGTTTTCATCTTCAGGCTCATTTTTTAGTTCTTCTAATATAACTTTTTCTTTAGATTCTTCTTCTATTTCTATATCTTTTTTTACTGGAACAACCATGTCTAACTCTTCATTTCCAGTCGCTATATACTCTTGATTAACAAAGTATAAAGTTAATGATACTTTTTCATCTTCTTCTACTGGATCTTCGTTATTTTCAGTTTCTTCATTTACGTTATTATCTTCATCTTCTGGTGCAGTTGTATTATTTCCACATGCGGCTAAAGTAACCATCATCATCAATACTAACAAAAATGATATTAGTTTTTTAGCTTTCATATCATCATCCCCTACTGTTCGTCTTCTTCGTCAAAATCCATTAATGAAAGAAATGCTTGAGATACTGATTCATATTCTTCTTCAGACTCAATATTAATTAGTTCAATGCCATCTTCATGCTGCTTAAATTCATAAAGTAATACACTTTCTTCCCCTATTGGTAGCAGCGCAATATATGTTTTTTCTTCTAATTCAAACATTTCTATAACAGCAGCTGTTATCTCTCTGCCATCTTCTAAACTTAGTTTTATAGTTTGATACTCATCTTCGCCATGGTTATGTCCACAACCACAGTCTCCATGCTCATGATCATGATTTCCGCCACAACACTCATGTTCTTCGTTATGGTTCCCTCCACAGCATTCGTGATCTTCGCTATGGTTTCCACCACAGCACTCATTTTTATTATTCATATTTAAAGTCTCCTTTTCAATTATTTTAAACTATATTATATTATATACCAAGATTTTATGCAATTATGCTACTTTAAGCATTTTTTCAATTTCATATGACGGTACTGGACGACTAAACAAATATCCCTGAACCACATCACAACCAGTTTCCTTTAAATAATTAAGCTGATAATCAGTTTCTACTCCTTCTGCAATAATGCTCATATTTAAGCTTTTCCCTAGTACTATAATACTATTAGTAACTGTAGTATCTTCTTGTCCGATTACTCTTATAAAAGATGTATCTATCTTTAAAATATCTATATTAAACTTATTTAAATATTCTAAAGATGAAAAACCAGTCCCAAAATCATCTAAAGCTACTTTTATTCCAATTTCCTGCAGCCTGTCTAATGTACGCATTGTAAACTCTGCATTTTTAAGAGCAACACTTTCAGTAATTTCTAAATGAATCCACTTAGGCTCTAAATCTGCTTCATTAAGTGCATCTATTACTTTATCTACAAACGAATCTTCTAAAAACTGAAGAGTAGAAATATTAATTGATATAGGTACATTAATATTCCCAGATTCTTGCCAAATCTTAGCCTGATTACATGCAGCCTTTAATACCCAGTCTCCTATAGGGATTATTAAGCCTGTTTCTTCTGCTAATGGAATAAACTCACCTGGAGATACAGTGCCTAATTCTGGACTTTCCCATCTTATTAATGCTTCTAACCCAACTATTTCTCCATTTAAACTATTCACCTGTGGTTGATAATGTAAAGTAAACTCTTCATTTTCTATAGCCTTATGAAGATTATTTATTAGCTTTAATTTTTTGTTCATTTTTTCATTCATACTATGATCATATATTTCGATCTTATTTTTTCCACTTTCTTTAGCTCGCTGTACTGCTATATTAGCATTTTTAAGTAACAAGTCTAGATTATTACCATCTAAAGGATAACATGCTATACCAACACTAGATGTTAAACGTATTTCTTGTTTTTCTATAACGAAAGATTTTTTCATAGAATCCAAGATTTTATCAGCTAAAACACATAAGTTTTCTTTACTTTCATCTTTAGTTATTAATAAAGCAAATTCATCTCCTCTAATATGAAACAATTTACCTTCTTTATCTACTACAGCTTTAATTCTATTAGCAATTTTAGTTATTACCTTATCTCCTATTGTATACCCTAAAGTTTCATTTATAATTTTAAAGCCATCCACATCTATGTACAGAATGTTAAAATTATTATCTTTTGCAAGAAGTTCCGCATTGAACATACTTTCTAACGATATTTTATTTGGAAGATTAGTTAAGTTGTTATATAAAGTAAGTTTTTCAATATTATTAATACACTTATTCGATCTATCACTTTTATTATATAAAGTAATAAATTTAATAGCAGCTCCCCCACAAAGTATACCTGCTAAATATATAATCCCTAATACATAAAATTCTTCCATACCTTATAACCAACTCCCTTTGTTAGAAATAGATCTACTCTTTATCTACAATTGCAAAAGTTAAGTTTGCAGAACAAGCTAATTCATCTTCTACATATGCTTTAGCCTCTGCCTTACCAATTCCTCTTCTTAAAGCAGTCATTTCTATTTCTATACGAAGGGTATCCCCTGGAACTACTTGCTTTCTGAATTTACATTTATCTATACCAGTAAATACACCTAACTTACCTTTGTTTTCTTCTAACCCCATACAAGTAACTGCTGCCACCTGAGCCATGGCTTCAACAATTAAAACGCCTGGCATAATTGGTTTTCCTGGAAAGTGACCTTGAAAAAAGGGTTCATTTATAGTTACATTTTTAATACCTACAGCACTTTTTCCTGCATCCATTTCTATAATTTTATCCACTAATAAAAAAGGATATCTATGAGGTATAATCTTTTGTATTTCAACATTATTTAATTCCACAGTAATTCTCCTTCCATAACTTGTTACCATTATGTTTGTACATATATTTTACACTTATATTATATTTTATCTTACTTCTCCATTTTATAGCATATATATACTATGTCAACAATTTTCGACAACAAATATTGGTAAATTGTCCTTCTAAAAGCATTAAAATGTATACTTCCATCTCCTACTTTTTCTAGAAAGCCCTAACTTGATAAATATCCAAGGAGCTCCATAAGTTATCCATAAACCTATAATTGTGTACCTGATAGCATCTTCTAATAAAATAGACATTTCAATAGTTCCTATAGATGCAAATAAAATCTTTAAGCCTTCTTTAAATCCAAATAGACCTATAATTCCAATAATAAATTTTATTATCTGTTTTATAAACGATCCTTTTTCATCAAAATGTAAATATCTCTCCTGTAGCTGATACCCCAGAATAAGTCCTAAAGCTAAACCCAAAACCATACCTTTATCATGACTTGGTAGCCATAATAATAGTGGAATTAATAAAAAGGTTATAATAATCCTAATTCCAAATGGAAGTGCTTCTAAAAACCCAGCTATAGGATCATATAAAAGATTATATATAACAAGCATTATACCTGCTAATGCTATACCTGCTATTATATCAATTGGATAGTGTACTCCTAAATATATTCTCGATAAAGATACCAAGAAAACTATAATTATACTAAGAATAGTTACCCACTTCTTTTTAAAATAACTGGCTGCATAAAACCATAGTGAAGCTGTCCCTTGAGCATGCCCACTTGGAAAAGATGCAGATCCACCTGTTGATTCACCATATAACACTCTAACTTTATCCGCAGGTGGCCTTGATCTACCTACAAACTCTTTTATAACTGAATTTGTGTATGCACTTATTAAAAAAAACATAGCAAAACGAAAAGTCTTTTTCTTACTAAAACACCAATACAAAAGAGGGATAATTATCATATAATATTCTGGATTACCCATCATTGTAATTGTCACAAAGAATTTATCTAATATTTCATTAGAAAATTGTTGAAGCCATAAAATAAAATTAACATCTGTCATAAATATCCTCCTCCAACAACATTTAAATATACTTTCTAATACAATTCTACAATTAATTTATTTTTCCTCTAATATTATTCATTTTTAACATATATCTACGAAAATATATATTTTTTTTAGTATTAACCTAACTTATGATTTAATAAAAAACAGCTTCCATGAAAATTAACATGAAAGCTGTTTTAAAAATAATTATATTTATAATATTTTATTGTGGATTGTACATCCCATTTTGTTGCATATAGTTAAATATTTCTTCTCCATGCTCTTGCTCTTCTTTTTGAATATGATTAAGAGCTTGTCTTACTTTAGTATCTGTGCACTCAAAAACAGTAGTATCATATGTACTAGAAACATATTTCTCTGTCATTAGCATATCTTGACATAAATCTTTGTCTGAATTATTACTGCTGCTACTTACAAATGATGTTTCTGCTGTTACAGGTCTTGGAGTAGTTCCTACACTATTAAATGTAGTACCATTTTCTATTTGTTTCATGCTTTTACTCTGTTTGCTACTTTGTCCACTACTAGATTGCTGACTTTGCATATTTGGTACCTGGCCATTAAGAATTTGATTCACTGTGTTTAAATGCTCTTGTTCCTTTTGAGCAAGCTGCTGAAACATTTGTTTTAATTGAGGATCTTGTGCTTGATTGGCATAATTACTATATTTTTGAACGCACATCTCCTCATGACTTTTTTGATCTTGTAAAAGTGATTTTTCTTTTTGTGTTAATTGTAAACTCATATTATTAAGCACCTCCTATTAACTAGTCTGAGTAATAGAAGGTGTTTTTATTCAACTTTTTTTAATTTAAGAGCATCATTTTAAGACTCCCATTTTGCTTGCTGAACACCTCTAATATTAAGAATTTGCTCTAGCAAACTAGAATTTGGAAATTTAATAGGGACTTTAAGCACGAACTGTATTTCTATAGCTCCAGATTCAACTTCTTCATCATGCCTTTCGATTTTAATATTTCGAATGTCCATACTATACTCTCCTAAAACAGTTCCTATTTCACCTATTAAACCTGGTCTTTCTATAGAACTAACAATAAATACTTTATAGCTGTCTTTCAAAATACTTCTTTCTACTTGACCTAATCTCATTAAAACAAACAAAACTATAATTGCTGTTATAAATCCTCCTACATAATATCCATTCCCAATAGCTAACCCTATACCACCACATACCCAAAGGCTAGCAGCAGTAGTAAGTCCTCTTATACTATTCCCAGTGCGTAGTATAGTCCCTGCACCTAAAAAACCAATACCACTTACAACCTGAGCTGCTAATCTGGCAGGCTCACCACCATTACCAGCTGCTCCCATTCCGTGGAAACCGTCTATTGAAATCATCATAATAAGTGCAGATCCTAAAGCAACTAAAACATGAGTTCTAAGACCTGCTGGCCTATTATTTGCTTCTCTTTCCATACCAACTAATCCACCTAAAAAAGCTGAAAGTATTAATCTGAAAATTATTTGTGTATAACTTAACATATTAACCTAACTCCCTTCTTATATTTAATTATATTCCCTTTTACGCAAATGTTTATATATTTTTTTCAAAAAACTTCATGTCTATTATTACAAATTAAAGGAATACTAAATAAAAATAAGAAAATAAAATTGCAGGTGAAATCTTATGGATAAAAATTTTTTTGAAACTACTTATAGCCATATTATTAATTCTATACTAGGCTCTATAAATCCTATAAAAAGATCTATTGTTAACACTCATTGCAAAGTTCATAAATTTATTAATATTAAAGCTTTGAAAGTCTTATACAACGATGGATATTTAGATGAATATAATTTTTTTTGTAGTTATATGGAATCTATTAATGATGGTGCTGTATGGGCAGATCAAGATTTTAAAAGCACTAATCATTTTTACCATCCCTATAAAGATAAAGGTCTTTATGGTAGATGTAGTGCTATGGATTTAGGAATAGATTATTATTATAAAGCTATTGATTTTTGGAATAGTGGAAATTTCAATAAATCCTTATTCTATTTAGGAGCAGCAATGCATATTGCTCAAGATATGACAATACCACAGCATGCTAACATTAAACTATTAGATAACCACAAACAATATGAAACCTTTGTTAAACGCACACATAGGTATATAGGTGAATTTAATATAGATACAGGTTCATACTTACTTAGTTCAATCGAAAACTATATTAAATTTAATGCTAGAATTTCTTTAAAAGTATATAAAAGATTTAAAAATATTTCTGATGATGAAGAAAGGTATTATCGTATAGCAAGATGTGGTCTACCTTTATCAATTAGAACTACTGCAGGAACTATGATTACGTTTTATAATGATATATTTAAAGATAACTTAATGTATAATTAAATTTAATAATATTTTAGCAAAATAAAAAATCCTTTAGAGAACTTTCTTCCCTAAAGGATTTTTTATCCACAATATAATCAATTTTCTAATATTATTCTAATATTTATCCACTTTTAATGTGGATTATGTTTATATTTTTTAGATTTTAACCAAAGAAAGCATTAAGAATTAATAATGTAACCAACCCTACTGCCCAAGCAATAGTAGTAGTTACTGACCATACTCGCATTTGTTCTTTAGCATTTCTAATACCTAACATACGGTTAACTACCCAATAGTAACTATCATTAAAGTAAGAAAATACTAATGAACCTACACAAGCAGCTAATGCAGCAATTAACCGTGCTATATAATCTCCTGCACCACTATCTCTCAATACAGTTCCTAAAGCACCACCACCACCAGTAACTAAAATAATAATTCCTGCCGACTTAATACCTTGTTCCATTTTTTCCAAAGTTTCATCTTTAGACATTTTAGATGTTAACCCATAAATAGCAATTAAAAGACCTATTCCTACAGCTATAACTGGTGCTCCTAAAAAGTTAATAATATTTATTGCAGTCCCTTGTAATTCCAATACATTTGTATTACATTTAACTTGCTTTCCTTAACAGCCTCTGCAATTAGGGCTATATCCTCATTTGTAGTTGCATCAATTACAATAATTTTATTTCCTTTAACTTTTTCATCTAAAATTGCTTCTCTAACTAAATCAGAAGATTTAAGAGTTTTAGATAATGGTATAAAACCTACAGAATTCTTAGTTTGTTTTTTAATCATATTAGGAACAAAAGTATGATATATAGGTGTTTTTGGATCTTTAGACACATCTGTTTTCTCTAATGGTACAGAATTTACTAGTAAGTACCCACCTACAGTAATCCTTTCTGAAGAAGGAAATGCAGGTACGACAATAGCTACATAATCCTGTGGTAACTCATCCAAAACTGCATCAATTTCTGCTCCAAGATTTCCACGAAGTGTACTGTCTATTCTTTTAGAAAATAGTCTTACATTTTTATCTTTAAAAAATTTAACTACATCATTCACTCTAAAATAAGCTTCTTTTTCAGTAAGTCCTCTGCTATCTGTAGTTGTAGATATTACATTAAATTTTTGTTCAGTTTCTTTTAAATTTTTATCTAAATTTAAAAAAGTGGATGTTTTAAAGCCTTGTCTGGCTAAAAGTACTCCTGTAGCATTAGCTCCAGTTAAATCGTCTGCAATGATTACTACTTCTATCATTTAATCACCTCTAAACTAATTTTATTTCCATATTTAAAATTTCAAGCTTCTCCTGTATATTTTTATCTAAATTTTTATCTGTAATTATTAAACTAAACTTATCTAAAGTACATATGTTAACAAAACTACTTTTTCCAAATTTTAAGCTATCTGTAACTAATATTGATCTTTCTGCAGAATTAATCATTTGTTTTTTCCATTCTGCTTTATCCATACTCGGTGTTGTAATCCCTTTTTCTATATTGACAGAACTTGTTCCTACAAAAGCAATATCAGCATTAATACTTTTTAAAAACTCTATAGCTTTATTGCCTAAACAAGCTCCTGTATTTTTCTGTATTAGTCCACCTACACAATAAACCTGAATTCCTTCATATTTAGAAAGAAATGCACCAATCATAAGATCATTCGTAATTATCTTTATGTTTTTAATGCCTATTATTCCTTTTGCAATTTCCATATTAGTAGTTCCTGCATCTAAAATAATTACGTCTCCTTCTTTTACTAATGAACTAGCATACTTGCCAATCTCTTGTTTTTCACATATATTCTGTTCTGCTTTTTTTGTATAAGGAATTTCTTCTATTAATAAATTGTGTAAAATTGCCCCTCCATGAGTCCTTGTAATCAATTGTTGCTCTTCTAAATACTGAAGGTCTCTTCTTATAGTCATTTCTGAAACATTAAATTTTTTAGCTAAATCATCTATAACTACTTTTCCATCTTTATTTAAAATCTCTATTATATTATTTCTTCTTTCCGCTTGAAGCATACTATTATCCCCTTTGTTAAATTGAAACATATTTTTTGTTGTATTTCGTTTTTTTGTGTTTATTTATGTTAATTATATTATTTATTTTATACTTTAGTCAATATATTTTTTGTTTATTTAAATATAATATATTGTAAGAACATATTTTATTTAAATTAAATATACTATAGTATACTATGTTCTCATAGTATACTACTAACTTTATAAAGGAGGTTACACTATGTATTATAATCAACGCTCCTGCCCCCCTGGAACAAGACCTTATACCATAATGGCAGGCGATACATTTTATGCAATATCTATAAGATATAACATTTCATTAGATGCTCTTTTAGCAGCTAATCCAAACGTTGATCCAGATAGATTGTCTATTGGTCAAGTAATTTGTGTACCAGCTGGAGGCCCTAGTCCAGACCCATCTCCTAGATGCCCTACTTTAAGAGTAGGTAGCAGAGGTCCTGCTGTTAGAAGACTTCAAGAACTTTTATTAGATTTTGGATTTAACCCAGGTCCTGTTGACGGTATTTTCGGACCTAGAACTAGAACAGCAGTTATGGAGTTCCAACAAGAAGCCGATATTAATGTAGATGGAATAGTAGGGCCAAGAACATGGATAGCACTTGGTGTAGATTGTGCCGATAGACCACCTGGAACTTGTCCTGTTGGAACAATGTCTTATACTATAAAAGCTGGAGATACATTCTATAATCTAGCTATAAGGTATAACACGACTGTAGATGCTATAATAAGAGCTAATCCTAATGTTAATCCAAATCAATTAAGAATAGGTCAAAGAATTTGTATACCAACCTAATATAATATTAAAGTGATATAAATTAATACCTCAGTTAACAAAAATAAAAGTCATGATTAACAAGTTATTGCTTGCTAACCATGACTTTATTTTTTATTTTACTCATAGTTAAATATACTGTACTCCCTAATATAGCTCCCGTACTATCAATTAAAACATCTCTTACCTCACCACTTCTACCTGGAACAAAAATCTGATGAACTTCATCACTTACAGCATAAAGAGTACACAGTACAATTGTAAAGATAAAAGCTTTAAACTTATTAAGTCCACTGACTACAAATGCATTCATCATCAATATGCTTAATATAAAATATACAGCTACATGGGCAAATTTTCGAACAATATGATTTAATCCAAATCCTAAATCTATTGTATTGCTAGTTTTAATATCTAAAGGAGTAATCTTACCTACTGCCTTAATAATTATATCTGTTATTTTCCCACTAAGTTCACTAGATTCCCCTGCTACTTGAGATGATAAGCTAAAAATTAATAACATCCAAATAAAAACTGCGCCCCAAGAAAATATAACTTTCTTATTATATTTAAATATTTGTATTCAACTCCTTTTAATAAATATTCATATAAAAATATTATGATCAATATATTAAATATTATAAACAAATTTTAAATTTATAGGTCTTAATTATAAAGATAGATTTCATTATAGCATATTACAATCTCTATTTTAAAATACAATATTAATATCCGTTTATAAGTTTAAAAATATGGGTAATTTAAAAGTATATTAAATAAAATTTAAAGGATGGGGATGAAATGTTAGCTAAAGATATTATGACAAAAGATGTTATTACAGTAACTAAAGAAGATAATGTTGAAACAGTAATAAAACTAATACTAGAACATAATATTAGTGGACTACCTGTAATAAATGAAGAAAGTCATGTAGTAGGTATAATTACAGAAGGTGATCTAATTTATAGAAGTAAAAAGCTACATGTTCCTAGTTTTTTTACTTTATTAGATAGTTATATTTTTTTAGAAAACCCTAAGAATTTAGAAGGTGAACTAAAAAAAATAACAGGGTATAAAGTAAAAGATGTTATGACTGAAAATGTTGTTACTATCGATGCAGATGATGAAATAGAAAAAATTGCTACTTTTATGGCTAAAGATAATATTAACAGAATTCCTATTGTAAAAGACAAAAAATTAGTTGGATTAGTAAGTCGTAGAGATATAATTAAAGGCTATGCAAATCAAAATTAAACTACAAAATAGTTGTCTAAAATGACTATTTTAATTATTATAAAATAATATTAACAGATATGTAGATAATAAGGACAAAATCATTGACTATATAAAAACTAAGTCACTGATTCTGTCCTTTATTTATCTATTTTCATTATATTCAATAGCATCTTCAAATAGTTGCTTTCTTTTTATTTTCTCTTCTTGAACATATTCAGAACGAATTCCTTTCACCATTGAAAAGCTGGCAATTATTAATATGAATGTAAATGGAAGCCCTGTACTTATTACTGCAGTTTGCAAAGCATCTAAAGCTTTCTTTCCTCCTACAAGAAGCAAAACTGCTGCCACAAGACCTTCTACTGAAGCCCAAAATACTCTTTGCTTTTTAGGCGTATTTATCTTCCCACCAGATGTTATGTTTTCAACAACTAAAGAGCCTGAATCACTTGATGTAATAAAATATGACATAATAAGTAATGTACCTAATAATGATAATAAAGTTATTATCATTTCTGATAAAAATGGAACATTTATTTGTTCAATAAGTTCAAAAAGTGCTACAGGCAAGTTATTCTGCACTGTTTCAAACAGCTTTCCTCCAGTATTTTCATTTATATATACTGCTGTTCCACCAAAAACTGACATCCATAAAAAAGATAAGAATGAAGGAACAATTAATACTGCTGTTATAAATTCTCGTACTGTTCTACCTCTAGACATTCTAGCTATAAACATTCCAACAAATGGAGACCAAGATATCCACCAGGATAAATAAAATACAGACCAATCCCCTTGCCAAGTTCCATCATTCATAGACACAAAAAATGAAGATTTTATAAAATCATTTAAATAAATACCTAATCCATTAGAAAAAACTTTTAGTATATAAAAGGTAGGTCCAAGCAATAAAACACAAAGCATAAATATTCCAGCTAACCGTATATTTAGCTTAGATAAAGTTTTAATTCCTTTGTGAACACCGGATACAACTGATATAATTGCTAAAAATGTTACACTTACTATTAATATTACCTGAATACCTACACTTTCTGGCACATTAAATAAATAATTTAAACCACTATTCATTTGTTGCACTCCTAATCCAAGTGAAGTTGCCAGTCCAAACAAACATGCAATTACAGCTAAAACATCTATCATATCTCCAAGTACACCAAAAACTTTATCCTTAAAAATTGGATAAAAAACAGATCTTAAAGACAATGGCAAATTTTTATTATAAGCAAAAAATGCCAGTGCTAATCCTAATAATGCATATATACCCCAAGGATGGAAACCCCAGTGAAAAAAAGTCGAAGCCATAGCTGTGCCTACATTACTGCTACTTTCAAAAATTGGAGGAGCTACCTGTGAATGAATTAATGGTTCTCCAACTGCCCAAAACATAAGTCCTATGCCCATACCTGCAGAAATAAGCATAGAGTACCAAGCAAAGTTACTAAACTCCGGTCTTGCATCTACACCACCTATTCTTACGTTTCCTAACTTTGAGAAGGCTAAATATAAGCATATACCTATAAAAAAGTTACTACTTAGTATAAATAACCAATCCCAGTTAGATACAATTTTATTATTTAAAATTCCAAATAATTTACTAGCTCCATCTAAATTTAAAATAGCATAGCCTGCAAAAATTATAATAAATAGCCCAGATATTAAAGATACGATTGGATTTAAATCAAACCCATGTTTTCTATAGTTTCTGCTATATAATTTTTTCTCCAGGTTACTTTTTGGTTCCAAAAAATCCCCTCTTTCTTAATTTATTTGTAGTAATAATATAATAAGAAAGCTTCTGGAAGCTTTCTTATTATAAGTTCATACCCGGTGTATATTTTCTGAAACTAGAAATTTAGGTTTATAAAAAAATATTAATA
>JADWMM010000032.1 GCA_015978205.1 Alkaliphilus sp. NP8 | reverse complement strand
GTATAAGATACAGATAAAATGATTGTTTTCCTTCTACTCGATTACTTAATGAAATATATTTTTTAAAATAATAAAAAATTAAATTTTTATTTATAATAATAAAAAATAAAAAATTACACAATATATATATGAAGCATATAAAATGGAGGTGTATATATGAAAGTAAGCGATGTTATGACTACTAAAGTTTATGCTGCTTTATCGAATGCTTCTATTTCTGAAGTAGCAAAAAAAATGAAAGAATTAAATGTAGGATCTATTCCAGTATGTAATAATCAAGATGAACCTATAGGTATTATAACCGACAGAGACATTGTATTAAGAGGAATAGTTCAAGGTGTAGATAATAGTACAGCAACTGCAGATAAATTAATGTCTAAAGGCGTATTATCTGTTACTCCAGATACTCATGTACACGAGGCAGCTAGAATAATGGGAGAGAATCAAGTTAGAAGATTACCAGTAGTTCAAAATAGTAAAATTGTAGGGATGGTATCAATAGGAGACTTAGCAGTAAGAAATATTTATGAGAATGAAGCAGGAGAAGCTTTAAGCAATATTTCAACACCAAGTAGACCTACAATGTAAAGTATAGCCTCTGTTTTAAACAGAGGCTATACTTTTATACATAATTTTAGGCATTATATAAATAATACTTAGGTTAATTTTATTTAAAAGGCAAATAAATACCATTAAATTTATTTTTTATTATGATATTTTTTTATTATGTTATATTATATAAATAAGGGGTAATATTATCTATTGATAGAATATTGAATAACAATATAAATATATATAATATAGTGCATTATTTAAAAAAATGATAAAAATAGGGGGAGCTTTAATGATTCAAAACAATGACCAATCTATGATTAATATTAATTTAGAAAATAAAGGCTTGTTTCAATATGAAAAAGGTGTCTCTTTAGAAGAAATTAGCAAAGATTTTTTACTAGAACCTCCACATCAAATAATAGCTGCTATTGTTGAAAATCAACTAAAAGAATTAAGACATACATTAGACCAAGATTCTGATATAAAATTTATAGATGAATGTTCGCCTATAGGAGCCAGAATATATCAAAGAAGTTTATCATTTGTTTTTATTAGAGCTTGTATGGAATTGTTCTCTGGATGCAAAGTTTCGGTAGAACATTCTTTAAGTAAAGGCTTATATTGTGAAATACATTATAAAAGAGCAATCAATGAACAGGATACAGATAGAATAAAAGCACGTATGCAAGAGATTATTGATGAAGATGTTCCTTTTACTAAAAGTAGAATTCCATTAGATGAAGCTATAGATATTTTTAGAGAATATGGTCAAATAGGTAAAATGAATTTAATGAAATATAGAGAAAAACCATATGTAAATATATATCAGTGTGGTTGGCTAAGAAATTATTTTTATGGATATATGGTACCTTCAACTGGATATTTAAAAAAATTTAATTTGAAATTTTTGAAGCCTGGCATTATAATACAATTGCCAAGATGTGAATGTAATGGTGAAATACCTGAATTTGTAGAACAGCCTAAGTTGTTTAAGATATTTAGAGAAACAGAAAATTGGGCCAAAATATTACAAGTAGATCATGTTGCTACTTTAAACGATTTAATAGCTACTAAAAAAGAGGGAGAATTTATTCGAATTGCAGAAGCGTTACATGAAAAGAAAATTGCTCAAATTGCAGATACTATTACAGAATACATAGATGAAAAGAAGTTAATTTTAATTGCAGGTCCTTCTTCTTCAGGAAAAACATCATTTTCTAAAAGATTGGCAATTCAATTAAAAGTAAATGGATTAAAACCAGTTTCTATTTCTTTAGACGATTATTTTGTAGATAGAGAAAACACACCATTAGATGAAAATGGTGAGTATGACTTTGAAGATTTACATGCTATTGATTTAGATTTGTTCAACAATGATTTACAAAGAATATTAGCAGGAGAAGAAGTTAAAACTCCTACATTTAATTTTCATTTAGGCAAACGAGAATATAAAGGGAATACAATTAAAATAGAAAAAAATCAACCTTTAATATTGGAAGGAATACATTGTTTAAATGATGAATTAACAAAAGCTATACCTAGAAATGAAAAATTCAAAATATATGTAAGTGCTTTAACTCAGTTAAATGTTGACGAACATAATAGAATACCTACTACAGACACAAGGCTTATTCGAAGAATAGTTAGAGATAGCAAATTTAGGTCGAATGATGCTGAAAGAACATTATATCTTTGGAAATCTGTTAGAAGAGGTGAAGAAAAAAATATTTTTCCATTTCAAGAAGAAGCAGATGTTATGTTTAATTCAGCTCTGTTTTATGAATTAAATGTATTGAAAAAATATGCTGAACCTTTGTTAAGACAAGTTGATACAACTAGCCCATACCATCCAGAAGCAAAACGATTATTGAAATTTTTAAATTATTTTATTGATTTAGAATATGAATATGATATCCCGAGAACATCAATTTTGAGAGAATTTATAGATGGTGGAAGTCTTACTTAAAAAATATTGATTAGATAGGTTGAATTTTACATTTTAAACGAATGATAATATTATTTATAGAAGGTGATCCAATGCAGGATAAAATGCGAAAAATTTTAGATAAAAATAGAGAGAAAATACAGTATGGAAATTTACCTACATATATTCCAGAGCTTAATAAGGCCAAAAAAGATGCATTAGGAATTTATATTAGTATGCTAGATGGAACAGAAGTTGGAGCAGGTGACTATGAATATAAATTTACTATTCAAAGTATATCTAAAGTAATTACACTTTTAATAGCTTTAGAAGACAGAGGACCTGAGTATGTTTTCGGAAAAGTAGGAATGGAACCTACAGGAGATGCTTTTAATTCCATGATGAAGTTAGAGATAGTAAGGCCCTCAAAACCATTTAATCCTATGATTAATGCAGGAGCTATTGCTGTTACATCTATGATAAAGGGGAATACTCAAGCAGAAAGAATAAAACGTATAATGGATTTTTTTAAACTTGTTACTCAAAATCCAGATCTTAGAATAAACGAATCCGTATATATGTCAGAAAAGCAAACTGGAGATAGGAATAGAGCCATGGCTTACTTTATGAAAGATGTAGGCATAATTGAAACTGATGTAGAAGAAAGTTTAGATTTATATTTTAAGCAATGTTCTATAGAAGTTACCTGTAAAGATATTGCTAGAATAGGTTTGTTTTTAAGTAATGATGGCAAACTTCAAAGTACTGGAGAGCAATTAATAAGCCCTACGTATAGCAGAATGGCTAAGGCGTTTATGGTTACATGCGGTATGTATAATGCATCTGGAGAATTTGCTATAAATGTAGGAATACCAGCTAAAAGTGGTGTAGGTGGAGGAATTATGGCTGTAGCACCTGGAAAGATGGGAATAGGAGTTTTAGGACCTTCTTTAGATGAAAAAGGAAATAGTATTGCAGGTAGAGAAGTTTTAAAAGATTTTTCTGACGAATTTAATTTAAGTATATTTTAAAAAAAAGAAGACATTTTCATGTCTTCTTTTACTTCCGAATAAGCATGCAATCTAGGGGATGATTGCATGACTTCATTTTAATATATATTTTATATATTAAAAGGGGGAGTGGGAAAATAGTATTGATATCACAACATTCACTAATTTAACATTTATTAAGACTAAAATCAACAAAAAACGATAATATTACAATTATTTAAAGAATATGTTTGTTTTTAATAACAATATTTACGTTTTTATGTTAATTGTATATTATTACTTCCATAATTCCATAATAAGGATGAGGAGTGGTAATTATGAAGAATAATGAAAAGAAAAAAAATATAAATGAATTTACCCCTGATATGCTTATGAAATATGAAATTGCTGAAGAATTAGGATTAGTAGATAAAATAAAACAGCTTGGATGGGGAGGACTTACTGCTAAAGAAACAGGAAGAATTGGAGGAATAATGACAGTAAGGAAAAAACAAAATAAAAAGGGGAAGTAACTTATGGTTGAGCAGTATGGAAAATTTGCTTATATATATGATGAATTGATGCAGGATGTTGATTACTTAAAATGGGCAAATTATGTTGAAGAAATTATAATAAAAAATAATATTGAGTCTAAAAAGATACTAGAATTAGCATGTGGAACAGGTAATGTTACAATTCCTATGGCTCAAAAAGGTTATAACATAGTAGGGGTAGATATATCCCAAGATATGCTTACAATTGCTAAAAGTAAATCTATTGAAAAAAATTTAAATTTACTTTTTATAGAGCAGAATATGGTAGATTTAAAATTAAAAGAAAAATTTGATGCTATTTTAAGTATGTGCGATGGAATGAATTATATTACTGATATAAATGATTTAATACAAGTTTTTCAAAATGCATATGATGTTTTAGAAGACGGTGGGGTTTTTATTTTTGATATAAGCTCACACTATAAAATAAAAAATATCTTAGGGAATAATACATTTGGTGAGAATTTAGAGGATTTATCTTATATGTGGGAAAATTATTTTGATGAAGAAAGCAGTATCATAAATATGGATTTAACCTTTTTTATAAAAGATGGTAAATATTATAGAAAAGAAGAAGAATATCATATTCAAAGGGCTTACAAAGAAAAAGAAATTATAGAAGAACTTAAAAAAATAGGTTTTAAGGAAATAGAAGCATATGACGGGTTTACTTTTGATAAACCCAAAAATGAAAGTGAACGTGTGTTTTTTAAAGCAAAAAAATGAAAAAAATATTAACGTCTATGTATGTCAAACAGTTAGTAAATAAAGGAATATAGATGTTGACATAGAATATGCTGTATGGTATTCTGGAAGTGAATAAAGGTACATAAGACCTAGGTTCAATAATGTTTTAGGAGGAATTTTTTTATGGAAAAAGGTACAGTTAAGTGGTTTAATTCAGAAAAAGGTTATGGATTCATTTCAAGAGAAAATGGAGACGATGTATTCGTACATTACTCAGCTATCGAAATGGAAGGATTCAAAACATTGGAAGAAGGTCAAGCGGTTCAGTTTGAAATCGTTGAAGGAGACAAAGGACCTCAAGCTACTAATGTAACAAAAGCATAATTAAATTTGTTTTATCAATATTTTAAATTAAGTATGTAATCTACATTTATTAAAAACTGTTGGTTTACATATATATATATTATTGCTTTTACATTATGGTGAAATTCAAAAACAGGTTGGACTGCCAACTTGTTTTTTTTATGATATAATACACATACTATAATTAGATTATAAAACAGATAATATAAATAAGAGGTGATATTTATGAAAAGTAAAATAATAAGAGCAACTGCTGCATCTAATCAAATAAGAATTTTTGTAGCCAATACAACAGAAATGGTAGATAAGGCTCAAAATCTGCACAAGGCAACACCAGTAGCTATTGCAGCTTTAGGAAGAACATTAACAGCTACTTCAATTATGGGTCTTATGTCAAAATCTGAAAAGGAAAAATTAACAATTACAATTAATGGTGGAGGTCCTATAGGCCAAATTGTTACTGTTGGAAATCCTAAAGGTAATGTTAAAGGTTATGTTTCAAATCCTCAGGTTGAAAGTACTAACTTATATCCTGGAAAATTAGATGTAGGAAGTGCTGTTGGAAAAAATGGTACTATTACAGTCACTAAAGATTTAGGACTTAGAGAGCCATATGTTGGATCTAATCCATTAGTAACAGGAGAAATAGCAGAAGATTTTGCTGGATATTTTGCATTTTCAGAACAACAGCCAACAGGTGTAGCATTAGGAGTTTTAGTTGATGTTGATTATACAATAAAAGCTGCCGGTGGATATATAGTTCAGGTATTACCAAATATAGATGAAGAAACAGTAGCTAGGTTAGAAGATAGACTTGCGTCATTAGAGCCAATCACTTCAATAATTGAAAAAAAATCTACTCCAGAAGAGGTATTAGATTATATTTTTAAAGACTTAGAGCCGACTATTTTAGATTCTTATGATGTAGATTTTACTTGTGATTGTAATGAAGAAAGATTAGAGAAAGCATTAATAAGTATTGGTGAAAAAGATTTAACAGAAATAATAGAACAAGATAAACAGGCAGAATTAATGTGCCATTTCTGTAATAAAAAATATACTTTTGATGAAGAACATCTAAAAAAGTTATTACAAGAAGCAACTAAAAAGAAATAATGCATAAACTGTAAAAAACAAAGAAATAATACAAAATCTAAATGTATTTTATTAATACTAGGAAATTTTATAAAATATAGAGTTGAAGTTAGTGGCAAAACGTGTTACAATTACTTTTGTCACGTTTTAGGGCGCATAGCTCAGCTGGGAGAGCACCTGCCTTACAAGCAGGGGGTCACAGGTTCGAGCCCTGTTGCGCCCACCAGCCCAGATAGCTCAGTCGGTAGAGCAGGGGACTGAAAATCCCCGTGTCGGTGGTTCGATTCCGCCTCTGGGCACCATTATGACCTAACCCAATTTGTGTAACAAATTGATAGTAGGTCAAACGCAATGAGCACCAAATTTATGTGAGTGTAACGAATAAATAAATTTGAGTTGCGAAACTGCGATATATGGCGGCATAGCCAAGTGGTAAGGCAGAGGTCTGCAAAACCTTTATTCCCCAGTTCAAATCTGGGTGTCGCCTCCAAATAATGAAAAAAACGATGAGATATTTATATCTCATCGTTTTTTGTTTTCTAGAATTCATTTTTTCACAAAGTTATACCAGGCTAATTTAAGTTTTATAATATAAATTATGTATTTACATAAGTCAAAGAAACTTGTCTAACATAGAATATTTTAATTTGCATATATTTTATTAAAGTACTTTTTATTTAAAGAGGTGAAATAATGAATAAAGATTTTTTTACATTTAGTGAATATATAAAAAAAGATCAAAGTTTACTAACTCCTTCTATGGAAGATTATGTTGAAATGATTTATAGAATTAGTGGAAAAAATGGGTATACAAGAATAAACGAGTTATCAAATGCATTAAATGTACAACCTCCTTCAGTTACCAAAATGATAAAAAAATTAGCAAATGCAGGATTAGTAAATTATGAAAGATACGGAATTGTCACTTTAACACAAAATGGAAAAATAAAGGGGCATATTTTACTTACTCGTCATAATATTGTAGAAAACTTTTTAAAGTCTATAGGTTTAAATAAAAACCTATTAGAACAAACCGAAAAAATAGAGCATACTATAAATGAAGAAACATTAAATTGTATGATAGATTATTTGAATTTTTTAAATGATAATCCGGATGTGAAAATTAAATTTGAAAAATATAAAGAAAGTAAATAAATTTTTAAAAAAATGTTAGCACTCGGATTAATTTGAAGATTATGTAATGCCAATATTAGAATAGTATTAAGTATAAAACATATACTACTATTACAGCGAAAGGAAGTGATGACTCTGAATTTAATATCTATTTTAGCTGAAAGAAATGCAAATAAAATACAAGAAAAGATTCAACCTGTTCTTGAATCTTTTTATGATGAAGGTATAAATGTGGAAGAAAGGATATATTATTTAGATTCAATATATTATTTAAATTATAGTATAGATGAAAAAAGTATTAAAAATTATTCTATAAATGATTTTATAAATATTTTTAAATATTGTATAGCTAATTCTTTATATGAATATATTCGAGAGGTGGAAGAACCTAACTTTATACAACAAATAATAAGTACAGATTATTACTATTTCGATGTTAGAGAAAGGGTCGAAATATATAAAAATTCTTTAAATGTATTAAAAGAAGAAAATAAAGATATATTTTTCTTTAAAGATAGCGAATATAGTATGAAATCAAAAATTATGAACGATTTAAATAATTACTTAAATAATAATGGTGAAATTAATATAAATGGATTTATTTTATTCAGATTGAAAGATTATCTTTTAGAATTAAATGATACTGTTGAAAAGGCAGTGGAAGATTTTTTAGTAGATAAAGAATATAATGAATTTATTAAGCTATTAAAGTATTTTGTAGATATACAAGAAGATAAACATGATACTATACATGTAGTTTTCTATAAAGAGAATGAATTTCACATATATGATAGACATAATAGATTAATAAGCGATGAATATATAAACAATATAGCAATAGAATTTTCGGAAAATGAAATTAACAAGGAAGATTTACTTATTAGTAGATTAATAACACTTGCTCCAAATGAAATTTATGTTCATAAATTATCAGCTGAAGAAGATGTGGAAATTCTTAAAACTATAGAAAAAATATTTCCTAATAGCATACACTACTGTACAGGTTGCGATCTATGTAATGTTAAAATAAATGCAAATAAGGAATAACTCCCCCATATTTTGGGGGTTTTTTATTGTATATAAAATATACTTTCTATACAATAAAAGCAGATTTTCATAAGGGGGAGAATCCAACTTTCATATAAATTTTTTTATTATTATATGGACATCATATTTTTATAATGATATAATTTTTTTATCCGATTTCATGTCGAAAAAAATATTTTTTTAAAATATTATACTTAACTTTAAATTAAAATATACAGTAGGAGAGATAAGATTATGTGGTTAAAATTATTAATATTAGCAGCCATAGGAGGAATTATTGGATGGATTACAAATATACTAGCTATTAAATTATTATTTAGACCCTTTGATCCAATTAATATTCCTATAATTAATTTTAAAATACAAGGACTTATACCGAAGCGAAAAGCAGAAATAGCAAAAAGTATAGGAGAAACTGTAGAAACAGAATTATTATCCATAGAAGAAATTATAGATAAATTAATTCAAAATAACAATAAAGAAGAAATTTTACTAATACTAAAAGAAAAAATAACAGAAATTGTAGCAGAGCATCTTCCTTCTATTGTTCCATCTAGTTTTAAAGGTATGATTGTAAGTTACATCGATGATATAATAGACAAAGAAGGAGAAGCTTTAATAGAAGAATTTATAGAAAAGATGGTGGACAAGGGTACTTCTAATATAGAACTTAGTAAGATGGTAGAAGATAAAATAAATCAATTTGAAATGGAAGAATTAGAAAGAATAGTTGTTAGTATAGCAAAAACTGAGCTAAGGCATATTGAAATATTAGGTGGAATACTTGGTTTTATAATAGGAATTTTCCAAGGTATAATTATATTATTTTTATAGTATAGGTATTAAATATTAGAGTTGTTTGTATATATTATATAATTAATAAAAAACTTGACAAAAGTAGTATTAACTATTACAATAATGTAAATATTATATATAAATATATATTGGATGTGTTGAATAGGATAAGTAAATTAAACCCAGTATTAAGAGAGGAAACATCTAGGCTGTAAGTGTTTCTATACATGGATAATTGAAAACTACCTTGGAGCAGTTGCTTAGTAGCTATATTGTGAAAAGTTAACCGGTGATTCCGTTATAATCATATGAGTGGAGTGTCAATTTAGGTGGAACCGCGGGAATATGTCTCTCGTCCTATTAGTTTTAGTAGGATGAGGGATTTTTTATTTTATATAAAAGGCCAATATAAATATTTGTTTATATAAAAAATGTGTTAGATTATACAAATAAATACTTACTTTAAATATGAAAATATAAAAGTGAAAGAAGAGGAGGAAAAAGTATGTCAATGGTAAATGTTAAATTAAAAGATGGCTCAGTTCAGCAGGTGGAAAAAGGAACAACAATATTAGATTTTGCAAAGCAGATTAGTGAAGGTCTTGCACGTATGGCAACAGGAGCTGAAATAAATGGAGAATCGGTTGGTTTAATGACTTCTATAGACGAAGAGTGTGACTTGAACATTTTAAGATTCGAAGATGATAATGGAAAAGAGTTTTTACGTCATACTAGTTCTCATATTTTAGCTCAAGCAGTGAAAAGACTTTATCCAGATACAAAATTAGCTATAGGACCTGCAGTAGAAAATGGTTTTTATTATGATTTTGACTCTAATCATACTTTTACACCAGAAGACTTAGAAAAAATAGGAAAAGAAATGAAAAAAATAGTTAAGGAAGACTTAAAACTAGAAAAATTTGTACTTCCTAGAGATGAAGCTATAGAATATGTAAAAAAACAAGGTGAAGACTATAAGGTTGAATTAATAGAAGACCTTCCAGAGGATGCGGAAATTTCATTTTATAAACAAGGGGACTTTGTAGATCTTTGTGCAGGTCCACACGTACCTTCTACAGGTAAAGTAAAAGCAATCAAACTTTTAAGTATTGCAGGTGCTTATTGGAGAGGTAATGAAAAAAATAAAATGCTTCAAAGAATTTATGGAACATCCTTTACTAAAAAGTCAGACTTAAAAGAACATATTAATAGATTAGAAGAAGCTAAAAAGAGAGATCATAGAAAATTAGGTAAAGAGTTAGATTTATTTAGTTTAAGAGAGGAAGGACCTGGTTTTCCATTTTTCCATCCAAAGGGAATGGTTGTTAGAAATGTTTTAGAGAACTTCTGGAGAGAAGAGCATGTAAAACGTGGTTACGATGAAATAAAAACACCAATTATTTTAAATGAAAGACTTTGGAAGCAATCAGGACATTGGGATCATTACAAAGATAATATGTATTTTACACGGATAGATGATATGGATTATGCTGTAAAACCAATGAACTGTCCAGGATCTATATTAATGTATGACAGAAATAAGCATAGCTATAGAGATTTTCCAATTAGAATGGGTGAATTAGGTTTAGTTCATAGACACGAATTATCTGGAGCTTTACATGGACTTATGAGAGTTCGTAACTTTACTCAAGATGATGCTCATATATTCATGTTACCAGAACAAATTAAAGATGAGATAATAGGAGTAATAGATTTTGTAGATCATGTATATAGTACATTTGGATTTAAGTATCATATAGAATTATCTACAAGACCAGAAGACTCTATGGGGTCAGATGAAGATTGGGATTTAGCTATAAATGCATTAAAAGATGCATTAGAAGAAAAAGGTTTAGATTATAAGGTTAATGAAGGTGACGGTGCATTTTATGGACCAAAGATTGACTTCCACTTAGAAGATTGTATTGGACGTACATGGCAATGTGGAACAATTCAATTAGATTTCCAAATGCCACAAAGATTTGATTTAACATATATAGGATCTGATAACGAAGAACACAGACCTATTATGATTCACAGAGTAATATTTGGAAGTATAGAAAGATTTATTGGTATTTTAATTGAGCACTATGCAGGTAAGTTCCCAGCGTGGTTATCTCCTGTTCAAGTTCAAATACTTCCAATTGTAGATAAACATTTTGAATATGCTAAAAAGCTAAAAGAACAAATGCAGTCAAAAGGTATTCGTGTTGAAGTAGATACTAGAAATGAAAAGATTGGATATAAAATAAGAGAAGCACAGCTTTCTAAAGTTCCATATATGCTAGTAATTGGAGATAAGGAAATAGAGTCTGAAGAAGTCGCTGTTAGATCTAGAGATAAAGGTGAGTTGGGTACTGTAGCAGTACAAAGCTTTATTGAGGATCTTGTAAAAGAGATTGAAGAAAAGAAGTAAATCTAAAAAGTAATAAGTCTTAGAATACAATAAAAACTTCCCTACTGGAAATAGGTATTATATCTACTCCCGTAAGGGAAGTTTTTTTTGTATAACAAAATGTATTTTTCTATAGAAGTGAAATTTTAGAAATTCATAACAAAACATTGACATATATCTATGTCTAGGTATAAAATGTATATAGATGATTATCTATATACTTAATAAAAAATTAACATGGAGATGGTGAAATTGAATAAAAATTACAAACAATATACTCAATTTATGAAAGCATTGGGAGATGAAACGAGAGTTAAAATTTTAGATATGTTATCATGTGGAGAACTTTGTGCATGTAATATTTTAGAAGAGTTCCATATAACTCAGCCTACTCTTTCATATCATATGAAAATATTAAGTGAAAGTGGATTGATAAAAAGTAGAAAAGATGGGATATGGATGAAATATTCTATTAACAAAGATTCCTTAGATTTATTAACAGATTTCTTTGAAAAAATAAGTAATAATATTCAGAAGTAGATCAAAATTATTTATAATATTATAATATAAGGAGATGATATAAAATGATTATTTTTGAATGGTTTAATAATCAACTTCTTAAAATGGAGTGGCTTCATGATTTAGTCAGGATATTAGTTGAAAACGTTTTTGGGTTAAGTATAGGTAGTAGGCTAGGTGGAAGTATTCACTTTTTTATATATGATGTAATTAAAATATTTATATTATTATCTGTTTTAATCTTTGGTATTTCATATATTCAAAGCTTTTTTCCACCAGAGAGAACTAAGAAGATTTTAGGCAGATTTAACGGAATTACTGCAAATATTTTAAGTGCACTACTTGGAACTGTTACGCCTTTTTGCTCTTGTTCATCCATTCCGTTGTTTATAGGTTTTACAAATGCAGGACTACCAATTGGTGTTACATTTTCATTTTTAATTTCTTCGCCCCTTGTAGATTTAGCATCTGTTCTTTTACTTGCTAGTATATTTAACTGGAAGATTGCATTAGCTTATGTTATTGTAGGATTAATACTTGCAGTGATTGGTGGAACCATAATAAGTAAATCTAATTTAGAAAAGTATGTAGAACCTTTTGTATATAACAATAAAGTTGCAGATGCTGAAGCAGAAGAACTTACTACTAAGGAAAGAATAGACTTTGCAAAAGATCAAGTGCTAGATATTATTCAAAAAGTTTGGTTATATATATTAATAGGAGTTGGAATAGGTGCTGCTATTCATAACTGGATTCCAGAATCAGTAATAAGTGCTTTATTAGGCCAAGATAAATGGTATTCTGTTCCACTTGCAAGCTTTGTTGGAATTCCTATGTATGCAGATATTTTTGGAACATTACCTATTGCTGAAGCTTTAGTTGCTAAAGGTGTAGGACTTGGTACTGCTTTAGCCTTTATGATGGGTGTAACTGCACTTTCCCTACCTTCAATGATTATGCTAAAGAAAGTTGTTAAACCGAAACTTTTGGGTGTTTTTATAGGAATTGTAACTGTAGGCATTCTTATAATTGGATATACATTCAATGCTTTTGGATATCTTTTTATGTAGTTTTGAATTAAGTAGTTTTAAAGACTACATTTAAAAATAAAAAAATAAGGAGTGGTTCATAATGGTAATTAAAATTTTAGGGTCAGGATGTAGAAACTGTGCTAAACTGCAAGAAAATACGGAAAAAGCATTAAAGGAAATAGGTATGGAAGCAGAAGTACTAAAGGTAGAAGATTTTGAGGAGATTATGGAATATGGGGTAATGACGACTCCTGGATTAGTTGTTGACGATAAGGTTATAGCTAGTGGAAAGGTTTTAAAGCCAAAAGAAATAGTTAAGGCTTTACAAGATTTTAAATAAGTCAAAGTCGACATATTTATTTAAGCTTATTATATAAGGTTATAGAAAAAAATCAGTTGAAACTTAAGTTTTAACTGGATTTTTTTCTATTAATGGAAGTATTTGAAATTTATATTAGTTTATATAATCATACAGTTAATTGTTATTTTATTTTAAAATCTATAGAAAAATATATAAATATATTGACAATATATTTATGTTCATTTATTCTATAGATAGATAATCATCTATGTATAGAATGTTGACTTTAACAAACTATTATATTGAAAAAGTTTTTGCAGTAATTTAAATAAGTATTAAAAAACAAATGATACAAATATTAAAGTCTAATTTATTTGTATCTAGTATTTGTAGTTATAACATAGATATATTTATATGTATCTATGAAAACAAAAGCTAAGTTGAATAAATCTTTAAAATTATTAGTTAGGATATAAAAGAGAGGTGATTAAAATAGAAGATAAAGTAGATGTATTTAAAGCACTATCAGATAAAAATAGGCTACTTATTTTAGATATGCTTTCGTGTGGAGAATTATGTGCTTGTAACATTATGGATGGACTAAACTTAACTCAGCCTACTATTTCTCATCATATGAAAATTTTACAGCAATGTGATTTAGTTAAAGGGAGAAAAGAAGGCAAGTGGGTATTTTATTCAATTAATATGGAAAAAGTGGAGCAGTTACAAGAGTTTATAAAACAAATTACCTTATCTAAAGAAAATTGCATTTGTAAAGATGTCAATAATAATTGTAATTAAATACAGTTAACAAAACAAATACAGTGATTTCGTGAAAATCACTGTAAGTACTATTAGAGGAGGAATTAATATGAAGAAAAAAGTAGCATTCGTATGTGTTCATAATTCATGTCGATCTCAAATGGCAGAAGCATGGGCAAAAAAACTAGGAAGTGATGTACTAGAGGCATATTCAGCAGGGACAGAAAAATATCATGAAGTAAAGCCAGGAGCGGTACAGGTTATGGAAGAGTCTGGAGTAGATATGAGTGAACATTATCCTAAACTTTTAACTGATATTCCTGAAGAAGTAGACATTCTTATAACAATGGGCTGCAATGTACAGTGTCCATTTGTTCCATGTAACCATACTGAAGATTGGGGACTTGATGATCCATCAGGTGGGCCTATTGAAGGATTTAGAAATACTAGAGATTTAATTAAAGATAAAGTAGAAAACCTTATTAAAAGAGTAAATAATAAAGAACTATAAATAATGGTATAAAAAGCAATAATTAATTTATTATAAGCTGAAACTATTGAATAGGAGGTTGTGTAATGAATAATGAAAATCTTGAACAAAAAGGAAGCGGGTTAGGCTTTTTTGAAAGATATTTAACAGCATGGGTAGCTATTTGTATTGTTATAGGAGTGGCGATAGGTCAATTGTTACCAATAGTACCAGATGTTTTAAGTAGATTTACCTATTATGAAATATCTATTCCAGTAGCAATCTTAATTTGGTTAATGATTTATCCAATGATGTTAAAAATTGATTTTAGTAGTATTGTACAGGCTACTAAAAAACCAAAAGGTTTAATAGTAACTTGTACTACAAACTGGTTGATTAAACCTTTTACTATGTATGCTATTTCAGCTTTTTTCTTAAAGGTGGTATTTGGGGCTATAATTCCTGAAGCCTTAGCAAATGAATACTTAGCAGGAGCAGTAATATTAGGAGCAGCTCCTTGTACAGCCATGGTATTTGTGTGGAGCCATTTAACTAAAGGAGACCCTGCCTATACTTTAGTGCAGGTAGCAGTAAATGATCTTATTCTTTTATTTGCTTTTGCACCTATTGTTGCACTTTTATTAGGAGTAAGTAATGTTGTTGTGCCGTATGGAACTTTGTTTTTATCAGTTATTTTATTTATTGTAATTCCATTAGCAGGTGCATATTTCTCTAGAAAGTACATTATACAAAATAAAGGAAAAGAATACTTTGAAAATGTATTTCTAAAGAAGTTTGATAATATTACTATTATAGGTCTATTGCTAACTTTAATTATAATATTTACATTTCAAGGAGATGTTATTTTAAGTAATCCATTGCATATCGTATTAATTGCTATACCTTTAACTATTCAAACATTTCTTATTTTTACTATTGCATATGGTTGGGCAAAGGCTTGGAAATTGCCTCATAATGTTGCAGCTCCTGGTGGAATGATTGGAGCAAGTAACTTCTTCGAGTTAGCAGTAGCTGTGGCTATAGCATTATTTGGATTAAACTCTGGATCTACTTTAGCAACTGTAGTAGGTGTATTGGTAGAAGTTCCAGTAATGCTAGCATTAGTTAGGATTGCTAATAAAACTAGATATTGGTTTTTATAAATAATAATAAGGATTTATAGATAGATATTAAACAAAAGATATATTGTGTATTATAACTATAGATGGTAAGATTATTAAGGTTAACGACTATTCAATTGTAGAAGTTTTAATGCTTTAATATGGAGTCAAAGGAATAGAAATGCTAACAGATATAGTAAATTAAACATTTTAATGGAGGTAAATATTTATGACAGATAAAATTAATATTCTTGTATTTGGTATGAAAGATGAAGTAATTTCACCATCTTGCTGAGGTCCTAGCAATAACGATTCTGGTGAGAATCAAAAATCTATTGAAAAATTTGAAGAACTTAAAAGCTTTCTAGAAAATACAGATATGAAGGATAAATTTCAACTTAAATTTCTTGATATACTAGAAGATGATTTAGCAGATTATGAAGAAGAGATGAAGGTTTTAGAAAAAGGTTATCCAATGCCAATAACTTTAATAGAAGGTAAGACAATTGATGCAGGTAAAATGGATGAAGATAAAATTTATCGTATTTTAAAAAGAACTAAAAAATAATAACAAAAAAATAAGCCGTTTTATTTAAAAATAAAATACGGCTTATTTTTTTCTTATTTATTTGTGTCTATCTGATAATAATGTAGTTCCACCACCTATATTTTCAAGGTCATTTTCTCTTATTATAATATTAATATCATGCAATATTAAAGAAAGGTTTAGAAATTAAATCTCTAAACCCTATATTAAATAATATTCAATTTATAATAGTAATTTGCTACACAGCTTCTAATTTATCTTCATTTTTTTCAGATTTAGGTATAGCTAAAAAATCACCTAATATTTCGTTTAACTCATTAGCATTTAATGTTTGTTTTTCAAGGAGAGCGGCAGAAATATTTTCTAACTGACTTTTATATTGTTTTAAATAATTATAAGTTTTGTTATAACACTCATCTACTATTTTATTTATTTCTGAGTTTATGGAATCGCTTAAAGAGTGAATCATATTAGGCTCGTTATAAATACAACCTAATTCACTCATTCCATACTCACATACCATTTGCATTGCAAGATCTGTAACTTTCTTTAAATCATCCTTTGCTCCAGTAGATAAATGTCCAAAAATTAGTTTTTCAGCAGCTCTACCACCAAGCATAACCATAATTTTATTGCATAGTTCTTCTTTGGTTAATACATATCTATCGTTTTGAGGCATGTGTATAACATATCCTAAGGCTTGGCCTCTAGGAATTATAGATACTTTTTGAACCATATCTGTACTCAAAATTTTTCCTATAAGAGCATGACCAGCTTCGTGGTATGAAACAGTTTCTTTTTCTTTTGGAAGAATAGTAGGATTTTTCACTTGTAAACCAGCTACTACTCTTTCAATAGCTTGTTCAAAATGGTCTATTGTAATTATGTTTTTATTTTCCCTCACGGCAATTATTGCAGCTTCATTTGCAATATTAGATAGATGAGCTCCGCTCATACCGTGAGTTTTACGAGCTAAATCAGAAATTTTTATAGTTGGATCCAAAGGTTTGTTTTTTGTATGTACCTTTAAAATTTCTTCTCTAGCCTTAACGTTAGGATTACTTATATACATGTGTCTATCAAATCTACCAGGACGAAGCAAAGCCTCATCTAATAAATCTAATCTATTAGTAGCTGCTATAACTACAACAGTTTGATCGGTATTGAATCCATCGAGTTCAACTAATAATTGATTCAATGTTTGATCTTTCTCATTATTACTATCTAAGTGGCGTTTAGCTCCTATTGCATCAATTTCGTCAATAAAAATAACACTAGGAGATTCTTTTTTTGCTTTTTCAAAAAGAGTTCTAACTCTTTTAGCACCAACACCTACATATTTTTCAACGAATTCGGAACCACTTGTAGAGAAAAAAGAAGAATTTGTTTCTCCGGCTACAGCAGAAGCCAGTAGTGTTTTTCCAGTTCCAGGAGGTCCGTGAAAAAGAATACCTTTTGGAATTTTTGCACCCATTTTTTTATATTTTTCTGACTCGTTAATAAAGTCAATAACTTCTATAAGCTCTTCTTTTATTTCTTCTAATCCAGCAACATCTTCAAACGTAGTTTTAGGCTTAGTGAAGGTTTCGTTAGAATTCTGATCTTTATCTTTCTCCTTTTTTTCCATGTTTATAGTAGCATGTGCATACTGTGGGTTTTTGTTTAGTTTCATATAATAAATAGAAACTAATATTGTAACACCAAAAATTAACATTCGATTTCCATAAGTAAAATAATTATTTACAGGACTATTTGTCCATCTAAGTAAACCTAAAACCATATTCACAAATATTAACATAAATAGTGTGGTTAATGTTATTTTCTTTTTAGTATATAGTTTAATTTTCACTTTTATTTGGTCACCTACCTTTTTGTAGTCTTTAACTTTATAGTGCCCAAAAAAAGCTTAAACATAAATGTTATACATATAAAATTAAAGGAAAAAAATTCAAATGTAAATGGACATACAAAAAAGGATATTTTTTAACATAGTCTTATTAATACATATAGGAGTGGTTTTTATAATCCGTAATAAAATTTTAAAAAACTGTTGACAATATAGAACACAGTTGATATACTATAGCAGTGAACAAAGCAGAAGACGTCCGCTTCTCACCTTACAGCTTTGCTTAGTAAGGTTAATATCTTGATTGCAGTTGTTTTGTTATAACAATAGCAATTCTATTGAATCTATGCGGATAGTCTAAAACTATCCGCTTTATTTTTGTATAAATATAGGGATAGTTAATTGTAAGGGTTGCTTAAATACATTGTAATTTTAAATTATAGTGTTTGAAATGAATTCTTTTAAAAATATAGGAGGTGTCAAGTTATTAAAAAAGCTAATGAGCAACAAATTAATGAAGAAATTAGAGACAAAGAAGTAAGATTAATTGACACAAATGGAGACCAATTAGGTATTGTGTCAGTAAAAGAAGCCCAAAAGATTGCAAACGATAAAAGTTTAGACCTGGTAAAGATTGCACCTCAAGCTAAGCCACCTGTTTGCAAAATTATGGACTATGGAAAGTACAAGTATGAACTGGCGAAGAAAGAGAAAGAAGCCAAAAAGAATCAAAAGGTTATTGATATTAAAGAAGTAAGACTTAGTCCTAATATTGAGGCTCACGATTTAGGTGTTAAAGCTAAAAATGCCAATAAATTCTTAAAGGGTGGAAACAAGGTAAAGGTTACTATAAGATTTAGAGGTAGAGAGCTTGGTAATACAAATAAAGGTAAAGAAGTAATGAAAGAATTTGCTTCTATGCTTGAGGAATTAGGCAATATTGAAAAAAGACCAAAATTAGAAGGTAGACAAATGATTATGGTCATGGCCCCAAAAAACATATAATTTGAAGGGAGGAAACACTAATGCCAAAAATGAAAACACATAGAGGTGCAGCTAAAAGATTTAAAAAGACTGCTACAGGTAAAATTAAAAGAAATAAAGCTTATAGAAGTCACATTTTAAGTAAGAAATCACCTAAGAGAAAAAGAAAGCTTAGAAAAGCTGCTATAGTATTTAAAGGTGATCAAAGAAGAATGGCGCAATTATTACCATATAAATAAAGTAATGGAAGAAGGAGGTTGTAAACAATGGCTAGAATAAAAACGGGAAAAACAGCTCATAAAAGACATAAAAAAGTTTTGAAATTAGCAAAAGGTTTTAGAGGAGCTAGAAGTAAACTTTTCAGACCTGCTAACCAATTCGTAATGAAATCATTAAAGCATGCATATGTTGGTAGAAAGTTAAGAAAAAGAGATTTTAGAAAACTTTGGATAACAAGAATAAATGCAGCTACTAGAGCAAATGGTATTTCATACTCAAGATTCATGAACGGTTTAAAATTAGCTGGAATTGAAATGAACAGAAAAGTATTAGCTGAAATGGCTATTTACGATAAAGAAGGATTTGCTCAATTAGTTGAAACAGCAAAGAAACAATTAAATGCATAATTAAAGAGTCCTTAATATTAAGGACTCTTTGCATTTTCTTTATATTTTCTTTATGCTTTTGATTTAATATGATACAATATATTAAATTTTAAGTATATAATAAGTAACATATAATAAACAATAAGTATAGATAGTAATAAGTATTGTTAACAATTATATATAGTAATTAATTTAGTTCATATGAATAATCTTTTTTTAAAAAAATTAGTATTCTAACATATAAACAGTTAAATGATCTGGTGGTGACAAAACATGGATATAAAAGGAAAAATAGGTGGATTTAGATTGAAACCTGCACAAATTTTAGTAATTGGATTTTTAGCTATAATTTTTATTGGAGGAGTATTACTTAATTTACCTATTGCTTCTCAAAGTGGTAAAAGTGTAGGTTTTATAGATGCGATGTTTACTGCTACATCGGCAGTATGTGTAACTGGTTTAGCAGTTGTAGATACAGGCACACATTGGAGTTTATTTGGTAAGAGTGTTATTTTGACTCTTATACAAGTTGGTGGATTAGGGTTTATGACTATGGCTACAATGATGGCTATTGTATTAGGTAAGAAGATTTCTTTAAAGGAAAGATTAATTATACAAGAAGCATTAAATCAAAATAGTTTATCAGGACTTGTAAGGTTTAGTAAGCATATTGTTATACTTACGTTTATAGTAGAAGGCTTAGGAGCTTTATTTCTTTCTTTTAGGTTTATACCTCAGTTTGGATGGTCTACTGGTATAGCTTACTCTATTTTTCATTCTATATCTGCGTTTTGTAATGCGGGATTTGATTTAATAGGTAATGGAAGAGGGTTGACTCCTTATGTTTCAGATCCTATTGTTTCTTTAGTAATTATTTTTCTGATTATTATTGGCGGAATAGGTTTTTCTGTTGTTACGGATTTAATTACAAAAAAAAGATGGAATAAATTCTTTTTTCATACTAAAATGGTACTATTAATCACTACTGGACTATTAGTTTTAGGGTTTGTAGGTTTTACAGTTTTAGAGTGGTCAAATCCTGATACGTTAGGGAGTTTAACTACTGGCAATAAATTATTAGCTGGATTTTTTCAATCTACAACGACTAGAACTGCTGGATTTAATACTGTAGATTTCGGATCAATGACTACTGCTTCTAAAATTTTGACTATTATGTTAATGTTTATTGGAGGATCTCCTGCATCTACAGCTGGAGGGATTAAGACTACAACATTTGGGATAATAATGGTAACTGTTATTTCTGTTATCAGAGGTAAAGAAGAAACAGAATTCTTTAAAAGAAGAATTTCTTGGAATATAGTCAATAGAGCAATAACACTTGCTATTATAGGTATACTTTTAGTTATTTCTACTTCAATGATAATATCTATTACAGATAGTCAATTTCAATTTATGGATTTGTTTTTCGAGGCAGTTTCTGCATTCGGTACTGTTGGATTAAGTCTTGGTATAACTTCTCAATTAAGCACATTTGCTAAATTATTAATTATGTTCTTGATGTTTGCTGGAAGAGTAGGTATACTTACTATTGCGTTTGCATTGGCACATAAACAGAATAAAACTGTTTCTGACATTAGGTATCCGCAAGGTAAAATTATGATAGGATAGGATGTGTGAGTAATGAAAAAAAAGCAATTTATAGTTATAGGCTGTGGACGTTTTGGAAGTAGTATAGCAAAAACTTTATACAATATGGGGCACGATGTTTTAGCTATTGATCATAATGAGGAAATTGTACAGGATATTTCCGATGAAGTTACTCATTCAGTCCAGGCTGATGCTACTGATGAAGCTGTTCTAAAGTCCTTAGGTGTACGTAATTTTGATGTTGCAATTGTAACTATTGGATCTAATATACAGTCTTCAATAATGGTGACTTCTATAATAAAAGAGCTTGGTATTAATCACGTTGTAGCTAAAGCTCAAAATGAAATACACTCAAAAATACTGTTTAAAATAGGAGCAGATCGTGTTGTTTTTCCTGAAAGAGATATGGGGACTAGAGTAGCTCATAATTTAATATCTAGTAATATCTTAGATTATATAGAATTATCCTCAGATTACAGTATTATGGAAATAACAGCTTTTGATGAGTGGATAGGAAAGACATTATTACAATTAAATATAAGATCTAGGTTCGGTCTTAATGTTATGGCAATAAAACAGGGCGCGGAAATAAATATTTCTCCAATGGCTAATGATATTATAAAAAAAGATGATGTACTTATAGTTGTAGGACATAATAAAGCCTTTAAGAAACTTCAAGGGTAGACTTGGTGATAAAAATGGAAATAAAAGAAATTAGTAGTGAAAATAATAAAATCATAAAGCATATTAAGTCACTTGAGTTAAAAAAGCAGAGAAATAAACACAAGCAATTTTTAATTGAAGGATTGAGAATTGTAGAAGAATGCATAAAATATAATGGTAATATAGAATATATAATTTATAGTGAAAAAATTTATAGTGCTCAAGGTGGAGCAGATTTATTAGATAATATAGCTGAAAAAGGATATTCTACGTATAAAGTACCTAATAACTTATTTAATAAAATAAGCAATACGGAAACACCTCAGGGTATTATGGCTGTAGTCAATATGAAAGAAACTAAATTACAAGAATTTAATCCTAATAATGATAAGAACTTATTTTTTGTAATACTGGATCGTATACAGGATCCAGGGAATATGGGGACTATTATTCGCACATCTGAAAGTGCTAACGTAGATGCAGTAATAGTTACAAAGGGAAGTGTAGATTTATATAATAATAAAACACTTAGAGCAACTATGGGAGCTATATTCCATATGCCTATTATTCAGTGCCATAATGATGAATGGGTGGAATACTTAAAGAAGAAAAATGTAAAATTAATAGCTGCAGACTTAGATACAGACAAAACATATATAGATATTGATTATAAAGAAAATATAGGAATAATAGTAGGAAATGAAGCAAATGGTATAAAAGAAGACATATTAAATAATGTAGACAAAAAGGTTATAATCCCAATATTAGGGAAAATAGAATCTTTGAATGCTTCAGTTGCTGCAGGTATTTTAATATATAAAGCAGCGGAGGAAAAGTTTTTGAAATAGAGTAGAAAATTTTGAAAATTGAATTTATTTTAAATAACCATCTTGTTTCTGTTTTTAAGCTGTGATATAATGTGCATATACTGGCTTAGAGGAAGGAAGATGTTGAGATGAAAACTCCTGAAATATTCTGGACGCTATTTGAGTTAACAGGTTCCGTTACAGCCTATATTATGTATAAGAAACTATCGATTAATTAATAAATAATTAAATTAAATAAATGAAATGCATTGAAAGAGAAAAGTATGCTAGAAACTGTTTTAAAGAGAAAAGATGTCCTAGGCTGAAAGCATCTTAAAATAAGTATAGCAGAAGTTCACTCTGTAGCTATAAAGCTGAAGTCTAACTTTTAAGATTGTAGGTTTTATCGGTTGACACCGTTATAGTCATTGAGTGGTTTATTATTTTATATTGTAATAAACTATTAGGGTGGTATCGCGGAGAATAATCTTCGTCCCTTTTATAGGGGATGAAGGTTATTTTTTTATTGTATAATAAAGGATATTATTTTATAAAATTGAAAGCTAAGGTTGAAAGAGGAAGTATTCTACTTCCGTAATTTATATAACAATATTAGATGAATTTTGATAATGAGAAGGGAGATTCATTATGGAACAAAGATTAAAAGCATTAGAAGAAAAAGCTATAGCAGAAATTAAAAAAGCTGATTCAACAACAGATTTAGAAAAAGCTAGAGTTCACTATTTAGGTAAAAAAGGTGAATTAACTGAAATATTAAGAGGTATGGGTTCTTTAAGTAAGGAAGAGCGCCCAATAGTAGGTAAAGTAGCTAATATAGTTAGAGCTAATATTGAAAACGCACTAGAAGAATCAAAAACATCTATTAAAGACAAAGAGCTACATAGAAAATTAAAAGCCGAAACAATAGATGTAACAATGCCAGGTAAGGAAGTTAAGGTTGGAAAAAGACACCCTTTAACTCAAGCAATGGATGACTTAAAAAACATATTCATAAGTATGGGATTTAAGGTAGTTGAAGGTCCAGAAGTAGAAACAGTATATTATAACTTCGATGCCCTAAATGCACCTAAAAACCATCCGTCTAGAGATATGAGTGATACCTTCTATATAAACGAAAATACAGTTTTAAGAACTCAAACATCTCCGATGCAAGTAAGAGTTATGGAAGATGAAAAACCTCCAATTAGAATTGTTTCTCTTGGGCGTTGTTTTAGAAATGATACTCCAGATGCTACTCACTCACCTATGTTCCATCAAATAGAAGGACTTGTAGTTGATAAAGGTATTACTATGGGAGATTTAAAGGGAACTTTAGAAGTATTTGCTAAAAACTTCTTTGGTCCTGACACAAAAATAAAGTTTAGACCACATAATTTCCCTTTTACAGAACCAAGTGCAGAAGTAGATGCTACATGCTTTAAATGTGGTGGAGAAGGCTGTAGTGTTTGTAAAGGAAATGGTTGGATAGAAGTTTTAGGAGCAGGGATGGTACATCCAAATGTATTAAGAAATTGTGGGATAGATCCTGAAGTATATAGTGGTTTTGCATTTGGTATGGGAATAGATCGTTTAACTATGCAAAAATACGGAATCGATGATATTCGTTTATTATTTGAAAATGATATGCGTTTTATAGACCAATTTTAATAATTTAAAGTAGGAGGAATTTGTGTTATGTACGTATCAATGAACTGGCTTAAAGATTATGTAAATATAGATATAAATACTAATGAATTTGCTGATAAAATGACAATGTCTGGATCTATGGTTGAAAAAGTAGATAAATTAGGGGAAAATATTAAAAATGTAGTTGTAGGTAAAATTGAAAATATTGTACAGCATCCTAATGCTGATAAACTAGTTATATGTAAAATAAATGTGGGAGATAATAATCTTCAGATTGTAACTGGAGCAAATAATATCTCGGAAGGAGATTACATTCCAGTAGCACTTCATGGAGCTATACTACCTGGTGGTTTAAAGATAAAAAAAGGAAAGCTTAGAGGAGAAGTTTCTGAAGGAATGCTTTGTTCTGCAGATGAGTTAGGTATTCCTAAAGCTATGGTTCCTGAAAAAGTTAAAGATGGAATATGGATATTAAATAAAGAATATCCTTTAGGAGTAGATTTTACAGAAGCACTTAACTTAAAGGATGAAGTAATTGAATTCGAAATCACTTCCAATAGACCAGATTGCTTAAGTGTTCTTGGAATGGCTAGAGAAGTTGGAGCTACACTAAATAAAACTGTAAAATATCCTAATATAGAAGTTAAAGAAATAAAAGAGAAGACTGCTGATAATATTTCAGTAGAAATAGAAGATAAAGAAGGTTGTATAAGATATGTTGCAAGGGTTGTTAAAAATGTAAATATTACCGATTCTCCAGAGTGGATGCAACAAAGGTTAATTAGAGCAGGAGTTCGTCCAATAAATAACATAGTTGATATTACTAACTATGTAATGCTAGAGTATGGTCAACCATTACATGCTTTTGATTTATCTTTTATTGATGGAAATAAAATTATAGTTAAAAATGCAGAAGAAGGTGAAATTTTTAAAACCCTTGATGGAGTAGAAAGAAAATTAAAACCTTCTATGACAGTAATAGCAGATGAAAGTAAATCAGTAGCTGTAGCAGGAGTAATGGGTGGAGAAGAATCTGAAGTAACTAAAGATACAAAAAATATTTTAATAGAATCTGCTAATTTTAATTCAAATAAAGTAAGACTTACATCTAAACAACTATCTCTTAGAACAGAAGCTTCTAGTAGATATGAAAAAGGTGTAGACCCTAATATTGCGGCTATAGCAGCTAATAGAGCGTGTCAATTAATACAGGAGTTAGGTGCAGGAGATATATTCGAAGGAACAGTTGATGTTTATCCTGAAAAGGTAGATCCTCGAGAAGTAAGTATTAGACCTAATAAGATAAATGATCTTCTAGGTACTTCTATAACTAATGAAGAAATGGTAGATATTTTTAGAAAACTAGAGATTCAAGCAAAGGATTTAAATGAAACTCTGCAGCTTACAGTTCCAACATATAGAATGGATCTTATTATGGAAGCAGATTTTGCTGAAGAAGTAGGTAGAATATTTGGATATGATAAAATAGAGCCTACAATGGCAAAGGGTAATATAGCAGTAGGTGGTAAACCACAAAAACAAATTATAGAAGATACTGTTAAAAATATTTTAAACGGTATGAGTTTTAATGAAACATTAACATATTCATTTGTTAGTCCTAAAACTATGGACAACATTAATCTACCAGAGGATAGTATTAAAAGAAATACAATAAAACTACTTAATCCACTTGGTGATGAAACAAGCGTTATGAGAACAAGTCTTCTTCCGAATATATTAGAAGTTGCATCTAGAAATGCAAATCGTAAGGTTGAAGAATTTAGAGCATTTGAAATTGGTCAGATTTTTATTCCAAAAGTTGAAGGAAATAAAGAGTTACCTAGTGAAATTCCTAGTTTAGTAATGGCTATGTACGGAAAAGAAGACTTCTTTACATTAAAAGGAGTAGTTGAAACATTATTAAATAGTCTGGGAATCAACGAATACGAGTTTATAGTAGAGAAAAACCATCCAAGCTATCATCCAGGTAGATGTGCAAATATTATAGTTAATGATAAAGTTTTAGGAACTATTGGAGAACTACACCCAGTAGTAATGGAAAACTATGATTTAGATCAAAGATGCTATTGTGCAGAAATAGATTTTGGTGTTTTATCTCAGATTACAAATATGGAAAGAGTATATAATCCACTTCCAAAATATCCTGCAATAACTAGAGACTTTGCTGTTGTAGTAAAAGATACTATATTAGTAAAGGAAATAGAAGATATTATTAAAGCTAAAGGTGGAGATATATTAGAAAGCTTTAAATTATTTGATGTTTATCAAGGAGATCAGATTGAAGAAGGTTGTAAAAGTATTGCATATACTATTATTTATAGAGATAAGGAACGTACTTTAACAGATGATGAAGTAAACGTTGCTCACAACCGCATTTTAAATGAAATTAGTGAAAAATTAGATGGAGTATTAAGAGATTAAGGAGCTAAAAAGCTCCTTTTTTTCAAATAATATAATATAAAATAAAAAAATAATCATTTTTTAGAAGGATATTTGTAATGTATAAAGAAATTATATAACAACAACTTCTCTAAGGAAGGAGCTGATTATGTGAAAGTACAAAAAAATAAAGTTTTAGTTAAAATAAATGGACAAGAATATCCGATCGTAGGAGCTGAACCTAAAGAATACCTATTAAGGGTAGGTAGTTTTGTAGATGATAGTATGGAAGCTATAGCTAAGTCAAATAGAAAGCTTAGTACTTCAATGATCGCAGTATTAACCTGTATTAATATTTCAGATCAGTATTTAAAAATGGAAAGAGAATTAGAAGGTTTAGAACAAGAGCTAGGAAAGCCAAAAGAAAAGATTGACGAACTTCAAAAATACATAGAGAAACTTCATGAAGAATTAGAACATAAAGATAATGCATATACTAGTTTGGAAAAAAGAATAGAAGAAGTAGAATCACAGCAACAAGAAGATGAACGTGTTAAAGAACTGAATGAACAATTGTCACAAAAAGAACACGACTTGGAAAAAGCACAAATCTTAATTAATGATTTACAAAATAAATTATTCGATAATCAAATTAAATTAGTACAGGTTCAAAAAGAGCTACAAGAGTATAAAAGGAAAAAGTAATTAAGAACTTTTTAAAAAATATTAATGCTTAATATATAATGTATAGAGTAGTGATATAATAATATTATTGCTCTATATTTTTTATTTGAATTTAACTATATATGTTTATATAAATATTAAAGTTATTTGTTTATAATAATATATGAAAATAAGAGATAGAAAGGTTGTTAAAATATGCAACAAATTGAATTGTTAGCTCCAGCAGGAAGTTTTGAAGCTTTAAAAGCAGCTGTTCAAAATGGAGCTGATGCTGTTTACTTAGGTGGTGTAAATTTTGGAGCTAGAGCTTATGCTTCTAACTTCGATAAAGAAATTATAAAAGAAGCTATAGAATACTCACATGTCCGTGGTGTGAAAGTATATGTAACTATAAACACACTAATGAAAGATACTGAAATTGAAGATTTAATGAAGTATGTAAAGTATTTATACAATATAGATGTAGATGCAGTAATTGTACAAGATATTGGAGTCTTTGGATTGATAAAAAAACTGTTTCCACATCTTGAAATTCATGGAAGCACACAAATGACTCTTCATAATAAATACGGTGTTAAGTTACTAAAAAGCATAGGACTAGATCGAGCAGTTTTAGCAAGAGAGCTAACTGTAGAAGAGATAAAAAATATTTATAATGAAACAGGTATGGAGCTAGAAGTTTTTGTTCATGGAGCTTTATGTGTTTCATATTCAGGACAATGCTTAATGAGCAGCTTTATAGGCGGTAGAAGTGGAAATAGGGGTAGATGTGCTCAACCATGTAGAAGAAAATATGATTTGTTCAATTTAAATTCGGGTAAATCTTTTAAAAGTGATAAAGCTTTTCACCTTAGTATGAGAGACTTAAATACATTAGAGGAAATTGGTAAATTAATAGATGCTGGTGTCACATCTTTTAAAATAGAAGGTCGTATGAAAAAACCACAATATGTGGCTTCTATAGTTAAAAACTATAGAAAAGCTATAGATACATATATAAATAGTTCAAAGGCCTTACAAGATAAATCTATAGAAGAAGAAATGGAGCAGATGTTTAATAGAAAGTTTACCAAAGGATATTTGTTTAATACACCAAAGGTAGAAGTAGTAAATATAGAGAAAGCTAATAACCGAGGGCTATATTTAGGTGAAGTAGAATCTTTTAATAAAAGAGAAAAAAGGTTAAAGTTAAAATTAAATGTAGATATAGAGCCAGGAGATGGAATAGAGGTAGTTAGTAATTCATCAGAAGGCATAGGTGGAAATATTAGAAATGTTTATATTAATAATAAATTAGTAAAAAAGGCTTCAAAAGGAGAAATAGCAGAAATTGAAATTAGAGGTACTTTTTCAAAAGGAGATAAAGTATATAAAACTTTAAACACTACCTTAATGGATGAACTAGAAACCACATATGCTCATAATAAGGAATATAAAAAAATATCTTTATACGGAGAGATTAAAATAGAAATAGGTGAAACTGTTAAACTTCATTTGTGGGATAATGAAGGAAATATTTCATATGTAGAAAGTGATAATATAGTAGAAAAAGCAATAAATGTTGCTATTACTAAAGATAAAATTCTAAATCAATTATCAAAATTAGGAAATACTCCTTTTAAATTAGATAGCTTAAATATAAATATAGAAGATAATAGCGCTATACCAGTTTCTTTATTAAATAAATTAAGAAGAGATGCAATAGATAGTTTAGAAAACAAAAGAAAAATAACACATAATAGAGATAATATAAATGATGTAGATTTTTCAAGGAAATTAAAAGAAGAATTATTAATGTATCCATCTTATGACAAAGAAAGAAATAGCAAAATTAAAATATCTGTTAAAGTAGATACAATAGACAAGCTAAAATCTGCTTTAAGATGTAAAGTAGATCGTATTTATTATAGCGATATAAATACATTTAAAGAAGCTATATCTTTATGCAATATCCAAGATATAGAAATATATTTAAGAACACCGTTTATATTAAGAGATAAAGAGTACAAAAAGTTAAAAGATTTAAATTCAAAATTAAAGTTTAATGGTATTTTAGCAGGAGACTTAGGAGTAGTTAAATTTAATGCTGAGAAATTTAAATTGCCTATAATAGCAGAGTCTTCATTAAATGTAATGAATAGCTATACCATTGACTATTTTGAAAAATTAGGGCTAAGTGGAGTTACATTATCTCCAGAATTAGACATTAAAAGTATTCAGAAATTAAATTTAGATAATACATTAGAAAAAGAAGTAATTATATATGGTAAGATTGCTGTTATGACCACTGAATATTGTCCTTTAGTAAATGAAAAGCAATGTGATCATAAATGTGAGGAGTGCAGGTATCCTAAATATAATTATAATTTTGGATTAAAAGATGTTAAGAATGTTGTTTTTCCAATTGGAAAAGATTATTGGGGAAGAAGCATCATTCTTAATTCTAAGCCTTTATATATGATAGATAGATTACATGATCTAAAAGGAATTAATGTTGATTGGTTAAGATTAGAGTTTACAGATGAAACTAATGAAGAAATAGAAGAAATAACTAAATTAGCTATAAAAAGTATAGATAATTTTTATACAGGGGAGAAATGTAAACAGGGTAAAGATTATTCTAAAAGATTAAAGGATGGATTTACTAGAGGGCATTATTATAGGGGTGTAGAGTAGCTGATAATTGATGTTCTATTAATAAAAATTGTTATAATAATTGTGAAAATATAAACTTTAAATAAATAGTTGACAAATCATAGGAAAGTAGTTAGAATTCTTATAGTACGAATTCTAACTATTTTTTACACAATAGATAATCAAGGTTTAAAGAAAAAATATAATTTTGTAGTTAATAGTAAATTATAAGGAGTGAAAATATGAAAGAAGAAAATTTAAAACACATATATGTAGGTTTGATTGAGTTTTCTTCTCTTTTTCATCAAAAAATAAGTCCTATATTAAATGAAGATGTTTTTTCTAAGTACTCTTGCAATAAAAATCAAAACAAGGCATTAATAATATTAGGAAGAAAGGAAAAAATAACTCCTTCAATGCTATGTAAATGCTTAGATATGAGAAAAGGAAGTTTAACTACTTTATTAGATTCATTAGAAAATATGAATCTTATTTTTCGTCAAACAGATGAAAATGATAGAAGAAAAACATGGATTTTTTTAACTGAAGAAGGAAAAAATTATGTAGAGTCTAAAATGCAACAGTATAAGAATGTTATTACTCCAATCATTAATTCTTTAGAAGATGAAGATATAGGAAATTTGGCTAATAGCATCAAATCAGTAATTGATATAATGAAAAAATTGTAAGGAGAGATGTAGTATGGATCGTCGTTCAAAACAACTAGGCGAAGAAAAAATAGAAACGTTACTGGTCAAATTTTCAGTTCCAGCAATAGTAGGGATGTTGGTAAATGCATTATATAATGTAGTAGACAGAATGTTTGTTGGTAGAGGAGTAGGATCCTTAGCTATTGCAGGGATAACCATTGCCTTTCCTGTTATGATTATTCAAATGGCATTTGCCATGCTTATAGGATTAGGAGCAACTGCTTTAGTTTCCATTAAATTAGGAGAAGATAGACATGATGAGGCAGAGCATATTACTACAAATGCTTTAGTATTATTAATAATAGTTATGTCAGCATTAGGAATAATAGGACTAGCTTTTCAAGAACCTATTTTAAAGTTTTTTGGAGCAAGTGCTGATGTACTTCCATATGCTAAAGATTATTTAGGTATTATTTTATTTGCTTCAGTTTTTTATGGTGTAGGCTTTGGTATGAATAATATTATAAGAGCAGAGGGAAATCCTAAGACAGCAATGTTTACTATGTTAATAGGTGCAATAACAAATACAATATTAGATTATATATTTATTTTCATATTAGATATGGGTATACAAGGTGCAGCTTTAGCTACTGTAATAGCTCAAACTGTATCTGCAATTTGGGTTGTTAGTTATTTTGTAGGAGGAAAAAGCTCTTTAAAAATAAAAAAAGAAAATATAAAAATAAGAAAGCATATAGCCATTAAGATTTTTTCTATAGGTTCTCCTGCTTTTATGCGACAAATAGCTACTAGTATTGTACTTTTAATTTTAAACAATAGGCTTATTGCATTTGGAGGAGATGTTGCTATATCAGCCTTAGGGGTTATTAATAGTATAAGTACAATAATATTAATGCCTATATTCGGTATAAATCAAGGTTCGCAGCCTATTATAGGGTATAATTATGGATCTAAACAGTTTGATAGGGTAAAGAAAGCATTATGGTATGCAGTTGGAGCAGCCACAATATTAGTTATAGTAGGATTTGTTTTAATAATAGCCATACCGGAGCAATTAATAGCTTTATTTGCAGGTAATGACCAAGAACTAATAGATATAGGTGCAAATGGCCTTCAAGTATTTTTTGCTGCAATGCCACTTATAGGAGCTCAAATTATTTGTTCAAATTATTTCCAAGCTGTAGGTAAGTCAAAGCAAGCTGCTTTTTTAAGTCTTTCTAGACAAGTAATATTCCTTATACCAGCAGCTTTAATCTTACCAGAGTTTTTTGGGTTAAATGGTGTATGGGTGTCAGCACCAGTATCAGATGTTTTATCTTTTATAGTAACTGGAATATGGATCTTTAGAGAAATGAAAACATTAAGTTTAGAAATTACACAAAATAATTCAAATAAAACTTTATATGAAAAATAAAAAAAGACTTAGTTCAGGTGGTTGAAAAACTTACTTGAACTAAGTTTTTCATTTTCATAATGTAATATAGTAGAATCTTAAAAGTTTTGGCGAATTTTGTATATATTGTGGTATAATTCAAATATAGATTTAAAATTGGAAAAAATATGTGAGGGAGGAAATAGTATGAATGATGATCAAAGGATATTATTGGAAAGTGGAACTAATGAACTAGAAATTGTAGAATTTAAAATAGGGGACAATCATTTTGGTATAAATGTGGCAAAGGTAAAGGAAATAATTCCTTTTACCAAAGTAACTCATGTTCCAAAGGCTCATCCATGTGTTAAAGGTATTTTTCAGCCTAGGGAATCTGTAGTAACTGTTATAGACCTTCCTAAATATTTAAAGATTCAAAATAAAGATGATGAATCTAATAATTTATTTATAATTTCTCATTTTAATCAAATTTCAGTTGCATTTCAGGTTCATAGTGTAATAGGAATACATAGAATTTCTTGGGAATCAATGGAGAAACCAGATAATACCATATATGGTGGTGTAGAAGGAGTAGCTACAGGAATTGTTAAAAAGGATGAAAGGTTAATTATAATATTAGATTTAGAGAAAATTTTAACTGATATTAGCCCGAGCACTGGAATACAAGTTTCTAAAATAAAAGAAATAGGTGAAAGAGAACGAAATGATAAGCCTATACTTATAGCAGAAGACTCTGAAATGTTATCTAAAATTCTAATAGAATCATTAAAAGAAGCAGGGTATAATAACCTTATTGTTACAAACAATGGACGTGAAGCGTGGCAAAAACTTGAAAAATTCAGAGTGGATAAAACTAAAGAATTAAAAGATCATGTATCTTGTATTGTTACAGATATAGAAATGCCTAAAATGGATGGACACCATTTAACAAAACTTGTTAAAACTGACGAAGAACTTGCGCATCTTCCTGTTATAATATTTTCATCTTTAATTTCTGATGAGATGAGAAGAAAAGGTGAAAGTATAGGTGCAGATGAACAGATAAGTAAACCAGAAATAAAGAGTTTAGTTAAAGTTATAGACAAATTAATTATGGAATAAATCTAAAAGCTCATTATATAAGTTGATTTTATATAATGAGCTTTTGTACTATTTAATTATTTGTATAGCTTTCAATAGTTTAGGAATAACTTGTTTCTTTCTAGATACAACACCTTCAGCAAAAGCACCTTGTTCTTCTGCAATATTAAAAGCGATAGGTATTATGTTACTATGCTTACTTTGATATAAAAGATAAGAACCTTCTTTTAAAATATCTGTAATTAATAGCAATGTTATATCATATTCCATACGTTTCTCTACTTTTTTAATGTAGTTTACAAAAAGATCTTTTCTGTTATAAACATCATCTATATCTAATGTAAACACTTGGCTAACGCCCACCTTAAAGGTTTCAAGCTGAAATTCTTTAAAGTCTTTATAAAAAATTTCTTCTATACTTTGACCTTCTAATGATGTTCCATATTTAAACATATCCATTGAAAATTGATTTATATCTAACTCTAAAATTTGGTTTAATTCTTCTACAGCTTTTTTATCAATATCAGTTGTGGTAGGAGATTTAAATAATAAAGTATCTGATAGAATACCAGATATTAGTGCTCCAGCAATTTCAAATGGAATTTCAATGTTATACTCTTTAAACATACTGTGTATTATTGTACATGTACTTCCTACAGGGTTATTACGGAAGTTAATTGGCATAGAAGTAGCTATATCACCTATTTTATGATGATCGACTATTTCTAAGATTTCGGCTTCTTCAAGTCCTTCGGCACTTTGGCTATATTCATTGTGATCAACTAGTATTATCTGTTTTCTTGTAGGGTTAATAATATGTTTTCTATTTATAAATCCTAAAAATCTATTGTTATTATCAATAACAGGATAATTTCTAAACTGACTATTATTAAGTTCTTCCTTTACATCATCTAAATATTCCATTTCATTAAACTTAATTATGTTATCAGTTTTCATAATTCTACTATTAAAATTACACATATTTATAACCTTAGAAATATAGTAAGTATCTTTAGGTACTGAAATCATAGTAATATTATTTTCTTTAGCTAAATCCATATATTTTTGTGGTATTTCACTGCCTCCAGTTATAATAATTAATTGAACTTTAGACATAATAGCATGTTCAATAATATCGTATCTATCTCCTACAATAACTATATCTTTTTCACTTAGAAGTCCTTGAATAGTTTTATAATAGTAAGCTATTACAGATACTTTTCCACTGAAAAAAGATTTATCTCCAGAAAGCACCTTTCCATTTAAGTCATTAATTAAGTTTTCTAATGAAGTCTCTAAATATGAAAAATCACCTTCTATTATTCCCATGGCAATATTTTTCATGCTTATGATTCCAAGAAGTTCATTATCATTATCTACTATTCCAACAGTTTGTAAAGATTTACTTTCCATTAGATTATAAGTATACAGAATAGATTTTTTTGGAGATATTCCATCTGCAAAATCATATTGTAGATCTTTTACTTGTACTTTAACATTTGATATATTTTTAGGTTTAGGAAGTTGAAAGTAATCTAAAACATATTGACTCTCCCTACTTACATTTCCAAGAACGCAAGGTGTTGTATTAAAACCAATTTGTTGTTTTAAATATGAAAGGGCTATAGCAGAAGATACTGAATCTGTATCTGGATTCTTGTGCCCGAAAACTAAAGTTGACATTCTGTTCCTCCTTAAAAAATCTTATTTAAATATTAATTATTAGTATTAATTAAAAGTATTAACGAATAAGTATTATATCAAAAAAAACCACACTATTCCATTAAAAAACCTTGTTTTTTAATTTAGAAATTTTATTATATATAGTACCTTTTATGTAGTATACATTAATGCTATTGTTTATTAGCAATTTACAAATTTTAAGTTATTAATAATATAATTCATTTTAACTATTTTGAATACAGGAATTTTTTTTATTTAACGTATGATTAATGAAAAAATGTAAAATAATACAAGTATATTGTTTGTTTTATTAAATAATAACTAGAAAAGGAGAGTATATATGTCTAAGAAAAGAAAAACAATGGATGGCAATCAAGCTGCGGCTTACGTATCATATGCCTTTACTGAAGTAGCAGCTATATATCCTATTACACCGTCTTCTCCTATGGCGGAAGGGGTAGATGAATGGTCTGCTCATGGAAAAAAGAATATATTTGGCCAGCCTGTAAAAGTAGCAGAGCTTCAATCTGAAGGAGGAGCTTCTGGAGCAGTTCATGGATCACTCCAAGCTGGGGCCTTAACTACTACATATACAGCTTCACAAGGTTTACTTCTAATGGTTCCAAATATGTACAGAATGGCAGGAGAACTTTTACCTGCTGTATTTCATGTAAGTGCTAGAGCTATTGCAACCCATGCCTTATCCATATTTGGAGATCATCAAGATGTTATGGCAGCTAGACAGACAGGCTTTGCATTATTAGCTTCTAACAGTGTGCAAGAAGCTATGGATTTAGGCGGAGTAGCGCATTTGGCTGCTATTAAAGGAAGAGTACCTTTTGTCCATTTCTTTGATGGATTTAGAACTTCTCATGAATATCAAAATGTTGAAGTTATGGAATATGAAGATTTAGAGAAGCTTTTAGATTATAAAGCTTTAGAAGAATTTAAAGCTAGAGCACTAAATCCTGAACATCCAGTAATAAGAGGAACAGCGCAAAATCCTGATATTTATTTTCAAGGTAGAGAGGCTTCAAATTCTTTTTATGAAAAAATTCCAGATATTGTTTCAAATTACATGGATCAAATCACTAAAATAACAGGGAGAGAATATAAGCCGTTTAATTATTACGGAGCAAAAGATGCTGAAAATGTTATTGTGGCAATGGGATCAGTATGTGAAACTATAGAAGAAGTAGTTGACCATTTAAATAAAAATGGAGAAAAGGTAGGAGTTATAAAAGTACATCTTTATAGACCTTTTTCTGAAAAATATTTCTTTAATGTACTGCCAAAAACAGTAAAGAATATTGCGGTATTAGATAGAACGAAAGAACCAGGATCATATGGTGAGCCTCTTTATAAAGATGTAAAAAGTTTATTCTATGGAAAAGATAATCAGCCTATGGTTGTAGGTGGAAGATATGGCTTAGGTTCTAAAGATACTACACCTTCACAAATTATTTCAGTATTTGATAATCTTAAAAAGAATAAGCCTAAGGATCAATTTACTATTGGTATAGTAGATGATGTAACTGAAACCTCTCTACCAGAAGGAGATATAGTAGAGACTTCACCTGAAGGTACTATTAGGTGTAAGTTCTGGGGCTTAGGTTCTGATGGTACAGTAGGAGCTAATAAAAGTGCTATTAAAATTATAGGAGATAAAACTGATTTATATGCTCAGGCTTATTTTTCTTATGATAGTAAAAAATCTGGTGGAACTACGATTTCTCATTTAAGATTCGGTAAAAAACCTATAAAATCACCATATTTAATACATACTGCAGACTATATAGCTTGTCATAATAGTTCTTATTTATATCACTATGACTTGTTAAAAGGTTTAAAAGAAAATGGTACTTTTGTACTCAATTGTCCTTGGAATGCAGATGAATTAGAACAAAAGATTCCTGGATCTATTAAGAAAGCTATTGCAGAGAAGAATGCTAATTTTTATATTATAGATGCAGTAAAGATTGCTAGTGAAATAGGACTAGGCTCAAGAATTAATATGATTATGCAATCTGCATTTTTTAAACTAGCAAAGGTTATTCCTATAGAAGATGCAGTTAAGTATTTAAAGGAAGCTATAACATCTACTTATGGTAAAAAAGGTGAGCAGATTGTATCGATGAATTATAAAGCAGTAGATAAGGGTATAGAAAGTCTTACTAAAGTAGATGTGCCTGAAAGTTGGAAAAAAGCAAAAGTTGAAAAGATAATTGAAAAAGATGAGCCAGACTTTGTTAAGAACATACAAAGACCTATGGCTAAACATGAAGGAGATGAACTTCCTGTAAGTGCATTTAAAGGAATGGAGGATGGAACACACCCTTCAGGTACTACATCCTATGAAAAGCGAGGTATTGCTGTACTAGTGCCTCAGTGGCAAACAGAAAAATGTATTCAGTGTAATCAATGCTCTTATGTTTGTCCTCATGCAGTTATTAGACCATTCCTATTAGATGAAAAAGAAATGCAGAATAAACCAGAAACATTTGAAACTAAAGAAGCAATCGGTAAAGGTTTAGAAGGTTATGGATATCGTATTCAAATATCTCCATTAGACTGTACTGGATGTGCTAATTGTGCTGATATTTGTCCAGCTCCAGGAAAAGCTTTAGTTATGGTAGATGCAGAAAAAGAAATTGAAAAACAATCAGAAAACTGGGAGCATGTTGTTAATAATATTAAATATAAAGACACTTTAATGGATAAAAAATCTGTTAAAGGAAGTCAATTTGCAATGCCTCTTTTAGAGTTTTCTGGAGCTTGTGCTGGCTGTGGAGAAACAGCATACGTAAAATTAGTTACTCAGCTATATGGAGATAGAATGATGATAGCAAATGCAACAGGGTGTTCTTCGATTTGGGGTGCTAGTTCACCAGCTACAGCTTATTCAACTCTTCCTTGTGGTAGAGGGCCATCTTGGTCTAACTCTTTATTTGAGGATAATGCTGAGTTTGGATATGGTATGGCTTTAGCATCTAGACAAGCAAGAGAGAAAATAGCATATTTAATGCAAGAAGGATTAAATTCTAATCTAGATGATGATTGTAAGAGTTTATTTAAACAATGGATAGAGCACATAGACGATGGAGAAAAATCTAAGGAGATTAGTCAAAAACTATTAACTGTTATAAAAGAACATAAGCATGAAAATGATCCAATAGTTAAGCAAATTCTAGGGCTTAAAGATCATTTAGTTAAAAAATCTGTATGGATTGTAGGTGGAGATGGCTGGGCATATGATATTGGCTACGGAGGAGTAGATCATGTATTAGCTTCTGGAGAAGATGTTAACTTATTAGTAATGGATACAGAAGTATACTCAAATACTGGTGGACAGTCCTCTAAAGCTACACCTACAGCTGCAGTGGCTAAATTTGCAGCATCAGGTAAAAAAATACGAAAAAAAGATCTCGGTTTAATGGCTACTACATATGGATATGTTTATGTAGCACAAGTAGCATTAGGGGCTAATATGAATCATCTTGTAAAAGCAATTAAAGAAGCAGAAGCATATAAAGGGCCATCACTTATTATTTGCTATGCACCTTGTATTAGCCACGGTATAAAAAGTGGAATGGGTACCTCTGTTAGACAAGAAAAGAAAGCAGTAGAAGCTGGGTACTGGCATTTATATAGATATAACCCAGAGCTTAAAAAACAAGGTAAAAATCCATTTAGTTTAGATTCTAAAGAACCAACAGCAGACTTTAAAGAGTTTATTAATAGTGAAATTAGATACTCTCAACTTATGAATACATTCCCTGATTTAGCAGAAGATTTATTTAATGCAGCAGAAGAAAATTCTAAAGAAAGATATGAGTCTTATAAGCGATTAGCAGAAATGAAATATGAATAAATAAAGAATCCGATTATTTTAATGGTCGGATTCTTTATTTTAAATTGAAGGTATTTACTATGTTTTATATAATAATATTATTATATAAATTAATGATTATTTAGTGTGAAAAAGTGGGATGAGTAAATATGGAAAGATACTCAAAACAAATATTATTTGATGAAATAGGAAGAGAAGGTTTAAAAAACTTAATAATGCAAAAGTAGTTGTAATCGGTTGTGGAGCATTAGGAACAGTAGTAGCAAATAATCTTGTAAGATCCGGTATAGGATATATAAAAATTATAGATAGAGATTATATAGAACTTTCTAACTTACAAAGACAGATTTTATTTGATGAAGATGATATGAAAAATAATCTTCCTAAAGCTATTGCTGCAGAATATAAGCTAAAAAAGATTAATTCAGATATAGTTGTTGAAGGAGTTATAGAAGATGTTAATGCAAATAATATAGTAAAGCTGTGTGAAGATATGGATTTAATATTAGATGCAACAGATAACTTAAATATAAGATATCTTATTAATGATGTATCTATAAAATTAAATATTCCATGGATATATGGAGCTGTTATTGGAAGTAATGGAATGACTCATACTATTATTCCTATAAATAAAAGTATTTCTACAGATAGTATTGTAAAAAGATTAAAATCTCAAGAAATAGAAGTTAAGAAAAATAAATTCTTTTTAAAATTTGAAGTTGAAAGCATTCAATTTACATTATTTTATGATGGAAGAGCAATACTTAAAAATGTATCAGACACTGCAAAAGCTAAAACATTATATAGTAAATATATAGGTTTTTAAGGTAGTTGCTTAGTATTTTATTAAATATTAAGGTTGTTTATTTATATATAATAGACAAGATATTCTAATCTTGTCTATTATAAAAATATTACTTATTTTTGATTACTATCAACATATTCTTTAGCATTTTTAACTTCAACATAATCAGGAATAGGAACTCTAGATACAGGCTTCATATTAGATATATTAGCCCATGCTGCAGTTTGATGGTTTTCAATAGGCATAGATATATTGTTTTGTTTATATTTATTTTTAGCCATATGATCCCTCCTTTTAAATTATTATTAGCTAAAATGAAAAAACTATTAATAATGTTTAAATGAACTATTAGGATATATTGTATATATAAGTTAATAAAGGTTAAAAAATAAAAAACAAAATTCCAAAAACATATCTTTATATTGACAATATATATTGAAAGTGATATGCTAAGTAATGATAAAAAAAGAAATCTTTAAGACAGTTCCTTGAGACTGAGAAGGTTATAATAATAAGACTATTTACTGTATAAATATAGTAAATAACAGTGTTAATATAACTTTTTGCGTCTCGTGCAAAAAGTTTTTTTATTGTATAAGAAGTATAAGAAAATATATTTTCTTATACTGGTGCGGTAGCACTAATAAGTCGTACCTTTAAATCGGTTCTGTGAGACCGGAAAGGGAGAAAAAATCTTTCAATTTTCTCCTTTAATTATGAAAAGTTAAAAGGAGGTTTTTTTATGTCAGAAAATATTTTATCTAAAACAAACGAAAAAGTAAAAACGGAAATTTCAATTAAAGAAACTACAAAGAGATGGATATTAGCTTTACAGCATCTAATTGCCATGTTTGGTGCAACTGTACTAGTACCTATACTAACGGGACTTGATCCATCAGTTGCTCTTGTTGCAGCAGGTGCAGGAACATTAATATTCCATTCAGTAACAAAAGGAAAAGTTCCTGTATTTTTAGGATCATCATTTGCATTTATAGGAGTTATTGTTCAAGTAAGTCAAAGCTATAACAATGATTTAAGATATGCTCAGGGTGGAATAATAGTTGCAGGATTAATATATGTATTGTTATCATTTATGATTGAAAAAATTGGTGTAGAAAAAACAAAGAAATTTTTACCTGCACAAGTAGTAGGACCTATGATAATAGTAATAGGTTTAAGCTTAGTGCCAACAGCTTTAGATATGGCTTCAGGACATTATGTAGTAGCAGGGATCACGCTAGCTATAGCATTGGGAATTAACTTTTTAACTAAAGGATTTATTAAACAGTTATCTATTTTAATAGCAGTAGTATCTGGATATATACTTTCAGCACAATTAGGAATAATAGATAGTACACCGATAACAGAAGCTGCTTTAGTATCTATACCAAACTTTACGTTACCTAAGTTTGATATTGGAGCTATAGCAATAATATCACCTATAGTACTAGCAGTATTTATGGAGCATATAGGTGATATAACAACAAACGGTGAAGTAGTAGGACAAGACTTTATAAAAGATCCAGGTTTAAATAGAACATTACTTGGGGATGGATTAGCTACATTGTTTTCAGGGTTTATAGGTGGACCTGCAAATACAACTTATGGTGAAAACACAGGAGTTTTAGCAATTACTAAAAACTATGATCCATCTATATTAAGACTTGCAGCTATATTCGCAATTGTACTTGGGTTTGTAGCTAAAGTAGGTGGTTTTTTAAGATCGATACCAACTCCAGTTATGGGTGGAATCAGCTTAATGTTATTCAGTATGATAGCTTTAGTAGGAGCAAAAACACTTAAAAATAGTGAAACTAAATTTAATGCTAAAAATATAATAATAATATCTACTATTTTAATATTAGGATTAGGTGCAGGAGTTATTCAAAATTACACAGGTATAGCTTTAGGAATTCCAATAACTGAATCTATAAGAATAGAAGGGTTAAGTTTTGCTGCAATAGCAGGTGTATTACTGAATGCAATACTAAATAGAAAATAAATTAAACATAATAAATATAGAAAATCTTCATTGAAAGTCATAGAGTGACTTTCAATGAAGATTTTTTGTTATAGTATTTTCGTACACAGTTAGATATTAATATGATATATCTATAATTTAATAATAACCTTTATATATATATATTAAGTTAACCTAATACTTGAAACTGGTTGACAAAGAAAAACTATTAATATATACTACAATATGTATTATAGATCTACATTATTAAATTTGTATGGAGGTTTAAGCTAATATGAAAGATCTAGCAAAAGAAATCATTGCAGGGAAACGTTTAAAAAGAGGAGATGACTTAAGTTTCTTTTTAACTTCAAATTTAGATAATTTGTTAGAAGGTGCTAATATAATTCGTGAAAGCTTATGTGGTAATAAGGTTGATCTTTGTACTATTATAAATGGTAGAAGTGGTCGTTGTAGTGAAAACTGTAAATTTTGTGCTCAATCCTCACATAATTATACTGGAATTAAAGAGTATGCTTTTTTAGATCCAAATGAAATTGTAGAAGATTGTAAAAAAAATGAAGCAAAAGGTGTACACCGTTATTCTATTGTCACAGCTGGCAGAACTTTAAAAGGTAAAGACTTTGATAAGGCTATTGAGTCATATAAAAAAATGCGTGAAGAATGTGATATTAAGCTTTGTGCTTCACATGGTCTTTTAACTGAAGAAGAATTTGTTCGTTTAAAAAAAGTTGGTGTTTCAATGTATCATACCAATATAGAAACTTCTAAAGAAAACTTTTCTAATGTTTGTACAACACATACATATGAAGATAAGATTCATGAAATTAAATTGGCGCAAAAAGTAGGTTTTAAGGTTTGTTCTGGTGGTATCATCGGTATGGGGGAAACTTGGAACGATCGTATTGATATGGCTGTAAGTCTGTCAGAACTGCAAATAGAGTCTATTCCAATAAATGTGTTAATGCCTATAAAAGGTACACATTATGAAAACTTACAGCCTATTTCTGTAGATGATATTTTAAGAACTATTGCTATCTTTCGTTACATTAATCCTACTGCATACATTCGTATGGCAGCAGGTAGAAATTATTTTAAAGATGGTGGTGCAAAAACATTTTTGTCAGGTGCTAACGCTACTATAACTGGTGATATGTTAACAACTGTTGGTAATAATTCTTCAGAAGATAAAAAAATGTTAACTGATTTAGGTTTTGATATATCAAAATAAGATTTAAAGTAGAAAAATTAAGGGGAGAATGTTTATGGAAAATAAATCAAAAGTTTTTCAAATGTCAATCATCGGAGTTATGGCTGCAATTATTTGTATTTTAGGACCTTTATCCATTCCTATTGGTTTAGTACCTATTACCTTTACTAACTTAGCAATTTATTTTGCTCTTTATGCACTTGGTATGAAAAAAGGGACTATTAGCTATTTAATATATATGTTAATTGGTTTTAGCGGTGTTCCTGTATTTTCTGGTTTTAATGGTGGGCCTTCTGTACTTTTAGGGCCAACTGGTGGATATATAATTGGATTTATGTTTATGGCACTTATTGCTGGATTGTTTATTGATAGATTTTCAAATAAATGGTATTTATGTTTTGTAGGTATGGTGATAGGTACATCTGTATGTTATGCATTTGGTACTATTTGGTTAGCATATCAAACGAATATGTCGATAGGTGCCGCTCTAGCTACAGGAGTAATACCTTTTATTTTAGGAGATGTTGCTAAAATTTTAATTGCTACTTTTATTGGGCCTCAAATTCGCAAGAGGTTAATTAAATTAAATTTATTCCAATCTTAATTAGTTTTTAATACAAGTATAATAGAATACATTGCTAAAAATATAATATTAAGGTCTAGAATCATATTATAATATATGCTTTTTAGGCCTTTAATATTGACTATATATTTTAATGTTATACAATTAATACGTAGGGTATAAATATGTATGGAAATATAATACATAATAAAATCTAGTATGAAAAAAGCTATTATTTAGTACAATAAGGAGATGATTTGATGTCAGCTAAAGAGATTAAAAAAGGAGTTTATTGGGTAGGAACTGTAGACTGGGATTTAAGACAGTTTCATGGACCATCATACCATACAAAAAGAGGAACCACATATAATTCATATTTAATTGTGGATGAAAAAATAACATTAGTAGACATTGTAGATGCAGACTTTGTAGATATAATGCTTAATAATATTAGGGAGATTGTTGATCCGAGTAAAATTGACTATGTAGTAGTTAATCATGTTGAGCCAGATCATTCGGGAGGATTTCCTAGATTAATGGAAGAAGCTCCAAACGCTAAGGTATACTGTAGTAAAAAAGGTAAGGATGCAATGCTTCAACATTATTTTGGAGATTATAGCTACGAGACTGTGAAAACAGGTGATGTTCTTGAATTAGGTAATAGAAGTCTTAAGTTTATAGAAGCTTCTATGTTACATTGGCCAGATAGCATGTTCTGTTATATGGAAGAAGAATCTTTATTATTTCCAAATGATGCTTTCGGCCAACATTTAGCATCTTCAAAAATATTTGATGATGAAAATGATATGTGTACTATAATGGAAGAAGCAAAGCGTTATTATGCTAATATATTAGCCCCTTTTAGTGGACTAGTAGTTAGAAAAATAGATGAAATTGTAAAAATGGGATTAAAAATAGATATGATTGCACCTAGCCATGGTCTTATTTGGAGAAGTAATCCAGAAAAAATAATAGAAAAATATATGGAATGGGGCAAAGGAGAAACTACTAAAAAAGCTGTAATTGCTTATGATACAATGTGGAACAGCACCGAAAGAATGGCAAGAGCTGTTGTTGATGGCTTAAGTAGTGAAGGGGTAGAAACAAAATTCTATAGAGTATCTAAAAGTGATGTTAACGATATAACGACAGATATATTAGATGCTAAAGCGGTTTTAGTAGCTTCATCTACTATAAATAATACTATGATTCCAGATGTTGCTTATTTACTAGAAGAATTAATTGGCTTAAGATTTCCAAAGAAAATAGGAGCTTCTTTTGGTTCTTACGGATGGGGTAAAGGAGCAGTTGCAAGTATAGAAAAAAGAATGAAAGATGCAAAAATAGATATTGTTAAAGAAGGATTAGAAGTAAAGTTTGTTCCTACAGAAGAAGATTTAAAAGCATGTTATGAGTTTGGGAAAGAAATAGGAAAAATGATAGAGTAATATAGATATAACATTTCTAACTTGAATATTTAATAAAAATACACTCAACTACGGTTTTGGCCATGGTAGTTGAGTGTGTTTTTTTACTCAAGAATTCACTATGCAGATGCTTTTCGTTTTTCTTTATCGATATAAAATCCAAATATACCACCACATAATCCTCCGACTATATGGGTAAGTTGTGAAATATTATCATTTGCTATAAATATGTCTATTAATTCTTGTCCAATAAATAGTATAATAATTAAAATAAGAGTTAATGGAATTTTGCCTTTTGTAGTATTAACAAAAGAACTAAGTAAAATAAGCATAAATGCAATACCACTAGCACCTAATAAGGCAGTATCAAATAATAATATATTTAATAACCCTGTAATAATAGCAGTAACAAATATCATGCGAATCATTATTTTTGAACCATACTTTTCTTCTAATACAGGGCCGATTAAAAGTATAATAAGAAAGTTACTTAAAAAATGTTGAAAGTTTGCATGGCCTAATACGTGACCTACAAGTCTAAAATAAAAAAATATATCACTTAATGGAGACTTGTATACTGAAAAAAGCAAAACAGTTGAAAAGTTATTAGTTATTCCACCTAGAATTAATGATACAAAGGATAATATTGTAAAAGTTAATATAACAGGTGAATTATACTGTATCTTTCTTAACATGAAACCCCTACTTTCTCAAGATGTTAATATATTGATTAATTCCTCAGTATAATTATATAGATATTTATTGAATAAATAAAGAAAAATAGTAATACATGTGATTAATGAAATGGTTGAGAATTATAAAAACAGGGTAGTATATACTATATAAATATAATTTAATTTAAATTAATCTACCTAATGGGAGGAATACATATGAATGATAATATGGCTACGGCAACTTTTGCTTTAGGATGATTTTGGGGACCTGATGCTCAGTTTGGGAGCATAAAAGGAGTAATTAGCACACGAGTAGGGTATGCAGGAGGAACTACTAAAAATCCTAATTACAATAATATAGGGGACCATTCAGAAACAGTTGAAATAAACTACAATCCGGAAGTTATTAGTTATAGAGAACTTTTAGATATATATTGGAACTTACATAATCCAATATATGAAACCGAAAATACTCAATATAAATCTATTGTTTTTTATTATGATGATGCTCAAAGACAAGAAGCTATGGAAGTAAAAAGACAAATTGAAAATGAAGGTAAGCAAAAAATATACACAGAAATTAAACCGCTTGAAAATTTTTATATAGCTGAAGGATATCACCAAAAATACTATTTACAGAATGTAACTAAAGCGTATAAAGAATTAAAAGGTTTATATAGTACTTTTAGTGAGTTTGTTTCTTCAACACCAGTAGCTAGAGTTAATGGATATGTTGCAGGGAGAATAAGTTTATCTTCATTAAAAGACGAGCTAAAATTAGTAGACATTCCTAAGGAAAATTATAATAATCTTATTAATATATTAGAAAATATAAGATAGAAAAAGCCTAGAAAACTTAGTTTTCTAGGCTTTTTGAATAAGTTAAACTTAATTTTTTATAAAAAACATATTAATTTTTGAACATCTTTTAACATTCTGAATATATTATAGTAAGTATACATTAACGTATACACATATAGTAATTAATTTAATGAAGGAGGGTAATTGATGTATTATAATAATAGAAGACCTAATACATGTCCAAGAGGTACTCAACCGTATACAATAAGAGCTGGAGATACTTTTTATAGTATAGCTATTAGGTACAACACTACTGTATCTGCTCTCATCGCTGCAAATCCAAATGTAAATCCTAATGCACTTTACATAGGACAAATAATCTGTGTACCTATGTATCAACCACCATGCCCGGGAGGAAACTATTACACAATAAGAGCCGGAGATACTTTTTATTCAATAGCAAGAAGATTTAATGTGAGCTTGGATGCTTTGCTTGAAGCAAATCCAAATGTAGATCCTGATAATTTATATATAGGTCAAGTGATTTGTATACCAGGAACTACTCCGCCACCTAGCAAATGTCCAGCAGGAACAATGCCATATAGAGTAAAGGCAGGAGATACTTTTTATTCAATAGCAAGAAGATTTAATGTAAGCTTAGATGATTTACTTGAAGCGAATCCAAATGTAAACCCAGATAATTTACAGATAGGCCAAATTATTTGTATTCCAAAAGATACACCACAACCAGGAAAATGTCCACCAGGAACAATGTCCTATACAATAAAATCAGGAGATACATTCTATAAATTAGCACAAAGGTATAATACTACAGTAGAAGCTATAATAGCAGTAAATCCAGGTGTAGATCCTAATAACTTACAAATAGGTCAAGTAATTTGTATACCAACAGAAGACTCAGGCGAATGTCCAGCAGGAACAATGCCATATACAATAAAATCTGGAGATACATTCTACAAATTAGCACAAAGATACAATACTACAGTAGAAGCAATAATGGAAGCAAACCCAGGTGTAGATCCTAACAACTTACAAATAGGTCAAGTAATTTGTATACCAACAGGAGACTCAGGTAAGTGTCCAGCAGGAACAATGCCATATACAATAAAATCTGGAGATACATTCTACAAATTAGCACAAAGATACAATACTACAGTAGAAGCAATAATGGAAGCAAACCCAGGTGTAGATCCTAATAACCTACAAATAGGTCAAGTAATTTGTATTCCAGAATAAAATCAGACTTTAAATATTTATAATTAAATATAATAATATCCTCTCTATTTAGAGAGGGTATTATTTTTTATGTTAAAATGAATTATTCTTGTTTTAAAATATGCAATTAAGGAAAATTTATAGTAGAATAGAATATAATTATAATTGTAAAAATAACATAAAATATTTAAGTTTATTTGCTAAGTACATATAAAAATTGACATATGAAGAGGTGTAAAATTTGAAGGCAGAGATTATTTCAATTGGTACAGAAATCTTATTAGGTGAAATAGTTAATACTAATGCTCAATATATAGCTAAAGAATTAGTAGATTTAGGGATAGATGTTTATCATCAATCTGTAGTTGGAGATAATGAAGCAAGGCTAAATGAAGCTTATAGTGTAGCATTTCAAAGATCAGATGTAATAATTACTACAGGAGGATTAGGTCCTACAAAAGATGACCTTACTAAAGAAGTTGCAGCTAAGTTTTTAAATAGAAAATTATTTCTACACGAAGAATCATTAAAAAGTATAGAGAATTACTTTAACAAAAGAGGTTTAATTGTAAATGAAGGTAATAGAAAGCAGGCATATTTCCCTGAAGAAGCTATTATATTACACAATCCTAATGGTACAGCTCCTGCATGTATTATTGAAGAAAGAAATAAAAAACTAATTTTATTGCCAGGACCACCTAGAGAAATGGTGCCTCTATTTGAAAATGAAGTTATTCCTTATCTTAAAAAATATCAAGAAAAAGTTTTTGCATTTAAAGTTTTAAATATATGTGGCATTGGAGAAGGTCATATGGAAGAAAAAATAATGGATATTGTAGATAATCAAACAAATCCTACAGTAGCTCCATATGCAAAATCCCATGGTTTAACACTTAGAATAGCAGCTAGTGGTGCTACAAAAGAAGAAGCAGAGAAGTTAATAGTTCCACTTGAAAAGCAAATAAGAGATATATTAGGAGATAATATATACGGAGAAGGAGATATTACCTTAGAAAGTACAGTTGCAGAATTGTTAATAAAAAACAAATTCACTATTGCTACTGCCGAGTCTTGTACAGGTGGATTGCTATCTGGACGATTAATTAATTATCCAGGTATATCATCAGTCTTTATGGAAGGCGTTGTTACATATAGCAATAATTCTAAAGAAAGACTTTTAGGTGTTAAAACTGAAACTTTAGATGAATATGGTGCAGTTAGTGAACAAGTAGCTATGGAAATGGCTGAAGGAGTTGCAAAACTTGCGAGTACAAATATAGGTATATCTGTAACAGGAGTTGCAGGTCCTGATGGAGGAACTAAAGAAAAACCAGTAGGACTTGTTTATATAGGTCTTTATTTAAACGGAAATGTAACATATAAAAAATTAAATTTAAATGGTAATAGAAACAGAATACGCAATATGGTAACAACTAGTGCATTAGACTTTCTTAGAAGAGAAATTATTACATATAATATATAGTATTAAAGGAAATAATAGGTTTGTACAGAAGTATAGTGTATAATGGTTTAAAAATTAAGGAGGAAACAACGATGGATAGGCTAGAAGTAGGAAATATTTATAATGGTTTTGAACTATTAGACGAAAAAAATATAAAGGAAGTAAATTCAATAGGAAGGTTATTTAAGCATAAAAAAAGTGGCGCTAAATTAATTCACTTAGAGAATGATGATAGTAATAAAGTTTTTTCAGTTAGTTTTAGAACTCCTCCAAGTGATAATACTGGGTTACCTCATATATTAGAACATGCAGTGCTTTGTGGATCAAAAAAGTTTCCACTAAAAGACCCATTTATTGAACTTGCTAAAGGATCCTTAAATACTTTTTTAAATGCAATGACTTTTTCAGATAAAACTATGTACCCTATAGCAAGTCAAAACGATAAAGACTTTAAGAATTTAATGGATGTATATTTAGACGCAGTGTTTCATCCTAATATATATAAAGAGCCTGAGAGTTTTATGCAGGAAGGGTGGCACTATGACTTAAAAGAGCCAAACCAGCCACTTTCAATTAAAGGTGTTGTATATAATGAAATGAAAGGAGCTTTTTCATCTCCAGAACAAGTACTGTTTGGGAAGATACAAGAGTCTTTATTCCCAGATTCTATATATAGATTTGAGTCCGGAGGAGATCCAAAGGATATACCAAATCTTACATATAAGCAATTCATAGATTTTCATAAATTTTATTATCACCCATCAAATAGTTATATTTATTTATATGGGAATTGTGACATATTAAATAATTTAAAGTTTATAGATGAAGAATATTTAAATGAATTTGATGAGATAAAAGTAGATTCAGATATTGAACTGCAACCTGATTTTAACGAAAGTAAAGATATTGAAGAAGTATATTCTATTTCTTCAGATGAAAATGAAAAAAACAAAACATATTTAAGTAAAAATTATGTTGTTGGAAGTTCAAAAAATCCAGAAAAAGTTTTAGCATTTAACATTTTAAACTATATACTTTTAGGGTCTCCAGCGGCACCCCTAAAAAAAGCATTAATTGAAGCAAATATAGGTAAAGATGTATTTGGTTCATTTGATAACAGTATTATGCAGCCTGTGTTTAGTGTTGTAGTTAAGGGAGCTAATACAGAAGATAAAGAGCAGTTTTTAAATATAATTGAAAATAACTTAAGAAAAATTGTAAATGAAGGTATAGATAAAAAATTAATTGAAGCAGCAATAAATATCCATGAATTTAAGTTAAGAGAAGCTGATTTTGGACATAGACCTAAAGGATTAATTTATAATATTAAAGCTATGAATAGTTGGCTTTATGATGAAAGTCCATGGTTACATTTAGAATATGAAAATAGCTTAAAAAATATAAAAAGTGCTCTTAATAGTAATTATTTTGAAAAAATAATAGAAGAAAACATATTAAACAATACACACAGTACATTAGTAACATTAAAGCCAGAAAAAGGATTAGCAAGTAAAAAAGAAAAGAAAGAAAAAGAAAGACTAGAAGAATGTAAGAAAAATTTATCTAAAGATGAAATTAATGAAATTATAACAAAGAAAGAAAAACTAGAAGAGTATCAAACTAAAGTAGAAACTGATGAAACATTAGCAACAATACCTTTACTTAATAGAGAAGATATTAAGAAGGAAGTAGAAGATATATCTATTTCTAAATCAAATGTAGAAGAAGTTGATGTTCTACATTATCCAACTTTTACGAATGGTATTGCTTATGTAAATTTATATTTTGATACAAAATGTATTCCTCAAGAACTAATTCCTTATTCAGTATTATTAGAAACTTTAATAGGTAAAATTAGAACAGAAAACCACAGCTACGAGGAATTAGCTAATTTAATAAATATTAATACAGGAGGAATTCATTCTAAAGTAGAAACTTACTCTTTAAAACATAGTTATAAAGACTATTTACCTAAATTTGTTGTTAGAGGTTCTTCATTAAATAGTAATATAGAAAAACTATTTACTTTATTAACAGAGTTATTATTAAAAACAAAATTTGATAAAGTAAATAGAATTAAAGAAGTAATTGCTGAAACAAAATCTAGATCAGAAATGAGTCTTTTAGATCAAGGTCATATAATGGCAGCTAAGAGAGTAAACTCATATTTATCTCCTGTTGGAAATTATATAGAAAATATTCATGGAATCTCATATTATATGTTTATATCTGACTTAGATGATAAATTCAGTGAAAAGAAAGATGAAATAATAGAAAACTTAATAAAAACATATAATTTGATTTTTAACAAAAACAATCTTTTAACGAGTATTACATCAGAGCAAAAAGACTTTGAAAATATTAATAAAGAAGTTAAAACCTTTATACATAAACTACCTAATGAAAAGCTAGAAAAATATACTTATTCTTTTGATTTAGGTCCTAAAAACGAAGGATTATTAACACCTGGAGAGGTACAATATGTAGCAAAAGGAGTCAACTTTAAAGAATTAGGTTATGAATATTCAGGTCATATGCAAGTATTAAAAACTATAATAAGCTTAGATTATTTATGGAACAAAGTTAGAGTAGCAGGGGGGGCATATGGGGCTTTAGCTAATTTTTCTAAAAACGGAAATCTTGTATTTAGCTCTTATAGAGATCCAAACTTAAAAGGTACGCTTAATGTATATAACAATATGTTTAAGTACTTAGAAGATTTTAATTCTGATGAAAGAGAAATGAGAAAATATATTATAGGTACAATTAATAACTTAGATTCACCTTTAAGTCCATTTATGGAAGGTGACAGAGCCACTACTTATTATATAAGTAAAGTAACTTTAGATGAACTTCAGAAAGAAAGAGAAGAAGTTTTAAACACTACTGTAGATGATATACGAAAATATAGTTCTTTACTAAAAAATGCAATGAAAGAAAATTACTTGTGTGTTTTAGGAAATGAGGATAAAATAAAAGAAAATAAAGATGAATTTAATAGTTTTGTTAAAGTGTTTCAATAGTGGGATAATAAACAAAATATTAAATATTGTTAACAATTTAACTAATATACTTGTAAAATTTAGCAAATTACGTTATTTTTAATATATACATTTAATTTAAATATATAAATTATGATATCATATAATTCGTTCTATAATTTGCATTAGCATGGGTAAAATATATTATAAGTATTAAGGTTACTTTATAAAAGGTTTGTAATTTATATATTTATATGATTTACAGTTTATTAATTAAATAATAGGAGGCGTAGATATGAAAAAGATTTTGGTAACAGGAGCATTAGGACAAATAGGTTCAGAATTAGTTATGAAGTTAAGAGAGTCTTATGGTAATGACAATGTAGTTGCAAGTGATATAAACGATAAAGCAACTGGAGAAGTTGTAGAATCTGGTCCTTATGAAATAATAGACGTTACAGATGAAAGTAGATTAGCTGAAGTAGTTGAAAAGTATAACATAGACACTATTTATCATTTAGCTGCTTTATTATCTGCTACTGGTGAAAAGAACCCTGCATTAGCATGGAATATTAATATGGGTGGATTATTCAACGTATTAGAAGTAGCAAGAAAGAACAACTGTGCAGTTTGTACGCCAAGTTCAATCGCTGCATTCGGTCCATCTACACCAAAAGACAATACGCCACAAGATACGTTAATGAGACCTACAACTATTTATGGAGTTACTAAAGTTGCAGGAGAATTATTATGTGACTACTACCATGAAAAGTACAACTTAGATACTAGAGGAGTTAGATTCCCAGGATTAATTTCACATAAATCTTTACCTGGTGGCGGAACAACTGACTATGCAGTACATATATTCTACGAAGCTATTAAAAATAAAAAATATGCATCATTTATTGATAAAGGAACTTACATGGATATGATGTATATGCCAGATGCTATAACAGCATTAGTTAAAATAATGGAAGCTGATCCATCTAAATTAGTTCATAGAAATGCATTTAACATTGCTTCAATGAGCTTTGACCCAGAAATGCTTGCAGCTGAAATTAAAAAGCATATTCCAGAGTTTGAACTAGAATATGATGTAGATGCTGATATACAAAAAATAGCAGATTCTTGGCCAAATTCTTTAGATGATAAAGAAGCTCGTGAAGAGTGGGGCTGGGATCCACAGTATGATTTAGCAGCAATGACAAAAGACATGTTAGAAAACCTTAGCAAAAAACTAAAATAATAAATTTTAATAATAAAATTAAAATATAAATAAGAATACAAAATAAGCAAATTGCCTTAAAGGTGGTTTGCTTATTTTTTTATTCTTAATTTTACATACTTCGACAAGATATTGACGAAAGATTATGTATAATGTAGGTAATTGAGGGAGTTTATTATATATTTATTAAAAAGTAGTGAAATCTAAAGAATTAATGGTTGAAAGTAATATATAAATTTAAGTATTAGTAACTTTTGAGGACAGGACTAGGAATAATATTATATTTATAGGATGTACTGGTAAACAATCTAGCAAATTATAGTATAGGAGATGCATATATATGATACATTATTTACCTAAACAGAAAATATCAAGAATTAGTTCTTTATTTGAAAAAACAAAAGAAACATTAGTATGGTCATGTTTACAAGGACATATGGGTAATGCATGGGCAAATTGTATTGAAAGTCCTACATGTGCCCAAGTTATAACTGGAGATTTTTGTTTTTATGCTGGGGATAGTCAGGCTGATGAAGCTCGATTATTAGTTAAAAATATACCTAGCTTATATAATAAGGATTGGATTCTAATGGTACCTTCTAATGAATCTTGGGCAACATTGATTGAAGAAGAATATGAGAACAAGTTCAAAAAATACTATAGGTATGCGATAAAGAAGGAAACAAATAATTTTAATATAAACAAGTTACAAGCTTATATAGATAACCTTTCTGAAGAATATGATTTGGTACCTATAGACGAACATTTATACAATATATCAGTGAAAGAAGAATGGTCATATGATTTTTGCTCACAATTTCTTTCATTTGATGATTATAAAAAACGAGGTGTTGGGTTTGCTATATTGCATTTAGGTAAGCTTGTTTGCGGTGCATCTTCTTATACTGTCTATGATGAGGGAATTGAAATCGAAATCGGTACTAGAGAGGGATATAGACAAAAGGGATTAGCAACTGTTTGCGCTTCAAAGTTAATCATTGAATGTATTAAAAGAGGAATTTATCCAAGTTGGGATGCGGCGAATAAAGAATCTTTATCATTAGCACAAAAGTTAGGTTATAATTTTGATAATGAATATATTACATATGAAGTTGATTGTACAAAAGTATAATTTTCTGATTTAATGAGTATATTTTAAATGATTAACTGTAATATTACCGATATCTAACAAAGAAAGTATACGTTAGACATCGGTAATATTATTTACTTAAATATCAACCCCACATAATAACTCCACAAGCTAATCTTTTACCTGCATCGCCAGAAGGTTGAGATCTATAATCGTCTGGATTTTCATGAATTATAATTGTTTTTCCTACTACATCTTCAACAGTAAATTTATCTGTAAAAAACTCCATTATAGCTACTCCATCATTAGAAAATAAAACTGGAAAATCTCCTGCGTGGTTTCCATGAGGCTGGTCATACGGATTCCAATGTCCACCTGCAGCTTGGAATGGGTTATTAGGGTCACCTACTTCACAGGTACCGTTTTCATGAATATGAAAGCCATGAGGGCCTATGGGAGCATTATTTCCCATTGCTGGTTTGTAACATGGAAGTCCAGTTATTTCAACATATACATTTGTACCTCCTGCAGCTTTTTCAAACCGAACCATTCCTCTAATATTAGGTGCAAGAGGACCACCTTTTATATATGCTACAGCTGTATTTCTACAATTTATTTCTGAATATCCCATTATAGTCACTCCTTTTTTAGTTTACTATTATTCAATTTTATAATATGAAAATAAACTATATAAGTTAACTTTAAAAAGCTAATATGGTATAATTTATAAGACTTTAATATTAATCATAGAAGAATATTTAAATGACTATAAATATTAAATAACATCAAAATAAAATGGGAGGTGTGAGTAATATGCTACTAAACTCTATAAAGACAGGTACTAAAAAAGGGCTAGAAACTACATGGCTTTTAGCTAAAGTAATGGTACCTGTTTATATTATTGTAACAATAATAAATAGTACTCCTTTAATAGATTGGATAACTGTTTTATTTGAACCATTAATGGGAATTTTTAATTTACCTGGTGAGGCAGCCATAGTATTAGTTCTTGGAAATGTACTTAATATATATGCTGCTATAGGAGCTATGAAAGCTATAGATTTAACAATACTACAAATTACTATTTTATCTATAATGCTTTCTTTTTCACATTCTCTATTAGTAGAAACTGCTGTTGTTAAAAAATTAGGATTTAAAGTTTCTCATGCTCTACTAATTAGAATGGGTCTAGCAGTTCTGTTTGGTATTATTGTAGGAAGGGTTGGTGCTCTAATATGATAGATATTTTAAGAGAGGGGTTAATGGGAAGCTTCGATACGGTTTATTCCCTAGCTATAGTAGTTATACCTCTTATGATTATTATGCAAATAGCTAAGGATTATAAAGTGTTAGATAAAATATCTAATTCATCTAGATTTTTAACAAAGTTTTTAGGTATGTCCAAAGAATCTACATTACCACTTTTAATAGGAATAATTTTCGGTTTATCTTATGGTGCTGGGGTTTTAATACAAAGTGCTAAAGAAGGTGACCTTTCTAAAAAGGATATGTTTTTAATTTCAGTCTTTCTAATTACTTGTCATGCAGTATTTGAAGATACCCTACTATTTGTTGCAGTTGGCGCCAATGGATACTTATTATTAGGAACTAGAATAATTGCAGCTATTATTATAACATTTATATTATCTAAGCGATTACAAATTAGTGAAGATAGGTTAAAAGAAAGAGTTAGTGAAAACTAGAAAACTAAATTAATTTATAATAAGCATTAAACAAGACATGTATACTTTTTATTAATAGGCTCAATAATAACTAATGGAGAAATTACGTGTAAGACAGAACGTTATTAATTATTAAAGGAGTGTTTATACATGTCAGTAAATAATGCTATGACAGCAGATTTTTTAAGATCAGCATATGGTGGAGAAAGTATGGCTCATATGAGATATCTAATTTGGGGCGATGTAGCAGATAAAGAAAACATGCCCAATATAGGAAGGCTTTTTAGAGCAATAGCCTATGCAGAGTATGCTCATGCAGATAATCACTTTAGAGAGCTAAAGGATAAAGAAGGAGATTTTACTGTTACAGCAGGAGCTGTATTTGGAGCGAGTAAAACAGAAAATAATTTACAAGGAGCAATAGATGGGGAGCTTCATGAAATAGAGCAGATGTATCCTGTTTATTTAGAAACAGCACGTTTTCAAGAAGAAAAAGGTGCTGAAAAAGCTTTCCACTATGCTTTAGAAGCAGAAAAAATTCATGCAAAGCTATTTAAAGATGCTCAAGATATGGCAAAGCAAGGCAAAGATATGGAGCTTGGAACAGTATATGTATGTCCAGTTTGCGGGCATACTGTAGTTGGAGAAGCACCGGAAAAATGTCCAGTTTGTGGAGCTAAAAAAGAAATGTATAAGGATTTTCCAGCTTAGATACTACATATATTATTTATAAATAATATTGAAATAAACTTTAACAAGTATGATGACTTTTAGTCTTAAGTTGTCATGCTTGTTTTATTTTTTAAAAGCTAAAAGTAATGAAAGGTATAGTTGAAGTAAATACTAATATTATATATAATTAGCAAAGACGCAAATTAAACAGAGCAGATAAAGCTTAGTAGCGAAGGGGATTATTAGTATGGAAAAACAAATTTCAATAATAGGTGGAGGAGCAGCTGGATTAGTAGCTGCAATAGTAGCTGCAAGAAACGGATCTAATGTAGTAATATATGAAAGAATGAATAGAGTAGGGAAAAAGATATTAGCAACAGGTAACGGAAGATGTAACATGACTAATATTAATCTTACTGCAGAGAATTTAAGCTGCATACATGGCAAAAACAAAGAATTTGCTAGCAATGTTTTAAAAAGATTTACAGTTGAAGATACTATAAATTTCTTTGAAGTTTTAGGAATTGCACACAAGGTTGAAGATGGAGGGAAAGTATTTCCTATGTCTAATCAAGCTGGAAGTGTTTTAGATGTATTAAAATATGAAATAGAAAAACTAGGTGTACAAGTAATATACGATGTAGAAATAGAAGAAATAATACAAAACAAGAATAAGTTTATACTTAAGGATATAAATGGAGAAGAATATAAATGTGATAAGGTTATTATATCTACTGGTGGAAAATCGAATCCTAATTTAGGATCAAACGGAAGTGGATATGAATTAACTAAAAAATTAGGTCATAGTATTATAAAACCTTTTCCAGCTTTAGTTCAGTTAAAATTAGAATCGCCTTTTTTAAAGTCTGTTAAAGGTGTAAAGTTTGATGGACAGGCTTCTATCATTGTAAATAATGAAGTATTGAGAACTGAAGAGGGAGAACTTCTGTTTACAGACTATGGTATATCTGGCCCTCCAATTTTACAACTTAGTAGAAAATCTATAGAAAGTCTTGAGTGTAAAAAGAATCCTACAATTAAAGTAGATATGTTTCCTAACCATACATATGAAGAACTTTTAGATCTAATAAGTCTTAGATTATCGTATCAATATGATCGTCCACTTGACTTTAGTTTTATAGGATTAATAAATAAAAAACTAATCCCTATAATTTTAAAAGAAGCTAATATACGTAATATTAAAAGATTATGTTATGAAACATCTAACAAGGAAATAGAAAAGATAGTTAGACTTCTAAAAGATTGGCAATTCAAAATAATAGGTTCTCAATCTTGGAATCATTCTCAAGTAACTGCAGGTGGAGTAGATTTATCACAAGTTAATTCTGAAACATTAGAGTCTAAGCTAATGCCAGGTATATATATAGCTGGTGAACTATTAGATATAGATGGTGACTGTGGAGGCTTTAATTTGCAGTGGGCATGGTCTTCTGGTTATGTTGCCGGAACAGAAGCTGCTGTTAAATAGTATAAGTAAAGTGATTTATATATAGGAAGGAAGAATGAATATGCTACGCGTATCGGGAATTAAAACTACAATCGATCAAGGTGAAGAGGACTTAAAAAAGTTATTACTTAAAAAATTGAAAATAAGTGAATCGGAACTTATTGAATATAGTATTTACAAAGAGTCTATAGATGCTAGAAAAAAGAATCAGCTTTATTTTGTATATACAGTTGATGTAAAGGTAAAAAATGAAGATAAAATACTTAAAAAACCTAAATTGAAAGATGTATCTGTTACTCCAAATATGAAGTATCAATATGTAGAAAAAGGTAATGAAAAACTACAACATTCACCTGTAACAATAGGTTCTGGCCCTGCAGGATTATTTTCAACATTAATACTAGCAGAAATGGGCTACAAACCTATTTTAGTAGAACGTGGCAAAGATGTAGAAAAAAGAGCCAAAGATGTAGAAAAGTTTTGGCAAACTGGTGATTTTACGAAAGATTCTAATGTTCAGTTTGGAGAAGGTGGAGCAGGCACCTTTTCAGATGGAAAGCTAACAACTCGAATTAAAGACCCAAGATGTAGAAAAGTATTAGAAGAATTTATAAATGCTGGAGCTCCAGATAAAATTTTATATTCTAGTGGTCCTCATGTAGGAACTGATATTTTGAGAGAGGTTGTTAAGAATATTAGAGAAAAAATAATTTCTTTAGGTGGAAAAGTATATTTTGAAAGTAAAGTTACGGATTTTTTAATTGAAGATGGAAAAATAAAAGGTGTAAAAATTAATGATGATAAAATTATAAATACAGAAACTGCTGTATTAGCTGTAGGTCATAGTGCAAGAGATACATTTGAAATGATTAATGAAAAAGGTCTAAGAATTAATCAAAAACCATTTTCCATAGGTGTTAGAATAGAACACCCACAGAAGATGATTAATGAAAGTCAATATGGTATCTTTGCAGATCATCCAAGATTAGGAGCAGCTGATTACAAGCTTGTACACCACTGCAAAAATGGAAGATCTGTATATACATTTTGTATGTGTCCTGGAGGTACTGTTGTAGCTGCTGCATCTGAAGAAGGTGGAGTTGTTACTAATGGAATGAGTGAATATGCAAGAGATAAAGAAAATGCTAATAGTGCATTATTAGTCGGTGTAGGACCAGAAGACTTTGGTAGTGAACACCCTTTAGCTGGTATGTACTACCAGAGAAAATGGGAGCAAAGTGCATTTATAGAAGGTGGAAGTGATTATAAAGCTCCAGCTCAATTAGTAGGAGACTTTTTAAACGATGTACCTTCAACTAATTTAGGAAGTGTAAATAACTCTTATAATCCAGGAATTAAATTAACGGATTTAAAGAAATGTTTACCACACTATGTAACGGAATCCTTTAAAGAAGCTTTAGTAGAGTTAAATAAAAGGCTAGAAGGTTTTGGAATGAATGATGCAGTAATGACAGGAGTAGAAACCAGAAGTTCCTCCCCAATTAGAATTGTTCGAGATGAAAATTTAGAAAGTAATATAAAAGGAATATATCCTTGTGGAGAAGGAGCAGGATATGCTGGTGGAATCGTTTCGGCAGCAGTAGATGGTATAAAGATAGCAGAGAATATAGCTAAGAAATATAATACCAAAAATTTGTAATAAGTTAACAGTATGAAATCCTTTATTGTAGTTAAAATAATGAAAAAGCATAACAAATTTAGGAAGATCTTAGGTTAAAACCTAAGGTCTTTTTTATTTTTTTGTGAATATATTAAAGAAGGACAATTATAAAAAGTCACTTATTTAGTACAGGAGGTGATTTTATACTTAAATCTATTGTTTCAAGTTTGGTTGTATCTAGTATTTTATTAGCACCTACTACAGTAAAAATAGATGTAAATGCAATAAACAGTGCTGTTAGAACTAATGTAGAAAGTGTTTTAAATTTAGAAGTTAATCATTATTCTAAATTTAAAGAATTAGGATTTTACAAAGAAGAATATAATAAAGGTCTAAACAATAGAAATGCTTTATTGCGATTTCAAAGTGAGCATAACCTTACTGTAGATGGTATGATAGGTCCAGAAGTTAAAGGAGCAACATTAAGAAGAATTATAGAAGAAAAATATGAATATACTGATTTGGTAGAAAACCCAGCATCAAACTACTACTGGATAACAGTGAATAAAACAAAAAGAATATTAACCTTATATAAAGGTAAAGAGGTGCTTGAAAAATATCCAATTGCACAAGGAAAAGAACCTAGCCTTACTCCTGAAGGTAAGTTTACAATAGTTAGAAAAACTGTTAATCCTTCGTGGAGTTATAAAGGAAAATCAGCAAAAGGTGGAGCTGCAAATAATCCTCTTGGAAAACGATGGATAGGTATTTCTTATGGTGGAGGAGGAGTATATGGAGTACATGGTAATAGTGCACCATATTCTATTGGAACAAATGTTTCGTTAGGATGTATACGTATGATTAATTCAGATGTTGAGGAACTATTTGAAATTATACCAAATAATATTCCTATTTGGATAGGTACAAATTCAAAACTTAAAAGTTGGGGAGTAAGTCAAGAAAGCTACTTTAAAACCTCTCTATAATTGAATTGTATATTTCCAAGTAGATAGTAGAAATAATTTAAAATGTGTAGCGTCAATCATATAGTTGATTGGCGCTATATTTTTATTCAAGTATTAAGAATAGTTTTTATTGCCATATAAATTTATTTATGATAGTATAAATCTTATGGTTATTTTTTTAAAAAAATTAAATTATGTTCATACTAGAACATATGAAATAAATTTATATAGGAAGAAGTTGAAATAATATGAAAAGAAATGATATAAGAAATGTTGCTATCATTGCACACGTTGATCATGGTAAAACAACATTAGTAGATGAAATGTTAAAGCAAAGTGGAACATTCCGTACTAATGAAGTAGTACAAGAAAGAGTAATGGATTCTAATTCTTTAGAAAAAGAGCGTGGTATTACTATTCTTTCTAAAAATACTGCTATTAAATATAAAGATGTAAAGATCAACATTGTAGATACACCTGGACATGCTGACTTTGGTGGAGAAGTAGAACGTATTATGAACATGGTTGATGGTGTACTTTTACTTGTAGATGCATATGAAGGACCGATGCCACAAACAAGATTCGTACTTCAAAAAGCTTTAAAAGCTGGATTAACACCAGTGGTTGTAGTAAATAAAATTGACAAACCAGAAGCTAGAGTTGAAGAAGTTATAGATGAAGTGTTAGATCTATTTATAGAGCTAGGAGCAGATGACGATCAGTTAGAGTTTCCGGCAGTATATGCTTCAGCTAAAGAAGGATTTGCTAAATTAGACATGGATGATGAAGAAAAAGATATGATTCCAATCTATGAAAGTATTTTAGAGCATATCCCAAGCCCAGAAGGTGAAGAAGATGATGGACTTCAATTACTAATAACATCTATTGATTATGATAAATATATAGGTAGAATTGGTATTGGTAAAATAACTAGAGGGAAGCTTAATAAAGGTCAAAGTGCAACTTTAGTTAGAACAGATGGTAAAGAAGTAAATGTAAAAATAAGCAATTTATACACATATGAAGGTTTAAATCGTGTAGACAGTGAACAAGCTACTGTTGGAGAAATTGTAGCAATATCTGGTATTGCTGATATAAATATAGGAGAAACTGTATGTTCAATAGATAAAGTAGATCCTTTACCATCAGTTAAAATTGATGATCCAACTATTTCTATGACATTTATGGTAAATGATAGTCCGTTTGCAGGTAGAGAAGGAGATTATGTAACTAGTAGACATTTAAAAGATAGACTTGAGAGAGAGCTATTATCAAATGTTGCTATGAAAATGGAAGAAATTTCTGCTGACTCCTTTAAAATTTTAGGTAGAGGTGAGCTTCACATATCAATCTTAATCGAAACAATGCGTAGAGAAGGATATGAATTTGCAGTTTCAAGACCAGAGGTAATTTTAAAGAAAACAGAAGAAGGTTTACAAGAACCTATGGAAATTTTATTTGTTGAGGTTCCTGAAGAATCAGTGAGTGCTGTTATTGATAAACTTAATATGAGAAAAGCTGAAATGCTTAATATGGAACCTACAGGTACAGGCATAATGAAGCTTAAGTTTAGAATTCCATCTAGAGCATTAATAGGTTACAGATCAGAATTTTTAACTGATACAAAAGGATATGGGGTTTTTCATCACTTATTTGATGGTTATGATAAATATAGAGGAGAAATTCGAGCTAGAAATAGAGGTTCTCTAATAGCGTTCGAAAGTGGAACTGCTGCAGGATATGGTATTAATAGTGCTCAAGAAAGAGGGCAAATGTTTATTAGTCCTGGTACAGAAGTATATGAGGGTATGATAGTTGGAGAAAGCTCTAGACTAGAAGATATAATGGTAAATGTATGTAAGAAAAAGCAGTTAACTAATATGCGTGCATCAGGGTCTGAAGATTCGTTAAAACTTACACCGCCTATTATATTTTCATTAGAACAAGCTTTAGAGTTTATAGCTGATGATGAATTAGTAGAAGTTACTCCAAAGAGCATTAGACTTCGTAAGAAGATACTAAACAAATCTGCAAGACAGAAAGCTCAAAAAAAATAAAAAATGATTAATTTTGTAAAAAGTGCCTATTCTAATTAAGATGGCACTTTTTACATATTATAAATAGTTAATTGCATATTTAATAAAAAATACACACGACAAATATTGAGTAGGTTATATATTATGTATAAAATATAGAAATAATATTAAAAGTTATGTGTAATAGTTGAACAAAAAGCTTGAATATAATATGATAAAGTAAAAATATAAGTATGTAGAAAGATTTAATTTTAATATATTATAGAATTTTTGGTAATGAGGTGTCTTTAATGAATGGAAGAAGTTTAAGAGTTTTAGAGTATGTAAAGATAATAAAAAAGCTTGAGGATAAATGTTCTTCTTCTTTAGGCAAGGAAAAAGTAGGAGAACTTAATCCAATTTCAGATATTGATAAAATTGTACAATGGCAAAAAGAGACTAGTGAGGCTGAGAGCATACTTATAAAAAAAGGGAATGTTCCTTTAGGTGGAATTCATGATGTATTGCCCTACATAAAAAGAACAGAAATAGGATCTTATTTAGATCCTGCTCAATTATTACAGCTTAAAGATACACTATCTATAGTTAGAAGACTTAAAAGCTTTTTTAAAGAATATAATGAGGAAAGTGTATATCCTATAGTTCGAGGATTAGTACAAAGTCTTGTTTCGCTAAAGGATATAGAAGAAAAAATTGATTTGTGTATTCTTAGTGAAACAGAAATATCGGATAATGCTAGTAGTGAGCTTAAGCATATAAGAAGACAAATGGCTTCTAAGAATGATTCTGTAAGAAATAAATTAAATAGTATTATTAACTCTGCATCTACTCAAAAATATTTACAAGATCCTATTATTACAATGAGAAATGATAGATATGTAGTGCCTGTAAAGCAAGAGCATAAAGGGAATATAGCTGGATTAGTGCATGATCAATCTTCAAGTGGAGCTACGTTGTTTATTGAGCCTATGGCAGTTGTAGAGCTAAATAATCAGTTAAAGGAATTAAAAATTAAAGAAGAAGCTGAAATCGAAAGAATATTACTAGAGATTGCTGCAATGATAGCTGAAAGAGGAGAAGATATAAAAGCTAATCAAATTGTTTTAAAGAATTTAGATTTTATATTTGCTAAAGGAAAACTTTCTGTTGAAATGAAAGCAGTTGAACCTAATTTAAATATAAATGGAAATATAAAAGTTAAAAATGGTAGGCACCCACTATTAAGTGTAGATGAAGTAGTTCCAAATAGTATGTGGCTGGGAGAGGATTTTCATATATTAGTTGTTACAGGACCTAATACAGGAGGAAAAACTGTAACTTTAAAAACACTAGGTCTTTTAACATTAATGGCACAAAGCGGACTTCATGTTCCTGCTGATTATGGAACTGAATTAGCTGTATTTGACCAAGTTTTTGCTGACATAGGAGATGAACAAAGTATTGAGCAGAGTTTAAGTACGTTTTCCTCTCATATGACTAATATCGTAAACATTATGAATAATGTAAGTAGTAAATCCTTAGTTTTATTTGATGAATTAGGTGCAGGAACAGATCCTACAGAAGGTGCGGCTCTTGCTATGGCTATACTGAATCATCTTAAAGAGATGGGTACAACAACAATGGCTACAACACACTATAGTGAATTAAAGCAGTATGCTTTATCTAATCCAGAGGTAGAAAATGCTTCTGTAGAATTTGATATAAATACTTTAAGTCCAACTTATAAGCTATTAATAGGAGTACCAGGAAAATCTAATGCTTTTGAGATTTCTAGAAAGCTTGGGTTATCAGACTTCATAATAGATAGATCTAAGGAATTGCTAAGCACAGAGGATATTCATTTCGAAGAATTGCTACAAAATATTGAAAAAAATCGTACTACTGCAGAGGAAGAAAAAGCAGAGGCTACAAGACTTAGAATGGAAACTGAAAAACTAAAAGAAAAGTATTATGAGAAGAAACAACAGCTGGAGCTTCAAAAAGATAAAGTAATGAAAGAAGCTAAAAGAGAATCTTATAAAATTGTTAAGCAGGCAAAAGCAGAAGCAGAGGAAATTATAAATAACTTGAAATCTTTAAAAGTAGATTTAGAAGAAAAAGAAATGAATAGAAAGATAGAAGAAGCTAGAAGAAATATATCTGGAAAAATGAATAAATTAGCAAAAGATTCAGGTGATAAATTAGTATTAAAAACTAATAAAAAGCCACCTAAAAATCTTAAGCCTGGGGAAGCAGTTAAAGTCTTATCTTTAAATCAAATAGGATATGTAGTTTCTCCAGAAAATGAGAATGGAGAAGTTCAAATTCAAGTAGGAATTATGAAGGTTAATATGCATGTTTCTAATTTAAAAAGAAGCGAAGAAGAAAAGGATTCTAAAAAAACTGGTACAGGAAAAATAGTTAAATCTAAAGCTGAAAGTGCTAAGTCTGAATTGGACGTAAGAGGTAAAGATTTAGAGGAAGCTAGATATGAAGTAGATAAATATTTAGACGATGCTTATATTGCAGGTTTAGCTCAGGTTACTATAATACATGGTGTAGGTACAGGTGTATTAAGTAAAGGTATTAAGCAAATGCTAAAAAGACATAAACATGCAAAAAGCTTTAGAGAAGGTGGCTACGGAGAAGGTGGCGCTGGAGTAACTATAGTAGAACTTAAATAACTTTACAGAAAAATAGGTGAATAGTATGGTATTAATAAGTGCTTGTTTACTTGGAGTTAACTGTAAGTATAATGGAAAAAATAACTTAAAAGAAGAAGTGAAAAAACATTTAAAAGAGCAAAATATAGTGCCTATTTGTCCAGAACAATTAGGAGGCCTTTCTACTCCACGACTTCCAGCAGAAATTAAAGGTGGAAATGGAGAAGATGTATTGAAGGGGAAGGCCAAAGTAATAAATATAGATGGAGTAGATGTTACGGCAGAGTTTATTAAAGGTGCATATGAAACTTTGAAAATAGCAAAAAGTCTAGGTGCTACAAAAGCGATTTTAAAAGCAAAAAGTCCTTCTTGTGGATATGGACAAATTTATAATGGAAGTTTTAAAGGAGTTTTAAGTGCTGGTAGCGGCGTAACAACAGCTTTATTAATGCAAAATGGAATAGAAGTATGTAGTGAAGAAGATTTTTTATAAAAATTATGTTTAATTTAATTCCATATACGTATAGAAAGTATTATAATGTATAGATACGAGTTTTTTTAATAAAGAAATATAGGGAGGATTTTTGATGACTGATTTTAAGAAAAAATTGAGTGATGTTTTAGGAAAAAGTATTCCGCAGCTTACTCAAGAAGAAATTTTAGCTATGATAGAGATACCGCCTAATTCTGAAATGGGAGATTTTGCATTTCCTTGCTTTAAACTAGCTAAAGTTTTTAGAAAAGCACCGAATCTTATAGCTGAAGACATTGCAACAAATTTACATAAAGGAGATTTTATAGAAAGAGTTGAAACAGCTGGAGCTTATTTAAACTTTTTTATAGATAAGAAGCATTTTATTAAATCTGTTATTGGGGAAGTTTTATTAAAAAAAGAAACTTATGGTAGTAGTTTAATGGGAAATGGTAAAAATGTTATTGTAGAATTTTCTTCACCAAATATAGCAAAACCATTTCACATTGGTCATATTAGAACTACTGTTATAGGTAATTCATTATATAAAATATATAAATTCTTAGGCTACAATACTATTACTATAAATCATTTAGGTGATTATGGGACGCAATTTGGAAAATTAATAGTAGCTTATAAAAAATGGGGAAATGAAGAAGAAGTAAGGGCTAATCCAATACCTACTTTGCTTAAACTATATATTAAATTCCATGAAGAAGCAGAAGAGAAACCTGAATTAGAAGATGAAAGCAGAGAATGGTTTAAAAAGCTAGAAAATAAAGATGAAGAAGCTACAAAGCTTTGGGGATGGTTTAGAGAAGTAAGTTTAGATGAATTTAACAGAGTTTATAACATGTTAAATATTAAATTTGATTCATATGCTGGAGAAAGCTTTTATTCAGATAAAATGCCAGATGCAGTAAAGAAAATGGAAGAGGCTAATATTCTTAAAAAATCTAAGGGTGCAGATATAGTAGACTTAGAAGAATTCGGAATGCCTCCTGCACTAATTAGAAAGCGTGATGGATCTACTTTATATATTACTAGAGATATTGCAGCAGCAATTTATAGAAAAGAAACATATGATTTTTATAAAAATATATATGTAGTTGGATCACAGCAAAACCTTCACTTCCAGCAATGGAAAAAAGTAGTAGAGCTTATGGGGTATGATTGGGCAGATGATTGTGTTCATGTGCCATTCGGTATGGTAAGCTTAGAAGAAGGAACTATGTCTACTAGAAAAGGAAGAGTAGTATTTTTAGAAGATGTATTTAACAAGGCTGTTGATAAAACTAAAGAAATTATAAAAGAAAAAAGTCCTAATTTAGAAGATCTTGATACTGTAGCTAACCAAGTAGGAATAGGAGCTGTTATGTTCCAAGAGTTATCTAACAATAGAATAAAAGACTATGTATTTAATTGGGATAAAGTTTTAAATTTTGAAGGTGAAACTGGACCATATGTACAATATACACATGCTAGAGCATGTAGTGTTTTAAGAAGAGCGGGAGTAAGTGTAGAAGATAGCTTTAAAGCAGAATTATTAGTAGATGATGTAACTTTAGAAGTAGTAAAGAAAATTCAACAATTTCCACAGATTATTAAGGATTCTCAAAGAAAGAATGAACCATCAATTATTACTAGACATATTATTGACTTAGCTCAAGCTTTTAATAGATTTTATCATGATCATCCAATTTTGGTTGAAGATGAAAATCTTAAAAAGGCAAGATTGGCAATTGTTTTTGCTACTAAAGAAGTTTTAAGTATAGGATTATATTTATTAGGAATTAAGGCACCAGAAAAAATGTAATAAATAAAGCAGCTACCTTATATACAAGATTAGCTGCTTTATTTATATATTGGTTTTAGGAGGGGATATGTTGAATAATGAAAAAGAAAAAAATATATTAGAATATATGGCATATGGAGATGCATTAGGATTTTTAAGAGAGAATAGTAATAATGAAAATTTAACCCCTTTTACATATTTTCATAATAATAATTTAAAGCTAGATGCTGAAACTGGACAGTGGAGTTATATTACTCAGCTAATGCTTATTAACTGTAAGTGCCTTGTAGATAATAAAGAAAAAAGACAGGTTTTAGTAGACTATAAAAGAATAATTAAAGAACTTAAGTTATGGCAATATTATAGATATGGTAGACCTGAAAACTATTTACGTAGGCTAAAGTTAGGTAGTAAATACTATTTTAGCAAATTTTATTGGGAAGATAAAAGGGGAGAAGCTTTTAGTAGGATTTTTCCTATAGCATTAGCTAACAAAAATTTTAACGCTGCACAAGAGCAAGTCTATAAAAACATTATTTATATAAACAGACATCCTGTAGTAGTGTTAACAGGTTTTTTGTTACTTAGAAGTATTTATTTTATGTTAAAGAATAAAGAAGTTGAAAAAGATAAATTAATTGATGACCTTAAAGACTATTTAATACAGTTACAATTAACAGAATTAGAGGAATATACTAATGGAAAATTACCAAGTAATTATAAAATTAAATTTGAGCAGGAAAAAATAAACTATCTAATAGATGTAGATAGAATTAAAGATTCTAATGAATATAATTTTACTAATGCTAATAGTAAGAATATATTCATTTCAGCTTTAATAAAGTTTTTCCAGTTACATGAAGGTAAGTATGATATTGGTCATATCTTTGAATGGAATGAAAAAGAAATATATGCTATAACATATGGACTTTTTGGATTATTAAAAAATAAAGAGAGAGTATGCACTGATAATATAAAAGATATTAAGTTTATAAAGAGTATGGATAATTATTTAGATAGGTTAAAAGAATATAGTATCGGAAAAAAAGAATTTGAAAAAGATAATGCAGTTATTAATGTTTTTAATTTAGATAAAGGAGCTATATTAAAGCACCCAATATTAAATAATATAAAAATTAAAGATAGAAGACAGTTTAATGACTATATAGAGTTAATAATTGAAAGTAAATCTGGAGAGTATAAATTTATTAAAGAAAAAGACAGCTAAAAATAACTGTCTTTTTCTAAAACTATTTTTGTAAGTATTCAAGAAACTCTTCTTCTGTGGAATCAGATAATGCACTTAATTGTTTTAATATACTATCTTTTAATTCAATAAAAGAAGGAATTTCAGCATTTTCTCCTGTATATTCTAAGGCTTTAATAATCATAAGCATGTCTTGTTTTGATATTTCTTGAAACGATATTTTAGAAAATTCCTCCATTGGTTGTACCCCTTTCTTATCAAACCATATAATTTTACTACATTATACCTTTATAAATTAGTTAATTCTACAAAAATAATAAAAAACCTTCATGTTTCCACAAAAAACTTAAGTTAAATATATAATACTAATTTTTAAAGCATGGATTATAGTTTGTTATATAAAAAAAAGCCCATAGAATTATGGACTCTTTTTTAATATAGCTTAACTGGCTAGTTGAATCACCTTATTTTTATTTAAAGAATTATAAATTATGAAAAGAGCAACTATTGACGATACTTGTATAGAACTTCGAACATCATTTAAAGGAGATTCTCCTCTATTTTTATATTGTGCATGGAATTTATCGACAAGAATTTTCACTGACTCAGATGAACAGTTAGAAATATTAAAATAGTTATGAGGTATTTCGATTTTTTCATTAAAATTTTTAAAGAGTTTATGAAGGCTATTTTCGTATTTAAAGTGTTCAATAAAGTTATTTTCATATTTATCTCTATCGTTATGAGGAACACAGAAAAAATCAGAAATAAAATGAGTAGCTACTCCTATACGTGTAGAAATAAGCTTAATAAACTCTTTGTTTTGTTCAAAATCATAACTAGATAGTTCGTTAATTTCGTTACAAACAAATTCAAATGATTGTGGTTTAAAATGATCTAGTTTAGCAAGGCTATATGAAATGTCTGGTTTTATACTACCGTAAATTAAGTTCAACTTATTTAAATCAACACCGAGTATACTTTTTATATTGTTGTGAACGTGCTCTGAAATGATTTTATGTGTTTGAGCAAACAATGTAGGACCACCTTTCGTTATTCTCATGGTTTTATTATAATGAAAATGCTTATCAAATACAATGTTTTTTTGTGATTAATCTAAAATATTGTTCAAAATATAAGCTTTATAGAATACATGATTTGTTTACGAAATGTAAATGTGTGATATAATTACAAACAGAAATCGTTCCTAAAAGAATATTTATATAACTTAAATATAAAAACACCACAATAATAATATATGAAAGAAGGTAAAAAATGAAAGTATTATTAGCTTCATTAAATGCAAAATATATTCATACTAATTTAGCTATGCGCTACTTAGAAAAGTCGGTATGTAATGTATTAGATAATAATGATAGTATTCAAACGAGAGAGTTCACTATTAATAATAGTTTAGATTATATAATGACAGAAATTTATGATCATAATCCAAATGTACTTTGTTTTTCTTGCTACATATGGAATATGGAGATGATCGACTATATAACTAAGCATATAAAAAAGATTATGCCAGAAGTAACTATAGTTTTAGGCGGACCAGAAGTTTCTTTCGGTACTGATATTTTAATGAAAGAAAATGATTCAATAGATATTGTTGTTATTGGAGAAGGAGAAAATGTATTTAAAAATCTTATTTTAGCCCTAAAGAACAATGAAGACTACTCTTTAATAAAAAGTATAGCCTTTAGAGCAAGGGGCGAAGTGGTGTTTACTAAAGCACAGAAACAATTGCCATCTATGGATAGTATACCATTTCCTTATGAAAATGAGACTTTGGATCCAGATAAAATTGTTTATTATGAAAGTTCAAGAGGGTGTCCTTATAACTGTCAGTATTGTTTATCATCATCTATGTCAGGAGTTAGATTCTTACCTATAGAAAGGGTAAAAAGAGAAATAAAATATTTTATAGATCAAGAAGTAAGACAGGTAAAGTTTGTAGATAGAACATTTAATGCTAAAAAATCTTATGCTATGGAAATTATGAAATTCATATTGGAAAATCATAAAGGAAAAACAAACTTTCACTTTGAAGTTACTGCAGATCTAATGGATGATGAAACATTACATTTTTTAAGTAAAGTACCAGTAGGACTGTTCCAATTTGAGATAGGTGTACAATCTACTAATGAAAAAACTCTTGAAATTATCGATAGAAATGTTGATTTTGAAAGATTAAGTAATGTAGTAATGAAAATTTCAGAAGGGAAAAATATACATCAGCATTTGGACTTAATAGTAGGACTTCCAGAAGAAGATTATTTCTCCTTTAGAGAATCTTTTGATGATGTGTTTGAACTTAGGCCTGAAAAACTTCAGATTGGTTTTTTGAAATTACTTAAAGGATCTGGTTTAAGAAGTAATGCTTTAGAGCATGGTTATGTTTATTCTGATAATCCTCCATACGAGGTAATGGAAACAAAGTGGCTTTCTTATGGCGAGGTAATTAGATTAAAAGGAATAGAAGAGATGGTAGAAACATATTGGAATTCTGGTTTGTTTATTGATAGTATAGAAGTTATTATAAATAATTTCTATAGTAGTAGTTTTAAGTTCTTTGAAGATTTATGGAAATATTGGAAGTCTAATGGATATCACCATATTTCTCATAGTAAAAACAAACTATATCAAATTATTACAGAGTTTTATATTTATAGCAGATTTGATAAAATTGAAGTGTTTAAAGAAGTACTAAAATTAGACTTTCTTAAAAATATTAAAACATCTTCGCTACCTAAAATATTTGATAAAGTTCAAATCGATGATTTTAAAAATAGATGCCACGTATTTTTACAAGATACTGATAATGTGGAGAAATACTTGCCTTTTTACAAAAACATGACGGCTAAACAGATTATTAAGCAGGTTCACTTTGAACCATTTAAAGCAGATGTTACAAAACTGTGTGCTGTTGGATATGATATGGATAAAATAAAAGAAGAAAGTATAATTGTATTATTTGATTATAAAGTTCAAAGTAAAGCTTTAGAAGATAGTAAATACCATAAAGTGAATTTTGAATAAAAAGGAAGGTGATAGGATCTATGGAAATCTTAAGAGACATTTTTTATACAAATAAAAGAGTAGCTAAAAAGGCTGCAATAAGCTTAGGTAAAAATTGGCCTATAATTTTTACAGGGCTGTTTTACTTTATTGCTACATTTGTTGTATCTATGATTTCAAGAGGATTTTGGATACTAGGTGGTTTAATTAGTATTATAGCTACTAGTGCTTTAATTTCAAGTTATCTATATTTACTAAACGGTATACTACGTAGAGGAAAGTTTGATTTTGAAGATTTTAAAGATGGATTCACAGTATATTTAAGAAAACTATGGACAATTTTATTCATGGGGTATTTAGCTATGCTAATATTAAGCTTAGTCTCACCAATATTAATAAGTACTATAGGGCTAGCTGCGGTTAATATGATAATAATAACATTGTCGTTCATATTATTTAATCCAATACCAGAAGCTACATATCAAAAGTATTATGATCCTTGGGAGACAATAACTTATACGGTTGAATTTGTAAGGGAAAATTGGATAGAGTGGTTTGTACCTAATATAGCATTATTAGCTATTTTTTACTTTATGCCAGGCCCATCTTTAAATATTCTAAGTTTTATTAGTAACGTTTTTAACTATTTTATATCTTTTAACAGCTTTAATATTTCAATTATAGGATTTGTCATATATTTGTTAAGCCAAATTTGGTTTTCTTACTTTATGATTTATAGAGCATATTTATTTGAAGAATTAACTACTAGTAACCGTAGGAAAAGATTATTTATGAGAGAGTTTTAGAAAAGAGGGATATTTATGAAATTTTTAATAGAACCGTATATTCACAAAAGAACAGAGGACTTATCTTTTATTCAATTAAGTCCAGAGGCTATAGAGGTAAAAGGCTATAAAATACCAGATGAAGGTTTATATGTTCCACTATTAACAGAAAATTTAGCTAAAAATATAAAAACTAAAGAAGAAGATAAAATAGTTACAGCTAATGCAATAGTAAGAGGTATGATTTATCTTTTAGGTGTAGATTCTAACTTTAAATATAAAGATGAATACATTGAGTTTTTATATGCAGTTAATCCAGATATTGAAAAATATATTAATTTTGAAGCTATTAAATTTGCAGATGAAGATAAAATTATAGAAAGTATTATATTTTTAAAAGCTTTAGTTTTGCTAAACAATAAAAACACATATTATTTATTTAATTATGGTCTTACTTTAGTAAAATATGTTAGTGAAAAATTAACTAATAAGGCAAAGGCACAAAAGGTTTTTAAAAAAGAATCTATGACATGTTTTGAAGAAATTTTAAATATAGATGAAAATTTTGAGTTAGCTTATTATCATTTAGGTTTTCTATATTCTGATGTCAAACAATTTGTTAAAGCAAAACTATCTTGGGAAAAATATGTAGAGCTTAGTGAAGATGAAAACCTTAAGGTAGAAATAAATAATATGCTTTTAAAAATAGATAATCAAGCGAAATATGAAAGAGGTTATGAAGCAGTTTTAGGTGGAAGACCTCAAGAAGGCCTTTCTTTCCTTTTAGATTTGGAGGAAAGTTATTCAGAGTGGTGGAATCTTCTTTTCTTTATTGGATTAGCATATAGACAGTTATTACAGTATAAAGAAGCAATTAAATATTTTGAAAAAGTTTTAGAGCTAGAAGAGAATCAATTAGATACTTTAGCAGAACTAGGACTATGTTATGCAGGTATAACAGATTATAATAAGTCTATAGAGTGTTTTAGAAAAGCACTAGAAATAGGTGGAGATAATAATGAAATACTATGTAATTTAGCTATGGCTTATATGGAAAAAGGAGATTTAATAAAAGCTAGTGAATGTTTAGACAAGTCTTTGGCTTTAAATCCAGAAGATGAAATAACAAAAGTGTGTAAAGAAAAGTTAGATACTTTGTTATAAAAAAATCCTAATTTACATACTTATGATTTAAAAATATAAAGCTTTTATTATATAATAGATCAGCTCTACCTATGGAATTGTAGTGTTTTTTATTAAAAGTTTGAATTGTTTATATATTAAGTGAAGGATAATCTTAAGATTTGTAGAATTAATTACTTATGTGTAAAACTATTAAACTAAGAGGTGATATTATGATTAATAAGCTAGAACAATTAATTAAACAAGCACAACAGAATAAGAAAATGAGGTTAGCAGTTGCAGCAGCTCAAGATAAAGATGTATTAAAGGCAGTGTATGAGGCGTATAAACTTAATATAGTTGATGTGATATTAGTTGGTGACGAACCTAAAATAAAAGAAATAGGTAAAAGCTTAGACATGAAACTTGATTTATTTGAAATTATTCATAAAGAAGATTTAATGGAAGCTGCATTAGAAACTGTTAAGTTAGTTTCTACAGGTGTAGCAGATTTTCTTATGAAAGGAATTATAGATACTTCCATCTTGTTAAAAGCTGTGTTAAATAAAGAAGTTGGATTAAGAACTAACAATTTATTAAGTCATGTAATGGTTTATGATGTACCAGCCTATCATAAGCTTTTACTTTTAACAGATGGTGGAATGAATATTGAACCTAATCTTGAAGCTAAAAAAGGTATATTGGACAATGCCATATTAACAGCTAAGGCATTAGGAAATAAGGACATTAAAGTAGCATCTTTATCTGCAAAAGAAAAAGTAAATGAAAAAATGCCTTCAACTGTAGATGGTGCAAAGCTAAAAGAGATGGCATTAGAAGGTAGTTTTGGAGAAGGTGTTTATGTAGAAGGGCCTATAGCTTTCGACTTAGCAGTATCAAAAGAAGCAGCTGCTACTAAGGGGTTTGAAAGTCTAGTGTGTGGAGAAACAGATATTTTATTAGTACCAACAATAGAAGTTGGAAATGGAATAGGAAAAACACTAACGTATATGGCAAATGGAAAATCAGCAGGTATTATTATGGGAGCTAAGGCGCCAGTTGTTTTAGTTTCAAGAGCTGATTCAGCGGAAACAAAATTATATTCTATAGCTTTAGGAAGTGTTATAGCGGCTAATAAATAAAGACTTAGTTAATTTAGTACTTTAACTTGTGTTAAATTATATTAAAATAAAAAACTCTACTATAATATTTTATACTTTGTAATTTTTGCAGTGTATTACAATAGTAGAGTTTTTTTAAAAAAGTTTTGAATTAAAGTATTTTTTTAAAAATATATGTATAAAAAAAGATTATATTTGCAAACTATATGAGTAAACAAAATTAATAATATAAAAACAGTTGACAAACATAGTATAAAGTGATATAGTAATCAAGTCGCTAAAAACGACCGAAACTGTTTTGGAAAGATATTAAAAAATATTTTTAAAAAAGGTTGACATAATCTTTTGGATGTGATATAGTAATTAATGTCGCCACAACAAAGCGACACGGCGAAAGCCGCTGAAGAGGTCTTTGAAAACTAAACAGTATAGATTAAGCCAAAAACGGTAATTGCTAAAATTTTTAATTTTATGCAAGATACCAAAACAGCAAAATGCTGAATTCATTTAATTTGTTAAATGAGAAATC
>JADWMM010000072.1 GCA_015978205.1 Alkaliphilus sp. NP8 | reverse complement strand
TTCCATATACACATCAACAAGTAACCATTGAGGCATGGCGGCAGTTAGTATAGTAAGAGCAGATACTTAGCAGTAAGACTTTTTAATTACTCAAAACTATTACTACTGACTCGGCAGTATATACCTACTTTTTTTCTCTATTTTGGGGCTTAGGTGATATGAAATGTACTTTTTTGTTTTCTGGCACACTACACCTCCAAATAACTATACCGTTATCTTTTTCAGTAATGATTCTATGTCTTTACTAGTTATATCAACATCGTTATATTTAGGTTGATTCATTCCGAATATTGCCAATTGCTCTATTTAAATTTTCCAATACACGTTATTAGGTAATCTAAGTAAATATCCTTCACTTTTTTCTATTATTTCTCCTGTCTTGATATCTCTAACTATTACGTTTTCATGATATTCTGGATCCTCATACCATTCCGATAAATATAATTTATCCTCATCACGAAATAATACCGTCTCTGTTTTTCCAATTGCAATCTTCTTTTTTTCAGGCCAAATAATTTCATAGTAACCATCATTTCCGCTTCTTCCAATGGTAAGTGGCTTTATTTCAAGCATTAAATTATAGCAATCTTCAACTTCTAATAAAGATAACTCAGTAATTATTTCTATTTTTTTATTTTCCGGAATGTATTTTGTAATTCTAATTAGCTTTTCCTGAAAATCAACAGCCAAAAAATTAAACACTCCATTATTCCATATTGGTTTTCCAACATATACATTTTCTTGAATTTGAAACGGTGAATGCACTTTGGCATCTGGATAATGAATTAGATGGTGAATAGTCCCTTTAAAACATCCAGTCATATTAAATATTTCCTCCGCTTCATATAAATCACATGTTTCAACTGCTCCTTCTATAGAACAATACCATTCATTTGTCCCTTCAATTTCTTCTGGATAACTATTTGAAATGCCTTTTACTTTAATAATATTAATCATCTATTTATTCTCCTTTATAAACTTATAGCCTATTTAACTTAGCATCAATAATACTATATACTTTATCACATCCCTCCTCCCCCCACACAAAAAAATGCGTGTTATCTAACCTGTTAACCCAACCTTATTATTTTTAAAGCAATTGATATGTTACCACAAACAATAAAAATAAATGTCTCCTTATATTGTCTCCTCCGGTAAAGTAACCGTAAAAAAAGCCCAATGCCTAGAAACCCTTTATTTATAGATATTTGTAATCCTTCTATTTTTCAACCCTTGACATCAATACACAGCACTCCACATGGAACAATAAAATGGAATTGATGTCTAACCTGCACTTTTTGAACTTTATGTATGTGGGAACATATCCATAGTACATTTGTAACTATTGGTAGGTAGAAACATATCCTTTAAATCATTCTCTTATTTAAGTTATTTTATCTAATAACTTTAAAATTAGTAATGGACGCCATTTTTTAGTACAACATGAGTTCTAAAAATCAGCAGCCAATATTATAGACCTTATAAATTATGTCAATTACTTTGATACTGTGTTTTTAGCATCAATGAGAAAACTCCTTTCTTTTCCTTTAATTGTACAGATGTTCACATTTCTGAAATACTATCATCTTTAATTACAACAATCTTATCCGCCCCTAAAACAGTCCTCATGTGATGTGCAATGATTAATTTAATGCAAAAACAAGAAATAATTCTATCTCATTTTAGGGAAGGCAAATCACAATGGGAGATTCATAGGCAAATCGGAATAGATAGAAAAACTATTAGAAAATATATTAAATAATATTAGATAAAAAAACAAGTATTACTTAATGGTCTAAGCATATTTATTTTTTCTTCTTAATTGAGATATCCTAAGCCTAAAATATAGTTATAGAATAATTAACAAAGGACAATTCTTTTTCTCCTTGCAAACCCTTATGGCTATTTGCTTATATTATTGCTGAC
>JADWMM010000041.1 GCA_015978205.1 Alkaliphilus sp. NP8 | reverse complement strand
GGAATACAGAATATTAATGTTCGACAAAAAAGTGTCTTAAAAAGGGTTGACAATCCAAAAACCTATTTAAAATGGAATTTCTTCATCCTCTCCGTAGTTTTCTTCTATTTCCATACCTATATATCTTGTAATACAGTAATCAAGCTTGTCTTCTAAATATTTTGCAAGCAATCTTTTTTCTTCTTTTATTTTATCTTTCCGTTCAACAAATTTTTGTCTTTCTATAAGAGATACTTTTAATCTATTTATATACTGTGTATCTATCTTATACCCTAAAACCTCTAATTCTTTTACTGCACATAATTTATCAACGCCAAAATGAGTACTATATCCTTTTACAATGTTTTTTCCCTCATATTTTGGCATCCAATGTTTCGCCGCTTGCAATCGCGATACTCTATTTAGTCTTTTGTGTCTTGGTGTATTTGATCTTTTCTTACTTTTCATAATCAATATTATTTCCTTCGCACCACTCAATAGCTATTGTCTTCATCGCTTCATTCTGAAATTTATACCAATCATCTTCTATATTATACCTTCCAATATTTTCTTTAAATCTTCTAAATGCGCCTCTTCCTTTTATTGAATCATACATTATGTCGCTTATTCTATCATTTCTAATTGACAGGCAAAACTCTTCCATTATAGCATATTCATTAATTTCAAATTTTGAAGGTAATGGAATCCATACATCGCCATATAAAACCTCTTCAGCTACTTTTACTACTTCTTGTAACCAATCTGGAAATTCTTCTGTAGAAACTTCATCTTCTGCCATCCTTATCTCTTCTTCAGTAACAGATGTTATTTCTCTGGTCTCTTTATTATAGAAACTACTCATTTCATCTGATTGAGAACCCATCTCTTCTATTATTAAATCTAGCTTTATCTTATAAGACATAATATCTTCCTCCTTCACATAGGTAAACTCACTTTAATTTTATCCCAATAATTATTTGTCTTGAAAGAAATATGATTCAACATCAAGTGATTAAAGTAATAAATCCTAAATTACTCATTTAATAGTTCAATTTCTGCCTTAAATGCTCTTTTCCTACAATGTCTCTTCTTATAATGTTCAATCAAAGCCGTTCTTCCATCTATCATTCCATTGGACTCTAGTGCTTCTCCCAGAGTTACTATAAGGATTGCTGCCTTGTAATAGCTCTTCCTATGACCTTCTCCTACAACTGCATCTGTTCTTTTATCTACTTCTTCATTTATCCATGACATATACTTTTCATATTGTTCTTCTGATAAAACTTGTTTGTCTTTCCAGTTTAAAAACATATCAAAAAAACTATTTACATCTCCCCCCATGAATCCTATCCTGTGTATTATTCCATTTATAAGCTTATCTCCAGCTTTAGTAACTTTCCTGGTTTTATTTAACAATAATATGAAAAGTGGTACTACAACTCCTTTAAATCCAGTACTCCAACCCAATGTAGTATTATCTTTTTTACACATCTCATAAATATAATCAAATTCTCCACTAAAAAATTTAATAATATCTTTATGGGTTTTTGAAAGGCTGTTAATCATCATTTGCTTGTTTTTATAGCTAAAATTCTCATTATAATCTTCTGGTAACATTTTCACATATTTTGTTGCTTTTTTTATTATATTTTCATAATCAAGTAATTCAAATAATCGAAAATAGTTATTCAATATTGACTTAGAATAAAATGTAACTTCATAGCATTTATTTACTATATCAAAGTGTTTTAGGTTTGTAGCTGCTATTGCAGTTAGATCAGCAATTTCTCCTCTAACGATTAAATTCTCAGGCAATGCCGTGACTGCTTCTAATCCAAGTTTCTCACACTCTGAATACTTGTTTTCATTTAGTAAATACTCACAAGCATACTTAAGTAAAATAGGATGTTTCAAATGCTCAGTTTGAGCAGTTTCACATAAACGATTTATTCCACCTTGATATAAACATGCCTCTAACAACAACTCACCAGCCCTATCTCCATCAACTTTTATAAGAAATGAAATCCATTCTTCCATAAAGGAATCTATATCTTTAAGCTCTTCAGGACCTATGCGAAATATATCTTCTATTTTTATATTTTTACATTTATCTCTTGTAAGATATCCATACAAATTCTCTACTCTATTCTTTCCCTTAGTACTCTGATATGTTGCATACATCATATTCAAAACAACTTGCCTATAATCAAAATTCATTGATATTTCATCTATAGCTTCTTCTAGATCTAGATCATTCCACTCTTCAGTATCCCTGTCCAATGTATAGAAGGATATATTTAGAATACGACCATTTAATATTGAGGATTCCTTATATTCTTTTTGAAACAATAACTCTTCAGCCACTTTAAGTACTTTATTAAGATCATTTGTTATTCCAAAACTATCATAGTAATCATACACATAATCTCTATCCCAATAGTTCTCTCCATACTCTTCATATCCACTACATTCAAAATAAACTTCTCCTTCTTCTACTTTTCTACACCATTCTTCTATCTTATCCTTTTCATAAATAAACTGCTTATAATCTTGTTTGTGATTTAGAGAATTTAAAAACTTAATTCGTTCATGTTCTTTTGCTGTTCGTGCTTTATTGTATATCCATTTGATTTTATCATCTTCAGGCATAATAGATAGTTCTTTCTCAACTGCATTCATAAACTCATTATAATTCATTTTCTTTTCCCCTCCATGACAAAATTTGGATAACTTTAAAGATATTGTAAATTAATATTTTTAAGCAATCAAAAGCCAAGAATCTCATACTCTATTTTACAGATTAGTTATGATTATTATAACATATACTCTTTTATAAAATGCAAGTAAACTTATACATCCTTTATTGCAATCCAAATTCTTAAATATAATTTATCCTTTAGGAAATTGAAAACTGATTTTACTTTCATCCTTATAATGAATTCCTATATATTTATTAAAAATCAAAACCTTTTCAATTCTATCTCTAACAATTACTTCATCATAGCTTTCATTCTTACAAGCCACTTCTCCTAAAACCTTTTTAATCCATTCTTCATTCAATGTAGGAGAATCAGTACAACAAACTTCACCTTTTTCAAACTTACGTTGAATCCCCACTGAATATTTTCACTAGTATTTTTACTTTCTTCTTGTGCTAACATGCTTCTCAGCGTTATTTCTAACTCATTCTCTAATTTTATTGAGTCTAGATTTTCAGTTTCAAAATGCATATTTATTCCCCTTTCTCTTAAATCTCTTATTATTTTTAAGACATCTACAGTATCTCTAGATAATCTAGAAATAGATTTAACTAAAATATAGTCTATCTTACCCCTAGATACTTTCTTTAACATTTTATCAAGACCTGCTCTTCCTTTTATTCTTAAACCACTTTTTCCAACATCATAAAACACACCTGCAAAAATCCAATCTGGATTTTCTGATATCATATCTGTATAATATTTCATCTGCCATTCTAGGCTTTCTCTCTGAATCCTGTTCAAAGTACTAACCCTACAATAGGCTGCAACTTTTATTTTCTTGTATTCTGGTAACTTGGCCGGTATAAATATAATTTTTTTCATAATATAATTCTCCAATATCTATTTAAAATGGACTGATCCCCAACCCATATATTTTCATACTAAAAAGGATGCGAAAGTATTAACTCTCACATCCTTGATTTTACATCATTTAAATTAATTTTTCTTCTTACAATTTAGCTATTTTTTCTTTTGCAACAGGATTATGGATTCCACATGCCTTGGGCGGTCAATAATGATGTCGTAGAAGGTTAGTAACCCCTTGGTGGTAGAATATAAGTCTAAAAAACTGTCTGTATTCGCAGTACTGTACTATTTTCGCAGACTCGTTTTACTACAGTAGGTCAATCCAATATATCTCTGTTAATGATGCCTTGGAATGATCTTATTCAAAAAACATGTAAAATAGAATAAAATGCTTTATGGGAAGATAATACAATATCTTCCCATAGTCATCAATACATCTTTTATTGTACGCTTACTATATTTGTCCAAAATTTCATGCCATGCACTTCAAAAAAATGCAAATCTACATAGCCAATATGAAAGGCCAAGACATACAATCAAACCTATCCCCATAAAGATTTATTTTTCATATCTATTGATTTCAAAATCCCTTTCCCTCTACTTTATAGACTATCTTTATTTCACATTTTTCAATGTCTTTCCCTTGTGTGTATTATCTTCAAGGTCTTAATGGAATAATTACTTTGTCACATGTACTATAAACAGGAGCATAAAAAGTTATGTCAACTTTATCTTGTATATTTTTTATATTAGAAATAATTATTTTGATATTCTCTTCTTCAGAAATTTGTGAATCTGCATCTCTATAAGGATCATCCCATATAACTCTTACATCTTCCGCCATATATTCATTTAATTGGTTTTTATTTGCATCAGCTGAAATATTTTGTAATTTTAATTCATTGGTACCTTCTAAGCTTTTACTGATAGCAAGTTTTATCTTTTGTGCTTTCTCTTCCATTCTATAATTGTTGTTCTCAGTTGTTCTATAATTAAATTTTTCATTATATTCACCCCATTCGGCGTTATTAATTACTAATTCATTATCACCAAGGCTGAATTTAACAGGCAAAGAATCGTATTTACTTATATTCACATTAGAGCGTACATCGTTATCTGTAATAAAGATATGTGGAATAACTAATTTAATCCCATTCTCCAATTTTTTATCAAAGTAAAGTATATTTTCATTGTTATTATCTATACTATAAAATTTATTTCCTTTTGAATCTAAAAGATAAATATCCTTAAGTGGGAAAGATATGGATTTTACCTCATCAGAAGACTGTGATAATATACTGACTTCTAATTTATTTTCCACATAACCTGTTACTACAGCAATATCTGCATTAATATTTTGGGCGGAAATATAGTTATGATTCTCAAGAGGAATTTCAGGCAGTTCAGTCATTATAACAGGTATATTAAATTTATCATAAATAATATTAAAATTATTTGCAACTTTTCGGAATTCATAAGTACATCGGGCGCTCCATTGATAGTCATCAAGGTTTATAATGATGTCGCTTGATATAAGCTTTGCTTTATTATTTTCCTCATCTACTATAGTTATATATCTTTCTATTTCATTTTCAATTGTAACGTTGCCTTCCATTGTCAGTGTGACAGTCTTATCCTCATTGTAAGCAGTATTTACCTTTATGTATTTTTCTTTATCAGACAGTTCTACTGAACCTAACAACCCATATACCTTATTTTCTCCATCGTTGTAAAATATCTTATTTGTACCTGGAAGATAACTGAATAGCTTTTGGGCAGCATAACTTATCTGCTCATTAAAAGCTAACAAAGACAGTATCATGATAGGTAAGATAATAACTGCTGCTAGTTTTAAGCGATTATGCTTATTTTTTCTGATTTTATAATGTATATTCTTTTTAGTATTATCTGTAATTCTTATGCTTTTCATATTATTGTCTACGTAATCTTTTAGATTTTCAAGATTATTCATAAATGATTCCTCCTAATTCATCCTTTAATAATTGCCTTGCTCTTGAGAGACGGGTAAAAGCATTTGACTCCGAAATATCCAGAATTTGTGATATTTCATTAACTGATAATTGTTGATAATAATACATTAAAATAATTTCCTTATAGTTCTTTCTTAATTTCATTATAGAGTTGAACAACTCACTTTTTTCTAATTCGGCAAATATTTCTTTGTCAGAAACTGCCTCTTGAATAAACTCCTTATTTTCTAGTGTAACCTTTCTTTTCCATGGATTTCGCAGATAATTTTTACATGTATTAATACATATCTTTGTAATCCAAGTTTTTTCCGTTGAAAGCCCGTTGAAGCTATGAAAACTCTTATAAACTTTTAAAAATGTGTCCTGACAAGCATCCTCCGCAAGCTGATAATCTTTTAGATAAAGAAAACATAGTCTCAGAATTTCCGTACCATATTCATTAATTAAACTATTGAAGTGCTCTTCAGTTAGTATTTTTCTACCCATTCCTACCCCTCCTTACTATATTAGACACTTCATTACCCGTAAACCTTACATTATTATTATAGAATTGAATATAAATGTAAAAATATCGTCAACAAAAAGTGTTGACGATATTTTTGAGTAAACCTTTACCATTAATACACTTCACCTGTACCTCTTATTCTTGTTCCTTCTGTACTTGTATACTTAATATAATAAGCTTTATTTTTTACAGCAGTGCCATAAGCTGTTACATCATCCAAATCGAGTATCGGCGAATTAAATTCAAAATCTCCATTACTACTGTAGAATGAAAGTCGCATTTTTTGACTTGCATCGGGTTCAAAATAATGATATATTCCATATCCTGTTGATCCAAGAGAATCTGGACAAGGCAGATATTTATAGTCGGAATATATATATGAGCTGAAAGAATAACTAAAGTATCTTGATGAATCGTTTAGATCCCGAGTTTTAGTAGGTACGCTAGTTCCCATAGTACCTATCTCTGGCAATTTTAGAAATTCGTATCTTTCGGGAGATGGTTTTATAATACCTGCATCCTCATATGCTTTTATATTTTCTTCTCCCTTAACTATTATGAATGTTGGATATGATTGATCCTCAAATTTTTCTTTATCTTCATCCGCATAAGCAATTATAGAAGTCAAACATAATATAACACATAAACTCAACATAAGTATTTTTTTCATTTTATTACCTCCTGACTTTATTTTTTAAGTTCATTTCTAACAACTTTCTGTTTTAAATCTCTAACTAATAACTATTTTAGATTAAAAAACCTTTCTTAAATACTATTTGCTTCAACAATAAGACTTCAGAATATCCTTTCACATACTTATTGCTAAGTATTATTCAAGTTATAAGATATCTAATTGGTCTTAATTTTATTTGGTGACCTGATATTTAATATCATAACTATACCACCTTTCGTTTTGGTCTCTCATTAATATGTAGATATAGTATCTATATATTAATAAAATCATTTACTATTTTATGAACGTTCAAAGTGCTAGCTTTATATTAATTAGAAATCGTCATTTCTAATACTAGCCATGTTTTAATTCAAACTCAAAATTAATCCTTCATAATACTAAATCTGTTTAATATGTTTGTACATTTTCAATTTATAAGAGTAATAATCTCATATTCATTATAACAATTTTAAATACTATAAAGCCTTACGACAACTATCCTCCCATGTAATACATAATGGTCTAAACATTAGTAGATTTTAGCTACATTTTTCTTTTATATACTACTGCGGACTTTTGTGAATAAGTACATCCTTGTTAATTAAATCAAGAAATAAATTCTTCTATGATAGATATTACTTTGTCACCTTGCATCCTAACCCAAAATGGAATCTTACGAGGGATGTCATCGTTACCATACTGTATGGTTTTTATTATACCATATACGTTTTCCCTTCCTTTCATCTCTAAATTTTTATTAGTGATTCACTACATGATTTATATAAATTTAATTATGCCGATGAACTCATCCTCCTTAGCTGTTATTTTGGGTTCTTACCTATATAACGCATAAGAAAGAAAAAGGGACATGTTTTTTAAATTATTTAAAAATGTTTTCTGTAGCTTTTAAAATCCTTTTTAAGTTTTCCACGATATGATATTCAATCCCATATTATTGCTATCAACATTAGCCTTTCTATTTGCTCATATCATACTTTCCAATTTCATTATTTTAGTTTCTTACTTATATAATGCACAAAAATGAAAAAGGGACATATTTTTTAATCCTCTAAATGTTCTTATATTCCCCAAATAATATTATCTGAATTTTAATAAATAATGGTGAAGCAATTTCTTCTGATTTAAAAACTCCAATATCTATCTCTTCTTATGTCTCTTATGCACATACGATTGTAGACTTCCTTTAACTGTCAATACCTTTAAATTTCACAAGTCCCAGAAATAGCCACAGCATTTTCACCATCTACATCTACTACAACTCTAGCACGATATTTTACACCTGATGTTCCTCTATAACTTTTAGATAAAAACACATTGCCAGTTCCTTTTAAACTCCATGATGTTACAGTTGTCCAACTTCCGTAGGCATACTTTTCTAAATACATTGTTCCAGTAATTGAACCAGATGAACTTTTAGCTTTTATATATACCTCTGGGTAAAGCGTAGTGCTTTCTGCTGAAATACTTGGTGAAATATCAGCAATACTATTCCAAAGTGGAGTAATTTCTTGATAATCTACCCTTGCTAATACCTGTTCTTGCGATTCCATGGCATAAGTAACATTGGTTGCACCACCTCCAGCTAACAATGCAATGGCTATTACTGTTGCCCCCATTCTTTTTAGTTTCATAAAAAATCCTCCTTGTTGTTATTATTAGGTTCTTACCTATATAACGCACAAGAAGGAAAAAGGGGACATGTTTTTTTAATTATTTTGAAATATCTTCTGCAACTTTTAGAAGCTCATCTTTATTTAAGTTTCCCACGATATGGCATTCAATACCATCTTGATACCATATTAGATAAATTATTTCATCAGTTTGCCACATATATGCTTGAGATCCTTTAAAAATAATCTCTTTTATTTCAACTCCTTCTGTATCATAATATGATTTGTTTTCACCATATGAAGAATATAATTTTATATAAAACTCTTGATTACTCTCTATTGAGTAATTATAAATCAGCATATTACGACCCTTATGAATATCCACCAACTCGAATCCAGTTGGAATATAATTAATTTTAAGTGATGTTAGTTCTACTGAATTATTACCTTCATCTATATCTTGAGGTGTAATTATACTAAATTTTTCAAACACTTCAATAATCCACTCAAATACCTTTTCACGTGCTTCTGCATTAACTGCTAAAACAGCAGAGAAACTTAGAATACATACTAATATAAAAACAGCAACCCTTTTAGCTAATAACATAAGTATGTTATTAGGATTTTGTTTAATCTTGATATCTTTTAGTTTTCGTCTGAAAGCCTTAGAATAGTTGGGTTTGTGTAATACCTTAATATTGTTATAATCTTTGGTATCCTCTATAATAGCGATTTTACAAGCTCTTTCCATAGAATTGTCATCAATCCATGAGTTATTAATTCCCATTAAACCAGATAGCATTTTCTGTATATAGCGTAATTTACCTATAGAATTTTCTATCTCTAGTATTCTATCTGTTTCAGAAGGAGTATTATTGAAAGAATATCGAAAGAAGATAATACTACGATACTCCGATGGTAATAAGCCTATTTTTATAGCTAATTGTTCAACTTCCTCGTCAGATAATGATTGATGTATGATGCTATTCATGTTTAATTTAATCATTCTTTCCAATTCATCTTGCAAAGATAATTGAAATACTTCTTTCAAAATATTATTAGCCATTTTGGGCACTCTTATCACCTTCTTCATAATATAAACGCAATTTCTTTAAAATACGTTGACTACGCTTCTTTGCAGCTTCTTCAGTAATTCCTAACAGCTCTGAAATATCTTTAAATCTCATTTCATTGACAAAGCGCAGATGAACAAAAAACTTTTCATCATCTCCAAGTCTATTAATACAGGAAAGTAATTGTTCTTTATTTACTGTTTCTAAATATTCTTCTTCAATATCATAATCTCCTTCGTTGTGATCAAAATAGTCTATATCTTCTACATGTATGATTTTCTTGCGTTTTCTTATAATATTCATTGTTTCATTCTTCAATATTACAACGCAGTAGGGTTCTATTTGGGGACATGGCAAAGTAGATATTTTTTCTCTATTCTCTATAATCTTTAGAAATGTTTGTGATACAACTTCTTCTGTATCAAATTTATTCCTTAATATATTAAAAGAAATATTATACATTTTGACATTTATTTTTGAAAAAATCTTATTAATAAAATCTACTTCGTCATCTGTTATTACACCAAATAGTAAAATTATCAATTTTCCACCCCCATGAACTTTAAATAATCTATGAATTATCTCTTATATTTATTTAAATAATAACAACTTTATTTGCTACCAAAATACTGAATTATATTAGATTTTAAGGTTTCATTTATCTTATACCCATATGTCATCTATAAAACGCTCTTAAAAACGGGGTCAAAAAACGGTGTTTTTCCACTCATTTTCGACCCCAAAACCAGCCCTTACCTACTACATGTTGTGTCTAAACCATACTTTTTCGCCTCTGAGGTACTAGATGTCATCAGAATTATACTCTCAACGTGGGGAGTATGCGGGAACATATCTATAGCTTTTACTTTTTCAACTTTATAACCATTTTTCTCTAGTTCTACTAAATCAATAACTAATGTTTTAGGATTACAAGAAACATATACTATTTTTTCTGCATCAAAATCAATAATATCTTGAAGTGCCTTAGGATGAATACCACTTCTTGGTGGGTCTAATACTATAATATCTGGTTTATCATTAAGTTCTTTTACCTTTTCTTTTACATCCCCTGCAATAAACTTACAGTTATCTAACCCATTTAATTTTGCATTTTCATTTGCAGCATCTACGGCATCTTCAATTATTTCTATTCCTATTACCTTCTTAGCTTTTTGTGCCGTTATTTGTCCAATAGTTCCTGTTCCACAGTAAAGGTCAAACACAGTTTTATTATCTGCATTTCCTACAAAGTCCCTAACTATTGAATATAGTTTTTCAGCGCCTGCACTGTTTGTCTGAAAAAATGAAAATGTAGATATTCTAAATTGTAGTCCTAATAATTTCTCTATTATATAGTCTCTTCCAAATAGGATTCTAGTTTCATCACTCTGAACAACATCAGCTAAAGTGTCATTTAATGTGTGCATAAACCCGACTATTTTGCCTTGTAAATTCAATTCCTTTATACTATCTACTAAATCTGTTAAATCTACTTCCATCTGTGTAGTTGTTACTAAATTTATAAATATTTCTTTTGTATAAAAAGCTTTTCTTACAACTAGATGTCTTAAATATCCTTTATGAGACCTAGTATTGTATTGAGAAATATTTTTCTCTTTAAAGTAACTTAATATAGTGTCTAATATTTTTCTAAAATCTTCATCCATTATATTACATTCGTTTACAGTTACTATATCATAATGTCTACCCTTTTTATGCATTCCCAGTGTCAAAGGTCCACCTTTTTCTTCATCTCCAAAGGAAAACTCCATTTTATTTCTATACCCATGAAAGTTCGGACTTCCTTCTATAGGTAAATATTCAAAACCTTCTATTCCAGCTTTATTGAATAGGTTTTTAACCTGCTCTTCTTTCATTTTTATCTGCTTTTCATAAGATACACCTTGATATAAACACCCTCCACAATTTCCAAAATGAGTACATGATGTTTCACTCTCTAAAGGAGATTTTTCTATAATCTCTCTTATTTGTCCTTCAGCTTTTTTACCTCTAACTTTCTTTATATATACTTTTACTTTTTGCCCTTTTATTCCACCTTTAAGATTTACTTTTATATCTTCATAATATCCGTAGCTTTTTCCACCAAACTCACTTTGTTCTATAGTTAAATCTATTATTTCCTTTTTCTTTAGCAATTAAATTCCCTCCTGTATTTCCTATTATCTTATTTATGGTCTCTTAGTTTATTTAATTCATCTTCGTTAAGCTCTCTATACTCTCCTAAATCTAACCTATTATCTAGTTTTAATGGTCCCATAGAAAGTCTTTTTAAGTATATAACTGTTTTATCTACTGCTTTAAACATTCTTTTTACCTGATGAAATTTTCCTTCATGTATAGTTAGCTCTATTTCCGATATTTCATCAGACTTTAATATTTTTAAATTTGCAGGTAATGTTTTATAGTCTTCTTCTATATATACTCCTTCTTTAAATTTTTCTATATCTTCTTCTGTTACTATTCCATCTACCTTAGCATAATAAGTTTTAGATACATGCTTTTTAGGTGAAAGTAAATTGTGAGCAAGCTTACCATCATTAGTTAAAAGCAATAGTCCTTCTGTATCCTTATCTAATCTCCCTACTGGAAACACTTCAAAAGGCACATACTTTTCATCTAACAAATCTACAACTGTTTCATCTCTATTATCTTCAGTAGCGGATACTACACCTTGTGGCTTATTCAACATAATATAAACAAATTCACGGTAATCTACAACCTCATTACCTATAATAATTTCACTACTTTCCGGATCTATATGTACACTACTACTTTTAATTACCTTTCCATCTACTTTTACTAATCCATCTTTACAAACTTTCCTTATATCCTTACGACTACCATATCCTAAGTTTGATAATACTTTATCTATTCTTTGGGTTTTAGCCATAATTACCCTCCATACTTTTCATTGTATATTATCTTCTCTCCAAAATATTATATCCTACTTTCCTTATTGCTACAATTTAATAGCTACTTTTTTGAATATATTTTCAAAATAAGTTTAACCTATTTTTGTAGTATCTTTAATTATGAATATTATCAGATTTTAAGCTAATTGACTATGCAAAGTAAAATTGCTATTATAGAACTAAGTAAAAATACATATTAATTTAAATTAAATAAATATAGGAGGAGTTACCATGCCATTAGTTACAAGTACAGAGATTTTTAAAAAAGCGTATCAAGGCAATTATGCTATTGGTGCTTTCAACGTTAATAACATGGAAATAATCCAAGGTATTGTTGAAGCAGCAAAAGAAGAAAGATCTCCATTAATTCTTCAAGTTTCTGCTGGAGCTAGAAAGTATGCTAATCCAATATACTTAAAAAAATTAGTTGAGGCTGCAGTAAAAGATTCTGACCTACCTATCGTTTTACACTTAGATCATGGAGAAGACTTCGAAATATGTAAGCAATGTATAGACGATGGTTTTACATCTGTTATGATAGATGCTTCTCACCACCCATTTGAAGAAAATATTGCAATTACTAAAAAAGTTGTAGATTATGCTCATAGTAAAGGTGTTGTTGTAGAAGCTGAGCTTGGAAGATTAGCGGGTGTAGAAGATGCAGTAAATGTAAGTGAAAAAGATGCTACTTATACTGTTCCTCAGCAAGCAGCTGAGTTTGTAGAAAGAACAGGTGTAGATTCTTTAGCTATAGCTATAGGTACAAGTCATGGTGCTTATAAGTTTAAGGGCGAACCTGAATTAGATTTTGAAAGATTAAAAGAAATTCAAAAACTATTACCTAACTTCCCATTAGTACTTCATGGTGCATCTACTGTTTTACCAGAGTTTGTTGATTTATGTAATGAGTACGGTGGAGATATTCCAGGTGCACAAGGTGTGCCAGAAGAAATGATTAGCAAAGCAGCTAAATTAGGTGTTTGTAAAGTTAATATTGATACTGATTTACGTCTTGCTATGACTGGTGCTATTAGAAAACAGATAGCAGAGAATCCTAAAAACTTCGATCCTAGAAAATATTTAGGTGAAGGTAGAACTGCAATTAAAGAAATGGTTAAACATAAAATTAAAGATGTTTTAGGCTGCGATCAAACAGTTTAATAAAAATATATTTAAATACAAAATAATAGAATAACATCTACTCTATTATTTTTTTGACTTTAAAATCAATATAATCACAAGACACTAAGTTGTATTTTACGTTGTTATGTATTCCTTTTAACCCAGCATCATAAGATAATTTTCCATGTAAATGACCATATACTACATTTTCAACTTCATATTTTTCAAGTGTTTCAGTAAATAATGATGATTCTAATTTATCATTTGTTGGAGGATAATGAAGCATAACAATAATATTATTATACCCCTGCTTTTTGGCATGCTTTAAAGACATTTCTAAACGTGCAATTTCTCTTAAATATATTTTTTCATCATGATCTGTAAATTTAAAATGGTTAGGACAATTCCAACCCCTTGTCCCACATATAGCATATTCATTATAAGTAAAAAAATTGTTTTGAACAAAGTTCATAGATTCAAATAAGTAATTTAATTTATTTATTGAGCTCCACCAATAATCATGATTTCCTTTAATTAAATATTTTTTACCTGGTAAGTCTGCAATCCATCCCAAATCTATCATAGCTTCTTCTAGATTCATAGCCCAAGATATATCTCCTGGAATTAAAATTGCGTCTTCATCTGTTATATTATCTATCCAACTACTTTTAATTCTATTTGCATGGTCATTCCAATGTTCTCCGAATATGTCCATAGGTTTATGAGAAGAGCCGCTTAAATGTAAATCTCCTATTGCATATATAGCCATATTATCACCTATTTCTATTATAATAACATTTTTCTAATCTTCTTGATGTTCAACAAAAATATTCACTTTATTAGCAAAGTTCTTTAACTCTCTAACATCTCCATTATCCCAAATCTCATTAAATTCTTCTTGAAGTTTAGTTGCTTCTTTAATTTTATCCATAGAATATAAAGAATATATATCTCTTAATATATCTGAAACTATATTAGATTTTACTTCAAATAATTTTTGTGCTTGACGTATTTCGTGTCTAATTTTAGACATTTCTTTATCTAACATGAAAGCAGCATCTGCTGATTTTATAAGTCTTTCACTAATATGTTCAGGCAGATTATGCTTGTATTTATATCTTAAAGAGTGTTCTATAGTTCCCCAAAAATTCATAGCTAATGTTCTAATTTGTATTTCGGCTAATATTTTCTTAGGTCCTAATGCCGTTTGTATAGGATATCTAACAACAATATGATAACTTCTATAGCCACTAGGTTTAAAGTTAGTTATATAATCTTTTTCATATACGATTTCTAAATCATTACCATCACGTTCTCGAATATAATCTACAACAGTATAAATGTCCTCTACAAATTGACACATAATACGAATTCCTGCTATATCTTCAATTCCTTCTTCTATACTTTCTATACTGTCTGTTTCAACACCTAATTTTTTAGCTTTATCTAATATACTAGAAACTTTTTTTACTCTTCCAGTTACAAACTCAATTGGTGAATACTCTCCAATAGTTCTCAATTCACTGCGTATACTTTTAAATTTTACTTTCATTTCTTCTACTGCATTTTCATATGGAATCAAAATCTTTTTCCAATCCATTTGATGTTCCATATTATCACCCCGCAATACACTTTTTATCAATAAATAATTATATACTATTTTAACCCTATATTCTATTATACCATTATTTAAAATTTTATCTATTTATCTATAGTAAAAATATGTTAAATTTCTTATTTCAATTTTTAATAAAACTATTATAAGTCTAGTAACTCTTATTTTGTATAAATAGTAAAAAGTTGATTCATAATAATATTCGAGACAAATATAACAATTTATGGGAGGAAATCCTGTTGGTATAAGATATTAAAGAACAAGAAAAAAACAATCTAAAAAAAGATATAAAAATTATATTATGCATATTAATATAAAGTATAATAAATAAAAAAAGTTAACAAGCCCACTACCTTAATCTGGTGGGATTGTTAACTTTATATATTTTTCAAATTATGCTCTAGTAGGTTGATATTTAAAGATTATATATAAATTAAAAACTTTGTATTATAATCCTTTTTTAGCTATATATTGTGCTAAATCAACAATTCTAGTAGAATAACCCCATTCATTATCATACCATGAAATAACTTTTACCATGTTGTCTCCTACCATTACAGTTGATAAACCATCTACAATTGAAGATCTAGAATCTTTTTTGTAATCGATAGATACTAGAGGCTCTTCAGAGTAACCTAAAACTCCTTCCATAGAACCTTCCGCTGCTTTTTTAAGTGCTTCGTTTACTTCTTCTATTGTCACGTTTTTATTTAATTCTACTACTAGGTCAACTACTGATACAACAGGAGTTGGTACTCTCATAGCCATACCATTTAATTTTCCTTCTAAAGAAGGTATAACCTTAGCTACAGCCTTAGCTGCACCTGTAGTTGTTGGTATTATAGATTCTCCAGCAGCTCTTGCTCTTCTTAAATCTTTATGTGGTAAATCTAATATTCTTTGATCGTTTGTAAATGCATGAACAGTTGTCATTAAACCATTTTTAATACCAAAGCTATCTTCCAAAACTTTAGCAACTGGTGCTAAACAGTTTGTTGTACAAGAAGCATTTGATACAATATTATGACTTTTAGCATCGTATTCTTCTTGATTTACTCCCATAACAATAGTTTTATCTTCTCCACCTTTTCCTGGTGCAGAAAGTATTACTTTCTTAGCTCCACCTTCTAAGTGCTTAGCAGCTGTTTCTTTTGTTAAAAACTTTCCTGTAGATTCTATAACTATATCTACTCCCATTTCACCCCAAGGAATTTCTGCTGGGTCACGAAATGCTGTAAATTGTATCTTTTTATCACCAACAAAAAGAGCATCGTCTGTAGCTTTAACTTCTTCGTTTACTCTTCCATATAATGAGTCATATTTAAATATATGTGAGTGTTTTTTAGGACCACTTGTACTATTAATAGCAACAACCTCAACATCCCAGTTACCTTCTAAAGATGCTTTAAGCACTGCTTTTCCAATTCTTCCGAAACCATTAATTCCTATTTTTGTTTTCATATATATATATCCTCCCTTATATGTTTTAATTAATTCCAAATCAATTATACATCATTAATACAAATTATAACATACTTTTTAATAAAATAATTAGTATATTATAAATAATTAATACTTAATATTCCTTAAAAAATTGTAACATTTATGTATTCAATCTGTTTTTTTTATTTTAAATAGGGTACAATAATGAATAATAAAATTTTTCTATAATACATATGTAACATATTGAAAAAAATTATACTATTTAGGAGGTATATTTGATATGAAGAATAAAAAAATAAGCATTGAATATTGTACTAGCTGAGGTTATGTATCCAAGGCCTTGGAATTGGCTGAAAGTCTGTTATCAAAATATAAGAATGATATGAAATCTATTACTTTAATACCTTCATCTGGTGGAGTTTTTGAGGTTAAATCTGAAAACAAATTAATTTTCTCTAAAAAAGAAATAGGACGTTTCCCAGAGTTTGAAGAAGTAGATAATAATATCTAAGCAATAAAAAAAGCATCAATGATGCTTTTTTTTATTGTTTAGATAATTAGTTATTCATCTAAATCAACTATTATATACTTATTTAAGAACTGCGGTAGTTCTTTTTTAACACGACTTATGGTTAGTATAAAGTTAATATTATACTTAAGTTCAAGTATATCAAGTTTTCTAAATAAATCTTCCATATCATTTAATTCTGCTTTTGTTATTTTATATAATCCATCAATATAAATTGTTTCTACATCATAATTAGAGGCAATAATCCCACATATAAATCCAAAAAATGTTTCTTTATCTTTAATATTATATTCTCCAGCATTAGTAAATCTAATTCTTGAATCGACTTTAAGCATACGTGTATTTTTGTGATCAATATAAACTAAATGTCCATTTGTCTTTTTTACATCTTCATTTGCTTTTTGAATTATTTTATTTGTTTTTCCTACACCTGCAGGTCCAATTATAAGTTTTATCATATCATAAAACCCCTCTCTGTTGAAATGTTTTGTATGTTTTGTATGTTTTAAATATTCTATAAACTTTTTGTTTTTCCTGCATTTTAAAAAATATTATTTTAGGGCTTTTCCACCTAAGTAATTAATTTTTTTACCTTGATATCTTTGCTTTTCTGCCATTTCATCATGTATTTCATCTCTGATTTTCCACCAACTCATATTCCAATTAACAAATAAACTATTTTCCTTTGGAGCTCTTCCTATTAATCGTTGCACTATTACATTAGGATCTAAATATTCTAAAAAGGTTATAACTCTTTCTTTATATTCATCTACTGAAATAATGCTTATTTCACCTTTTTTATACTGATCTCCCATTATTGAATTTTCCATTACATATAATGCATGTAATTTAATCTGATCTACTTTTAATGCAGATATAATTTTAGCATTCTCTATTACATCATCCATATTATCCCAAGGTAAATTAAGTATTAAATGTGTACATACACTAAAACCGTATTTTTTTATATTTAAAATTGCATCTATATATTCACCTAATGTATGTCCCCTATTTATTTTTTTTAAGCTATGATAATTTACTGTTTGAAGGCCTAACTCTATTGATATTTCAATTCCTGTTTTATTTCTTAACTCATTTAAGAATTCTAAATACTCTGCTTGTATACAATCTGGTCTTGTTGAAACAGCAATTTCTACAATATCATCCATAATTGCTTCTTCAATATACTTTTTAAATTTTTCTATTGGCATATATGTATTTGAAAAATTTTGGAAATAAGCAATATATTTATTAGCTTTATATTTTTTTCTTATATGATCTTTATTTTGATTTAATTGTTCTCTTACTGGAGGAGTATTTGGCAAATTTTCAAATACAGTTCCCCCTTCAACACAAAATGTACATCCACCTTTTCCTAACTTCCCATCTCTATTTGGACAAGTTAAGGGTAAGTTAACTGGAAGCTTGTATACCTTTTCTCCATATTTTTGTATTAAATGCTGCGAATATGTTTTATATAAAAGCTTATTTTGGTCCATTTTTATTTCTCTCCTCACTATATCTATTATATGTATATAAAACTTTAATGATATATATTTTTATTATATGCAAACAACTTTAATATTTAATTATATATATATTATAAATAACAATAGAGATTTCTATAAGTATAGAAACCTCTATTACAAAGTCTTTTAATTTAAATTACATTTACTTCAACTTTTTCTCCTAAATTATTAATTAATTTAGAAACTATACTGTCTTCATTTGAATCACTTGGAGAAGCACCTATAACTACAGTTTTAATATCCTTTTTTTTACAAAATTCAGTCATAGTTTCAAGAATATTTGTTGACCGTAATACTGTCATATCCGCACCTACTGATTTTGATATTTCAAATAAATAGTCAAGTGCTTCTCCTTCATGAGAATTATCTAAAAAATTTGCATCTGGTGATGATACATGAATAACAAAAATCTCTCCACCCTTATCTTCTTTAACTTTAACCCCAGATTGAATTAATTTTTCACAAGTCTTTTGTTTAGTTACACATACCATTATATTATTTTCAACGTTCATATCCGGGCCCCTTTCTTATAACTTAAACTTTTATATCTTTTTTATTCCCTTCACTACATATTGTACTATATTTAAAAGTATATTTGTTTACAAATTAATAAAATATAATAGAAATTTTTATATTATTCTTTAGTCAATTTAAAAGAAACACTGTATTCTTCCTGTATTATTTTTATTTTATAGTTTGTGTAATCAAATTCAAAGTTAAGCAAATGTGACATTAGATCTATATTTTTTAAAAAATGAATATTACATATATTATAATATTCTTTTACATTAAATCTTAAAACTATGCTTCTAACTTCTGTTAATTGTATTCTAGACATTTTACTTTCATCTATAAAAGGTAAAAACAAATTAACAGTTCTATCTTCTATAGGTATGAATATATCTACATCTCCATTTTCATCTTCTTCTCTTATCTCTCTAATTTCGAAATCACTTTCTAACATAAAATTACCTTTTTTATACATTCTACTTCTCCATTCTTAACCAATTAGTTAAAAGCTATAACTATGCATATCATATAAATTTCACTTTATTTAATAACCTCTTTTTAGGTCAACTAGATTCATAAGTTCTTCACCTTTTTTATATCTTTCCATATTATTAAGTATTGTGTTAAATCTTCTTTCATTTCTCATTTCAGATATCCAAGAATTATGAGATGTAACTATTACATTTTCCATTTCCCATAAAGGACTAGTTTCTGGTAATGGTTCTTTTTCAAATACGTCTAAAGCAGCACCTAATAAATTACCCTCTTTTAAGTGATTTATTAAATCTTGTTCGTTTATAATACTTCCTCTAGATACATTTATAAAAGCAGCATCTTTTTTCATTTTATTTAATTTATCTTTATTAATTAAATGATGAGTTTGTTCTGTATAAGGTATAGTTAAAACAACTGTATCACTAATAGATAGTACTTCATCTAATTTATCTATAGAGTAACATTTGTCAAAATACTCTACTTTTCTTCCTTTAGTATTTACTCCTATTATATTAGTCCCAAACCCTTGAAATCTTTTAGCAGATTCTACTGCTATACTTCCTGTTCCTATAAAAGCTATTGTTTTCCCATAAATCTCCAAAAGACTAGTGTTCATTTTCCATTTTTTATTTCTTTGTTGTTTATAAAGTTCTGCACTTTTTTTATATATTTCTAAGGTCTTAAGTACAACCCATTCACCCATTGGAATGCTATATCCACCTCTATTATTAGTTAAAATAATATTATTTTCTAATAAAGTACTATTTGGAACTTGATCTACACCTATACTAGCAAGTTGAATCCATTTTAAATTTTTCATTTTATTTATATCTAATTTATTAAAAGGATTATAACAAACTAAAACTTCTACATCCTCTATTTCTTCAGTATACGAAATATTTTCGCCATTTTTTTGTACAATTTCGTAACCCAGATTTCTTATTTTATCCATATTCTCTTTCCCATAATTATATGTAAATAAAGCTTTCATCCAAGCACCCCTATTCTAAACTTATTCTATTTTATTATATAACCATTATATCTAAAACTAAAACATTTAGCATCTTTCTATACAATTAAAAGACACAAAACATTATATTTTGTGTCTCTTTATTGAAATCTTATATGTTAATTTAAATATACGACTATGGACAAATAACTACAATATTTGTATTATACATCTATATAATCAACCTAGCTTATAGATACATCTTTTAACACTGCATCTGGGTTACGGTCTTCTACTCTCTGTATAGACCACTCATTTTGGAATAATAGTACTGGGTTTTCTTCGTCATCTTCTACAATTAATGTATCTGTTGTTGTTTTAAATTTATCTGGGTCAAAGTCTTCCATTTCTATCCAACGTATATTTTTGTAAGGTAATTGTTGCATATTAATATCTACCCTATACTCATTTTTTAATCTATATTCTAATACTTCAAACTGAAGTACACCTACTACACCTATTATTAGTTCTTCCGTTCCTATGTGTAGCTGTCTAAATACCTGAATAGCTCCTTCTTCAGCTATTTGGTTAATTCCTTTTATGAATTGTTTTCTTTTCATGGAATCTTTTGCATATATCTTAGCAAAGTGTTCTGGAGCAAAGGAAGGAATTCCCTTATATTTAGACTTAGAATTATCCTGACATAAAGTATCTCCTATTTTAAATATTCCTGGATCGTGAATACCTATTATATCTCCCGGGTAAGCATTTTCTACAACAACTCTATCTTGAGCTAAAAATTGTTGTGGTTGTGATAGTCTTACTTTCTTGTTTAAACGGACATGATTAACTTCCATACCTTTTTCAAACTTACCTGAACATATACGAATAAATGCAATACGATCTCTATGAGCTGGATTCATATTTGCCTGAATTTTAAATACAAAACCTGTAAAGTTTTCACATGTTGGAGGAATTTCTCCATTATTACTCATTCTAGGAGAAGGTGGATTTGTCATATCTAAGAAATATTCTAAAAATGGCTTAACTCCAAAGTTTGTCATGGCACTACCAAAAAACATAGGAGTTAAATCTCCATTTAAGATTTTATCTAAATCATATTCATCCCCTGCCACATCTAATAATTCCATTTCTTCTAGTAGCTGTTCATGCAAATCTAGCCCTAATAATTCCTTCATTTCGGGATCTGCTACATCTCCAACTGTTGATTCAGTCATGCTTTGACCATGATTATTTTCTTTGAATACTTCAATCTCTTCCTTTTTTCGATCATAAACTCCCTTGAAGTTTCCTTGTGTACCTATGGGCCAGTTCATAGGGTAAGATCTAATACCTAATACCTTTTCAATTTCTTCCATTAGTTCAAATGGATCTTTACTTGCACGGTCTAATTTATTTACAAAAGTAAATATAGGTATACCTCTCATTTTACATACTTGAAATAATTTTTTAGTTTGTGCTTCCACACCTTTTGCACCATCAATTACCATTACTGCACTGTCTGCTGCCATTAGTGTACGATAAGTATCTTCACTAAAATCCTGATGACCTGGTGTATCTAATATATTTATACAACAATTATTATATTCAAATTGAAGCACACTAGAAGTAACAGAAATACCTCTTTGTTTTTCAATTTCCATCCAGTCAGAAACTGCATGTTTTTGAGCTCTTCTAGATTTTACGGATCCTGCTAAACGAATAGCACCACCAAATAATAGAAATTTTTCAGTTAACGTTGTCTTACCTGCATCTGGATGGGATATTATTGCAAAGGTACGTCTTCTATTAACTTCATTTAAAAAAGATGATTTTGCCATATTTGTTCCTCTTCTCTATTTATAAATTTACATAAATTGAATACTTTTTTATTTTGAACACTTAAAATTTAAAACTTGTGAGTATATACGAACAAGTTTATTTTAAGCACTTGAAATTTAAAACGAAGTTTTAAATTGAGTGCGCTATAAAACTTGTGAGTATACACGAACAAGTTTTATTTTAACTTTTTATATACATAGTGTCAATTATATGTAAAAATTTTATGTTTCCTGGGAAATAAAAGTCAGCTGCTGTTTTTTTGTGTAAAAAACAATAATATTATTTCACATTATAATATAAATTATTAAAAGTTTAATAACATTTAATGTTAGTGGTAAAAACCAGCACCTCTTTTAGTACAAAAAATGAGACAACTCACAAAACTCTGATAAAATACAATCGACCAAAATTACATTTTATAAGTAGTATTGTCAAATTGTATCTTCCTAATTGTCTACTTAATTTACTAAATTCAAAATATGAAAATATTAGATTTGAGGATGACTTCTATTCCGAAGCAATTATTAATAACATAAAACCTAAGATTTTCATACTAGTTTAACATCTGTACCTAATTCATCTTATAACTGTGATCATATACTTGATGAGAATATAATAAAACATGATTTTAAAATTTCAACAATTAAAGTATCTAATGTTTCTGGGTTTAACGCTTATTTGAACCTCAAAATCAGAGTTATCTTTCAATTCTATCTTTTCACTTAGGACCAATATCGTTAGTAAAGATTGCTACATTTCTAATATCTAATAATATAAAAATATCTATTGCCCTAAATATCAAACAAAAGATTTCAGAAAAAGGTATTGAAAAAAATCATAATTCATCTCATTCTACTGTAAATAGAGTAATTGATAGCTTCTACAGAAAATACAAGTCAAGGTATAACTATCTTCCTAAAAACCTTTGCTTTGATGAATTTAAATCAGTTAAATCTGCAACGGGAGCTATGTTTTTTATATTTTATGATTCTGATACTGGAAATATCGTTGATATAGTTGAGGATAGACGTTTACACGTTCTTAAAAATTACTTTCTCAAATATTCTAAAGCTGCTAGAAGAATTGTTAAAACTATTGTTATTGATATGTATAGTCCTTATATTTCACTGATTAAATCAATTTTTCCTAATGCTAAGATTATTATCGATAAGTTTCATATAATACTACTTTTTAGTAGATCTCTTAATAAAACTAGGATTAAGATTATGAATAAAGATAAGAAAAATTATAATAAACTGAAAAAGCATTGGAAACTGCTGCTTAAGGATAATTTATCTATTGATTGTATTAAGTATAGTTATCATCGCTCTTTTAGAAAAGCAATGAGAGAAGTTGATATAGCAAACTATCTCTTAGACCTAGATCTAGAACTTAAAGCTACATATAATTTATATCATAGTATTAGATACAGTATTAGTAATAAAATCAAGGTTATAAAACGTATAACCTTCCGCTAAAAGAGTTTCTATCACTTTAAGAATAGAATACTTATTACTCAAAATTTAGCAGTATTAAAGGCCTAAGAGAAATACCAGTTGGTTAGTCTCTTAAGCCTTCAAATTATATATTTATCATTGTTTATTCAGTTGTTTAATTTCTTGATTTTTATTCACTAACACCAGTTGACAAAAAATCTCATTCTCTTAAACTTTAAATCATATTCTTTACTATTAATATTATACAATTAAATTTTAGAAATTATAATATTTAATAATAGTGGAATAATAATCACTAAATAAATTAAATATGTAATATTTTTAATGAAAATATTTTTTTTAATTTCAAGAGTAATTTCTTTATTTAATAATTGATATTTTTTTAAAACTTTAATATCATAATAAATTGAAAGAATATATATAAAAAAGCTTAACGCAAAAACTAAAGCAAAAATTATTTTATCAACCAAAATTGAATAATTATTAAAGAAATTTTTAATAAAAAGTATTGTTCCTAGAATAAGCATAATCAAAACAATGTGCTTTTTATTATATTCCTTTTTTTGACTATGTATTTGACTAAATGTTTTATCTAAATCTTTATAAATATTAAGCCTTAAAGGAATTATTTGATTTTGTAACTCTTTGAATTTTTTGGGAATAAATTCATATCTCTTTTTTAAAAAATTTATCATTAAAAATGTAACTACTATTAAAACAATCAGTATAAAAATTTCATATTCCATATTTATGCTCCCCATACAATAGTTTATAAAAAACAACATGAATATATTAAATATATATAGCATATAGTATATCTTTTTAAAATTATCTTTTTATAAATTGAACTTTAGCAATTATTACTTATTACTTTCTATATCACAACTTTTTAAGCTGTTTTAAATGATTGATAGTAATTATTCAAGTTTCTTAATTGCACTCTATAAACTACAGAATTAGCTACCCCTAGTCCTGTATTTACAAATGTATTAACTTGTCCAACATAGTCTGATGCTATTCCCCAAGCCCCCACAATATAAGTTTTCATTGCCGCAGCAAGTCCTTCTTCTGTGTAATCATGTCCTGTTTCATATAAAACTAATACTGCATTAACAGCGGCAGCACTTTCATTAAACCCAGGAATAAATGATAAAGACCCTGCAGCTGCATCTACCCAATTTCTTTTTAAATCTGATGCTGTGTCTAGTGCTAAATCTAATTGGTTTAAGAAATCAAAAGCTATAGATTCAAAATTTTGTTCATTACTTGCTGAAGTACTTCTAGAATAAAACTGTGTTTGCCCAGAACCCCCTCCATTAGGTACAGTCAATGTATAACTTCTAAGATTATTAGGATATAGAGCTTGATAAAATTCAAAATATCCTTTATAGCTATCCAACTCTTTTGAATATTCTATTTCCCTAGGTTGAATTAAATTATTTTTAGTTGTTTTTAAATCCATTTGATTTAATGTTTTTGCTGCTTTATCTTGTATTTTATCTATATTTATTTTATGTCTTTCAGTTTTACCATTTTGATTTTCTATAACTATTAAACTATTATTTTCAATTCTTGCTACAGCATATCCTGTTTCAGAAGCTGAAATAGTTGTACCATCTGATAGAATATTTGAATACATCAGTTTATCATTGATAACAGTAGAATTTTTTAAAAAATCTTCTTCTGAAATAGACAAATTCATTATTCTATCAGTTGAAGATATTTCTTTTAATGCTTTATTATAATTGATTTTAACATCATTATAATTTAAGTCAGAAATTTGACTTATTGCTGTACTAGAAAAAACTGAGCTAATCAGAACTATTAACATTAGCAAAATAGATATATTTTTTTCATTTTTTTATCCCCTTTTTTTATATTTTTTTAATTCTGTCTATACTTGTTTTATTTATCCAAAAAAGTAAATCTATTACATTAATATTTTTTTTGGATCTCTATTTCTGTACATATTTTTCCCTCCTAATATAATATATTATTAATAAAAAATTATATTTCTTCTTAAATTGTTGAGTTGATTATGTTAATCTTCAACTGTAGTTTTAAACTAAGTAGAAGAGTTTTTTAAAAAATTGCTTTAGTATCTATCAATGAATAAGAGCATTTATATGCTTAAGAAATATAAAATAGAATATGAATCTAATCTAATCTAATCTAATCTTATTAACAGTATAGAATTAAATTCTAAAATACTTTTAAGTTCAGTCAATGTTCGTACTTTATAATACCTTGATTTAACTTTTTACTATGTATTTTTAAAACAGACTAATTTAAAATAACTTTATTTTTATATTGACTATTATTAATTAATCTTTAATTTTATTTATAAAAATATGTACGTACTCTACATGTAAATAATACCATAAATATAATATTTTATAAATTATCTCATGTGTAATTTTATGTATTTTTTATATTTTTAAATTATATTTTATATTCATAATATTGAATCTTTTTACCGTTTATGTTTCCCATAAATACTTCTACTGCTAAATTATAGAAGTATAATCGAGTAATAGAAAATAATTATTTTCTATTGTAGCAGCCTAGCTTTTCCTTTTTAAGTTAATTCATCTATTATGATGTCCTTTTGTACTCATCATCAAATTCTTCTGATACAGCTCCATGTTTTGCATTTTCTTAGATTAAGCTTAGCATCTCTTTTTGTAGATGTTCTATTTTCTCATCATGTTGTGTAAGTATATCTTTTGTAGAGTATTCTACGATTGCTCCTATAACATTTTCTCTGAATGCTTCTATAAAATCTCTATTATTTTCCAATATATATTTATAACTGTTATCATATTTAGGACTATTCTTAGAGATTATGTTAGTAGTTGTAATCAGGCTTACCAGTACATCATCACTGATTGAAAATCAAGTAGATATGTTTCTTAAAACAAAAGCCACCAAATGTCATCTATACATTTAATGGCTTAAACTATTGATATTACTAAGTTTTATTGCTTTTTAAACTTAACTATACTCTTAACGTGACAAATAATCGTTATTTTAACACATATTGATTAAAATATTTAGTTTTTTTAAGAGCCACTCCTATTGGTATAAAGATTAAAGCTCCTGCAAAAGCTTGAACCAGATTAGCTGGCACACTAGCTGCTGAAATCATTAAACCACCATATAAGTATCCTCCAGCAATAAAGTATCCAAATACCATCCAACTAGCACCAAATAATAAAGCTAGACTATTTTTTAAGTTAATTATATTATCACTTTCTACATCTGCAATAAGTCCAACTCCATACCCCATTAAAGCTTTAATAATAAGTGTAGGTATTACCCAATGTATATACCCTAAAAGTAAATCTGCCATTGCCGAACCTATTCCTGCTGCAATAGCACCTTTCTTTTTTCCAAACATAATCGCTGATAAGAAAATCATACTATCACCTAAATGGATATATCCTTCTGTAGATATAGTTGGAATTTTAATCATCATTGTACATACAGCTACTAAAGCTGTTAAAAGTGCTAAAATTGTAAGTTCTTGCACTTTGCTATTTTGTATTTTTTTACCACTCATTAAAATACCCCCTTTTATAATATGTAAATTGTACCTATTAACCATTACACTTTTATTTTACCACGGATTTAAATTCGTGTAAAGGCTGTATTTAAGGGAATTCAACGAGTATTGTATGGGTACAATATGTACTATAAAAAACTTAACATTACAATTACAACCATTTCTTCTGTATTCCACAACTTAAAACTATATAAAATTTAATTACATTTTTTGAAATTATACACATTTTTCTAAATATTGTCTTTTTTATTCTTTTAAAGGCTTAATCAATCCACAACATTCATAGGTCATATGGGGATACTTTTCTACTGGAACTTTTTTATCTTTTGCTAAAAGTAGTATATGTTTCAAATTTTCACTTTCATAATCTTTAATTAATATTTTCCAAGGAACTCTACGCAATAATACTCTAGTAGTTTCACCTATTCCTGGTTTAATTAAATTAATATCTTCTATTCCGAATTTATTTTGTATGCTTTTAATATCCTTAAAACCTTTCCAGGTTATTTCATCAGAAAGCTTTTCATGAATTTTTACCTCTGTCTGTACCTCATTTTCAATTGTAGAAAACTCTTTTGTAATTCTATCTACAAATAAATTAGATACATCTTCATTTTTCATATTAGAATAAAATTTAGCACCGTGAAAATCTTCAGGTCCTATTAAATCTTCACGATGTACCGTTCGGCTAACTAAGCCAGATACTGTAGAATTAAGACAAGCACTTGGAATTAGAAAATCTTCTCTAGTTCCAAAGGTTTTTGTACAATATGCAGAATCCGCTAGTACTGCTAAATCTGAGTCTAGAGAGATTCCTAGCTCTTTTTCTAACTCTTTACATGCATCTATTAAAACCTTAGTAATAGCCCCTTTGCCTGTCCATCCATCTATAAACTGTATTGTTTTACCTGGATGGTGTTTTAAAATATATTTAATTGCATTAGTATCAATACCTTTACCTCTAATAATTGAAACGCTGTAATGATGTAAATTAACATTATACTTTAACTTTAAATATCTTTTAATTAAGATTCCAATAGGCGTTCCTGCTCTAGCTAAGGAAACAAGAACAATATCTTTACCTCTATTTTTTATAATCTTTTCGGAAACTATACTAACTGCCAAGGCTACTTTTTTAGCTGAATCCTCTAAGGATTGATGAAATAGCTTTATATATTCATCTGTAGGTTTATATTCAATTGGTAGCATTTCTGAATAGTGAACTCCAGACTGTATAGCCTCTTCTCTGTCTTCAGTACCTGTTTCTTTAATAGAATCATTAAGATTTTTAAGAAGAAATACTACATCTTCCTTATTGTAGCTTCCTGTAAAATGTTCTTTTTGTTTACTTATACAAAATACAATGTATACCTTAGGGATTCCTAATAATTTTAATTTATCTATTACAGAGTTTAATCTTTCTGATGAAACTTCTTTTTCTAAAATTAAAAATATATCCTCATATTTTCCATATGGAATATTGTATATATAATTTAAAACTCCTGACCCTGAAGGACTTTCAAAGGAAAAACAATTTTTAGCACCATATTCTGCTTTATCCACTGGGTAAATAGGGCTTCTAGTAGTAGAATGATAATTTATCCCTTCTCCCATATGAGCTGCTATTAGCATAGGAAAGTAAATAAACTCTTCTGTTCCTAAAACTAATGTATTTTTGCCTTTTCGTTTTGATCTTAATAGTTTTCCTATTTTTTTAGATATATTATTCAAGTTTCTTTCTTCATTTGAAAACAAACCAAATCTACCTGTCTCTTTTAAATAAAAATCTGTGTTTTTATTTCCGTGCCCATCAACTGAAGTGTATTTAAGTGAATTATTAAAATAATCGTCTAACATTAAATATTCTATATTAGCTTCAGGTTCATTCATTGATATAGCTATTTCTTCATCTTTATTTATATTATTATTGTCCATATTATCTTTAACTTCAATATTACCTGATACAAGTGAGATTACTTTAATAGAAATTCCAAGCTCGTTTTCCACATCTTTAAATTTATTGCTATTCTCTTCACTTCTCCAGTCTAAAATAGAAAGCACTACATATCTATCTCTAGGATATTTGCAATGTAAAGCTTTAATAATATTTAAAACAGTTTTGCCCGTAGTAAGCTCATCATCAATTAAGACTATTGGAGAATTTGATTTTAAAATTTCTTCGTTTAACCCATAACAGTTATGATCCGTCGCGTGAGAATGCTCTTCTTTAAACTGTATGTTAAAATCATGATTTAAAATTATATCTCGAGTTGTGTGAGTATAAAATCCTTCGCCTTCAAAGAAACTGAATACTCCTTGAGCTAATCCTGTAGCTGTTTCAGCAAATCCAATAAAAATAGTAGGTTCTGATAATTCATGTGGACTTTCAATAGCTTCTTTATAAAGTTTTTCATAATTTAACTCTTCTATAATTCCATTAACTATTTTATTAGTTTTAGATTCATTTTCTACGCTATATACATCTTTCATATATTTATCTGCTAATATACGATTAACTAATAGACCTTTAAAAGGATCTATTGGAATATGCTTGCCTAAAACTGTACTTACGAATAAAAAGCTACGTTTTTTATTTTTTCTTGCAGCCATAGTAAATAAAGTATCTATAGGAATATTATAATAATTGTTTTTTATTTCTATATTTACAATAAGGTTATCTATAACATTATATTCATACTCATTATTCTTTTTCCAATAAGTCTTTATAACATTTGTTTTCATTATACACCCCATAAATATATGATTTTTTAATTATTTTTTTAGCCCAGTTTAAATGTGGCTTTATTTCATTCATTTTATTTTTATAAACGCTACTTATTACTCCATTATTCTTTTCATTGTTTATAATATCACAAGCATCCATATATTCTTCATATGTAACTACTTGAAGTGCCTGTATAGGAATTATTTGACTAGGATGTATTACAGTTTTGCCTACCAATCCATTTTCTTTATCTAGCAAAGCTTCCTTAATCAAGCCTAATATAGGTTGTTTTGTATAATATTTTTTGTCCACTTTGTTTTTGATGAAATATTCCCATACTGGTCCTGATATTACATAATCATCTTCATATCTTCCAAAAGTGTTAACAATAGCACTTAGACAGTCTTTAATAACTAAGATATCATATATAGTATTTTCAACACTTCTTCTTATACCAAACAAACTTGAAAAATCTGCCGCACCAATTCGAACGTTCAATATTAAATGCTTATGCTTATCTATTACACTTTTTAATTCATTAATATATTTTACTCTATTTTCTAGGTATATACTGTCTTTAGTTTCAATTACTGGCATAGCATATAATGATATTTTATATTTATTATTTATTTTTTCTATTTCATTAAGATAACTTTCCCCACAAACATTAGAGAATTTTGGTATAACAAATCCTGTTAATAAGTTTATTTTTTCTTTTAATATTTTACTAATAAACTGCATTTGGTCTAAGTTTCTAATTCTTACAAAAATAAACGGTATATCCTCTTTATCTAATATGCCTTTTTCTAAGGCTTCGTGTATTTTATTTAATTGAGCAGTAGCATTTTTCAATCCCTTTTCAACGCTATTATCTCCTATTGAATCTTCAAGACAAATAATTACAGAAGCTAAGCCTTTTATTTTTTTATCTATAATATCTTTTCCTATACTATCTCTTATTCCTGGCATATATAATGTTGCTCCAAGGGCATAAGCTAATATATCTTTATTATCATCTTTACTTAAATTTTCTGGTTCTTTATAAAATAGTTCTTTTTTTTCTTTTTCTGATAAACAGCTAAAATATTTCATTTTTCAGCCCTTCCCTCTAAAAATATACTATTATAACTTTATATACCATAAAAGTCAGCAGGGTATACCCTACTGACTTTTATTATTTGTCTTTATCTTCTTTAGTAATAGCTCGCTCTAATACAGCTCCCCTACCTCTAACCAAGTCAGTATCTTTTTCAACATTTGGTTTTGATATAATATTTCTTATGGATTTTCTCATTAAATCCAATGGAACTATTAGTGATGATAAAAGAATTACATAAATCCATTCTTGAAGATTTAATCCTGCTGTTCTTAATATCTCGCCACCTATATAAGTAAGAACAATTTGAACTCCAAAGATTAAAGCTACTATTTTCAAAAATCCTTTATTTTCTAAAATATGTTCAAAAAGATTAATTTCTGTAGTTCTAGCATTAAATGTATTAAATGCATTAAGGAATATAAAGAAAGTAAAGAAACCTGTTAACAAGTAGATATCTTCGTTACCAGCTGGCCCTACTCTAAAAACACTTTCTATAAAAGGTGATTTTAAATAGAAAATACATATAGCTGCTAAAAAGCCTCCATTAAGTAAAATAGAGCTCCACATATCTTTGTTAATAATAGCTTCAGTTCTTCTTTTAGGTGGTTCTTTCATATATTTCTTTAGAGCTGCTTCTCCACCAAAAGCTAAAGCTGCTAAAGTATCCATAACTAAGTTTACCCATAGCATTTGTGTCATAGTTAACGGAAGATCTACACCAATAAAGGGCCCTATAAATGCAATCAAAATAGCTCCTACATTTACTGTCAATTGGTATACTATAAACTTTCTTATACTGTTAAATATAGTTCTTCCATATAAAACAGATTTAGTGATAGATAAGAAGTTATCATCTAATACTACTATATCTCCAGCTTCTTTCGCTACTTCTGTACCACTTCCCATAGCGAATCCAATATCAGCACGTTTTAAAGCTGGTGAATCGTTAACACCATCTCCAGTCATTCCTACTACTAAATCAAGCTCTTGAGCAATTTTTACTAATCTAGATTTATCTGTTGGCAGTGCTCTAGCTATTACACGAATATTAGGTAGCATTTCTTTAAGTTGATCATCTGTAAGTTCTTGAATTTCTTGAGAAGTTAAAACTATATCTTTGCTGCTTTCTATTAAGCCAGCATCTTTAGCAATAGCAACAGCAGTTTCTTTTCTATCTCCTGTAATCATAACTACCTGTATTCCTGCATCTTTAGCTTCTTTAATTGCACTTACAGACTCATCTCTTAAATCATCTCTAATTCCAATAATTCCAACTAAATTTAGATTACTAAAATTATGATCTTCCTGTAAATCATCTTCCGAAGTAGCAACTGCTATAATCCTAATAGCCTTTGCTGCCAATTCATCAATCTTAGCTTCAATTTCATCTCTATTTTTAAATGGAAGTTTTTCTCCATTCTCATCATAATAATAAGCACATTTATCTAAAAGTTTTTCTGGAGCACCTTTAATCAAAGTTAAATTATGTTCTCCTTTAACCTGTGTAGCAGAATACTTATGCTCACTATCAAATGGTATTGTTTTTATTACCTCTTCTTTTGAATCAGGTTTTCCATTAGAAGCTACAAATTCTAACAATGCTCTTTCTGTAGCATTCCCACCTACTACTTGAATACCACCACCTTCATCTTTTTCTTTGATTAAAGCGTTAGTATTATTTTTTAATGAAAGGTTAAGTAGATTTCCAAGTTTATCCGGAATTTTATCATACGAAGCATATTCTCCTTTAAATCCACTTACAAAAGTTACAGCTTCTAATTGTCCTTTTGTTATAGTACCTGTTTTATCCGAAAAAAGTATATTTAAACTTCCAGAAGTTTCTATACCAATAAGTTTTCTAACAAGAATATTATCTTTCAAAAGCTTTCTCATATTTAAAGAAAGCACCATAGCAATCATCATTGGTAATCCTTCTGGAACAGCTACAACTATAATAATAATAGCTAAAATAATAGCTGTTACTAAATCATTTACAGGAGTTTGCCAATTAGATAAATATGCTGAAATTTGAGCCATGTCAAAAGCATTATCTAATAAAACCTTTTTAAACATAAATGCTACAGCTATTAATGTACCACCAATATAGCCGAATTTACTTATGCCTTCTGCTAATGCACCTAATTTAACTTTTAAAGGTGACTCTCTATCTTCAGTCTGCATTTCTTGTGCTAAATTCCCATAGAAAGTTTTATCTCCTACTTCTTCAACTTTTAAAATACCTTCACCAGAAACAGCTACTGTTCCCCTATATAAATCATACGGATTTGTTAAATCTGTATTTTTCTTTTCCTCTTTAAAGTCTTCTGGCACAGCTTTTTTCTTTATTTCTTTAGCTTCTCCAGTTAAAGAAGCTTGGTCAACATTTAAACTTCCCTGAATTAATTTCCCATCTGCAGGGATTTTATCTCCAGATTGAAGCAGTACATAATCCCCTACTACAATGTCATCAATGTAAACTTCTTCTATTAAATTATTTCTAAAAACTTTACATTTAATTTTAGAAGCATCTTCTTGTAGCTTTTGAAAAGACTCTTCATTACTATATTCTGACCAAGTAGAAATAACTGTTGCCAAAAGAACTGCTATAGCTATTCCTAAAGACTCATACCATTCTGTTTGTCCTAAAAAGAAAAACACTACGTTTATAACTAGCGCTACAATCAAAATTTTGATAATAGGATCATCAAAATTCTCTTTTAATTTATCTAAAAAAGTTGTTGTTTCAGCTGGGGTCAATTCATTCGTACCATGTTTTTCTCGAGACTTTTTTATCTCCTCTTCACTTAATCCACTTATATTATATTTCATTAACTTGCACCTCTCACATCAATATGTTTTGTTAAATTTTAATCAATTTCAGGGTGTAATATGTAATTATATACTAATCCCTAATTACATACTAACACCCTGAAATAATTTTAACCAAATAAATATCTAACCTACCTGTAGTCCATAATTTTTACAAAGAGCGGCAAGTCCTCCTTGAAATCCACTTCCTACTGCATTAAATTTCCATTCACCATCATGCTTGTATAATTCACAAACAACTAATGCTGTTTCTATAGAGAATTCTTCTGCTAAATCGTAGCGTAATACTTCTTCATTAGTTTCTTCATTTACTAAACGAACAAATGCATTTGATACTTGTCCAAAATTTTGTGCTCTTTGTTCTGCATCATGTATAGTTACAGTAATCGCAACTTTTTGTATATGATCTGGTACTTTAGTAAAATCAATTATAAGTTGTTCGTCGTCTCCTTCACCTTCACCAGTTCTATTATCTCCAGTATGGACTACAGAACCATTACCTCCTTTAAGATTGTTATAAAAAACAAAATCTTTATCGTCAGTTACCGTACCATTAGATCCTACTAAAAAAGCAGAAGCGTCTAAATCAAAATCATATCCACCTGAGTATTTATTAGTATCCCAGCCCAATCCTATTATAGCCTTTTTTAATCCTGGATTGGTTTTAGTTAAATCTATTCTTTGACCTTTAGATAAATTTATTGTCATTTAACAACTCTCCTTTCAATTATAATTATATTTTACTTTAATATCTTTTAATAAGTTGTCCTAAAGAAGTATCATTTGTACCTTCTCCTATAGCGGCGAATTTCCATTCATTGCCATGTCTATATATTTCTCCAACAACTAATGCTGTTTTTCCAGTGTAATCTTCTGTTAAATTGTATCTAATAAGTTCCTCTTTGTTATCCATGTTAACTACACGAATAAAAGCATTTTGAATCATACCAAAATCTTGTTTTCTCTTAACAGAATCATATATATTTACAACGAATAAAAGCTTATGTATATTTGAAGGTATTTGATTTAGGATTGAAATAATTTGTTCGTCATCTCCATCTCCTTCACCAGTTAAGTTATCTCCAGTATGCCATACACTTCCACACTTACTTCTTAAGTTACCAAAGTAAATCAAATTTTCCTTAGATACTAATTTGCCATTTTCATTTAACATTAATACTGAAGCATCACAGTCTACTTCTTGAGAGCTGCCGCCTCCAAATAGACCGCCTAAAAGTCCACCTTTTTTTTGTTCTACAGGATCCCAACCTAACCCTATTTTTATTTGAGATAAACCTGCATTTCCTTTAGTTAAATCTACTCTTTGTCCTTTTTGTAAATTAATTGCCATGTCTATTCCCCTCCTTCAATTTTTTAACCATTAGATGATGTTGGTATAAATTGTCTAATCCAATCTCCGAACCCTCTAGGATTTCTAGTTTGAACCAATACTGTTCCAGGTCCTTTAAATCTACAAACTAAAGCCTCTCCTGAAGTCCAGCTAGAAATCCAACCAGATGAAGCCTTTTCAATATTATATTGCATATAATCTGGCCAAGCTACTAAATGACTATTATCTATTACTACTTCTTCACCAGCTTCTAAATTAATAGGATGTATAGCACCATAAGAATTTAGAAAAACTGTACCTTTACCATGTATCTTTAATATAAAGAAGCCTTCTCCAGAAAAAAGTCCTCTTGTTAAGTTTTGCATTTGAGTATCTACTGATATAGAATCAGAACCTGCTAAAAAGCTATCTTTCTGTACTTGTAAACCATAACTTCCATCTAAGTCAATATCTACAATTCCACCAGGAATAGAAGGAGCAAGTAAAGTCTCACCTGGGCCTCTATTAGCATGTAAAGTTTGAAAGAAAAACTTTTCTCCAGATAACATTCTGCCTAATCCTTTAAAAAGTCCACCTTCTAGCTTACCTTCTAAATCGATAGCATTTGACATAGATACCATCGCATCTGATTCAGCTTTTATTCTTTCTCCTTTTTGTAGATTTACTTTTAAAATTGGAAAAGCACTATCATATAAAATTTCATATTTCATTAAGCTCCACACCCTATATTAAATTTAAATTACCCTACATTTACACCAAAGTTTTTACAAAGAGCAAATAATCCACCTTGGAATCCACTACCTATGGCATTAAATTTCCATTCATCTTTATGTCTATATAGCTCTCCAACAACTAATGCTGTTTCAACACTGAAATCTTCTCCTAAATCATATCTTATTAATTCTTCTCTAGTTTCCTCATTTACTACACGGATAAAAGAGTTAGAGATTTGCCCAAAGTTTTGTGCACGTTCTTCTGCTTCATGTATAGTTACAGTAAATGATATACGCTCTACTTCTGCAGGTACTTTAGATAATTCTATTTTTACTTGCTCGTCGTCTCCTTCACCTTCACCAGTAAGGTTGTCTCCTAAATGAGTAATAGAACCAGATTTATCTTGTAAATTATTGTAGAAAATAAAGTCTGCATCACTTTTTACTTTTCCATCAGCACCTAAAACGAAAGCTGCTGCATCTAAATCAAAGGAAAAGCCTCCATCATATTTATTTGTATCCCAACCTAATCCTACTATAACCTTAGATAACCCTGGATTTCCTTTTGTTAAATCTACTTTTTCACCTTTTTTTAAGCTTATACCCATTATTAACCCTCTTTTCTTTAAATTTAATTTTAATCTATATAATTTTTGATATTTGATATATAAATAATATTAATATTATTTTAAAAAATAAAATATTTTATATTAATTCTAGTAATATTATATGACTTTGTCAATGAATGTAATATTAATTTATTTTTTATTTTCAAGCTTATTTTGCAATTCTAGTAATCTTTGTCTACTTGATTCGCGATTTTGTTTATTTTCTTCTTCTATTTGTCTAGTTTCATCAATCCCTTTTACTATTGTTTCAAAAGTATTTTCCAGAGTTTCAATCTTAATACTTGAACCTGAAGTCAATTTTGCAATATCTATAGATTGATTAGCAATATTTTCAGCATTTCTCATTAACATTTCATTTGTTTTTTCATCTAAAGCTCGCATTGCGTCAGCTTGTATTTTTTGTCTTTTTATAGATATGGCTTGTATAAGTCCTGACTTAAACACAGGAATTGTTATTACAAAAGCACTACCTATTTTACGAAGCAAATTATAATTACCTTTTTGTATAAGTTTTATTTGAGGCGCTGTTTGCAGTGCAACCATTTTAGCCATTTCCAAATCGTGAACTCTTTGTTCTACCATTTCAAGTGCCTGCATAGCATTTTGAAGCTGAATGTTATCAAGCTGTTGTCCAGAAGAAGCTGCTTTTTGCTCTAAATTTGGTATAACTTCATTTTTCATTCTATTTACTACAACTTGTCCTGCTTGAATATACTTTTCTAGATTCTCATAGTACATTATATTTTGTTTAAACATGTCTTCTAACATCTCATTAGTTTGTTTTATTTCATTTTCATATTGTTTTATTTCAACATATACCTTAGATATTTCTTTGTCCATAGTTTGATATTTATCTAGTAATTTACTAATATCATCTTTAACTTTATTAAATATTTTTTCAAAAAAACCAGGTTTTTTTTCTTCAAAGTCTTTTTTATCAAATTTACTCATAATATTATTTAACTGCTTAAGCATATTACCACTGTCTTCTACAGAAGAATTGCTAATAGAAGACAAAATACGATCGCTAAATTTTGAAATCTCCACTGCAGTTTCCTGTCCAAATGACATAATGTCTTGTGCATCTCTTATATCTAATTCATTTGCTAATTTTTGTACCTCTGGAGAAGTTTTTACTTTTTCTGCTACTTCATTAACTTTTTTGTCTAAATCCACTTCTTGCACTTCAACATTAGAATTAAATTCATTCATTATAATGCCCCCTACCTTAAATTATTTAATTTAACTATTGAAAGAATCTAAAAAAGCTTTTTTTAAGTGTATTTTTTTCTTTTTCTTCTTTTGCATCTTTAAGTTTTAAATCAAATTTAAAATCTTCAAGCTTGTGTATATCGTAGTAATATTTATTTATACCACTTTCTATGTTATTGTAACCAGTAGGTGTTAATATTACTATATCAAATCCTACTAAATATAAAAAACCTATAACTATTAAATCTTCTTCACTAAATATATTTTCATCTCCATCAAATACTACTAATTTAGGTATATAAGATGGATAATCAAATTTTTGAAGTATGTCTAAATATTTTTTTTGTAAGCCTAAAATTGTATATAATATTTTAGCTTTAAAATCTTTACTTATTTGAAAAGCAAAAAAATCTAATGTAGATATTAACTCTTCTATTTTGTCCAAAATTAAATTCTGTACCGAAGTTCTGAGATAACTAAAACGATACTCCCGAATCTTTTTAACTTTTTCTTTATTGAGACTTCCATCTATATTAAATATTCCTTGAGTTATTGCAAAGCCTCTAGGTTTATTAAAGGGTATTTTTTCTATAAAAATTGTCATATCCTTTTTAGACGTTAATTTGTTAAAATCGTTCCAGTATTTATTTAGATCTAAATAAGTACCACTAATTTTTGAAAAAATATTCGGAATATATACATTTCCATCTTCTACTTTAAAACCTTCTCTAAACCTTGCTTCTTCATGCCATAGTATAAATAGTTCTTCATGAGTTGTTTTTAAAGGAGTCGATATAACGTTATAGTTTTCAAATTGCCAAGGTCTATAAACACCACTATCTTCTGTGTGAATAACCTCATCAATCTCTTTTGAAGCTTTATATGCAATAGTTTCTCTACGTGAAACTTTTGGATTCTTTGGAAAATGTTTTAAAGTTTCTTTATTAGAATACTCTATTAAACTTGAATATACATTTATTTCTTTAACTTCATTAAACTTTTTTTCATGATTGCTATGAAAATATAACACATCAAATCCAAGTAAAGATAAAAAAATTAAAAAATAAATTTCATCTCTTTGAATATCTCCATAAAACAATACTTTAGGATTAGTGTTACCATACTCATAATTTCTTAAAAGATTAATAGCATGTTTTTCAATCCAATACAAAAACTTAATATAAGAATTTTTAACTATATTCATATTAGATTGATTTCTAATAAATATATCTAATAAAATTTGAAGTTTATCTTCAATAAGTTTATCCTTAACAGGATTAATAGAAGAAATAACATTTCTTTTTAAAGTGTATTTAACAATAAGCTTTGAATCAGATAATCCAGACTTTTCTGCATTACTCCAATGATAATTGCATTTTTGAATAAAATCATTATTTATAAATTTATCAAAACCTGTTTCTAATTTTAAATAAATATTACTCAATTCAGCTAGTTTATTATCTAAGTCCATTAAACCTTCTTCATATTTGTCTTTATCTTCTATTCCAATTATTCTATAGAAAAAAACAGGAATAACCATTAATTTATTATTATAAGCGAACCCTCTTCTTTTCTTTGGAAGTGTAAAAATATCTTCATATATATTATCAGTTTTTCCCTTTATTGTATTTATTGCAAGTTGAGCAAATTGTTCTTTTTCCATAAGCCCAATTTTCTCCTCCAGTCATTTACTTTATTATAATAATTCTACATTTTTCATGTTCTTATTATTATTACTATTGTATCGTATCATAATTTTAATTTCTATATATATATAAGGATTCCTTTATTTAAATTTAATAATTATTTCTTTTTAAAAGTTTTATATTTATTTCTTAAAAAAGTGTAATGTTTTTGCTGTGTATGTATATAATATTTATGTGATATTAATCATTCCAAATTATGTGAAAGGAGGTTGTGTTATGAATAATTACAAAGTTTTAGAATTATTATCTAACTATTTACAATTTAATAATTTATATACACGACCTACTTTAAATATAAAATCTAGTATAAAATTATATTTAAAATAATATTACTTTAAAAAATCACAAAGTATTTTTTAGGCCGTAGGTTGTGTATACATCATACCTATGGTTTTGTTATTTTCATATAAATTAAAGATAGATTTTTTGTTAATATATATCTTTAATTCTTTATGCGTAAATTAAATTTGCTTAATGAGCCATAGATAGTACTATCTATGGCTTATTATTTTGTTTTTTTATCACATTTAATTCTATATATAAATATATATATAGATTGGAAAGGAGGAAATTCAATGAAGGTGGTTTTAACAGCATAACAACATTGATTATTTAACTGATTTAAAATTAATGAAAAAAGGAGAGATAAATATGATTTATTTAGATAAAAAAAATTATTCATATATAAATTTTATAGAAAAAGAACAATATAATTTAGGAGGTAAGGTTTTTATGTCACTGTTAAATTTTTCGTTAAAACTAAGCTACTTTAATATAAATATTAGTATAAATAAAGATGAATCCAAAAAGAAAGCAAAATCTATTAATTCTATTAAACAAGAAATGTTAATTCAACAAGCTAATGAGAGAAGACAACAGGCAATAGCACATTCTCATTATATAAATGATATGATGCAGTAATATTTTAAACCCCTATCGTATAAGTACAATAGGGGGTTTTAGTTTGAATTTATTTTAAAGTATAAACTACATATTATTCATATGCAATTTTTAAGATTTCTAATATATCTTCTCTTTCTAGTTTTTTTAGAGTACCAATTGGAGCCAACATAGCTGCATTGTCTGCAATTTTTCCTAAATCCTCATATTTTATACCTATTTCCTTTAATGTTACAGGTGCATTTATACCACTAAAAAATGATTTTAATTCTTCTATTCCTTTTAGCGCCTTTTCTTGCTTACTTCCCTCTGTTATATTGAATATTTGCTCTGCAAATCGTTCAAACATATCTATATTTTCTTTATATACATATTTCATCCAAGCAGGGAAAACAATTGCAAGACCTGAACCATGAGATACTCCATATAAAGCACTTAAACTATGTTCTATATTATGGGATGACCAATCTCCCCCACTTCTTCCAACACCATTACTTCCATTTAATCCAAGAGTAGCACACCAAGCTAGTTGTGCTCTAGATTGGTAATTCTTAGGGTCTTCTAGTAATATTTTTACATGTTTCATAGTTGTACGAATAATACCTTCAGAGTATTCCATTAAAACATCTACATTTTGTGTACCATCAAAGTATAATTCAAAAACATGTGCCATTGTATCTATTGCAGTATTAGCTGTCTGATTAGCTGGAAGACTAGATTGAACACTTGGGTCTATTACACTTACTTTTGGGAAATTAAGAGGAGTTCCAACACTCCATTTTTTATTTTCTGCTTCATTTGTAATTACAGAACCTGCATTCATTTCAGATCCTGTAGCAGATATAGTTAATACTCCAAATATAGGTATAGAAGCTTTAGGTTTTTCTTTTCTTTCATAAAAATCCCATACATTTCCTTCATATTTACATCCTAACCCAATAGCTTTTGCACTATCGTATACACTACCTCCACCTACTGCTAATAGTCCTTCTACATTTTCTTCTTTAGCTTTGTTTATAGCCTCTTGTACTTTACTTAAGACAGGATTTGGCTGTACTCCAGAAATTTCTACATAATCTATTTCATATTGATTTAAAGACTCAATAATCTGATCATAAACTCCATTTTTTAATATAGATCCCCCACCATATATCATGAGTACTTTGTTTATACCACTTTCCTTTATTTCTTTCCCTATCTGGTTTATAGTACCTTCTCCAAATATTATTTTTGTTGGATTTTGATATACAAAATTTTTCATTCTAATACCCCCTATGTTTAATATTATTTTTTAAAACCAATTCCAAGGTTCTGCTTTAGCAGGAAAACTTTCAAAGATCATTTCTTCTTTTAAAGTAGGATGCTGACAAATGATTTCATGAGACCAAAGCGCAATTTGATCTCCTGTTTTGTTTAGTTTTTGTCCATATTTCTGATCTCCATATAAAGGATGTCCAATAGTAGAAAACTGAACTCGAATTTGATGAGGTCTTCCTGTATGTAAATTGATTTTTACTAAGCTAAAATCTTTTATTGAACCTATTAATTCGTAATCAAGTACTGCTTTTTTAGAACCTTTAGTATCTTCACTAACTACAGATACTGTATTAGTTTTGTTATCCTTTAGTAAGCTATGAGTTAATGTGTCTTTATTATTAGAAGGATTACCGTGAATAACAGCCATGTAAGTTTTTTTTAGTACCCTTCTTCTTATTTGATCCGATAACCTAGATGCAGCTTTAGATGTTTTAGCAAAAATCATAGTGCCACCTACTGGCCTATCTAAACGATGAACTAGTCCTAAATAAACATTACCTGGTTTATTATATCTTACTTTTATATCCTCTTTTAAGAAAGTTAGCATATCTTTATCTCCTGTTTTATCACCTTGGGATAAAACATTTGGTGGCTTTTCTACTACTAATAAATGATTGTCTTCAAAAACAATGGGTATTTTTATACTCACTTAAATCCACTCTCCTATTTTTCCCATCTTCCGTATATACCACATGGAAGTACAACTTGTCTTTGTGATACAGGAATTCCTATTTCTCCACAAGAAATTTCACCTTTATATTTTTTACCTACTGTAGATTGTAATATATTATTTAATACATATGCTGAAAATCCAGCTGTATACGAATTAATCAAAAAGAATAATGGGTTTTCTGAAAGTATATCTGCACATTCTTCTACAAATCCATATAAAGAATCTTCTATTTTCCATATCTCTTTATTAGGACCTCTTCCATATGAAGGTGGGTCCATTATTATTACATCATAAGTATTTCCTCTTCGTTTTTCTCTTCTTACAAATTTCATTACATCGTCTACAATATATCTAACAGGTTTATCGCGAAGTCCTGATAATTCTGCATTTTCCTTTGCCCAATTAACCATTCCCTTTGATGCATCAACATGACATACTTCAGCACCGGCATAAGCACAAGCTAAAGTAGCTCCTCCAGTATATGCAAATAAATTCAATACTTTAATCGGTCTATTTGCAGATTGTATTTTTTCTATCATCCATTTCCAATTTACTGCCTGCTCTGGAAAAAGCCCTGTATGCTTAAAGCCTGTAGGTTCTATGTGAAAAGAAAGCGGTCCAAAAGAAATTTGCCATCTATTAGGTAGTTTCTTTTTATATTCCCATTCTCCGCCACCTCTGTCACTTCTGTGATATTTTGCATCTGCATTTTTCCACTCTTTATTAGACTTTTGAGCAGACCAAATAACTTGTGGATCCGGTCTTCTCAGTACGTATTCGCCCCATCTTTCTAATTTTTCCCCTTGAGCTGTATCTATAAGCTCATAATCTATCCATTCATCAGCTAATAACATATGTATCACTCCTAGTATAATAATGTCATAGTCAATAAAGACTATGCAGTTAATACTTTTCTATAAAAAACATTTCTATTTTTTAGTAACAGAAGAAGGAGTTCTTCCTTCATCAGATGTTACTTATATATTTAACATATCTGATGGTTCCCAGTAGACTCCAGGCTTTCCATAATGTATAATCCTCAAGGATAGGATAAATAATGTATCACTCCTTGGGAAGTCAGTTTCTACTGACCTATACCTGCAATTAAGTCAATTAGTCCATTCAATGAGGTTTTATGTTTAGGCTGGTTGGGAGCCTCAGGCTATACCCGTATCACATGCTAGGATGTGTACTCATTGCTTGGAAATGGATTCCTATCAGAAAGGAGCTAACGCTCATGTTAAACACTATTAAATATGATTTATTTATCTCAGTTGGTATTGATGTTGGTGCAGACTTTAGCTGGATGTCTATTGCACTACCTAACCAAACTTTTGTAGGAAAACCTTTTAAAATCCTACATTCTGATTTAGATTCCCTTGCTATGGCTGCTTCAAAAATAAAAGAAGCAGAAGAGCTGTATTCTTTGGAAAGTCGCATTTTCCTCGAATCCACGGGAATTTATCATTACCCACTCTTCTGCTATCTTCGTGATAAAGGATTTCATGTATCCGTGATTAATCCTATCATCACTAAGAATAGCACAAACATTAACATTAGAAAAGTGCATAATGACCGATTTGATTCTAAAAAAGCTGCTTTAATCGGTTTAAAGCCTGATTTAAAGGTTTCTCTTATGCCATCGGACCTTGCCCTTGATTTAAGAAATCTTTCAAGGGAATATTATGATCTGATGGATAACCGCTCTGCTTATGTGAATAAGCTTCAAGGCGAACTTCGTATGGTGTTTCCTCAGTATTTAAAAATATTTTCTAAAATCACTACAAATACGGCTTTGACTCTACTGGAAAAGTATACTTCTCCAGATGCCTTTTTAAGTG
>JADWMM010000039.1 GCA_015978205.1 Alkaliphilus sp. NP8 | reverse complement strand
AATTTACACTACCTTTTTTGAAAAAGGCAGATATTCTTTATAATATCTGCCTTTAATAATACATTAATATAAAATTATTTAACAGCTAACTACTTCTGCTTTAAGAATACCATCAAGCTTATTAATAAATATTTCTGTTTGTTCTAATGTTCCTGTGCTTACTCTTATCCAGTTATCCCACTTCCATAGATATCCTGGTCTTATAATTACACCTTGCTTCATTAGCTCTTCAAATACTTCTTTAGAATGTGTATTTACATTCATAAACATAAAGTTAGCATTAGACTTTATATATTCTAAATCATTTTCTTCACAGTATTTCTCCATCATCTCTAAAGATTCATAATTAAGCTTAACTGTTTTTTCAATATGCTCTGTATCTTTAAGTGCACCTAATGCAGCTGCTTGAGCTAATACATTAACATTGAATACATCTTTAACTTTGCCCATTTGTACCCCTATTTCTTTAGATGTAATTGCATAACCTACTCTAGTTCCAGCAATACCAGCTACTTTAGAGAAGGTTCTAAGAATAACAGTGTTTTCTCTTTTAGTTAAAATATCTAGAGTTTCTGGGTAGTCTGAATTCTCCTTTGCATAGTCATAATATGCTTCGTCAAATACTATTACTACATCTTCCGGCACTTTAGCTACAAAGTTATCTATTTCTTCTTTAGTTAAAATATTTCCTACTGGGTTGTTAGGGTTACAGATATATATTAGTTTTGTCTTATCGTTTATTTTTTCTATAAATCCATCTAAATCATGCTTGTAGTTCTTTAATGGTAGTTTTACAGCAACACCTTTCATATTAACTATGCTTGTTTCGTATAGTCCAAATGTAGTGTCTGCCATTAAAGCTTCGTCTCCAGGATTAATAAATGTCCCCGCAATCATTCTTAAAACCTGCTCTCCACCATTTCCTGTAACTATATTTTCATGAGTTAAATTGACTTTTTTAGCAATTTCCTGCTTTAACTCCATAGCATAAGCATCTGGATAAATATTAATATTTTCTGCTGCTTTTTTAATAGCTTCTACGGCCTTTGGAGATGGGCCTAATGGGTTTTCATTTGAAGCTAGTTTTTCTATTTTATCTATTCCATATTCTTTTTTTACTTCTTCAATAGGTTTTCCTGGAACATAAGGTTTTAACATATCTAGTTCTTTTCTAAACAAGTTTTTAGCCATTTATATACACTCCCTTTTATTTTCCATTGATTATAATAATATTTAACCTAAATTATATTCGTACGCCTCTTCTTCCCCTTCAAGTACTCTTAAAGTTCCAAGTGCAAGGGACTCTAATTCGTTCTCTCCTGGTAAAACTTCTACATCTGTTATAAATGATACTCTTTTTATAATCCAATCTGTAAGCATTTTAGAATATGCAATTCCACCTGTAAGGACTATTTTATCTACTTTTCCTTCTAAAGCTACAGAAAGCTCCCCAATAGCCTTTGCAATTTGATAAGCCATTGCTTCATATACTATCTTTGCACGCTCATCTCCATTTTTAATCATATCTTCTACTTCTAATGCACTATTCGTATTTAAGTAAGATACTAAGCCACCTTTACCTCTTAGCTTTTTCTTAACAACAGATTCTTCATTAGAGTAACATAGTTTAACAAGTTTATCAGTAGGTAATACTCCTGCTCTTTCTGGTGAAAATGGCCCTTCTACGTCTGATACCATGTCTACCATTTTACCTTGTCTATGAGCACTTAAAGATATACCTCCTCCTAAGTGAGCAACTACAAAATTACAATCTTTATAGTTTTTATTCATTTTTTCCGATGTTTTTATAGCAGCTGCTCTCATATTAAGACAATGTGTTAAGCTTTGTCTTTCTATATCAGCTAAACCTGAAATTCTTGCAATATCATCTAACTCATCTACTGAAATTGAATCATAAATATAAGCTTTTACTCCAGCCGATTCTGCTATTTCATTAGCAATCAATCCACCTAAGTTAGATGCATGTTCAATTATAGGTCTATTTCTATATCTATCCATCATTGCTTCGTTTACTTCGTATGCTCCAGAATGTACTGGAGGAAGTGGACCACCTCTACCTACAACTGCTGATAGCTCTTTTACATCAAAATTTTGTTCATTTAAAAAGTCCATTATTTGTTTATATCTCATTTCATACTGGTCTGTAATTTTTTCATACTTTGCAATTTCATCACTAGGATGCTCTATATTCTTTTTCGAAATTTCTTTTTTATCCTCGTATAATGCAATTTTTGTTGAAGTTGAACCTGGGTTTATAGCTAGTATTTTAAATGACATTTAATTTCCTCCTCTAATTTTTATATCCTTCTATGATTAATAGTCTTATTAGCCCAATGTTTACTTTAAGCTTAACTTTAATCTAATTTATATATTATGATACTGCTTTCATTCCTTCGTTGAAAGCTTTAATATTAATATCTATAAACTTTTCTTTTACATTTTCTCTTATTGCTTTTTCCCAATCTATATCTGTTAAATCCATAGCCTTAACCAGTGCTCCTAAAAGAACTATATTCATAGTTTTAGTGTTGCCTAAGCCTTCTGCTATTTTACCTGCATCTAGTACACTTGTATCTACCTTTTCTTTTACTTTTTCTACCACTCCTACTGGATAATCTGCATTTCCCATAAGAATAGGTGCAGAAGGAATTTCATATTTATTAACTACAGCTTTTCCTTTAGGGTTTAAAAATTCTAACCATCTAATAGCTTCCATGGCTTCAAAAGAAACTAAAATATCTGCTTGCCCTTTTCCTATTATAGGAGAGTATACTTTTTCTCCAAACCTAACTTGAGTAGTAACACTTCCACCTCTCTGTGCCATACCGTGAACCTCTGACATTTTAACATCGTAGCCAGCTTCTACTAATCCTGCACATAATACTTTACTAGCAAGAATAGTTCCTTGCCCACCTACACCTACTAATAATAAACTTTTTACTTCTGCCATATTATTCACCCACCTTACTAATAGCATTTGTTGGACATACTTGAAGACATACTTCACAGCCTACACATTGAGTTTTATCTATTGTAACTTTCTTTGTTTCTTTATTAAAGTGAAGAGCTGGACATCCTGTTTTTATACACATTCTACATCCTATACAAATTTCTTCATCTACCTTACATAACCCTTTATAATTTCCAAATTCTTCTTTATCTTCATTCGAAAGTCTTTTAAGCGCACATGGCCATCTTGTAATAATAACAGAAGGCTCATCTAAATCTAATGCCCAATTTAATGCTTCTTTACTTTCTCCAAGATTTAGCGGATTAATAGTTCTAACATGTTCTACTCCAATAGCCTTACATAGAGCAGGTATATCTATATCTTTTGCTGGCATACCTTGAAGAGTATATCCTGTTCCTGGGTTTTCCTGATGACCTGTCATACCAGTAATTCTATTGTCCATGATAACATTAACTGTATTACTTCTATTATAAACAGTATCTATAAGGCTATTTACACCAGTATGGAAGAAGGTAGAGTCACCTATTACAGATACTACTTTTCTATCTTCTTTATTTCTATTGAGGACCTTTTGAGCTCCATGAGCCATACTTATACTAGCACCCATACAGATAATAGTATCTACTGTACTAAGTGGCGGTGCTACCCCCAAACCATAACACCCTATATCTCCATTAACTATAATATCTTTTCTTTTACTTAGCTCGTAGAAGAATCCTCTATGAGGACATCCTGCACAAAGTGTTGGAGGTCTATTAACAGCAATATTTTTATCATAATCTACTGTTTCTCTTTCTTCTCCTAACAATGCTTTCGTAATAATATCAGGGTTTAACTCTCCTATGTTTGGAATCTTATCCTTACCTATACATTCAATTCCTGCGGCTCTTATTTGCTCTTCAATATAAGGCTCTAGTTCTTCTATTACATAAAGAGTTTCTACTTCTTTAGCAAATTTCTTTATTTTTTCCATTGGTAATGGGTGAGTAAATCCTAATTTTAAATAAGAAACTGTATCTCCAAAAACATCTTTAGCATACTGATAAGCTACTCCAGACGAAATGATACCTATTTTTTTATCATTCCATTCAAAGTAGTTTAAATCAGTTTCATTGGAAAACTTGTCTAATTTCTTTAATCTGTCCTCTAATACTACTCTAAGCTTTCTTGCATTGGCAGGTACTGCAGCATATTTCTGAGGATTTTTTTCATAAGCTTTCATATCTACTTCTTCACGTTTACCTAAGCTAACTAAACTTTTACCATGACAAATTCTAGTAGTCATTCTAAAAAGAACTAAAGTATCAAACTTTTCACTTATTTCTACTGCTGCTTTAACCATGTCCTTACACTCTTGACTATCACTAGGTTCTACCATTGCTACCTTTGCAAATTTAGCATATAATCTATTATCCTGTTCGTTTTGAGAAGAGTGACATCCTGGGTCATCGGCAGAAACAAGCACTAATCCTCCATTAACACCTGTATATCCATAAGTAAAAAATGGATCTGCTGCCACATTTACACCTACATGCTTCATTGCAGCTAATGATCTTGCACCTACAACTGATGCTCCTATTGCAGACTCTAAAGCTACTTTTTCATTTGGAGCCCATTCTGCTATTATTTCTTTTTTATAAGGTGCAATGTTTTCTAAAATTTCTGTACTTGGTGTGCCTGGATAAGCTGCAGCATAATTAATACCAGCTTCATATGCACCTAGAGCAACTGCTTCATTACCTGTAAGTAATTTCTTCATTATTTATCCCCCTTATACTATAACAATAATTATTCTGTACATTTAATATGTATAATCTTGAACTCTTTTTATTACAGATGCAATTTTGGTGCCATTTATTATATGATTGAATTTTTAGACTTTTCATGCTCATTTATGGATTTCTTGCAAATATTACAAAAAAACAAAGGGTTTAATGGGAGAAATATCCTACCCAATAAACCCTTTATTTGTATTATAGTGAAAAAATATACTTCCTATATAATATACTACTTATCTACATTACGGCCTTTTAACTGTTGTAAAATATCTATTCCTTGTGTTGTAATTACCGTTCCGCCTCTGCCTTTAAATATTTCTACCATGCTATAATTCTCTAAATTAATAATCATATTTCGTATTTCCTGCTCACCTAAAAAGATATTATTTTGTTTTGCTGCTTTTAATATACTCCTTCTCCCTAATCTCTTGTTCTCAATAAATGCTTTTTCTAATTCATCTAAAATAAAAATATATTTAGATAATTTTTTATCTGTACTTTTTACAAAGCTTTCTATAAACGCTTCTTCTTTCTTTATTTCCTTATATTTCACTTCATGATTTACCTCTTTTTTTAATAGTTGTTCTATTTCAAATGGTAAATCTTTTACTTCTACTTCCTTTATTTCTAAACTTACTAAATACTCTATATAGTTTTTTAGCTCTCTTACATTGCCTCTCCAGTTATAAGATATAAGCATCTTCTCTGCATTTGGGCAAAATTTAAACTTTCCTTTAAATTCCTTCTTAAATTGTTCTATTAAAGGTACTATATCTTTTTTTCTACATCTTAATGGAGGAATTTTAAGAGGTAATACATTTAATCTATAATATAAATCTTCTCTAAACTGTCCTTTTTCCATCATTTCCTTTAGGTTTTTATTTGTAGCAGTTATTATTCTAATATCGACATTAATTATACTGTCTCCACCTATCCTCATTACTTCCCTTTCCTGCAGAACTCTTAATAACCGCATTTGAAGACTTGGTGGCATTTCTCCTATTTCATCTAAAAATAATGTTCCATTGTGGGCAAGTTCAAATAGTCCAGGCTTTCCACCTTTTCTAGCCCCAGTAAACGCTCCTTCTTCATATCCAAAAAGCTCACTTTCTAATAAGCTCTCAGGTAATGCACCACAGTTTACTGCAACAAACTGGAAGTTTTTTCTTAAGGAATTATTGTGTATGGCTTGTGCAAAAAGTTCTTTACCTGTACCACTTTCTCCAGTTATCAGTACAGATGAATTAGACTTAGCCATTCGTTCTGCAATTTCTATAGTTTTTTTTATAGAGTTACTTTCTCCTACTATATCAGGAAAATTATATTTAGCTTTATGACCTTTTCCAATAACCTTAGCTCTTAATCTATGTTGTTTTTTTTCTGCATCGCTAAATCTTCTAATAATAGCAACTGCACCATAAAGTCTTTCTGAATGAATAATAGGATCTACAGATAATATTAAATCAATATTATTTATTTTAATTAATATTTCCTTTACAGACTGTAATTTTTGCAAAACATCTTTAAAAGGAATTTGATGAAATAGTTTTATTCCATTTCGACTTATAACATCTTCTCTTTTATATCCAATTATATCTTCTGCATTTTCATTATATAAAAATATAGATCCTTTAGAGTCAATTCCTATTACTCCATCGTCTATAACCTGCAAAAGAATATCTAATTGACCTTCGGACATATTAGTTATACCTAATATTTCAGCAAGGCCACAATTAGATGTTGCAATCTCTTTATAGCTTTTGCTAATATTTTTTCTATTTAATATATGTAGCAGTTCTAGTCTAACACCAATTTCGATTATTGTATTTATATCTAATAGACTATTCCCTACGTTTATAATTTGCTTTGCCCTATAAGGTATATAGCTGGATTCACCTAAAAGAATTACTACTTTACCCTTTAGCTTAACTTTGTCTTGAGGACAAATAGGGATAAAATTAATATGATTTGCTCCAATTTCATATAATGTAGAAACCATCTGTTTTGCCATTTCAACACTTTCATCTAAAAGAAATACTTCTGTTCCTTCCTCAATATCCATAATCTTATCTAATCCCAATTTCGAAATAGTTCTATTAACAAATAAAACCTTATCTGTTTTTTTTATTAACTTCCTAGCTTTATCAAATGCATCAAAGGAAGGAAGTAAAGTTAGATCTGCTACTATTTCTTTTTCAATATAACCATCTGCTATACAGTATTTTTCAACATGAAGGTTATCTTGGAACAAACTCTTTATTTGTTCATAATACATGTTTGAAGTGTCTTTACTATAACATAAAATAGCTAGCTTCTTTTTCATAATCTCCCTCCTTTGATTTAAACTAAGTTGTTACTTTGGCTGTTTTCATGGCTTCTGCTGCATTGTATGAACTCCTAACTAAAGGATCTGAAGCAACAAAGCTAAATCCTAACTCTTCTGCTTTAAGTTTATACATTTTAAATTTCTCTGGAGTAACATACTCTGCTACAGGATGATGCTTTTTACTTGGAGCCAAATATTGTCCTATAGTTAAAAAATCACAATCTACAGATCTTAAGTCTTTCATAACCTCTATTACTTCACTTTCTGTTTCACCTAACCCTACCATTATACCAGATTTGGTTAATATATTTTTATCTATTTGCTTTACTTGTCTTAGAACATCTACAGATCTTTCATATATAGATCCAGGTGTAATTTCTTTATATAAACTTGGAACAGTTTCAATATTGTGGTTTATAATTTCTGGTTTAGAATCTACTACTATCTTAATTAAATCTCTTTCTCCTTTTAAATCTGGAATAAGTACTTCTACAATTATATCTTTATCCTTTTCTTTAATAGCTTCTACTACTTTAGCAAAATGTCCTGCCCCTCCATCTAGTAAATCATCTCTAGTAACAGAAGTAATTACAACATGCTTTAAGCCTAGATCTACTGTTGCTTTTGCAACATTTTCTGGTTCATTAGTATCTACTTCTTCTAATGCCCCATGTGAAACATTACAAAACTTACAATTTCTAGAGCATTGACTACCTAATATCATAAATGTTGCTGTTTTTTTACTAAAACATTCCATTCTATTAGGACAGTTTGCTTCTTCACAAACTGTGTTTAAAGAATGTTTTTTTAATATATCCTGAACGTAGTCTAAACTACGACCTTCTTTCATATTTATTCTAAGCCATTCTGGCTTTCTCTTTACTGCCATTTTATTCACCACCTATTATATTTTTTCTCCTATGACCTTCTGTTTTAAAATTGTATATTAGATAATTCTTAATCTATATCAATTATTTCAAATCCATTGTATTCAAAGCTATTGCATAGATATTCTACAGCAAGCTTATTTACAGCATCAAAATCAGCAGGTTCTCCTTTAAGCTTATTTATAGATGTAACCCCTTTATCTGCTATACCACAAGGTACTATTAATTTAAAGTGGTCTAAGTTTGTATTCACATTAAATGCAAAACCATGCATAGTTACCCCTCTTTTAACTGCTAAACCAATAGCAACTATTTTTTCATCATCTACCCAAACTCCTGTATGCTTATCATCTTTTCTAGCATTAATATTAAATTTATCATTAAGTAAATCTATAAATGCTTCTTGCATTTTCTGTACAAATTTTTTAATGCCAATTCCCTTTTGTCTTAAATTAACTATAGGATACCCTACTATTTGTCCATCTCCATGGTATGTTACATCTCCGCCTCTATTGGTTTTGTGAAGAGATACACCTTCATTGTTTAAGTGTTTTTCAGAAACTACAACATTTGACTCTACAGCATGTTTTCCTAGTGTAATAACAGGGGGATGTTCTACTATTATTAAAGTATCTCCTATCTCATTTTTTTGTCTTTTTTCCAAAATATCATATTGTACTTTTAGAGCCTTTTCATACTCACATCTGCCTAAAAATAATACATTTAGCTTCATATCATCCTCTCCTATCTAAAACATTACTACTTTAGCTAGTAAAAATACCCTCTGATATATAAGCAGAGGGTATTGATATTTAAAATTTGTTTAATATTAGGTAAAAACAATATTACTTCACTATTTGATATCTAAAAATTAATATTGCAGTACCTTTTTTTTCTTTTACATCACCTTTTAAAACTGTTACTGTTTCACCAGATGATAATGTAAAGTTAGACCCAGCTATACTTTTTACATACTCTCTTATTTCTTCTGCTTTACTTGGATCTACTTCTTCTTTAACGCCCCAGGCGGGTGCAAGAACACTTGCCATATCTCAGGTGTCACAAGCACTTGCTACTCTTTGTTCTATAGATGCTTTTATGCTATTTTTTAATGATTCTTCATAATTTCCGTCTTGACCAAATAACATAATTTTTCCTCCTTTGTTTTCTACTTATATGTATTCTTTAGTTTATTAAAATAAATACTTTATTTATGCTTAGTTAGAGCTGAAGCTCTAACTAAGCCATATGTCAAACTTAATTATTTTTTTCCCATTTTAATACTAAGTTTCTAGCTGCTTTTGCCTCATCTATTCTTCTTACTGGAGTATCGTGTGGAGCATTTTTAAGTAATTCAGGGTTTTCCTTAGCTTCGTCAGCAATTTTATTCATAACTTCTACAAATTTATCTAAAGTTTCAACACTTTCAGTTTCTGTTGGTTCTATCATCATAGCCTCAGATACTATAAGTGGGAAGTAAACAGTAGGTGGATGATATCTGTAATCTAACATACGCTTTGCAACGTCTAATGTAGATATTCCTAATATTTCTTTATTTAAACCACCTAATACAAACTCATGCTTACATACTTGATCTATTGGAAGATAATATTTTTCCTTTAGCTTATTCATTAAGTAATTAGCATTAAGCACTGCTTTTTGACTTGCTTCTTTTAATCCTGGTCCATTTGAAAGGATATAAGTATACGCTCTAACCATCATTCCAAAGTGTCCATAGAAACTTTTTATTTTTCCTATAGAATTTGGCATATCATAATTTAAAACATACTTATCTTCTTCTTTTTCAACTAATGGTGTAGGTAAGAATTCTACTAAATCTTTTCTAACTCCTACAGGACCACTTCCAGGGCCTCCTCCACCATGAGGTGTTGAGAATGTTTTGTGAATATTATAGTGAAGTACGTCAAAGCCCATATCTCCAGGTCTTACAATACCCATAATCGCATTCATATTAGCTCCATCATAGTATAATAATCCACCAGCTTCATGAACTAAGTCTGCAATCTGCTTCATATTAGTTTCAAATAATCCAAGAGTACTTGGGTTTGTTAGCATTAAACCTGCTATTTCATCATTTAAAACACTTTTAAGATCTTCTAAGTCAACAGCTCCACTTTTATTGGATTTTACTTCTACAATATCGAAACCAGCAACAGCAGCACTAGCTGGATTTGTTCCATGAGCAGAGTCTGGAACAATAATTTTAGTTCTCTTAGTATCTCCTCTTTTTTCATGGTAAGCTTTAATTACCATTAACCCTACTAGCTCTCCGTGAGCTCCAGCAGCAGGTTGAAGAGTCATTCTTTCCATACCAGCTATTTCTGCTAAAGATTGTTCTAATTCGTACATAAGCTCTAAAGCACCTTGCACAGTCTCTGTTGGCTGATACGGATGGATTTTACTAAAGCCTGGAAGTGATGCCATATCTTCATTTATCTTAGGGTTATACTTCATGGTACAAGATCCTAAAGGATAAAAACCTGAATCTACACCATAGTTTTTAGTAGATAACTGAGTATAGTGTCTAACAACATCTACTTCACTTACTTCTGGTAAATCTAAATCCTTATCATTTAAAAATTCACTTGGAATTAATTTATCCAGCTCTACTTCTTCTACATCACATTTTGGTAAACTATATGCTTTTCTACCTTCTCTTGAAACTTCAAAAATCAATTTATCATATCCCGTATACATTATATCACCTCCATTACTTTAGCAAGTTTATCTATTTCTTCTTTAGTTCTTTTTTCAGTTACACATACTAATAATCCATTTTCTAATTGTGAATATTCTTTTCCAAGCTCATATCCACCAAGAATATTGTGATTTAATAGCTCTTCATTAACCTTAGAGCTTTCTATGTCGCTTGTTAATGCAAATTCATTAAAGAATGGCTTATCGAACATTGGTTTAAACTTACCACTCTTAGTAAGCTCTTTAAAAGCATAGTGAGCTTTCTGAACATTCTGCATAGCTATTTCTCTAATTCCTTTTTTACCTAATGTAGTTAAATAAATAGAAGCCATAAGAGCAACTAGTCCTTGATTAGAGCAGATATTCGATGTAGCTTTATATCTTCTAATATGCTGTTCTCTTGCCTGTAGGGTAAGAACAAACGCTCTTTTTCCATCTACATCCTCAGATTGACCAACTACTCTACCTGGAATCTTTCTAACTAGTTTAGAAGTTGTAGCAAAGAATCCTAAGTAAGGTCCACCATAATTTAGTTCACTTCCTAAAGATTGACCTTCTCCAACAACTATATCTGCACCTAACTCACCAGGACTTTTTAAAATCCCAAGTGCAATAGGATCTACATAATTAATAAATAATGCTTTATTTTCATGCGTAACTTTTTCAATTTCGCTCATATCTTCTACTATACCAAAGAAGTTAGGATACTGAACTATAACTCCTGCAGTTTCTTTACTAACTGCAGACTTTAATTTTTCTAAATCTGTAACTCCACCTTCCATAGGCACTTCAACTATTTCAATATTATGAAGTTTCATATATGCTTTTAAAACTTTTCGAGTTTCTGGGTTAACTGTTTCAGAAACTACAATAGACTTACGCTTCTTCTTATCTGCTGCCATCATAGCTGCCTCTGCACAAGCAGTTGCTCCATCATACATAGAAGCATTTGTCACATCCATACCTGTCAAATTAGACATCATAGTTTGATATTCAAAGATTGCTTGTAAAGTACCTTGACTTATCTCTGGCTGATATGGAGTATATGCAGTATAAAATTCAGATCTTCCTGCTAAATGCTTAACTATACTAGGAATATAATGATCATAAGCTCCTGCCCCTAAAAAGCAAGTTAAATCATTTGTGTTTTTATTTTTATTGCTAAGCTTACACATACGATTAATTATTTCCATTTCAGAGTAAGGCCCATCTACATTAAGTTCTCTATCTAAAATAAGCTCTTTTGGTATGTCCTTAAAAACATCATCTATAGAATTAGCGCCGATAGCTTCTAACATCTTCTTAGCATCAGCATCTGTATTAGGTATATACCTATGCATATTATTCCTCCTTTTCACAGAACTCTTTGTATTCGTCATGATTCATTAGTTCATCAAGCTCAGATTTATCGCTTAGTTCTACAGCTAAAATCCAGCTTCCATAAGGATCTTCATTTGCATTTTCTGGAGAATCTTCTAAATCTTCATTGACTTCTACTACTGTTCCTGAAACTGGTGTATAAGAATCTGAAGCTGCTTTTACTGACTCAACTACACCAAAAACATCTCCTTTATCAAGTTCATCATCTACTTCTGGTAGTTCTATGTAAACTATTTCTCCTAATGAATTTTGTGCAAAATCTGTAATACCTATATAAGCCTTGTCTCCTTCTACCTTAACCCAATCGTGATCATTTGAATATAAAAGTCCTTCTACAATTTTCATAATACTATTCCTCCTTTAATTCTTTTTATATTAAATTTTTATTTAAAAATTATTTTTTACTTTTAGTATTTTTGGTATAAAATCTTTTACTAACTATTTCTGCTTCAGAAATTCTTTTTCTAATTTTAACTTCTATTTTTGTGCCTAAAGACGCATAGTTTGCATCTATTAAAGCAAAACCAATATTTTTATTTAATGTAGGCGAATTATACCCAGTAGTTACAAAGCCAATTTCTTTTCCATCTGCCATAACTTCATATCCATGTCTAGGTATTCCCTTGCCTATCATTTCAAATCCTACAAGTTTTCTTTTTAAGCCTTCTTCTTTCTGCTTAACAAGAGCATCTTTTCCAATAAAATCATCTTTATTTAATTTTACAAAGAAACCAAGGCCTGCTTCTAAAGGAGTAATATCTTGAGATATTTCGTTCCCATAAAGAGGTAATGTAGCTTCGAATCTTAATGTATCTCTAGCTCCTAATCCTATAGGTTTTACTCCCCTATGTTTACCAACTTCTAGCATTTTATCCCATAAAGTTTCTGCATATTTATGATCAAAGTAAACTTCAAAACCATCTTCTCCTGTATATCCTGTTCTTGAAACAAGACAGTTAGCTCCATTTATATTTACATCTCTTTTGCAATAGAAAAACTTTATTTCTGATAAATCTGTATCAGTAAGGTCTTGTAAAATTTCTTGTGCCTTTGGACCCTGAATAGCTATTTGTGAAACATCATCAGATATATTAGTTATTTCTGCATCATATGTGCCTAAGTTTTTCTTCATCCATTCATAGTCTTTTTCTACATTGCTAGCATTAACCACCAAATAATAGTAATCTTTATTAAATTTGTAAACTAAAAGATCATCTACTACTCCTCCATCTGGATAGCACATAAAAGTGTAAATAACTTGATTATCTTCAAGAACAGATATATCGTTTGTAACTAAATACTGAACGAAATCCTCTGCCTCATTTCCCCTTATTTCAACTTCCCCCATATGAGATACATCAAATAATCCTGCTGCATTTCTCACTGCCTCATGTTCAGTTTTTAATCCTTCAAACTGTACTGACATTTCCCAACCTGCATACTCAACTAATTTGCCACCATGCTTTTTATGGGCTTCATATAAAGCTGTTCTTCGAAGTTCAGTCATAAATATACCCTCCTCTTTTTATAGTTATACTTTTAATATATTTTATTATTCTAATAAATAAGTATGGAAAACTTACCATACAAAATTATTATCAATTTAAAATCTATGCAAATTTATTTTATATAGTACTAAAAATATATAAAATTAGGAACATAATGGAATAGTAAGAAATTCTGCCATCATGTTCCTCTGTATTTTTGCCTGAGAGTTTCTACACTACAAAGTATTTCTCCTACGGCGTCGCATTTGCGAGCTTTTCAGAGTTCCATCAAATAGCGATCCTTCTGCCTGAAAGTTTCTATAAAGGATTGGCACCTTTTATATTGCTCCTTCGGCTATCCTTATGGATATCTCTCGCCATTATCATCTGGGACTGTATTTATATATATTTTATTGTATTAATCTTATAAAATAATAATACATCTTATAGAACTCTTTTTCAACTCTTGTTATTCTTTTATCTAGTTTGAATTATTGGAATATTTATAATTAACTCAAATTCACTATGATTATAACATAAAATATATAGCTATGCAAAGCTTTAATAATGTGTTGTAAAAGCGTTTTAAAATAAAAAAAAGATAAATATCATTAATCCAATATAAAACAAAGCTAAGAAAGTCCAGATTGACTCGCTTAGCTTTGTTAAATTTAAACTACTTTATCTGTTTTTTATTATATTTCCACTTAACATATTCATCAATAGTTTCAGCTATATGCTTTGAATATTTTACTGCTTCTACCACAGTTTTTGCTCCAGTAACAACATCTCCAGAAGCAAAAATTCCTTCTTTAGTAGTTCTTCCATCTTTATCTACTATAACTAGTCCTTTTTTATTTACTTCTATTCCCTTTGTTGTAGATATTATATTTGTTCTAGGTCCTTGACTTACTGCAACAATAACAGAGTCACAGTTAAATAATTTTTCAGAATCGTCTTTAGTAATTAGTCTCTTTCCATCTTCAGTTTCTATAATCTCTGTTTCAGAATATACTAAGCCTTCTTTTGTAATTTCAACTGGTGACTTGTATAACTGAAACTTAACTCCATCTAGCTTAGCATACTCTATCTCATGATTAGTAGCTGTCATATTTTCAAAACCTCTTCTATACATTATGGTTACTTCTTTTGCACCTTTTCTAACAGCTGTTCTTGCTACATCCATAGCTACATTACCTGCACCTATTACGCATACTTTATCTCCTAATTTATACACATTAGGGTTTTTTAAATAATCTATTGCAAAGTGAACATGACCTAAACTTTCACCTTTAATATTTAACTTTTTAGGCTGCCATACTCCTGTTCCAATAAATATTGCATCAAACCCATCTCTAAAAAGCTCGTCTACAGTTATTTTAGACCCTACTAATATATTGGGTCTAATTTCGACACCCAGTTCTATTAATCTGCTTTTTATTCTATCTAAAATATCTTTTGGTAATCTAAATTCTGGAATTCCATATCTTAGCATACCACCTATTTTTTCCTTAGACTCAAATATAGTTACACTATATCCTTTTAAAGCCAAAATTAAAGCTATAGTAATACCTGCAGGACCTGAGCCTATTATCCCAACATTACCTTGCTTGTTATTGTTTGCTTTTAAATCTAATATATCTAAACTATAGTCAGAGATATAATTTTCTATATCTCCTATTTTAACAGGGCTTGATTTTATTCCCTTTATACAGTGTCCCTCACATTGTCTTTCATGAGGACATACTAAAGAACATATTACAGATAAAGGATTATTTTTAAATAACATTTCTCCTGCTGTAATTATGTCTCCCTCTAAAAGTAAATTTATCATTTCTTTTATAGGGGTATTTATGGGACAACCTTTTTCGCATCTTGGGTTCTTACATTGTAAACATTTGTTTGCTTTATCTATTATATGTTCTGCCATAATATCAACTCCTATAACTTTTGCTGACTCTAAAACCGTATATTAAGATTATTAATTGTCGAGTTTTTGTAGTTTTATATTGCTCCTATACTATAATAGGGAATATTCTTTAATATTGCAATAGAAATAAAGAAATATGTTCTACTATTTTTTAGAAATTCTAGTAAAATGACATATAAATAGCTTAAATAAGCTATTTATATGTCACATTAATTCAAAAAATCATAAAAATCAGCAAATATAATTATTTCAAAAAATAAAGATCCTTATTTAAGGATCTTTATTTTTTATTCTAAGTCTATATTATTCTATTCATTTTCTAAATGTTTATTTATATCACTTTCTATTTCTTCTATTTCATTTTCAGATTTTTCTTTCTTAAAATCTTCTTTAGGCTTTATATTACTTACATCATGTAAATAATACACTCTAATTTCTTCACTATTATCCGATGGATTATTTATTCTAACTTTTACAAGTTCTGATATTACATTAGTTTCTACTACAACACCTTTACCATCTGGTGTTAAAACCTTTGATCCAACATTAGGCAGTTTCTGCAGAATTTCAGCATATAAATCGTGTTCATACTTTAAACAACAGAATAACCTACCACAGATACCTGAAATTTTTGCTGGATTTAAAGATAAGCTTTGGTCTTTTGCCATTTTTATAGAAACTGGCTCAAAATCTCCAAGCCATGTTGAACAGCAAAGAGACCTACCACACGGACCAATACCGCCTAACATTTTAGCTTCATCTCTTACTCCTATTTGTCTTAGTTCTATTCTTGTTTTAAATACAGAGGCTAAATCTTTTACTAGTTCTCTAAAGTCTACTCTACCGTCAGCAGTAAAATAAAAAATTACTTTATTGTTATCAAAAGTATATTCAACTTCTACTAAATTCATATCTAGATTATGCTTTTTAATTTTATCTGTACATACTTCTAAAGCATATTCTTCCTTTTCCTTATTCTCCTTGTGTATATTTTCATCTTCTTCTGTTGAAACGCGGATAACGGATTTTAAAGGACTAATAATATCTTCTTCTAGAACCTCTTTAGGTCCCACTACAACTTGTCCAAACTCTATACCTCTAGCTGTTTCAACAATTACAGAATCATTTTTCTTTATTTCTATATTATTAGGATCAAAATAATATATTTTTCCTGCTTTTTTAAACCTTACTCCTACTACCGTTACCATTTAGTTAAAACCTCCTGAATATTTAAAAGCATCACTTCTATATTCAAATGGAATTGAACATTGCTTTTCAAATTATTTTTTGATTTTTGTATTATAAAAATAATATCTCTTATTTTATTTATGTCTATTCTTCTCGCTCCAAAAGCTATTTCTTCTTTCTTATCAATATTTATTATAAGATCCATATTTTCCGTTTCTTTATACACTAAGAGATCTCTATACCAGCTTATCATAAAATCTAAAATTTCTTCAATGTTAGATTTTTCTTCTTCAAAAAAAGAAATTTTATCTATTGCTTTGATTAATTTAACATTCATTAAGTCAGTGCATATTTTAATAACATTTTCCATTCTTTCGTGAAAAGCAACATCTTCTAATAGTTTAACTGCCTTACCTACATTCCCCCCAGAAAAAGCCGCAATTTTTTGAGCTTCTTCTTCGTTAGCTTTTTTTTCATTTACTAAATAATATTTTATAATTTCTAAACTTACAAGATTTAGCCTTATAGTCTGACACCTAGATACTATAGTAGACAGCAAACTATTTCTTTTAGTAGTAAGTAAAATTATAGTAGCATACTGAGGAGGCTCTTCTAATGTTTTTAAAAGAGCATTTTGGCCTTGCATATTAATTTTATCTGCATCACATATAATGTAAACCTTTTTTTTACCTTCATATGGTTTTAATTGAATATCTTTTATAAGTTCCCGTATTTCATCTACTTTTATAACTTTTTCTTCTTCTATTATTTTAAGTCCAGAATGATTTCCAGAGCTTATTCTTAGACAACTATTACATATTCTACAAGGCTTGTCCTTATTCCTTTCACAAAGTAAAGCAGAAGCTAAATCCAATGCCATATTTTTTTTGCCTAATCCTTCTGCTCCTTCAAATAAATAAGCATGTGCAAGTTCATCTTTTTCTAAGGCTCTTTGTAGGTTTTGTTTTGCTTTTTCCTGTCCTAATACTCTCTCAAAGGCCATTATTTATACCTACCTTCTACTACAATTTTAAGTATTTTTCTATATCTATAACAAATACTGTTGCTCCTCCAACTTTAATTTCCATAGGATATGGAATAAAAACTTCTGCTGTTCCAGATATTGGAGTTGGCGAAGTAACCATTTGCTTTCTTGTTTTGCAGTTATCCTCAATAATTTTAAGAACATCATCTACTTGTTCATCTTCTACACCTATTAATAAGGTTGTATTTCCAGACTTTAAAAATCCTCCTGTAGTAGCAAGTTTAGTAACTCTAAATTCATTCTTAGTCAGATCATCAATAAGATGATGTACATCTTCATCATTTACAATTGAAATAACTAGTTTCATAAATTAAACCTCCTTTAACAAAATTTCTAGTTTATCCTCTATATCACTACTTATTTCTTGAATAGACTGGTCAGCCGAAATAACTTTAATACGATTTGGATACAAATTAGACAAATCTTTATATCCTTCATAAACTTTTTTATGAAAAGCTAACTTTTCTTGCTCTAATCTATCTACATCACTGTTTTCTTTTACTCTTTCTAGTCCTTTCTCAGGATCTATATCTAATAAAATAGTTAAATCTGGCTCTAAACCACATGTAGCAAAATCATTAATACTTTTAACCGTTTCTAGACCTAATTCTCTGCCTTTCCCCTGATATACAATACTAGAATCAACAAATCTATCGCACAATACTACTTTGCCTTGTTTAAGAGCTGGTACTATAAACTCTTTAACGTGTTGTGCTCTAGAGGCTGCATATAATAAAGCTTCTGTCATGTCACACATTTCCTTGTTTTGTTTATCTAAAAGTAAATCTCTTATTTTTTCTCCTATTTGAGTACCACCAGGTTCTCTTGTTAGTAATACTTTATACCCCTTTTTTTCTAAAAATCCCTTTATAAAAGGAATTTGTGTAGATTTTCCTGATCCGTCGGTTCCTTCTATAGTAATAAATAATCCTTTACTCACTACATCACCTCATAATTTTTCCTTTAGCATTATTCTTTTGTACAATTAATTATAATATTTAATATCTACTTTAGCACTTCAATAAACCTGCAATCAGTATCTTTAAGTCCTAAAACTTCTTTACCATCTCTAATCATTTTTGTAATATATTCTATAGTATAATTATTAATTCTCTCACCAGGGATTATTAAAGGAATACCTGGTGGATACGGTATTATATACTCTCCACTTATATAGCCACTACTGTCTTTGAACAGTATTTTCGTTTTGTCTTTATATAGAGCTTCTTTTGGAGTAAATACCATATCTGAACTAAATATATGTTTATGTGAATTAAATTTTATACTATTTGAATTTTTACTTCTTAAATTTTTGCTAATTGCATTAATAGCAATTAATAATTTATCAAAATCATCTTTATCATTAGCTATAGATGATATAGCTAACACACCAAATTCATTAGATAATTCTACCTGTATATTAAACTCATTTCTAAGTACTTCTTCTAAGACATATCCTTCTATGCCTTTTAATCCAAACCAAATTTTAGTTAAATCTATATCATAAACTTCTTTATTATTTATTGCTTCTTTATCCATTATATTTACACCTGATATACTGCCAAGTTTTTGTCTAAATTTATTAACATTATTTATTAAATTATCCATTAAATCCTTACCATTAGTTTCATATATCATAAGTGCAAAATCTAAAGAAGATAATAATAAATAAGAAGGACTACTGCTTTGGTGAACTCTAAGCATGAACTTAAGTTTTTCTATATCTATTTTATTTCCTTGTATATGAAGCATAGAGCTTTGTGTAAATGAAGGTAATGTCTTATGAGTACTCTGAACTACTGCATCTGCGCCACAACTTAAAGCAGATACAGGTAGTCTTTTATTCAATCCTAAATGCGCTCCATGTGCTTCATCTATTAATAATATTCTATCATATTTGTGTACTATTTCTGCCACTTTTTTTAAATTCATACACACACCATGATATGTAGGATAAGTAAGCACCACCGCTTTAATATCTTTATCTTTAATTAAAACTTTTTCAATTTCATCTGGCGAGATACCCATTGATATTCCCATGTTTTCATTTATATTAGGGTAAATATATACTGGAATTAAATTACCTAATATAGTTGCATTAATCACCGATTGATGACAATTTCTATCTATAAGTATTTTATCTCCTGGACAAGTTGCTGCCATTATCATGCTATATATTCCACATGTACTGCCATTTACCAAAAAAAAGCTATTTTTGCTTTTAAAAATTTTACTTGCCTTATCCTGACTTTTACATATTATATCCTTGGCATTGTGCAAGTTATCTGTACCTGGAATTTCTGTAGTATCTATTTTATATAAAACCTCTTTGAAATTTTTATAAAAATTTTTTTGATAAAAGTTTCCGTTTTTATGTCCTGGCACATGAAAAGATACTACTTTTTTATTATTTAATTCTAATAATCTATCTATGATAGGAGCTTTATTCAACTTTATCATCCTTTACACTTTTCAAAAAAATTCATTAGTTAACATTATAATATTCTCTAAAAGATTTTTTTATCCTTTATATGTATAAAAAACTTTATATTTAGAAATACTATTAATGCAGACTAAGTCTGTACTGACTATAAATTATATTGTTTAAATATTTTTATAGTAAGTTCATAGAATAGGAGGGTATTTTATTATGAAAAAAAATAAAATTAGTACTCTAAAGGATTTTTTATTAGCTTATGGTAATAAAAAGTCAGATATAGAAATTTCAGAAATGCTTTCCTTACCTATTGAACAAATTAAAAGTGAAAGAGGTAAAATCGCCTCAGAAAACATGAAAAATAAAATGAGAATTCACTAAGTATTATATAAAACTATGTTAAAACAAAAATTAACTTATGTTACTTTTAAACAACAAAAACCAATGGAATTTCCTTTAGGAAATTCCATTGGTTTAATTTTTATATATAATTAATATTTAGGGGGAGTTTGTAATTTGTGTTAATTAAATTTTTTTTATCCAGTTGAGTGTTCTTCTATATTTAAAGAAACACCTTTCCATATGTTTTTTATTTTTCTTCTAATTCCTTCAAATTTAAGTTCATTATATGAAGTATCCATCATTTCTAGTTCGCAACCTCGACATATGTATCTATTAAGTATAACAATTCCTTTGTTATTTTCTTTATTACAAATATAGCAAGTTAACTTTTCATCCATATATACTCACCAACCTTAAGAGTTTCTAACTTTATATTGATTTTAATACTTTATCTATTATTTTTCCCTATATTTACAATTTTATTCACTAATCCTGTACATTGTTAAAAAGAAATTTATATATTTTAAACATTGCAATTTAACTTCGATTTAATTGAAAATACAGTCGTAAAATATACTTTACTTATATAATAAAAAATAGTCTGTTTCATTTTTGAAAAAACAGACTATTTTACTACTCTCAATTTTCTTTCTGATTTTTTTTCGGCATTATCTCTATATACTTTTCTTGCAACTTTTTTGTCTACCGTTTTAGAACTCAAACTTTCAATTAAATTTTGATAGAGACTTAAAATTAATATTATTACAGGTATTGTAAATACGCATAAAAGAGCTACCCCACTAAGTGTTTGAACCATTTTTATCTCCCCTTGCTACATCTTTCTAACCTAATGATTCTACATTTTTGTATAAAATCCTGCAATATTTCCTGGGAAATCTATATTACCTGTTGAAATTTTAAAGTTTTTTGTGAAAAATATATAAAATTATTGCTAAAACTATTAACATGACGAAAATTAATAGAGTTTGTAGTGAAAATATATTATCTATTTGACTTCCCAAAAAAGTATATATAGATACTTTAGGTATCAAACCTAAGAGCGTTCCTATAAAAAACTCCTCATATTGTATATTAGATATGCCACATCCATAGCTGACAGGATCAAATGGAAACATCGGTGATACTCTCATTATAAATAATCCTTTTATTATCTGCTTATCATTTAAATCATTTAATTTTACTAAATACTTATTCTTTAATATTTTTTTAAAAAACCTCTGAAACTTTCTTGCTACTACAAAAGAAAGAGTGGAAGCAATCATAACTCCTATTAATGTATATAAAAGCCCTTTAATAGGCCCAAAAATAATACCTCCACTTATAAATAATACTGTTGTGGGTATAAATAAAAACGGTCTAATAGAACCTATTAAAATATATATTAAGACTCCTAGTATGCCAAAGGATTCGACTACATACTCTATTCTATTTATACTAACCTTTAATTTGTCTATATCCTGTATATTAAATTGATATGATATAATTACTAATATGATTAAGATTAAAACACTAAAAATTTTAATCTTTGTATATTTAGACATTAACTTTCCCCCTCTAAGAGAAGTATATCTATAAAACCCAAAAGTAGTGCTAAATATTTTTTAGCACTACCTTGTAAAATGATTTTTAAGCAGATTTAACTCTACCTTGAACTTTTTTTCTGTTTTTTATGTTTAATTTTAATTTAGTGTACATAATACATAAGGTTAATGTTACACTATATACAATAATTCCATTGAGTATTGTTCTTCCTGTTATAGAGTTAATTCCATTTTTCAAAAGAAATTTATTAGAAATATATAATACTAATGGATGACTTAAATATATATAGTATGAGCTTTTACTAATAGTTTTGAAAAAATTATTAATTTTCAACTCTTTAGCTATCATTTCATTTCCTACATAAACAAGCAAAAAGATTGAGACAGCTGAAAAAACCGCCCAAGATAATAAAACTACAAAACTATCTATACTTTCTTGTAAAACATAAGATTTGTAAAATGTATAACTCTCATAAAGAGTAGTTACAATGTACCCTATTATAATAGGGTATTTAAATTTAATAACATTTTTTTTAATTTGATATAAATTCTTAGCTACATAACACCCTAAAGAAAAGAAAAATATATATTTCATAAAAAATCTATCTGAGTAAGGCATTAGTCCATATTTTAAAAATAGTAAATTTGCTATTAAGGTTATACCTAATAATATGTGTGAATTATATTTTTTATACGCATATAAAAAAACACCAAATAACAAATAAAACTGAGTAATTGTCAAAACAAAATATAAATGATAACTCATATTAGCCAAAAGAATATTTTTCATAATAAATTCAATAGAAAAAACATATATACCTTGTGAATAAAAAAATAAAAAATATATCATACTCCAAATCAAATAAGGTACAATTGTAGATTTGAACCTCTTCTTTAAAAAGGTATTATATTTAAATTCTCTTTGACTATAACTATAATAAAGTGTTAATCCACTTAAAAATAAAAACACTGGCGTTGTAAATTTTGCACTCCGATTTATAATTGTAAATATAAAACTATGGGGACTACCTGGATTAAGAGTAGCTATTGCGTCAGCAGTTATATGCACCAATATTACCGCTAAGCAGGCTATTGCTCGTATCATATTCGCTTCATCTATTCTCTCTCTTTTTATCATAAGCTTCCTCTTTCTAATTAATATTGGATTTATAATAAATGTATTTTTACACAAATTACAATTATTATATCATACCTTTTCTCTTAATGCATTTATATACTTTAACTAATATATTCCTCCATTTTATTTATTATTAAAAATATTAAAATCGAATTATAATGAAATTTGTAAGATAACATGATAAAATAGTGTATATATAAGACGAATAAGCTTAGGAGGTATACTGTGCGAAAATTATTATATATATTAATAGCTCTTGGAATATTAATAGGGTCATCTGCATTATTTCTTCCTCCATATCTTTCAATAACAACAAATGCTGATCCTGTAGAAATAACAATACCACAAGGAGCTTCCCTTAACTATGTATCTAATAAACTATACGACAGCGGAGTTATAAAAAACAAACTTTGGTTTAAATATAAAGCTAAGAAAGTTAAAGTAGATCGTAATATTAAACCAGGAAATTATTTAATCCCTCCAGATTCTACGCTAGACAATATATTTGATTTATTAGAAAAAGGTGTTTTAGAAGAGCCTATTATACTAACCATACCAGAAGGTTTTACTCTTTATCAAATTGCTGAAAGAGTGGAAAGTCTTGGATTTGGCACTAAAGATGAGTTTATACAAGCTACAAAAAAAATATTTGAAGCTGAAGATTATGACTTTAGCACTGAAGACCTTTACTTTGAAATGGAAGGGTATTTATATCCTGATACTTATCACTTCGTAGAAAGACAAACTGTTGACGATATAGCTGAGCACTTAGTAGAAACAACTAACAATGTGTTTACAGCAGAGTATAAAAATAGAGCAGATGAATTAAATCTCTCAATACACGACGTGCTTACTATAGCTTCTTTAATAGAACGTGAAGCTAAACATGATGCAGAAAAACCAAAAATTAGTGGAGTTATTCATAACAGATTAAATATAAACATGCCTTTACAAATTGATGCTTCTGTTATTTATGGAGTTGGTAAAGGTAAAGAGCATAATTCAGATATTTATCAATCTGATTTAAATAAAAAAGCTCCTTTTAATACTTACCAAATAGATGGTTTGCCACCAGGGCCTATTGCGTCACCAAGCCAAACTTCTATAGTTGCAGCTCTTTATCCAGACAACCATGAATACCTTTACTATGTGTTAAGCCCAGAAGAAGATGGCCATGTATTTAGCAAAACACATGATGAACACGTAGTAAATGTAGCTAAATATCGAAATAGAAATAACTAAAAATTAATTTACAAAGCTTATTTTATTAAATATTTACATTTACATCTATATATTAAATTTAAAATAGAGCAGACTCAGAGTCTGCTCTATTTCTTAAATACAATTTTTTAATTTTTGTTATAAATTTTCAATACCTGTTACTTCATATCCAACTTCATCGATTATTTCTTTTATACCTTCTTCAGAAAGATCTTCTGAAAGCTCTACTTCAGCATATTTTCCTTCTAAATTAACAGTAACTTCTTTTACTGCACTTTGCTCATTTAATGCTTTTTCTACTCTTCCTGAACAATGTCCACAACTCATTCCTTCAATCATAATTTTCTTCTTCATTTCATATTCCTCCTATTTTTAAATTATAATTATCATCTGGTGTATTGCGCAGTTTCGCAACTCAAATTTATTTGTTTCCTTCAGTCTCATAAACTTGGTGCTCATTTCCTTTTTGTCCAACGAGCTCTGGGAGTTGTTGACAAAACGGACAGCGAAGTGAACACCGTGAACGTAAGAGTGAGCCTTGCAAACGTTGCGTTTAACCTACCATCGATTTAATCTGCAAATCGGGTTAGGTTATAATGATGGTTTAAATCCTCTTAATCTCAATGCATTTGAAACTACTGAAACTGAACTAAGTGCCATAGCAGCTGCTCCAATCATTGGGTTTAATAATGGTCCACCTAATACATATAAAACTCCTGCTGCTACTGGAATACCTGCGCTATTGTATGCAAATGCCCAGAATAAGTTTTGTTTTATATTTTGTATAGTCTTTTTACTTAATTGAATAGCAGTTACAACATCCATAAGATCACTCTTCATTAATACTATATCAGCAGACTCCATAGCTACATCTGTACCAGAACCGATTGCCATTCCTATATCAGATTGAGCAAGTGCTGGTGCATCATTGATACCATCTCCAACCATTGCTACTTTTCTACCTTTATCCTGTAATTTTTTAACCTCATTAGATTTATCCTCTGGTAAAACTTCTGCCAGTACTATATCTATTCCTACTTGCTTTGCTATAGCCTCAGCAGTTCGTCTGTTGTCTCCAGTGATCATAGCTATTTCAATTCCCATTTTATGAAGAGCAGCTATAGCAGCCTTACTATTTTCTTTTACAACATCTGCTACTGCAATAATTCCAGATAATTTATTTTCTATAGCTATATACATTGGAGTTTTTCCTTCTTCAGCCAATCTATCTGATTCATCTTGAAGCGTAATTTGAATTCCTCTATCATCCATTAATTTTTTGTTACCTAATAATATGTTTTTGTTATCTATTTTAACTTCTATACCATGTCCTGGAATAGCATTAAACTTTTCTATTTTTTTAAACTCTAAGCTTTTCTCTTCTCCTGCTCTAACAATTGCATCTCCTAGCGGATGCTCTGACCCCTTCTCTGCTGATGCTGAAAGGCTTAAAAGTTGATCCTTATCAATATCGCTAGATGTTATTATATCTGTTACCTTAGGTTTACCTTCTGTAATAGTACCTGTTTTATCAAATACAACAGTTTCAATTTTATGAGCAGTCTCTAATGCTTCTCCACCTTTAATCAATACACCATATTCTGCTCCTTTACCTGTACCAACCATTATAGCTGTTGGAGTTGCAAGTCCTAAAGCACATGGACAAGCAATAACTAAAACTGCAATAAATATTGTTAAAGAAAAGTTTAATGATTGCCCTGTAATATACCAAACTAAACCTGCAATAACAGCAATACTAATAACTATAGGTACAAAGTACCCAGAAATAATATCAGCCATTTTTGCAATAGGTGCCTTAGACCCTTGTGCATCTTCTACTAACTTAATTATTTGAGCTAATGTAGTATCCTTACCTACCTTTGTAGCTTCAAAGGTAATAGATCCATTTTTATTAATACTTCCACCTGTTACCTTATCACCTTTATGTTTTTCTACTGGAATACTTTCACCTGTTAGCATAGACTCATCAACAGAAGTATATCCCTCTTTTACTATACCATCTACTGGAATTTTTTCACCAGGCTTTACAATTATAATATCTCCCTCTTCTACTTCTTCTATAGGAATTCTAACCTCTTTACCATCCTGTATAACAGTAGCTTCCTTAGGTTGTAATCCCATTAGAGCCTTAATAGCTTCTGAAGTTTTGCCTTTTGATACTGCTTCTAAATATTTACCAAGCATTATTAAGGTAATAATAACTACTATGGTTTCAAAATATAATTCCATTGCCATAGCCGAATTTCCAGCCATTATTTCGATAATAGCATAAATACCATAAACAAAAGCAGCACTAGTACTTATAGCTATAAGTGAATCCATATTAGGACTACCTCTAAACAATGTTTTAAACCCTACTGTATAAAACTTACTACCAGCCAGCATAACAGGTATAGTTAAAACTAATTGAGTTAATGCAAAATTTAAAGCATTATGATAAGGGTCTATAATCTGTGGTAATGGAGCTCCTAGCATATGTCCCATTGAAATATAAAAAAGCGGTATAGTAAATATAGTAGCAATTATAAACTTTTTCCAAAGACTTTTTATTTCGTTTTCTTTAGCTTCTTTATCTTTATCGGTACTGCTTTCAACTTCCATTTCTAAAGGTTCATATCCTGCTCTTTTAATTGCTTCTTTAATTTCAGATACTCTGACTACATTATTATCATATTTTACTGTAGCTTTGGAAGTAGCAAGGTTAACACTTACTTCTTCTGTTCCTTCTAACTTTTTAAGTGCACGTTCCACGGCACTAACACAAGAGGCTCAGGTCATTCCTCCCACTGGTATTATTACTTCTTTTAAATTATCTTCTGTCTCTAATTTATAGCCTAGTTTATCAATTCTATTTGCCATATCTTCCATATTTATTTTTTCTGCATCATATTCCACAGTAAGTTTTTCAGTAGCTAAGTTTACACTTGCACTAACCACTCCATCTGCCTTTGAAAGATTACGTTCCACAGCAGATGAACAAGAGGCACAAGTCATACCTTTAACTTTTACTGTTTTTGTAATAGTTCCCATAAACATTTTAACCTCCCTTATATTTTATTTTGTTAGTTTTTTAATAGTTTTTAAAACTTCTTCTATAACATCAGTATCACCATGAGTAACCTGATCTACAACACAATTTTTTATATGACTTTCTAAAAGTATAATTTGAACTGAATGAAGAGCGGATCTAGAAGCTTCTATTTGATTAATAACATCATCACAGTAAGTGTTTTTTTCAATCATATTTTTAATTCCTCTAATTTGTCCTTCTATCCTATTCAGTCTATCTAAAACAGATTTTTGTGCTTTAATTGCTTTTTCAGTTGGTTTTTTATCTACACTATCTATTCCGCAACAATTTGACATGTAATCATCTCCTTATTTTTAATATACCCATATAATTCATTTAAATAATGTTTTCTATATTTTGTAGTATACCATACCCCTATAGGGTATGTAAAGTTTTTTAAAGAACTTTTTTGTTTTTTGAATTATTATTAAGATTAGCTGATAATATTAAAGGCCTAGGAATCATTAATATGACTCTAGACCTTTAGATTGTATTTTTTTCAGTTTTCAAGTATTGTTTTATTTTTTTATTTAATAATAAGATTTAATATTGTTTTTCTATAATGTAATCCTTTTCATCTTTAATCATTGAGTTATCTAAATTAGATCCTATAGCTGCGTCATAAGTTGTATCAATAGTAACCCATTCATCTGTATCTTTTAAATACACTTGATTCCAAGCATGGTACGTTTCAATATCGTTCTTCCGTCCCATAATTAGCTTTGTGGGGACATCTACACTTCTAAGCATGGCAGCAAATAAGGCTGAATAATCATAACATATTCCATTTGATGATTCTAATGTTTCTTCTATAGAGGGTATGTAGTTTGGATTTATATTATTTATTTTACTATTATCATAACTAATATTATCTATAATGTAATTATATATTGAAACCATTTTTTCTTTATCACTTTTAGCATTTTTAGTTAATTCCTTAGCTTTTTTAATTGATTTCATATTTTCATTCCAATTAATAATTTGAATAGATTGTAAAAATACTTCATTTTTATTTATTGATTTTAAATTGACATTTTCTCTTATCATTAATTTATATTTGTTATCTTCCACATTTTCTAAAATGGAAACTGTATATTCTCCATCTCCAAGCTGTAATGGAAAAATATTATTTGAATTAAGGTCATAAGTATATTTTATATCACCTTTATTAATCAATACTTTTGTAATCACTTGCTTTTCAGGCTCATAATTAATACTTATTATTCCATTCTCTAATTTACTTTTATCTATACTTAAACTAGAATCTTGTGCAAAAACTGTTGTGAATTGTAGTAACAAAATAATAACTAATGAAAAAACTATTTTATGTAGTTTTAACATAAAACTTCTCCTTTCGACAACTGGCTGCCATCTTATTTATAAGGAAGGCCCTTTAGTTTTGCGTCTCTAGCTTTTACTAGATTTGCCTTTATCAATGGAAAACACCTAATAAAAATATTTAATTATTTTCTATTATACTATATTTTGTTTTAATTTTATATAGTTCAAAAGTTATAAAACCTTTAGAATCTAATTAGTTTGAATTGCTTTTACTACTAGTCGTGTTGATGGATTCCTTACATTAATGGGATGACAAGTAATTAATGTCAATTCACTTTTGTTTTGATTTTCAAGTACTGAAATCTCAGTTTCTTCTACTATTTTTTTACCATAAATTTTATACAAAAACTCATTATTTGTAGTATCCATTACAAGAATTTCATCGTCTATTTCAAGCTCATCTAATCGATTAAAATGTCTACCAAATGTTCTGCTTCTATGACCTGCTATTGCATAATTATTGCTTTCCCAAGGTTTTCCTGTATTATTAATACTAGCAACTGAAACATTTAAATGCTCTTTAGTCGCACCTTTTATAACTGGCATAAATAGATCAATTTTTTCAATTATTAAGATAGATTCTACGGGCCAATTTTTATTTGACTGTAAAGTTTCTTTGCTTTTTGATTCATATTTAGATTTATTTGTACTTTTTTGGATATCTTCATCTATATTATTATGTTCAACAAAATTTACATGTTGATTGTTATCGTCCTGTGTAACCTCAACTATATTCATACTTTCAATATAACTTTCCATAATTTCATTCTGTTTTGAATCATAATAAAGATTACGTATACTTGGATATAACATAGTAATAATGCCTATAAAAATTAAGGTTATTGAACATATATTTTTCATAAATAATCTATTCCTCATTATACCCTCCAGTAAATTATATAAAACTAATATCACTTAATTTAAATATTTCATAATTTCCTTTACCTGATTTTTTAGCCTTATACATAGCTTGGTCAGCTTGACTAATCAAGCTATCTATATCTTTATTGTTATTACTATAGAAGCTCACTCCAATACTAACAGATATCTCTACAAAATTATTCCCTAATATGATCGGGGCATTAATACATTTTAAGATGCGATTTAAAATTATATCGCACTCTTCTAAAGACTTTAGATCATGCAGAGCAATAATAAATTCGTCGCCTCCTATACGACTAACTATATCTCCTTCTCTTAATAGAAGGTCCCCCGCTTTATGGCCCATTGTATCATTAACTGGCTTTAAATCATCTATATCTAAATAACATATTGCTAGAATTTTTTCAGTATGCTGGGCTTGAATAATTGAATATCGTAATCTATCATATAATAAGCGTCTATTTGGCAGATTTGTAAGTACATCAAAAAAGGCTATTTGTTCAAGTTGTTTATTATATCTCTGAAGCTCTAAAACAGTTTTTATTAAAAAAAATATTACAAAACTTACTATTAATCTTGTTATTATATTAAATATTCTTTCTAACGGATGAGCATACTTATTTAATATAAAAGCGAACCCAATAATAAATATAACTATTATTAAACTTATAAAATAGAATAATATATTTATAATCTTTAGTGATCTTTCTTTGCTACAAAAAAAACCTTTCATTTTATCTCCTCTTAACATTATTAAGAATAATAAATCTTGCACATTAATGGAATAATAAGTCCCTCATCTTAATTAAGTCGAGGAACTTATTATTAACATACTTTGAATATATTTACTTGCTTTTGTTATTTATTTTCTTTGTTCTCCAGTTTTTCTTCTTATCATTATACTACCAGAAACAATTAATAAAGCTCCAAATATATAAGCCTTAAGTGGGGTTGATTCACCTGTTTGAGGTAATTTCTCAGTTTCAGTATCCTCTATAGGCGGTATAGTTCCTAATGGTATTTCATCTCCATCAAGTTCTTCTAAAGGATCTTCTTTTGGTGTAACCTCTTCAACTACTGGAGTCTCAGGGTCTTCTGAACTCTCTGGATCTTGTGAGCCTTCTGAATCTTTAGGCTGGTCTTGATCTTTTGGTTTTTCTGGGTATTCTGGAACTTCTTGGTCCGCTGGTTCCTCTGGATCTTGTGGTTTATCTGGTTTATCTGGTTTATCCGGTTTATCCGGATCTTCTCCGCCACCAGGTGTGGTTGGTGTTTTAGTGTTTTCTAAAACCAAATTAATAATATTAGAGTTGCTTATTGTTGCCTCATGAATAGTTTGGTCTAGTTTGTACCCCATAGGTTCTTTTGTTTCAACTATTGTATACTTACCTAATGATAAGCCTGTAACTGTATCCACTCCTTTTTCATTTGTTGTTAGTACAGCTACTACTTTTCCATTAGAGTCCTTAACCTCAAACTCTGCTCCTGATAATACCACTGTATTATCTTTACTATCTACTTTCTTAATACTCAATCCACCTAAAATAGGTTTTGGTGGTATTTTTTTGTTTTCTATTGTAACAACTTTTTCTGTTTTGGAATCAATAACTATTTCTTTTGCATTATTTTGTAAAGGTTGATACCCCTCTGGGCTTTTAATTTCTTTTAAGAAATATGTTCCAAAACTAAGTCTATCTATTATAGTGTATCCATCTTCATCAGTTGGCAATGATTCTCTTATAACATCACCACTGCTGTTTAACATTTGAAATACAGCACCTTCTAGCTTAATATCTGGATTATCACCATCAACCTTTTGTATTTTCAATTTTCCTCTTGTTCCTTGTCCTGTTCCAGAACCATCTGTAATTTCAACTATAATAGTATCTTTAGAGGTTTGATTTTCTATAGTTACTCCCAATCCTGTTAATTTAACTTCATTAGATATTTCCGTTCCATTTTTTTCAGCAATAATTTCTGTTTTATATTTAATTAAATATTCAGAAGTAATAGTTTCTTTGAATTTAAGTTCAAAAGCTTGTTCTCCTGTTACTAGATTTAGTGTTTTTATATCTAAATCATATTCATTTGGGTTTACGAGGTCTTTTTCTGGTAGCTTATATACATTAAAGCTATTTTCAACATATTCGTGTCCTTCACTTAAGGCATCTATTAAAGCAGCTTCTTTAATAGTAGATAAGCTAGTGTTAAGCTTTATTTCCCAATCTATATTAAGACCGTTTTGTAATCCACTTTTATCAATAAACTCTTCTGATTGATCAAAGTTTACAGATGCATCTAACCCAGTTCCCCCAACATTAGCTGTATTATTATACTTATCTTGGGATTGACCTACAAGCTTAGTTGTGTAAACAATTCTATATGGGTTGCTAACTTCACTATTAAATCTTATTTTTAACTTTTTCTTATTAAGCTCTTCTATAGTATATAGTGATTCTTCAACTTCAAAACCTTGAATAATATTACCGTTCTCTTTAAGCGTATAAGTATATACTTTTACTGAATCTATATCCAACTCTTGATTACCAACTATATCATCTTCTACTACAAGTGCGGGGTAAGTTTCTGATAAATAGTTAGTATTAATGGTCCAATCTATTTCTCTATCTGCTCTACGAAGAGTCCCAAATTTACTACCATTATTTAAAGCCTGATTGCTAATTTTACGACTCGCATTAGTCCTGTGTTTCTTTATTTGTCCTGGATCAGTTTCCTCTTCCCAGGAAAAATTAGCCTCATTTTTATATTCTTTAGACTCATTAGCATTAGTGTGTAAATCTCTATCAAATACAGTTTTATAAGAAATAGTATAATCAGAACCTTCTACGTTTTTAACAAATGTGATTTTAAATCCTTTAGTCCAGTCATCTTGAACTATATAGTCAACAGTATAATCATTATCTTTTGCTAAGTGTACTCCACCTTTTTCAACTACAATTGAATTTGGCAACATAGTCAAGCCACCATTTGGGAAAGCATCTTTTATAGTAAGGCCTTTCATTGCTTCTTTAGTCGATTTAATCCTCATTCGCCAATCAATGGTTTTGTCAGCATAGTTTATTCCTGTAGATGTTTTAGAAACCTTATTAACGATAGTAGGTTTTTCCTTTGCACTTTTAGATACATCTATGCCTTCACCGCCTAAATGTACATTGTTAGTAAATTCTTTTTGATTAACATCTGTAATTTCTGTTCTATATATTATTCTATATGCACCATCAATATTTCCTAAGTTTACTGTAAATTTATTATCTTCTGTAGTAATTTGGGGCTGTGGTTTTAAAAGAGTGTGTTCATCTATATTCCCATCAGGCTTAAATGTTACTGAATATACATTAATATTACCAGAATCTAATATTAAACCTTGGCCGATAGTATCTGTTACTGCAGCATTTGTTATTGATTCTTCAGCAGTGTTTATATCAATCATCCACTCAATATATTTATCATTGTAATTTATAGTTGAGTACCCATATTTAGACAGCAAATATCCTCTTGTAAAATTATCTATATTAACTATAGCATCATCAATTTTTTCTTCATTTTCAAATAGTTTAGCTAAATTTTTAAATTCTGTCTTTTCTTTATCTGTTATAGTTGTTATATATTCAATTTTATGTGCCTTGTTAGTAGTACCTAAGTCAACTGTAAATGAATTTGTACTATCTGTTACTGTAGTTTTATTAGTAATATCATCTTGGTTTTTTGGTTTTCCATCATCGTTTAACATCAACTCGTAAACCTTTATAGAATTTTCTTTTAAACTTAATCCATCTGGTAAAGTATCTTTAACTTTAGTATTAGTTAAATCACTTTGAGACATATTTGCATAAATTGTCCATGTTATTTCTTCAGGATTAAATGTTTTATCTAATGTTCCTTTTTTTTCTAATAATGCTCCTCTTTTTACTGTAACAAATGCTTCGGATGAGCCTCCTGAAAATGATACTGTGTTTTTAAACTGCTGCAACTTTTTATCTTCAATTTTAGTTTCATACACAAGTCTATAGGCATCTGTAATATTTCCTAAATCTACAATAAATATGGCATTGGGATCTGTTTGACTTACACTAAGAGTAGGAACTGAAGCCAATTCTTCTCCAACAGAAACATTACCATCTAAATCTACATTTAATTTATATGCTCTTAAAGAGTCCTCAACTAAACTTAATCCTTCTTCTAAAGTATCCTTTAGTATTACATCTTCCACCTTTTCTAATGTTTTATTAACATCTACAGTCCATGTAATACTATCTGGATTAATCTCTTTATTAACTGTCCCATTTTTTTCTATAGGACTATATATACCTTTAGGCTTAAATTTTAATTTAATAGTCTTATCAGCTACCCCTACAAGAGGAAATGTAAACTCTACTGGATTTTCACGTTCAACTTCTTTAAGATCAAATCTTGTATTTAATTGTACCGTACCTTTTACATCTAATAAATTAGTAGCAAAATCATTGAAAGTTAATTTTAATGTCCTACTATTTCTATCTACAAAAAACGTCCCTACATAACCACCATCATCAAGAGAAAGTTGTCCAGATACGTTTGTAGCTATTCTAAAACCATCTGGAATAACTACTTCAATATAATCTCCTTCATTAATACTTGCAAAATTATCTACTTCCCAAGTATAAAAAAGCGATATAATAGAATCTTGCTCTATAGGGTGCTGTGTATTCTCATCGACCACTTCTCCATTTATCTTCATTTCTACTGAAGTAATTTTAGCAGCATCACTTTTTACATCTGTAAGTTCAATTTCATCTACTGACATATCTTCATCACTATATACTTCATCTGTCACACTTTTTCCATAAGCATAATCAATGTGAAAACCACTTGGAAAAGCACTTCCAATAATAGACAGCACCATTACTACAATCAGAAAGCTACCCATTTTTCTTTTCTTATTATTTTTTTGGAATATCATATTTTAAAAGCTTCCTCTCTTCTTTAGAATTAAATGTTACACAATGCTTGATATTCTTGCTTATTAATTGAATTATATGAATAATTTATACACATTTCACTCCTTTCACAAATAGTTGTTTTAATATTGTTTCGTATAATAAATAAAAGAGCTATTGTCAATAGCTCTTTTATACTATATTTTTATAGTGCTTTAGTCATTCCTTTTTTTGCTAAATTATGGTCCTATATTTATCTTTATATTTTAATTATTCTATTTTCTTTTCCAATGTTATTAACTCAACCCCATGTACAGGTATAAATAATTTTTCTTCATATTCTCCATTTAACTTTAAATACTCTACAATAATATTTGGCCTGGATTTACCATTCAAATACTCTAATTCTTCCTCAGTCATATTTTCTGGCATTCCTATCTTTACCCATTCATCAAATACGGATCCATTTTCTCTATTTAACTTATATCTTGTAATTTTATAATTGCCTGAAAGTCCATCTATACTAACTTGCATATATTTATTAGGGCTCCATTCATACACTGAATATCTTTCCTTATTAGTCAATGATGATATGTCTCCCTTTAAAAATAAATCATCAAAATATACATAATTATAAGCTAGTATCTGAATATCTTTATCTTCTTTAGTTATTATGTAATCTTCATTTTGTTGGATTATGTTTGTTCCTAGCTTTGATAACAAATAGTAAGCATAATATCCTGGTTTCTTTAATCCATTATTATTAATTAATCCAAACCCTCCGTGAAAAGCTGAAATCCCTGCTTTCGTTTCTTCATTAATATCAGTAAAGGTCCAATATCCCAATGAATCTACTATATCTATAGATTTTAATATATTACTAATAATAAATGTTGCTACAAAACATGTATCATTTATCAAATTTCGGCTATATGCTGAAGCATTCCATTCTGTTATGTGAATTTCAGGCTTATAATTCATGTGCTTTTCTAATTTTTCTCTTAATAAATTTAAACTATTAAAAGTGTTGTATTTACCATAATAAATATTTTTTATATATGTTGTAGAGCTTAAAAATTCTTTTAATTCTTCTACTTCATATATCTTGCCTGGTACATATTCTAAACTTTCTAGCATTTCATATGATTCTGGATAAATATGTGCTGAAATAAAATCATTGTTAATATTATTTTTATTGCAATAAGCTATAAAATCTTCTAGCCAAGTACTTGTTGTGTCTACTTGATAACTAATAGAAGGCCCTCCAACCTTTAATTCGTTAGAAATAGATTTAACTGCTAAATAAGTTTCTTTATAAAATTTAAAATATTCCTCTTTGCCTCCGATCCAATACACATTTTCTAACTCTGGCTGATTCCATACTTCAAAATACCAAGTTTCTACTTCTTTTAAACCATATCTGTTTATACAATGTTTTATAAATTCTTTTACTAAGTTTGTCCACTGTTTAATATGTCTTGGTTGAGATATATTTCCTTTCCACCAAAAAACCGTATCATTTGTTTTTTTCAATTCTGATGGCATAAATCCTAATTCAATAAAAGGTTTAATATTTACATCCTTTAAAAAGTCGAAAAGTTCATCTACATAATTCCAGTTATATTTAATTTCACCAGAACAAGTCAAATTACATATCATCATATCATCTGAAAATATACCGTGAAATCTTATATATTCAAATTTTATTTCTTTCTGAATTTCCTTAAGCTGCCCCTGCCAAGACTTTCTAAGACCCTCTGATGCCCTAGTATAAGTAATCAGTTTTTTCCAATAATGTTCGAAATAGTTCCCTTTGTCATTTATGTTTGCAGATATAATTTTTGTATCAGTTTTATAATTGTCTACATTGTGACTTTGTATATATGAAGATTCTAAATAAGCAAATAGTTTTTTTAACCCAGCATTTCTATCTATATCTAAATATGTTATACTCCTTTTATTATCTCTATTTATGCTATAATATTTATTTGTACTATTAATAGCTATTTTGTCATATATTTTTTTATATTCAGATGGTGAACAATCAAAATTTTCATTAAAAAGTTTATTAAACAATTTTGTATTAGCAAATCCACTTTCATAAGATATCTCTGTTATTGTTTTGCTGTTATTTAATAGTAAACTAGCTGCTTTATTTAATCTAAGAGTATTTAAATACTCTTGAAAATTCATTCCTAGTTTTTCTTTTATAAATCGTGATATATAGCAATAACTCATATGCTCCTCTTCGGCAATTTCTTTTAAAGTTATTTTTTTATCTATATTTTTATTTATTTTGGTTAAAATTCTTTTTAATCTGTCAATATCTTCATTGCTAACTTCTTTCTTTTCTTTAGTTATAATATTATCAGCAAAATTATTAGCTAAATGAGCAGCTAATAGATAAATTTGACCAGCTATAGTAAATTTGTATCCTTGCTTCTTCTTATTATTTTCCCATACTATTTTTGCCATATAACGCCTAATTATATCAAATTTTTCTTGTTTCTCTTGACTATAAATAAAAGATTTACAATTAAATGTCATTTTAGCAAACTCCGGAAACCATTGTGATAGCTCAAAAGTATCTATTTGTAAAGCAAGTAGTATATTTTTGCCTTCAGTACAAGAAATATTGTGTATTATATTATGATTTATAAGTATAATATCATTTTCTTTAAGAATATACTTTTCATTTGCCACCCTTATTTTTACTTCCCCTTGTAATACTAGCAATATTTCTATTGCATCGTGCCAATGGGTTTTAAAGCCTTCCACACTATGAATAAATGCCTTAATTGGAAATCCATCATGCCAGTCAATTATTTCATAAAAATAATCCAAATTACCACCCCTGATAAATTATTATATCTAGTACTTATATATAGTTATATAATATTTGTAATACTATATAACTCACATAAAGTGTACCTTTCTTTTCCAATTATCTATACCCATTACCTTTATACTAAATCGTGATTTCATAATTAGGCTTTATTTTGAAATTTCAAAATTTATTTTATATTTTTAATATTATTAATAAATCATCTTCCGTATCTTTACTATTTTAATTATATGCTAAGCTAAATTTTCATGTATAATAAAAAAATAAGATAGGCATAATACGCCTATCTTATTTTTGAATAATGTTTATACTAACAGTATAATATTATACTGTTTTCTAATGCTTTAAATATAACTTCATAACTTAATTATAAAATTCAACACTAAAATTAGTATTTACTTATAAAGTCTAGTATTTTCCAAAATGACAATCTGGAAAACTACAAACCTGACACTTAAGACATTGTCCCCCATACCCCATTCGTGTAATATCACGCCTTACAATTTTTTCGCCTGCTAATATTCTTGGTAATAAAATATCAAAAGCTGTAGTGTGTGAAAACATAACACATCCAGGAAGTCCAAATACAGGAACATCATCTAAATAAGCTAAAAGAAGCATAGCACCTGGCAATACAGGTGTTCCGTAAGTTACCATATTGGCTCCTGTTGCCTTAATAGCTCCTGGAGTTTTATCATCTGGATCAACTGACATGCCTCCAGTAACTATTATTAGTTCTGCACCCATATCTTTATACTTAGTTACAGTCTCTTTTATTGTCTCTAATTCATCTGGTACTATAGTTTTATACGATACTTTTGTGCCAAATGCTTTTAACTTCTTTTCAATAACTGGACCAAATCGATCCTTTATCCTCCCCTTGTAAACCTCACTCCCGGTAACAATTACTGCTGTATTTAAAGATTTAAAAGACTTAACTTCAAAAATAGGTCCTTTTTCTTTTAGAATTCTTTTTGCAGACTCTATTTTTTCTTTACTTATTATAAGAGGAATAACTCTGCATCCTCCAATAAGTCCTTCTTTATCTATTTTTCTATTCCCATGAATTGTAGCTAAACAAATATCGCCTAAATCATTTATATCATCTAAAATATCTCTATTTATCTTTAATAACCCATTTTGCTCTGCCGTTATGTTTATTTTTCCTTCTTTCGGATCTGTAAAATAAACTCCTTTTCCGCAAATCAACTCTCCTAATGTTATGGCTGCATCATCTTCATGAAGTTCATTCTCTTTCAGTTCAAAAATATATATATGTTCCTTGCCTATTCTTAATAATCTTTCTATATCTTCTTCTTGAATAACATGTCCTTTTTTAAAGGCTACTCCTTTAAATTTACCTGGAACTATTTCAGTAATATCATGTCCAAGAACCATACCTACAGCTTCTTCAGTTTTTACTACTTTCATTTTTTCACCTCAATTAGATACTTTAGTTTTAATTACACTTAGGATAAATACTAATATTAATGCTAATTATAATTATAGTTATTCTTAAAACTTATATCAACTTAATGCTTTTTTCAATTACTATATTACAAAAATAAATATATAACTTCTAAATAGTAGATATCTTTTTCCTTAAATCTTCTCTATTTTTACAAACAGTACATTGTTTTTGATCTTTATAAGAAGGAATAAATTCCTTTTTACAAGAAACACAAGTAGATAAATCTATTTCTTTTTTAAAATTATAGGAGTTTATTTCATATACTCCTAAAGAACCCTCTTCTATTGCATTTTTAGGACATAAATCTATACATTTATTGCACTTATAACATTTTCCACTATTATGATATATACTTAATTTTTTATTTTTATTTTGAATTTTCCAAGCTCTTTCTGAACAATTATGCTCACAAATACCACACCCATTACAATTGGTGTTTACTGTTAATATATTAAAAAAAGTAGTACTAACTATTATATTATTTTCTATTAAATTTTTGCTTGAATCTATAGCATTTAATAAAACTTTTCGAATAGATAAATAGTTATCTTTATCCATAAATATTGTTTCTGTAGCTTGTGTAGCTACATTGGTAGACTCTTTTTTTATTAATGAAAATAAATCTCTTCTTGAAATTATCGATTGAGGTAAATTTTTAAATTCACTTTCCTCTTTAATAATTTTATAATTAGGTTTAATTCCTAGAGGTTTTAGAAAGTTCTCTACTTTACTTAATGTTGAAAAAATTAACAAATCGTCATTGTTGACTATTTTACAATTTTTGCATCTAGATATATTAAAATAAAATGTATTTTTACTATATAAAATAAAAAGTGCACACAATAATTCAGGATGTAATGCATTTAAACAGGTAATTTTCAATGAATCTATTGGAGATTCTGTATAACATGAAAATATTATGCTTTTTTTGTTTTTTATTGTACGCAGAATATTTTCTTCACCTAATCCATTCATATTAATTCCTTGAGTAGGACAAACTACTTTACAAATACCACATCTACTACATAATTCTTTATCAAAATGAACTTTTTTATTTTTAAAAGTAATAGCATTTTCAGGACATATATCTATGCATTTACTACAGCTTTTTGTAGCTTTATTAGAATAAATACACTTTTTAATGTTTACTTCAGGATAACTTTCCTCTGTAAATTTTTCTAGTAAAAAATCAAATAACACAGTATCATCCCCATCAATAATAACAAGTCCCTACCCATCAATGCAATTAAATATTGCTAGTGGATACGAGGAATCTTGTTATATTCACAATAAAAACTTAGAAGAGCCATAGACAATTCTATAGACTCTTCTATGTTAATTTTATTATATATTAACTTGGAAGTAAGTTAAGTTTTTCTAATTCATCTGCTACATCTTTCATATTTAATCTTTCTAATGTAGCTCTTGTAGGTGCTCCTGTTTTTTCATCCCATCCATATTCTTTATATAACATTGTAAGTGCTAATTGCATATCTTCTCTATCCATAATAACTGTTCCAGGTGTAAATGGCTTTGCATCTGGATTCTTTGCATCTGTAAATGCCCACTCCGGAATTATATCATGCTCATTTCGCATATCAATAGTTGCCATTTCTTTAATAGTTGCTGCTCTATGAAGTGTTGCTATTCTTTCAGCTGCTAAGTCTAATTCCTCTTCAGAAGTTTCTATACCAGTAGCTAAGCTGAAGAATTTAGCTTCTAACGCTGTATCACCTCTATAGTTTCTATCTTTAGATGGTGAAACTGTCATAGGCCATACCCAGTTACATAATGTAATAGAGTCATGTAAGAAGTTTCTATCTAATGACCATTTAGCAAATTTAGCTTTATACTTATTCATAGGAGTATAATTTTGTGGCTCATCAAATGCATCTGGAGAACCCCATACTTCGCCAGCTATTTCTTTTAATAATTCTAATGGAAGTCCTGCACCTATCATATTCATATGAGTATGAGAGTTAGCATCTCTATTAAACATTATATTAACAAGCACTCCTACTTGTGCACCTGCTTCATTACTATGGTGTTTAGGGAAAGCCATTTTTGACCAAACATTGTTTCCATATCCAGTCCAATATTCATCTCCTAAGTTCCACTCTTGATCTAACCAGTATGGCCCTTGTGCTATCTTCCAGAATTCTCCTTCTTTTAAGGCAATTCTTCTATAAAATTCTAATAAGAATGCTGGATCTTCTGATTCTGCTAAATCCCATGGTATACTATTGTACTCTTCTTCTGAAAGTACTTTTTTAAATTTACCAGAATTAAGTACATATCTAAAGTCTCTTCCTAACTGACCATAATTACTCCAAATACCATAATCATCTGCAAGCCTTGATCCTAAAGATTTAATTACTAACTCTTCTTCTGTACCTCTCCAGTTAACATTCATAACTGTACCAGGATTAATAAATCCTATACATGTACTAGCTGCATAAGGAGTTAATCCATACTTTTCAAGTTCAGGAACTTTAAGATTAGATTGACAGCGTATTGGACAAGAATGACAACCACCCATCTTTATAGTTCTATCTTCAGCTACATCGCCTAAATCAAATATTGCCTTCTGTGTACGAAGTCCTACTTTATTAGGATTACCTTGTGGACATTCTCCCGTTTCTACTGGCGGCTCTGCTGCTCCCCAAAATAGTGCTGGTTGTCCAGTCCAACGACTTCCTTTATTATGATACTCAGCCCATGGCTGTGGTGTACTTGGAACAACGTGTTGATTATTAGCTCCGATTATATCTGTCATCATATATCTGTTAAGTTTTAACCACTCTTGAGCTTTACCTTCTGCAATTTTAACTGCTCCAGTTCCTCTAACTCCTATAGCTTTTAGCTTCTTAGAACCAAACACTCCACCATGTCCACCAGCAGAGTGATTTACACTGTTTACTATAGACGATAAATGAATTAAGTTTTCACCTGCTTGACCAATAGATGCTATACAAGCTTCTTTGCCCATTACTTTATTTAACTCATTTGAAGTATCTACAGTCCCTTTACCCCATAAATGAGAAGCATCTTCTAAAGATACTTTATCATCTTCAATTTTTAACCACACTGGAGTTTTAGAAGCTCCTTCAAGTATAATAGCATCCCAGCCTGCAAATTTTAAGAATGGTCCGAAGTTACCACCCATATGACTATCAGTAACCGCATTATATGGGTTAGTTGGTGCTAGAGAAGTAATATTTGTTCTTCCACTACAAGGAACTCCTGCACCTGTAAAAGGTCCAACTGCAATTACTATTTTATTCTCTTCATCGAAAGCTTTTGTTCCTTGTGCAACTTCGTCAAATATAACTTTATATCCGATACCTGCTCCACCAATAAATTCTTTATATTTCATAGTATCTTCAGTAGTAATATTACCCGTAGTCAAGTTTACCCTTAACATCTTACCTGTCCATCCTGTTACATTAGACATTATTATTCCTCCCTCTTTAAATATCAATAAGTATTACATTTATATAATTTAAAACATAGTTTGTTAATTAACTAATAATTAATATTATGAAAAACGATATCCTTTTCTTTTAAAAGCTGCTGCTACTTCTTCCCATGGCATTATCTTTAATGCACCTGTAATACAGTTATCTGCACATGCTCCACATAAAATACATTTTGTAGATTTTTTATCTTCTGGGTCTATTGTAGGCATGTTCCATGGACAGGCCTCAGTACATGCTCCACATCCAATACATGCACTTTCATCTACAGTCCAAGCACCTAATTTTTCATCTAAGGTTATTGCTTCTTTTGGGCAGACCTCTGCACATTTAGGTTCTTCACACTGTTGACATGTTTCAGGAGTCATAAGGAAATTACCAAAATAACCATCTTTATTACGATAATCAGAAGTCAACTCTGTTCCATAGTTAAAGTTCCTACTAACTTTTACTCTTGAAATAAGTGGGTGAACCTTCCCATCATTTGTAAGTGTACATACCATTTCACATCTTTGACATCCAACACATCTACTTTGATCAGAAATAAGTATACCTTTAGGTGTTACTACTGCAGTAGCACTTCCTACATCGCTATTACTACAGCCTAATAAATTAAGAACTGAAGCTGTAACAGTTATACCTGCTACTCCTTTTCCACTAACTTTTAAAAACTCTCTTCTTGTTCTTAGTTTTTCTAAAAAATCTTCTACTTCTCTTTCAAACATAATAACGCTCCCTCCTAAATTAAATTTATTACTATATCAAATATTTCTTTTATATAAGTATAGAAATATTTAATTTGCTTATTATTTAATTTGTTTATTAACAAACTAATTATAATGAAAGTTTTAAAAAACCAATTATTATTTATAAATATGCATTATTTTAATAAATATATATTATAGTGGTATAAATATTTGTTATATTCATAAATATATATTATCCGTGCATAGTTTGTCAATAAATTTTATTCATAAATATTTCTTAAAGTTTATACTACTATTATGATTTTATACTAAAATACTTCTATGGATTTTGATTTGACTCTACTTCAATCCATTCAGCTAAAGAATTAGCATGCATTTCAGTCATATATTTGTCTGAATATAAATATAATGCTTTATTTGATGCTTTAGTTTCTTTTATATCTGTATACTCTTGTTCTCCTTTTAATAATTCTAAAACATTATTAAATTCTTCTCTTTTCAGTTTAAATGGGGATTTAAAAAATAACTTAGAATCAGTTGGTCTTGGGTATGATTTTGATTCATTCCTTACAGTTTCAGCAACTAACTTTAATAAATCTCTTTCTTCTACCATAACCATGTTTTTAGCATAATTATGAGTTATGTGTTTATCCGAAAATAGATATATAACTTCATTCCCCTTAATAGTATATATATCTTTAAATTCTTGTCTTTCTTTTAATTCATCGATAGAAGATAATAATTCATCAACTTCTAATAAAAAAGGTTCTTCTAAAAATTCTTCAGCATTTACTGTTTTACATTCAAAGGATTTTTCTCTTATATATTCTCCTATTAATTCTACTTTATCCTTTTCAACTTCTTCTATTTCTTCTTGTATTTTTATATCATCTTCTTTTGACTCTTCGTTGATTTCTATATTATTTTCTTCAGGCATTTCTTGAATTGTTGTTTTATTTTCTTTGTCTGTACTTAAGTTATTGTTATGTTCTGATTTTATATCCATACTATCAGCTCCATTCTTATAAAAGTAATAGTTTATATTTATATTGTCTCTATTTAAATTTATTCATTTCTTAAACACTAATATTAAAGGTTATTTATTTTATCGTAAATATATCACAATAGAATCTCTAGGTCAATATATGCCGATATAGTAAATAATATAATATTTTTTGTAAAATATTGTAGAAACATTTTTTTAAAAGAATTTTGTAGAAAATTTATCAAATTTATATTATACTAAAAATATAACTATTATTAGGGAGGTCCTTTCTTGAAAAAACAAATATTGTTAATACTATTCTTATGTGGAATGCTTACTTATTCATATGTATTTTCTCAAAATAAAACATCTTCTTGTTCGCAATTTTCTAAAAATGATAAGAATTTTATATATAGTGAAGAAAATTCCACCGATATATACAAATATAAAGATGAACTTATTTCAGAAATAAAAAAAGAAAATGAATCTTTATATAGAGAAAATAAATATTTAAGAGAAGAATTAAATAAAGTTAAAAATCAATTTAATTATAACGAAGATAATAAAAATGTAAAGTTTTTTACCCATACAATTAAGTTTGGAGCAAACAAAAGATATCATTCTATTTTTAGAGAAAACCATTGGAAAGATGGTACTGAATTTAAAGTTGAGGGAAAGACTTATTTAAATGGCATAGGTTTTGATAGAACTGAAAATGGAGATAGGAGCTATTATTTTGCAAAGCTATATAACGAAGATATTAAACACTCTAATCTAACAGGATATATTGGAATAGATGATTTAGCAGAAAATTTATCTGACTCTGAAGTTACATTTTCAGTATTTAATAATGACAACATTACAAAGTGCAATAATGAATTTTTTGGTGAAGAAATTTACAAAACTAAATTTAAGAAATCTGATGGGCTAAAAAAAATTGATGTAAACTTAAAGAAATCTAAAAATATAATAATAGAATTCTCTGTAGATACAGACTCTGATTTAAATTATTTTCTTATGTTGGATCCAAAATTGCAATAAAAATTAATAAATGATAACATCTATAATAAACTGAATTTACTTACTAATATACAAATGAATGGGTGATCGTAATATGTTTGAAAAAGTATATCAAGATTTATTACAAAGATTAATGAATGGCAAAGAGCTAGCATTACTAACTTTTTTAGATTCTAAAGATGAAAAAAGAGGAAATATCAAAAATAAAATTTTTCTGAATAAGCATGATATAGAAAAAAATCTACCTAAAATGATTGAAGATAATAAAGACATTAAAGAAAAAGTGTTACATTCTTTTAAAATAGGCACTCCTACTACTATAACTTCTGACGATAAAACTGTAGTTATTGAACCTTTCTTTCCAAAGCCTAGACTAATAATACTAGGAGGTGGCCATATAGCTAAGCCTCTATGTGAATTAGGAAATAAAGTTGGATTTTCTGTTGTTGTAGCAGACGATAGACCTTCCTTTGCCAATGCAAATCGCTTTCCTCTAGCTGATAATGTTATTTGTGAAAATTTCGAAAGAGTTTTTGATAATATTAAATTAAGAGATTCAGATTTTATTGTAATTGTAACAAGAGGTCATAGGCACGATGGAGTTTGCCTTCGTAATACTTTAAAATATGATCCTGCTTATATAGGTATGATTGGCTCAAAACGTAGAGTGAAAGAAATGATGAACCAATTGATTGATGAAGGATTCTCAAAACATAAATTAGACAAGGTCAATTCTCCTATTGGACTAAGTATTGGAGCAGTTACACCTGATGAGATTGCAATTTCTATAATTGCAGAAGTTATTAGCTATAGAAGATCTCTAGGTGCAAAAATAAGTAATAATAACAAATTTAATTGGCCAGAATTTGATGTTGATGTTATTAATGAAGCTTGTAAAGAGTCAGAAATACCTAGAGCTCTAATAACAATAATAAATTCTAAAGGTTCTGTACCAAGAAAAGCTGGAGCTAAAATGATAGTTTGGCTTGACGGTAGAATAATGGGCAGTATTGGTGGTGGCTGTAGTGAAGCCAATATTATTACTTTAGCTCGTGATGCTATTATAAAAAATGAATATTCTATAGAACATGTTGACATGACAGGGGATGTAGCTGAAGATGAAGGAATGGTTTGCGGTGGAATACTAGATGTACTTATTGAACCATTATAAATTGACTTCACTATATAATAGCAGGTATTAATTAATACCTGCTATTTATTATATTTTGCATATCTCCTATATTAACAGTATAGTATATATAATTTTTAATACTATTCTAAAGATAGATCACCCATAACAATTCCAATTATCTTGTCAAAATCATTTATTATAGGAACTGCTAATGTTACACAATATGTATTAGAGTATAAAGAAATATATGGATTTGAAATAAACATTTCGCCTTTTATACTCTCTTGAAAATAAGGTCTATGCATATAGTTACCTTCTAATTCTTTGTCTACTTGCTCCGAATCTCTAAGAAGTATTCCTTTGCTGTCTCCACTTTCATCCATTATAGCTAAAAGTTCAAAAAAATTATGTTTTTTAATTTCTTTTCTCAATATTTCATGTGAAATAGATTCATTCATTTCCCGTAGTTTTTCTTTTCTGCTCATATCTTTTAATGCTTTAGTTCCTGTATTAACTAATTTTTTCATATTTTGATCCATTACAAATTCTTTTACAAATCCATTTATAATATTTTGAACGTCATTAGTCATCAAACCTAACTTTTTAATAGACTCAAACATTACTTGTACAGATGATGTTTCTTCTTCAACAGAAGCTGCAGCCTCTTGTGCAAAAGATGATGATTTTTCTGCAGCTTCTGTAATTTTTTCTATAGTATCTCTAAATTTATCTATTATATCTACTTCTTCTTCAGCTAAACCATATATTGTATTAATAGCACTATAAGTATTTTTTGTAGAATTTAAAATTTGATCTAATAAATTCTTACTTTTATTTACAGTTTCAATATTTTCTTTAGATGTTCCTACCTTATCTTCTATTTCTTCATTTATATCATTAACCTTAGTAACAATGGTACTAATAATATGCTCTATCTCACTTGCAGATTCAGAAGATTGATCTGCTAGCTTTTTTACTTCATCAGCTACTACAGCAAATCCTTTTCCAGATTCTCCAGCTCTAGCAGCCTCAATAGATGCATTTAAAGCTAAAAGATTTGTATTATCACTAATATCAGTAACTACTGAGGTTATATTCTGAATTTTTTTAGCTTCTTGTCTTAAATCTCCCATTTTATTTGAAAGTTCAATACTCCAATTTGTATTTGTATTTAATAAATCTACAGCTTTTTCAAATACATCTGTACTAATTTTAACTATGGATACCATTTCACTTGATATGTTTTGTGTTTTTTTAGATTGTTCTAAAATATTCAATATATCCTGTTTCATTTTTTCTGTATATTCCCGTACTTCAAAAATTGATTGACTTTGAGAACCAGCCTCTGATGCAATGTCCATTACAGCTGCCGATACTTCCTCTGAAGATTCCGATATGTATTTAGCATTTCCCTCTATTTCTTTAGCAAAATTTAATGTTTTTTCATTGGAACTATAGACTTTTCCTATAAAATTTCTAAATTCAAATAAAAGTTCATTTATTGAAGCCGCTAGCTCATTTGTCTGCTTATCACCTTTAATATCTACTTTTGATGTTAAATCCCCCTGAGATATCTCAATAATTTTATTAATTATATTATTAATATCTTTATTTTTTCTAAAGCCCAACTGTACCACTCCCCTATATCTATTATAAAAAAGTTTAATTATTTCATATTACAGAATTCAACAAAAACAAATTATTTCCTTTTATTTTTTCAATTAAATTGTACATATACTGAAAATAATTACTGATATGTATACTAATAGCATAGTACTATACAACTTTTTAACTTCTATAAGATATGGTCTCAAAATTATTAATTATTTTATAAAAAAACAATAAAAAAACCCAGCATGTTATATGCTGAGCTTTCTTTAAGTA
>JADWMM010000076.1 GCA_015978205.1 Alkaliphilus sp. NP8 | reverse complement strand
AAAACTTAAAGCTTGCAAAAGAATAAAACTTTTAATTCCCTTAGGTTATTTATTTAAAATAAAATAGCCTAAGGGAATTTTTATTATTGTGTTTATTAAAAAACGTAATGAAAAATGTGAAACCGTTTATAATTTGTTAACATTTCGTAATAAAGTTAAATTTTTATTGCAATATTTACTCGCCTTAGTATATAATAAAGAAAATATTTATTAAATTATTCATACAATTTAAACATTTAAAACATAAAATTAATAAAAAGCATTTGTTATAAAATTCATGTGGTTTTTTGAAAATATCAGTAATTTATAAAAACGTAATTCATAAATATGTAAGTATATTGATATAGTACAAGGTTAAAACACAGAATTTTTAGAATAATAAAACAATTGATAAGCGGTATTAATTAGTTATTATTTTTGCCTTTGGCAAAGTAAATATAATATAAGGGGGAAAAAAAATGAAAAAGAACAGAAAATTAGTAATGCTAATAAGTTTAATTCTTACATTAGCACTAGCAGTTGTAGGATGTGGAAGCACATCAACAGATGCACCAGATCCAGACGAAAATAGTAATGGAGGAACAGAAGAACAAGTACAACAAGAAAAAGATACATTAGTAGTAGCTCAAGGAGCAGATGCAAAGACATTAGACCCTCATGGTAGTAATGATCAACCTTCTTCAAGAGTTGTAAAACAAATTAACGAAACATTAGTACATCAAAATGAAAGTATGGAATTAGAGCCAGGACTTGCAGAATCTTGGGAAGTAATTGATGAGCTAACATATGAGTTTAAGTTAAAAGAAGGTGTAATGTTCCATAACGGAGAAGAATTTGTAGCAGAAGACGTAGAATTTACATTATTAAGAGCTTTAGACTCTCCAAACGTTGGACACATAGTTGGAGCAATTGATCCAGAAGGAATTGAAATAATAAACGATTATACAATTAGAATCTCTACTAAAGAGCCGTTTGCACCATTACTTGCACATTTATCTCATACTGGATCAAGTATGTTAAATAAAGAGGCAGTAGAAGAATTTGGTGAAGACTATGGACAAAATCCAGTTGGTACTGGGCCATTTGTATTTGATAATTGGAGTACTGGAGATGAGATTGATTTAGTAAGATATGAAGATTATCATGGTGAAAAAGCAAAAGTTGAAAAAATCAAATTTAGAAATATTGCGGAAGCAACAAATAGAACAATTGAGCTTGAAACTGGTGGAGTGGACATTGTATACGATATTTCACCATCAGATATGGATAGAGTAGAAGAAAACTCAGACTTAGAATTAATGAGACAAGAAAACTTATCAACATCTTACATTGGGTTTAACGTAGAAAAAGAACCATTTAATGATGTAAGAGTACGCCAAGCTATTAACTTAGCAGTAGATGTAGAGTCAATTATCGGAGCAGTAATGGAAGGTGTAGGAGAAGTAGCTAGTGGCCCGATAGGACCAAATGTTTGGGCTTCTAACCGGGATTTAGAAGCATATGGTTACGATATAGAACAGGCAAAAGAGCTTATGAAAGAAGCAGGT
>JADWMM010000054.1 GCA_015978205.1 Alkaliphilus sp. NP8 | reverse complement strand
GATTAATTTACACTACCTTTTATTTTATAATAGTATTATAGTATACATAAAAAAATAACCACTGGTTGGGCCAAGTGGTTATTTTATAAAGTATCAAACTTATTTTAAATAACATTTTCATCTATCCTGCATTAGGTGTAAATAATGGCTCTCCGAATTTATCTGCTCCAAATTCACCAATTAATTGTTGTGCTTCATCTGAAAGTAACCAGTTTATAAAAGTTTCAGCACCTTCTGCATTTATTTTATCATTTTTATCTGGATTAACAGCGATCACACCATATTGATTAAATAATCTAGAATCTCCTTCGATAAGTACCTGAAGATCAAGATGATCTACCATAGACAAATAAGTTGCTCTATCGGTTAATGTATATCCTTCAAGTTCGTTAGTCATTTGGATAACAGCCCCCATACCTTGGCCTGCCTCTACATACCAATCGCCAGAAGGCTGGATTTCAGCTTCTTCCCAAAGAGATAACTCTTTTTTATGAGTACCAGAATCATCACCTCTAGATACAAAAGTTACATCTGAATCATTAATAATAGTTAAAGCTTTTACTATATCTGAGCCTGCTTTTTCAGTTAGACTCAAAGAATCTTCGTTAGGCCCTATTAAAACAAAATCATTATACATTACATCAAATCTCTCTAGACCGTGCCCATTTGCCACAAATTCTTCTTCAGAAGCTTTAGCATGAACTAATAACACATCTGCTTCTCCATCTTCTCCCATTTGAAGAGCAGCTCCAGTACCTACAGCAACTACTTTAGCTTCATATCCAGTAGTTTCTGTAAAGGAAGGTAATATAGCATCTAAAAGTCCACTGTTTTCTGTACTAGTTGTAGTAGAAAGAATAAGCTCACTATTCTCTATTTCTTCAGTTTGTTCTGTTTCCTCATTCTGTTCTATCTGTTTTTCAGCATTATTACTTTCATTAGCAGTATCAGTTGCACTTTGGTTAGAACATCCTACTACAAAAACAGAAAGTAATATTGCAAGTACTAATGATAATCTCTTTAAGTTTTTATTCATCAAAAATCCCCCTCATAGCAGTTTTTATATAACTATGACAAATATGTACAAAAGAAAGTATTTGTCATTTGTTATCTCTTCTTTAGAGTATTTATAATATGTCTACGTAGTGGAGGGAGCTGTATCAGCATGTTATTAATATTTAGCAATAAAAAAACGCCTTTAAGGCGTAATTATATCAGTTTAAATAATAGCTATTAATCCAATATATTTTAAATATTGGTTAGCTTACTGTATACTTACTCCTTTCCACACTGGGAGGCATTATCGTTTCCAATAAAACCCTACTGGTTAATAAACCATTACATATTAAAAATGTTTTAGATCATATTAACTCGGAGATATTAAATTTCATTTTACATAATTTAGTATAATTTATATAGATATACATGTCAAGTAATATTGCGAATTAAGTGAATATAATAAAAATTAATTCATATTTAAATATTTCTATTTGAAAGTATTAAATAAAAAATGTAATCTTAGAATAAGTTTAAATATAATTTAAATAGGGCATAAATAATATATGAATTAGTATGCTATAAATTTTTCACAGTAAAATTTTACATTATTTTATATGTTAAATAGATTTTATTTTCATAATATATTCATAGTCATTTATTACAATAGACTTATAAGGTTATAGTTTTTGTGATTAATTTAAGTAAATAATAGAAAGGAATGAGAAATATGATGGGCTATGGCTATGGAATGAGTTGGTTTGGAATGATTATACCGCTATTACTGATAGGAGTAATTATATATGCAGCAGTGAAATTAACACAAGATAATAGCAGAAAAAACGATGAAGGTAATGCTCTTAATATTCTAAGCGAAAGATTTGCAAGAGGAGAAATTTCAGAAGAAGAATACATGCAGAAAAAACAGTTATTGAGAAAGTGATAAAAATGAAGAAAACTGAAAAAATTAGAAAAAGATATGATAGAATATCAAAGGTTTATGATTGAACATGTAAGAAGTGAAAAGAAGATAATAATTAATAATAAAAAATAGTCAGTTAAAAATAAAAAAACTTATCTCCTTCATATAACTTAAATATGGAGAGGATAAGTTTTTTAACAGGATAATTTTAATATAAAATTATAAAGCTTTTGTTTAAGTCTGTTCTTTAATAAGTCCAGATCTGTAAGCATTTAAAAGCATTTCCAAATCTTTAATTTGAGATTTGATTGTTTTGCCGTCATCTGTATCGCCTACTCGTTTTCTTTTAACTTCCTTTTCTAATACCATTCTAGTAGAATGAATATCTTTTTCTTCTTCAATAGCTTTTTGAGTTGACTCAAATGGATTATGAGATACTAATAAAAGTCCATAAGAATTATAGATTAGTGTATATCCAGCTATTCCTGTAGTACCCTGATAAGCTCTTGAAAAACCACCATCAATAACTAATAATTTACCGTTTGCTCTTATAGGGCTTTCACCTTTTTTTAGCTTAACAGGAACATGACCATTGATTATATGGGATTCATCAGGATCTAGACCAAATTCTTCAAATATTATTTTACACATTTTTTCGCTATTTTCTAATTTAAAATAAGGATCTTTTTTTTCGACATGAGCTTCTTTATTATCTATAAAATATCTTTCAAAGGTAGTCATTTTATCTTTACCAAAAAGAGGTGAATCTGACCCAGTCCATAAATACCAAGTAATATCCATGCCATATAGCTTTGCTTCAGGATTGTTTTTATGGAAATATCCTTCTCTTATTAGAATTTCTAATCTATCTAAGTAAGCTTTTCCACTATATGACTTTCCAGATGAACCTATTTTTACTTTTTTAAAACTGCCATCTTCATTCATTGGAATACAGCCATGATATAGAAGATTGGAATTGAACTTTAAATAAATACTTCCATTTGCAAATAGAAATCTAACATGTTTTTGTAGTTTATCACTATTTAAAAATGATGATTTTAATTTTTCTATTAATTCTTTTTCTTCTAAAGTGAGTTTATAAGGATTTTTAGGATCTATAGTAGGAAAATTATAATCATTAAGTTCATATGTTTTTTCACCTATATTAATAGTTCCATCTATATAGTTGATTTTATTTAACAATAGTCTGTCTTCCATAGAAAAATGTGGTCGTCTTTTAATTATTTCTCCTTCTAATTTAAATTGTATTACAGATATTGCTTTATGCATTTTAGATATAAGTTTTAAATCGTTGTCGGTATAGTTTATGTCACTTTCAACTTTAGGTTTAAATACAGTACAATCATCATTTTTATAAAACTCTAAAGCAAATGTTGCTAAAGGAAGTATATTTATTCCATATCCATTTTCTAGAGTATCTAAATTGCCGTATCTTGCACCTATTCTAATAACCGTTGCAATACAAGCTTCACTTCCAGCTGCTGCTCCTATCCATAACACATCGTGATTTCCCCACTGAATGTCTACTGAATGATAATTTAAAAGAGTTTCCATTACAATATCTGGGCCAGGACCTCTGTCAAAAATATCTCCTACAATATGGAGTCTATTTATAACTAACCTTTGGATTAATTCTGACATTGCAATTATAAATTCATCTGCTCTTCCAATTCTTATTATAGTTTTTATTATTTCACTGTAGTATTCTTCCTTATCTGCTTCATAAGGACCTTTATGCATAAGTTCTTCAATTATATATGCAAAATCTTTAGGTAGAGCTTTTCTAACTTTCATGCGGGTATATTTAAAAGCTGCTTTTCTACAGATTTCTACTAATCTATAGATAGTGACTTTATACCATTCATCAATACTTTCTTCATTCTTACGAATAATATCTAATTTTTGTTCTGGGTAATAAATAAGTGTTGCAAGTTGCTTTATCTCTTTTTCACTTAGTGATTCACCAAACACTTCCATTATTTTTCGTTTTATATTACCAGATCCATTTTTTAGTACATGATTAAAAGATTCATATTCTCCGTGAATATCAGTTAAAAAATGTTCTGTACCCTTAGGTAGATTTAATATAGCTTGTAAATTTATAATTTCAGTAGATGCTGAAGCTATAGTTGGATATTGCTTAGATAAAAGATTTAAATATCTTAGGTTTGTATCAAAGTCTTGAACTAGATAATCGTTAGAATACACCATATAAGTACAACTCCTCGTTCATAAAATTTATTTACGATTAAATAAATAAAATACCTTATTAAAATCTATTATATGATTTTTTAATACATAGGACAAGAAAACTGCTATGGAAATGCAATTAAAATTATAAATAATACTATACTGTAAAATATTTTATTTAATAAGGAAATTAAAATATATCTGACATTATTTTCAAGATTTCGACAGAGTATTTGTGATATAATTGGTATATTACCTTAAAATTTTATATAAAGTTGTTTTTAAATTAATTAATTTAAATATATTTTTCTAATATTAATTTAATTGGGGGTATATACGTTGCCGATTGTACTGATATCAAACTTAGTTCCTGGAATGAAAGTTTCTAAGGATGTTATTAAAGAAAATGGAATAAAATTGTTATCAAAAGATACTATTTTATCAAGTTATATTATTGAATATTTATATGAATGGGAAATTAACGCTATACATATTGAAGAAGATGAAATTGAAACTATTAATGTTAGAAAGGAAAAACAAGAAAAATTCTCTAAAGCATATAACAATACATTAAATAAAGTAGAGGAATGCATAGAAGGCTTGAAAGGAAGTAACAATTTAAAATTAGAATATATAAGAGAAACAATAGCAGATATTCAAGGGTTTACTGAAATATCATCTATGCTTCAAACAATAAATAATATTAAAGATAAGGATAAGTATATATATCAACATAGTATAAATGTAGCGGTATACTCTTCTTTTATTGGACGATGGATTGGATTGGATGAATCTACTTTAAAAAAATTAATATACTCTGCTTTGTTACATGATATAGGGAAAACAAGAATTTCTAAAGATATACTTAAAAAACCTGGAAGGTTAAATGACCAAGAATATAAAAAAATAAAAGAGCATCCTATTCATGGATATAATATTGTCAAGAAAAATAAGTATCTTAGTCACAGTATAGCTTTAGGAGTTTTACAACATCACGAAAGAGAAAATAGTTCTGGATATCCTTTTGGTGTTACTGGAGAAAAGATACACATATTTGGAAAAATTATTGCTGTAGCAGATATATATGATGCAATGACATCTAATAAAGTTTATAAGGGAAGACAATCTGCTTTAAAAGTTATTGAAGAACTACTAAATGATTCATTTCATACATTAGATCCTAAAATTGTTAGAGTTTTTGTAAATGGATTAACAGATTTTTATATTGGCTCTACTGTAATATTAAATAATGGCAAAGTAGGTGAAATTATAACTATAAACCCAATGCATCCTACAAAGCCACTTGTAAAATTAAATAATAATTTTATAGATTTAAGGAAAGAAAAAGATATAGAAATACAAGATATTTTAATTTCTTAATTTATTATTATATTAGAATTTAGCATACTTTTTATGAAACATATAAGGTTAATGTACATAAAAATAATAAAACACCAGCTATTTGATTTAATTCTATTAGACAAATAACTGGTGTTTTATTATTTTTTTAATAAATATAGAAACCAAATTGATACGAATAGCTTTATATATATGGTTAAATTTTATTATGATGCTTTACTTTGAACTTCTTCTCTACTTTTCGCTATTTTTGCTTTTTCCCATTCTTTATAACTATCAAGTAACTTAAGAGCTCTTTTAATTGTCTTATCTTCTACTTTTGAAGTATCTTTGAGGATTTTAGACATTTGTACTAGTTGAACTTGTAAATATTTAGGATTTCTAAGTTTGTTAGAATGAGAAGCTTGTTTTGATTTTTTTATAGGTGTTGAAAGTGATTCTTTAAACATTAATAACAAAAAGCTATTTTTCTTTTTCTTTGGAAGTTGCTTTGATTCTTGGTGTAACTGATTAAACAGTTGTTCTAAATTACGCTTTTTGTAATAATAAAATACACCACCTGCTACAATTAATAAAACTATTACTCCTATAATAAGTCCAGTTGAAAGTTCCATTATTAAGTACCCCCTTTTTTAAATATACTATATTATTTTACCATAAAATTTTTAAAAATACTATGGAATTTAATTGTAGATGATTTTGATTTAACATGTTCTTAATATAATCTTAACTTTATATAACATACTATTAACTTTGTCATAACAAACTAGACATAATTTCAATGTATATTAAAGGTGTAAGATAAAAAGCTTAAGGGAGGAATTAATAATGTTTAAAAAATTAATATCTTTACTATTAGTAGCAGGGTTGTCTATGTCTGTCGTAGCATGTGGAGGATCAGAAGCAGGATCAAAAACAGAGCAAACAACAGGAAATTCTCAAAATGAAGAATTAAGCGGATCGGTTATTGTGGATGGATCTGGTACAGTTTATCCATTAATGGCTCATATCGCAGAAGAATATATGATTAATGAAGAAAATGGTGTAAGTGTACAGGTAGGACGTGCAGGTTCTAGTGCAGGGTTCAAAAAGTTTATTCCAGGAGAATTAGACTTTTCAGATGCATCAAGAGCTATTAAAGATGAAGAGGTAGCTCAGCTTGAAGAAAGAGGATTAAAGTTAGGGGAAGATGTTTTAGAGTTTAAATTAGCTCTTGATGGATTAACTATGGTTATTAATAAAGACAATGACTGGGCAGCAGAAATGACAGAAGAAGAAGTTATTAATATGTATTTATCTGGAAGCTATAGAGAAGATGATAAAGTATTATGGTCAGACATAAGAACTGAATGGCCAGAAGAAGAAATTAAATTTTATGGCCCAAATGAAAACCATGGAACATATGAATTTTTCTATGAAAAGATCTTAGACGAACAAGAAATGGTAAAAACAGCTGAACTTCAACAAGAATATTCTACACTAGTAGATTTAGTATCAAATGATAAAAATGCTATTGCATTCTTTGGATTCGGATATTATGTAAATAATTCTGACAAGCTTACTGCAGTTGAAATAGATTTTGGGGAAGGTCCAGTTGAGCCTACTTTAGAAACTATTGGAGAAGATTTACCTTATGCTGGATTTACTCGACCTGTATTCACATATTTAAATGCACAATATGCTAAAGAAAAATCACAGGTATTTGATTTCGCTAAGTATGTATTGTCTCCTGAAGGGGCATCTAGATTAGCTGGTGAAAATGGATTTGCACCATTACCTGAAGAACAATATGCTGAGTATCTAAAACAACTAGAAGAAATTAAGTAATAGATTAAATAAATATAAAATTTAAGATGAGAATATACTTATCTTCTCATCTTAATTCTTGAACTGCATAAGAAAGTATATTTTTTATGCAGTTCAAGAATTAAATGTGTAGTTTTGGAAAGGAGAAGTTGTTATGAATCATACTGCTGATGTTAAAAATGTTATCAAAAAGAATATTGAAAAAAATAAAAATAAAAAAAGAGAAAAAATTATACCAAATCTTTTTCTTTTAGCAGCTTCTATATCTATACTAACAACTGTTGGAATTGTATTAACATTAGCATTTGATGCTTATAAATTCTTTGCTAAAGTACCTCTTAAAGAAATATTTAGCACAGAGTTAGCACCATTAGCTGTTAATCCTAGCTTTGGAATATTACCATTAATTAGTGGAACTATTATTACATCTATTATAGCTATGTGTGTAGCAATTCCTATAGGATTAACTGCTGCTATTTATTTAAGCGAATATGCTAAAGAAAGTCATAGGAAAATACTAAAACCGATTATGGAGCTTTTAGCAGGAATTCCAACAATAGTTTACGGTTTTTTTGCTTATTCCTTTGTAACACCTTTATTAATGAATTTAATTCCTAGTTTAGGCGCTAAAAATGCTCTTAGTCCAGGAATTGTTATGGGGATTATGATTATACCTATGGTTACATCTCTTTCTGAAGATGCAATGAATTCTGTTCCTAATGCTATGAGAGAAGGAGCTTTAGCCTTAGGTTCAACAAAATTAGAAGTTGCAATAAAAGTAGTCTTACCAGCAGCTACTTCAGGAATTATTTCATCATTTGTTTTAGCTATTTCTCGTGCCATTGGTGAAACTATGATTGTAACTATAGCTAGTGGTAGCTCTAAGAATTTCACATTAGATATTACTCAGTCTATGCAAACTATGACAGCATATATAGTAGAGTTTACTAGTGGAGATGCTGGAAGTGGCACAGTTGGTTATTATAGCTTGTATGCAGTTGGATTAATCCTTTTTATTTTTACACTATTGATGAATTTATTAGCACAATATATTTCTCGTAGATATAGAGAGGAGTATTAGTAATGAATAATAGAACTAAAACACGACTACTATTGGATAAATTAGCTCATAAAGCTTTTTTATTATCAGCATTATTTGCTCTTTTAATATTAGGAATTTTAATATATAGAATGGGAACACAAAGTATAGGTTGGTTAAACTTTGAGTTTTTAAAAAATAACTTATCTATTTTTCCAGAAAAATCAGGAATATATGGTGCTATTATAGGTTCTTTAAGGTTAATGGCAGTAATTGCACCAGTTACTATTATATTAGGTGTTTCCACAGCAATTTATTTAGAAGAATATGCGCATAAAGGAAAATTACAGTCATTTATAAATATGAATATTTCTAACCTATCAGGTGTACCTTCAGTTATATTTGGACTTTTAGGATTAACTGTATTTGGTAGAATGTTAAACTTAGGATCTAGTATATTGGCTGGAGGACTTACGATGTCGCTGTTAGTTCTTCCTATTGTAGTTGTATCTAGCCAGGAAGCAATACGAGCAGTACCAAATTACCTGAGAGATGCATCTTATGCAATGGGAGCTTCTAATTGGACGGTGATTAGAACAGTTGTGCTACCATCTGCAGTACCAGGTATTTTAACAGGTACCATTTTATCACTTTCAAGAGCAATAGGTGAAACAGCTCCTTTAGTTGTTCTTGGAATCCCTACTTTAATTTTAAAGGTACCTACTAGTGTAATGGACGATTTTACAACATTGCCAATTCAAATATATTATTGGACTCTTGATACTGTACTAACACCGGAATATGCAAATCTTGCTGCAGCTACTAGTATTGTATTGATTATAATGTTATTCTTAATGAATTCTTTTGCAATTTATATAAGAAATAAATTTCAAAAACGATATTAGAATGGAGGCTTTAACTTGAAAAATTTAATCAACAACAAGGAAAATAAAGTTATATATGACGTTAAAAACTTAAATCTTTGGTATGGTAGCGATCAAGCATTAAAAAATCTTGACTTTACTATAAATGAAAATGAAGTTACTGCAATAATTGGACCTTCAGGTTGTGGTAAATCGACATTTATAAAAACTCTTAATCGTATGATAGAAATGGTTCCAAGTGTAAAAACAACAGGAGAAATTCTTTATCGTGGAACTAATCTATTCGATAAGTCGATTGGAGTTGAAGAATTAAGAACTAAAGTAGGAATGGTATTTCAAAAACCTAATCCATTTCCTAAATCAATATTTGAAAATGTTGTATATGGAGCTAAAATACACGGGATTCGTAATAAAAATCAATTAATGGAAATTGCTGAAAATAGTTTAAAAAGTGCTGCTTTATGGGATGAGGTTAAAGATCGTTTAAATGATAATGCATACGGGTTATCAGGAGGACAGCAACAACGACTTTGTATTGCTAGAAGTCTTGCTATTCAGCCAGATGTTTTATTAATGGATGAACCTACTTCTGCTTTAGATCCTATTGCGACTAATAGAATAGAAGAATTAGTAGAAAAGTTAAAGAAAGATTATACTATAGTAATTGTTACTCACTCTATGCATCAGGCAGGGCGTATTTCTGATAAAACAGCCTTTTTCTTATCAGGTGAAGTTGTTGAATTTGGCAATACAAAAGATATTTTTTCTAACCCTAAGGATAAAAGAACGGAAGATTATATAACTGGAAGATTTGGATAAAGGAGTGAAAATTTATGAGAAGTCAATTTCAAGCTCAACTAACCAATTTAAATAGTAAGCTTACAAAAATGGGCTCTATGGTGCAAGAAGTTATTGAAGTATCTATACAGGCTCTAGAAAAACAAGATTTAGAAGCTGCAAAGGCAGTTTATAAAATGGATGATAAAATTGACGAATTAGAATTAGAGATTGAAAATGAGTGTATGATGTTATTAGCATTACAAAAGCCTATGGCGAGAGATTTAAGAGTAGTTGGTACTATTATGAAAATAATTACAGATTTAGAACGTATGGGAGATCATGCTGTTAACATTGCAAAGGTTACATTAGAAATAGGAAATGAACCATTAATTAAGCCATTAATCGATATTCCTAAAATGACAAAGCTTTCAGAAAATATGGTTAGAAAAAGTTTAGAAGCATTTATGAATTCAGATATTGAGTTAGCAAAAGAAGTAGCTCATGATGATGAAGCTGTTGATAATATTTATAAAGATATTTATACAGAATTAATTGATATGATGATAGAGAATCCAGAAGTAGTAAAACAGGCAACTAACTTATTATTTATTGGAAGATATTTAGAGCGAATTGCAGATCATGCTACTAATATTGGAGAACGAATTATATATATGGTAACAGGAAATCGTACAGAAATTAATTAAATTTTGCCCATATATAGTAGAACTCTTAGTATTTTAAATACAAGAGTTCTTTTTTATTTACTATTAAAAATATAAATATTATTTTTAGATATTTCTAGTTTAAAGATAAAAAAATTAATGTAGATTATAATAGATATTGTAAAAGTTTATAAGATTAATCTTTAAAAGTTGGGTATAGATGATATAATAGGGATAAAATGACAAAAAATAATTTAAAATTTAATGAGATTATGTATTCATTATAGCTAGCTAGGCATATAAACATTTTATATATAAAGTTTCATATAAAACTAAGGAGGGTTATTAATTGGAAATTAGAGAAATTGATATTTATAATATGAAAGGAATATATGAAAGTTATATGGTTAAGGACTTTCCTGCAGATGAGCTTAAATCATTAAGTTTAATAGAAAGTTTAATGAAAAAGAAAAACTATAAATGTTTTGGTATGTTTCACAATGATGAATTATCAGCTTATGCTTTTTTATATTTTAATGATTTAAACCTATCTTTTTTTATTGACTATTATGCAGTAGTAGGAACTAAAAGAAATAGGGGGTATGGAAGTCAGTTTTTAACCTCATTAAAAGAGAAATTCTACTATTATAATGGATTTTTCTTAGAAGTAGAAAACGTAGAGTCAGCACAAAATGAAGAAGATCGCAAAATAAGAGAAAAAAGAATACAATTCTATTTAAAAAATAATGACATGAAAAAAACTAGTATTTCAAGTTGTGTTACTGGGGTAGACTTTGATATTCTTTATCAACCCTTAAAGAAGAAATTAGATAACTCTTTTGTCTATAATGGGTTAAAAGAAGTTTATAGCTCTATATTTCCTAAAAATTTATATAATAATATAATAGTTAATATGGATGAAGAATAGAAGCAAGTTTTGAATATATCATACTTTTGTATTATATACTGAATATTGTTTTTAGCCTATACTTAATAGTAGGCACTTAAATATGTAATTCTCACGTATTATTGAGTGAGAAGAACTTGAAGAATTAGAAAAAAAGATTGAGAAGCAAGATGGAAAGATTCAAAAGGAAAAAGAGAGCAATTACTGAGAAGAAGAGAAGAAATAAGAAATCGTTATACAGAGGAAGAATTACAATCTTTAAATGAAAATATAGAGAATATAAAAGAAAGTTTGGAGAATGGTAGAGCACTGACTTTTGACAGTATTATTTCCAATAGAAAAAATATTAAATTTGATACACCACCTGTAATAAAAGGAGATAGAACCTTAGTTCCTTTAAGAGCTATATCAGAAGGATTTAAGGTTGATGTAGAATGGAATGGTGATGACCGAGAAGTTACTATTACAAAAGGTGATAAGAAGATCTTAATACAGATTTATAGTAATATTATCTTTGTAAATGGAGAACAAATAGAAATAGATTCAAAAGCCGAAGTAATGACTGGAAGAACTTATGTTCCATTAAGATTTATTGCAGAAACTCTAGGAATAGATGTTGAATGGGATCAAGAAACACAAACAATAGAATTGAAAGAAGATCTGGAAACCTTGAAAAATGAATATAAAGAAGAATTTGAAGAATTAAAGGAAGAATACAATGATGATCTAGAAGATTTTAAAGAAGATAGTGAAGAAACTGAATCTGATTTTGACGGAACTATAGAACAACACGATGACAATGAAGAATATGAAGATGGCAAAGACGAAGATGACGAAGACGATGATGATGAATAAAATCTAAATATATAACATAATGATTTTGTAAAAAAATATCCCCCAGGTACTAATTACCTGTGGGATATTTTTATTTATATAAATAAAGCTGTTTTACAAGAAGGTATAATGCAGATGTTCTTGAGTAAATATTTTCAATTTTAACATGAAATTAACAATAATTTAAAGAGATATTAACTTACATATGTAACAAAGAAGTTATAGTAGTAAGTAATAAAATGTTAAATTTTTCTTTTATTATTTAAAAATTGGAGGAACTTTAAATGAAAATTAAAACATCTTTTAGAAAAATTACTAATAAAAAAGAAGTTCTACAGAGGAATATAAATAGATTTAAAATATTTTTCATGAGAATTAAACCTTTGAATAAAATAAAAAAGAAAAAAAGGGTATTTAATAGTTTAAATGATTTTAAAATACAGAATAAATTATTAGTTATGGTTTCTATAGTTGGACTGATACCAATTATAATACTCAGTATTCTGATTGTTAACAGTGCTAGTAATAAAATAGAGAGTGAAGTATTAAAATCAAATGAGTTATTTACAACTCTAACTAAGGAAAGAATTAATAAATATTTTTATAATAGAGAAGTAGATGGACAAATATTAGCTAATTCAAGAATTATAAGTGAAGGTATTGAAAATTTTAATCAGTTTGGCGATGATGATATAGAAGAAAAAAGAATAATAGATGATATTAAATCATATTTAGATGTGGTTTTAGAAAAACATGAGTATACAGATATATTTTTAACTAATAAATATGGTGAGGTTATTTTTAGTAATCGATATGAAAAGATAGATATAGCACCACTAGTTTTTTCCGGGGACTTTTCAGAAAAGACAATGGAGGGAGAACAGAATTGGTCTGGAGTATTTCGAAATAGTTTTATTGGTGATAACCTAATGGTATTGTCTACTCCAGTATATTCTAAAACAACTGGTGATGGACCAATTGGAACGTTAAATATTGTGTTAAATCAAAGTAAAATTAATAGAATAGTTCAAAATGGAATTGATGAGATTGGGATAACTGGAGAAGCATACTTAATAGATTATGAAGGTTTATTGCTGACAGATACAGTGAAAATACATAATACAGAAAAATTTGCTTTAAAAGATATTATTGAAACCGATGCTACCAATATCCTGTCTAATCCAATAAATAAAGGAGATATTAAATTTATTGAGACAAAAACATATACAGGACATAGAGAAAAAGAAGTAATAGGTACTTTATCTATAGTTAAAATAGGAGATGGTTTTTCCGGACTTATTATAGAAGTTGAAAAAGATGAAGCTTATGGATCTATTATGGATTTACGTATAAGTTTGTTAATTGCAATTATGATTATTATAGGTATGTTTAAGCTTCTGACTACTAAGATGGGTAAGTCTATTAGTAAACCTATTAGTAGAGTGATTCAACTTACAAATAAATTAGCACAGTATGATTTAGATGGAGATATTAGTATAGATAGAATAAAAAGAAAAGATGAAATAGGAGATTTAGAAAGAGCAATCATAAAAATTAGAAATAATTTAAAAGAGATTATTAAAGAAGTTGAAAAGTCTTCAGGTGAAGTTGCATTTTCTTCACAGGAGCTAAACATAAATTCACAACAATCATCTGAAGCGTTAGATGCAGTGGCCAAAGCAATAAATGAAATAGCCCAAGCTTCATTAAAACAAACTAAAAATGCTGAAGAGAGTTCTAGAAAATCAAAAGAGTTGAGTTTTATAATTTTAGAAGATATTAAAAACTTAAAAGATGCCACAATAACAACTAAGGAAGTAGAAGCATTAGTAAAAGAAGGGTTAGAAATTATTACAAACTTAACAACAATAACGAAAGAATCTAGTGAAGCAAATCAAAAGGTGCAATTTAATATAAATAGATCTAATAAAAGCTCTGAAGAAATTGAAGAAGCTAGTAAACTAATTACTGACATAGCAGATAAAACAAACTTACTTGCCTTAAATGCATCTATAGAGGCAGCTAGAGCAGGGGAATATGGTAGAGGTTTTGCGGTAGTAGCTCATGAGATAAGAAAATTAGCAGAGCAATCTAAAGAATCTACACAAATTATTAATAAAATAGTTAATAATTTACAAAAAGATAATGTAGAAGTAGTAACAACTATGGAAAATTTAATCAATATATCAGTAGATCAGGTCAATAGTGTAAAGTTAACAAAAGATAAATACATAGAAATTGCTGAATCGATGAAAGAAGTGGAATCGAAAGTTATTATTTTAAATGAATCAAGTTCAAAAATAGATAATATGAGAGAAGAAGTTGAAGGTGAAATTCAAAGGTTAGCTGCAGCCACTGAGGAGAACTCTGAAAATATAAAGTTAGTATCTCAGACTATGGAAGAGCAAACTGTATCTACAGAAGAGATAGCCAGTGCAAGTAAAGGTTTAGATTCATTAGGTAAACAACTTAAAAATCTAGTAGGTAAATTTAAAATATAGACATTATAAATAAAGTTTTACACTTAACATATTTGTAATGTTCTGTTAACTATCATATAACATTATATTAACATCAATATAACATACTAAATATAATTCAGATGTATATTAATATATAAGGGAGAAGAAATATTTAAATTAAATTTGGATAAACAAAATATGGTTATGGGTTGATAAAATATTTTCTTCAAGTAAATTAAAGTTAATAACTTTTAAATACTTTAAGGAGGAATGATTTATGTTGAATGGCTTAAAAGTAAGAGAATTGAGAAACGATAAAGGTTATACTGCTTTAGATGTTGCTAATTTGACTAAAATCTCTAAAAGTTATATAGAAGAATTAGAAAGAGGATCAAAACATAACCCTGCCTTTAATAAGGTTGTATTATTGGCTGATGTGCTAGGTGTAAAGGTAGATGATTTGATATTAAGAATATAAATAAAAGTTTTAAGTAAATAATTAAATATATTAGTTTAAGTGTAGTAGATATAAAAAAGGGGAGATGATTAAAAGTGAAATTAAATATATGCATTGATATTGATGGTACAATAACTGAACCGTACTATTGGTTGCCAATAGCTAATGAATATTTTGATAAGAATATAAAGCCTCATGAAGTTAATCAATATGAAATTTATGAAGTACTAAATATACCTAGAGAAGACTATTTGAGTTTTTACAAATTATATGGAGAGCAGCTGCACAGTAAAGCAGAGGTTAGAGAAGATGCAAGGCAAATTCTTTCAAAATTAAATCAACTTCATAATGTTTTCTATATTACTGCTAGAGAGGCTAAACTAGAAAAAACAACTACAGAATGGTTTGATAGAAACAATCTTCCCAAAGGAGAATTATATCTATTAGGGAGTCACTACAAGGTGGATAAAGCCAAAGAATTAAATTGTAATATTTTTATAGAAGATCGTTATGAAAATGCTATTCAAGTAGCAGGATCTGGATTACATGTACTATTAATAGATTGTTATTATAATCGTAAGCCATTAATTCCAGGAATAACTAGAGTTTTTAACTGGAAAGACATATATAAATTTATTAAAGAATTTAATATTATAATAGATGAAGGAGTTACAGAGATTGCTTAGTAGCTCCTATTTTATTGTAATAAAATTCTTTTTTTATTTCTTTTATGGTAAAAAATTAGAACATAAATATTATGTTAGTGGAAATACTAGTTTTGAATACAGTATTAAAGGAGGTGTTTTTACATGCCAAAAGCTAAACAATACGTTGATCAAAGTATGAGTTCAGTGCAAAGTACAGTGAGTACATTACAACAAGCATTAAATTCAGCAGAAAAACAAGATAACAAAAATAAGATTCAACAAGCAATAAACTCACTTAGTGATGCACAGCAACAATTATCTGGGTATCAAGATTAGGATGTAAAAATAAATAGTATAAAAAATGCCGATTAGAGTGTACGTTACCTTAATCGGCATTTTTTATGTTTACTAGGTATGACTGGATTGTCCACTTGCATATAATTCGAATATGGAGGGGATAAAATGATTAAAAGGATAATTTTAATATTGATATCTATAGTTTGCATTATTACTATCTTTTTAGCAGAAAATAATATTGATTACTTAAAAAATAAAATATACAACAATAGAGAAGTGCTAGGTTACAATAAGTATAGTGAATATATTGAATATATAGCTTGGGAAAATAAAATGATATATGAAAACCCAGATTATGAAGATTTAAAAATATTAATAGATATTTCTGTAAAACGATTATATTTAATAAATGGGAATGAATTAATAAAAAAGTACCCTATAGCAAGTGGTAAATATAGTACTCCTAGTCCTATAGGTACATGGAAAGTAATTAGTAAGGCTAAGTGGGGTGGAGGATTTGGAACAAGATGGATGGGACTTAATGTACCCTGGGGTAAATACGGTATACACGGAACAAATAAACCAAACTCAATAGGATATAATGCCTCGGCTGGATGTATAAGAATGAATAACAAAGATGTGGAAGATCTTTATACATATGTTAAACATGAAACTCCTGTAACTATTATTAATGGAATATTTGGACCTTTTGGGTATGGACTTAGAACAATAAAACCTGGAGATGTTGGAGCTGATGTAAGAGAAGTTCAAGCTAGATTAAGAGCTTATGGTTACTATAATGTAGATTATTTAGATGGAAAATATGGCCCACACATGGAACAGGCGCTATATAATTTTCAGAAGGATAATAATTTACCTAAAAGTTCACATATTACATATAAAATATATAAAGAATTAGGAATTATAGTCATGGACTAAGTATTTAAACATTGATTTATAATAAATAATATATTTTTATAAATAGCTCACCTGCATATATATTTACTTTGTAGTAATACTATTAAGTAAGTTTATTTATATTTAGAGTGTTAGTATCCCTAATTTTGTGTCCATATTTTTGTAATTAAAAAACATAAACATGTATCATGAAAGAATTGAGGGGACATATATGAATCTATGACGACAAGCTCTAAGTACTCTTACTTTTATTATTATTGGATTTATTATAATTTATTTTCTTCATAAAAAGAAACTTATTTAGAATAATTCCTATAGTATGTTCTACTTTTTTATAAAATTATTTCTAAATAATACGGGATTTAATTGGAGATGTGATTATATATGACAGGAAGTATTTTTATTCAATTATTAATGTTAATAGTTTTACTTATTGTATCTGGTTTTTTTTCTGCATCTGAAACAGCACTTACAGTCTTAAGCAAAATTAGACTAAGGTATATGGTAGATGAAAATGTTAAAGGAGCTAAACTAGTTGAAAAATTAACCGAACAACCAGATAAGTTAATAAGTTCTATTTTAGTAGGTAACAATATTGCTAATATTGCAAGCTCTTCTTTAGCTACTGCTATAGCTTTAGAATTATTTGGAGGAAATGCTGTTGCTATATCAACTACAGTAATGACAATTTTAGTACTAGTTTTTGCTGAAATTACTCCTAAATCTTTAGCTGCACAAAATGCAGAAAAAGTTTCTCTTAAAGTATCCAAACTTCTTTCGTTAATAATCACTATAGTTAACCCTGTTGTAATTGTGCTTAACAAAGTTACGAATTTTTTAGTTACATTATTAGGAGGAAAAGTTGATAAAGATACTCCATATATTACAGAGGATGAACTAAAATCAATAGTTAATGTAAGTCATGAAGAGGGCGTTTTGGAGATAGAAGAAAAACAAATGATATATAATGTATTTGAATTTGGAGACCTTCAAATAAAAGATGTTATGATTCAGAGAACAGATATATCTGCAATAGATATAAGTTTTGATTTAAATAAAATTATGGAAATAATAAAAGAAGATAAATATTCTAGGTACCCTGTATATGATGATAATATTGACAATATAATTGGGATTTTAAATGTAAAGGATTTTATCTACTCAGATTATGAAGAAAATAACTTTAATATTACTGAATATATTAGAGAACCATATTTTACTTATGAATTTAAGAGAATAACAGAGTTATTTAAAGAAATGAAAAAAAATAGAGCACATATAGCTATAGTTCTAGATGAATATGGTGGTACAGCTGGTATTGCAACTATAGAAGATTTAATTGAAGAAATAGTTGGAGAAATTGAAGACGAGTATGACCAAGTAGAAAAAGAAATAGAAAAGATAGGTGATGGAGAGTATATTGTAGATGGCAGCACAAAGATTTTATTTATTAATGGTTTTCTTGGGCTCAATATGGAATCTGATGACTTTGACTCTATAGGTGGATTTATTATGGGACAAATGGGACGGTTGCCTAAAGTAGGCGAAGTTATTATGTATGAGAATGTAAAATTCACCGTAAAATCTGTTTTAAAGCATAGAATTCAAAAAATCAAAGTAGAAGTTTTATCATAAATATAAAATTTTTAAAATTTGATTTATGTCAAAGATTCTATTAAAACTATATAGTATTATTTAATTAAGATATTAAATAAAATATATGGAGGGTACTTATGAAATATGTATTTTTGATTAATGATAAAATTGGGGATATTGTAGTTAAATTACCTAAGGCAGGTGAAATATTTAAGGAGTTTAAAATAGACTTTTGTTGTGGTGGAGGTAGACCTTTATCTGAAGCTATTAAAGAACAAGGGTTAAATGAAGAAGAAATATTGTTAAAACTTCAAAAAGCTTATGAAAAAATGCAAGACTTAAAAGATGAAAGTAATGATTGGGAAAATGCATCATTTAGTGACTTAATCGATCATGTAGTAAATACTCATCATGCTTATTTAAATGAAGTATTGCCTAAATTAAGTCAATTAACTAAAACAATATATAGAGTACACGGATCAAATCATAGTGAACTTTCAAAAGTTTATAAATTATTCCATGCTTTAAAAATGGAGCTTGAGGAGCATCTTATTAAAGAAGAAGAAATTGTATTTCCACTAATTAAAGAATATGAATCAAACTCATCTGCTGAAACTTTAGATAAGGCATTAAAAACTATAGAAGAATTAGAAAAAGAACATGATGCAGCAGGAGATATAATAAAAGAATTAAGAAAAATAACAGATAACTATACAATACCTAGTGATGGATGCGAATCTTATAACTTAACTTATAGAGGACTTGAGCTTTTAGAATCAGATATATTCCAGCATATACATCTAGAAAATAACATTATGTTTCCAAAATTTGCAGAGTTAAAAAAATAATCAAATTTATATAATAAAACCGACTACAGCATTTAATATGTAGTGGGTTTTATTTTTATCCGTATAGATTATAAGTTGTTATATAAACTAACACATTAAAAGTAAATATGGTCCTTAATGAAGATTCATATAAATGACTACAATATATATTAATAAACTATGTTGTGGATTTAATTATTAAAATTATATTTATGGAAATACTAAATATAGTAAAAATACTATAATAGGAGTGGAAATATGTTCATTGTATTTGTAAGAGCATTATTACTATATTTAGTTGTTGTTACTTCTATGAGGATGATGGGGAAAAGACAAATAGCAGAAATGCAACCTTTTGAATTGGTAATAATGATAATGACTGCTGATCTTGCGGCTACTCCAATGGAAGATACAGATATCCCTTTAATAAATGGAATCATCCCTATAATAGCTCTGTTATCAATACAAATATTAGTTTCGTATTTTTCTTTAAAAAGCAAAAAATTTAGTGACTTTATATGTGGGAAGCCTAGTATTTTAATACATAAAGGTAAAATAGATGAGGCAGAGTTATATAGGCAAAGAATTAATATGGATGATCTTTTAGAATCACTTAGAAATAAAGATTACTTTAATATAAGTGATGTAGAATATGCTATTTTAGAAACTAATGGGCAGATAAGTGTAATGCCAAGAGCTGACAAAAATCCTGTTGTAGTGTCAGATTTAAAACCAAATGAAAGTATACAAGTGGAAGAATTACCTGTTAGTTTAATTATTGATGGAAAATTAGATTTTAATAAATTAGAAAAAACAGGTTATGATGAAAAATGGTTAATGGACCAACTTAAACAAAAGAATATTAAAAGTATAGATAAGGTTTTTTTCGCTTTTTTATCTTCGGATAAAAAGTTTTATGCCCAGAAAAAGAAAAATTAATGGAGTGATTATTATATGCGTGTTGTAACAGTTACTTTAATTATTTTAATTATTTTTATTGTTAGTGCCGTTATGTTGGATAACTATATTAATGATACTACTAATGACTTACTTAAAGATATAGAAGTTTTAAATAAATTAATAGAAGAAAACAAATGGAGTGAAAGTAAAAGCCAGCTAGCAAATCTTCAATATACATGGGAAGATGTTGAAAAAAGATGGAAACTGTTTTTAGAGCATTATGAAATGGATGGTATAGATATTGCTATGTCTAGACTAGATCAATATATAGAAATAGAAAATAAACCACTAGCATTAGGAGAGATGGCAGAACTTAGGTTATTGGTTGGTCATATTAAAAAGAAAGAAAGTTTTAAGCTAGAGAATATACTATAAATAAATTATAAGAACACATTAAAAGTATTAAGACGATTTCATATGTAAAATCTTTAAAATAAAAGCCATTATCTATTTATAGATAATGGCTTTTATTACTTTATTTTAAATCTAGTTTTTCAACAAGTAATCCTTGTTTATCTAAATCATATATATCATCACAACCACCAAGAAATTCGTTACCTACAAAAATTTGAGGTACAGTATTCCATCCAGTTTTTTCTATAACTTTATTAAAGGTTTCATTGTCTTGAGTTACATCAATTTCTGCAAAGTCAGCCCCTTTAGAAGATAAGAGTGATACTGCTTTTTTGCAAAATGGGCAATAGTCTTTTGTGTATATAACAATTTTTTTCAAAGGATCACTTCCTTATTAATTAATTTTTAAACTCTATAGTACTCCAGTCTTTTCTAAGCTTTTAACTAGTGGATATGTTATTAGTATGTTTAATCCAGTAATAACTATGCTAGCAGCAACTCTAGCAGGTAGTAGTACTAAATATGCATTTCCCTGTAATTGTGAAATCCAATAAGTATTTAAACAAATACTTACTATAATCAATATTGCTACATTAGAAACTACAATATTGAATAAAGATAATTTTTTAACTGAACTTATTTTCACAACTAATCCTGGTAGCATCCCAGTTAAAACAGCACTTAATGTAAAGCCAGGATGAAATGCTCCACCGTGAGAGTTAATGAAGACACCTAATAAATCACCTACTGCACCGGTCATAGCACCGGCAGCAGGACCTAGAATAATACCAGATAATATAACTGGAATATTACCGAAACTAAAGCGTATACTACCGCCAAATAGCATTATGGCGCCTACTCTTGTGAGTATAATATTCATAGCTACAAATATGGCAGCTAAAACTAAAGTTTTTGTTGATATTTTATTACTAGGAATAGGGCTGTTGGAAGATACCTTTTCATCAGTATACAATGTTGCACCTCCTTTCTCTTAAGTTGGACAAGCGCCCCACATAAGAGAAATTTGGTGTGGTTTCTCTTCAATGTGACAGCGGATGCGATATTATATCGCGAATAGTATGGTGTTATAATACTATTCTTCGTTTAAGGGCAACTTCCCATCCCTAAACACTTAACGCATAATATCTACTCTGTCCGTATTGTAATAATATAATATTTTTAGAATATTGTAAACATTAATTGGGTGTAAAAAGTTTATTTTTGAAGTGATTTGTTAGTTATTTGTTGGTTATATAATTCTATTTAAAGTATTTTCTCAAAACAATTGTATGTAGATTATAAAAATATTGTGCTTGTAGAGTCTGTGATAAAATACAGTTATACTATTGGATAACGAGATAAATCTATGAAAAACAAGTTATTTACAGGGGTAGATGTTTTAAAAAAATAAACTTTATGATAATACAGACATAAGAAATGAAACTAAGTATACTATAATATTATTCTATTCATTAGTTTTGAACTTCAAATTTCAACTGTTTATAGTATTATTTTAGAAATGTTTTGGCGTTTTAGCTGGATTTATGCATATGATATTAGTTATGAATACAAACTATTTGCATGGAGCTATGAATTAGGGATTGTTGCTGCAAAATTGGTTCCTATAGTTAATGGATTGATAAAAAAAGGTTGCATATATCGTTGACATAATGTCGAAAATGTGCTAAGATGATTAAGTTATTTAACTGAATAAACTCTAAAATGACATATACTTTTATGAATCAATGCTTTGAAATAATTTTTTTAAAAAAACAACGAAAAATGTTGACAAAGCATTTTGCACATGGTATAGTAGTTATTGTCGCCGAAACAAAGCGACACGGCGAAAGCCGCTGAAGAGGTCTTTGAAAACTAAACAGTATAGATTAAGCCAAAAACGGTAATTGCTAAAATTTTTAATTTTATGCAAGATACCAAAACAGCAAAATGCTGAATTCATTTAATTTATTAAATGAGAAATCCATTTTAAATGGAACCCAGATGTTCAAAAGAGCAATCAATTTTTATGTAAGAGTTTGATC
>JADWMM010000075.1 GCA_015978205.1 Alkaliphilus sp. NP8 | reverse complement strand
CTGCTATAGCCTGCAATGAACCTGCTAATATGCCAGCTTCATCTTTTCTTTGTAATAGACTTTCAGGTAAATCTTGTGAAGCATCTAAGTCAGCAATTCGTTTTGCATATTTAGAACTTTCTATTATCGGTTTAGATATTGCTCCTGATAAAATATAAAATACTATTAAAGTTATTAAAATAATAACTGAAACCATTATAATGATAGATTTTAAAACAGCATCGCTTTCCTGTTTAATTTGATCTAATGGAACTTCAATAACTAAGTTCCAGTTTGGTGTGTTTTCGATATTAGAGAATATTAACACGTTTCTCTGTTGGTTTGCATCAGTAAATACATGTGTTCCAAATTCTTCTGATTTCATCTTTGCTACAGCTTCTTCTAGGCCTTTATATCCTTTTTCCGAAGCTTCGGTAAGATTTAAATTTAACCTAATTTTTTTCTCTTTATGAGCAATAACTAATCCATTACCGTCTACAATCATTCCCAAACCATCATTTCCTATTTTAACCTGGTTTGCAATTTCTGATAATGTTTCAATTTTTATTACACCAGCAAAGGCTCCAACTAAATCTCCACCTTCGTTTGTAACAGGATAAACAATCGTTACTATTGGATCACCTGTTGCTTCAGAAATCATGGGATTAGATATATATATATCTTTATTTTCATCTACAACGGCTTTAAAGTCTTCTCTATTTCTTATATTTCCACTTGCGCCGCTTGTTGTATAGAAATCTCCATTTAAATCTGCGAACCACATTAATAAAAAGTCTTTCCTTAATTGGGTCTGTCTGTACTCTAAATAAGGTTTTATTTCTTCCCAATTTCCTGATCTAATAACATTCTCTGTAGATATAGCCTTAACTTCATACATATTTCCCTGCATCCATTTAGATACTTCGTCACTTCTAGCACTAGATATTTGTGTAATCATATTTTCAGTTAAAGGCATAATAGTGTTACCTACTTCACTATATACAAAAAAACCTAAAATAGCCAATAAACAAATAATCGTTGCACCAAAAACCATCACTATCCTTGTACGTATTGATTTCATAATTCCCCTCCTATATATGAAAATAATGTTAATATATTTCGTTATCATTTTATCACATATTGGAGAATTTTGTAATATTTTATCAAAATAAATAATCATTATTCTTACATTTGTAAATATATACACTTGTTAAAAAATTTGCTATATCATAAAAAACAAGCTATTTAAAATAGCTTGCTTTCTTATTTAATTATTATATTAATCATTTATTAAACAGTAAATTTAGATATTAACTCTTGTAATTCCTTAGCTAAGTTTGCCATATCATCACTAGCATTAGATATTTCTTCTGTTGATGCTAATTGCTCTTCTGTGGAAGCAGAAACCTCTTCGCTTGCTGCAGCATTTTCTTCTGCTATAGCTGCTAAACTTTGAATAATTTCTACTATTTCATCTTTCTTTACAGACATCATGTTACTAGATTGTTCTAATTCATTCATCATAGTTTTTGTAACTTCTATAGCTTCTGAAATTCCTTCAAAAGTATTTTTAGTTATTTCAACACTATTTTCTTGATCCTTTGTAATTTGAGAAACGTTTTTAATAATTTCAACTGCAACTTTTGAATTGTTTTGTAATTCTTCTACTA
>JADWMM010000078.1 GCA_015978205.1 Alkaliphilus sp. NP8 | reverse complement strand
TAACATTGGAGAGAACCAAAAAAATATTGCCATTAATACTATCATTTCAATTGTTTCAAATCTATTTTTTTCCTATATCTTAAACATTCTTATATGAATATTGGGACTCTTTAACTCAAGTAAATTTATTCATGATCTCTTCTTTAGCTTAACATATATATAATTTAGTACCCTTAAAAAGTATGAAAACGGACGTTTACGGTGCTAATATTAAGGTGAAAACAACTGATGAATGATAGTTTTTGGTTATGTACGTGTAAGTACAGAAGAGCAGAGTTTGGATATACAAGTCTATCCACTAATAAAAATTCAAATGCTAAATATTACAATAAAAAACAACATGAACTAGAAGAGATTCTTAAGGTGCTATAGGTTATACTTGTATAAAATTTAAGCCTTAGAAGACATTCTAGGAGGTGATAAAAACAATATACAATAAGAAATGCAAGGTAAATACGATATATAGTTATCCTAATAATACATGCTAATTAAAGCTGTATATTACTCATTTGAATAGTATATAATATCTTGTGTAATAATATAATTACTAGTAATTTATTTATAATAATGTCAAATAACTTTGACATTATTATAAATAAATGATATATTAAAATTAAAGTTGAGGCGTTTATCGGAAGTGCCTGGCTAACAAAAAACCGAAGAAAGTTGAGGCGTTTATCGGAAGTGCCTGGCTAACAAAAAACCGAAGAAAGTCGTAGAAAAGGGAACATCTCTGATGTTCCCTTTAAATATTTTACATAAGTTAGGTAGAGTAAAATGTCAGAAAAAAAATGCACTATTGTTTTTATAAAAGAAGATTTCTTTCAAAAGAATAATCATTTCAGAGAAATGTTAGATTCTTCTAATAGAGGTAAACAAATAAAAAGAAAGTATATATTTTTGAACATACAATATAAAAATAATAATCTTTTTATTCCCCTTAGAAGCAATATACCATCCAATAGAAAGCTTGGAGATATAGGTTATCCTGTTCCTTCTCAAGAAAAATCTAACGCTGGATTAGATTTTAGAAAAATATTAATAGTTAATGATTCTATTTATATAGATGAACCCAAAATACCTAAAATTCCAAAATCTCAACAGAAAATTATTGAACAAAACTATAAAACCATAGAAAATAAGGTTATACAGTATATAGATGGATATATTAAATCAGTATTGAAGAAACGTCAGAATAGAGATAAAAAATATAAGTTTTCAACACTACATAATTTCCATAATGAATTAGGAATTATACGATTGTTGTTACAAAAAAAAGAATTAGATCAACAAGTGGCACTAACGATGGATTAATTTCATCTATTCGTGTCAAGGATACTCCCACCTTTATAGGTGGTGAATGATTGACGAATTCAATACAATCATCATTATGCATGAGAAAAAGTCTAAGATTTAGTAAAAGATTGATCAATAAAATTATAATCATTATGTTTAACAAATTAAATTTAAAGCTTAATTTTTTATAAAATAAAAAATACTAATGTCTAGGAACTTTTTACGTATGTAGATATTAAAAAGATTAAAGAAAAATATGTACTTATATATTTTAAAAAAGCAGCTGGATTGAATCTAGCTGCTTTAATTATGCTTTATTGTTTAATATTTTATTGGGTAGTATATCCTATATGGGGTGATGGATTTCATCAAGATATAAGAAATTTTTTTGAAAATTTTTCTACAGTTTTAGGTTGCATGAGTACTAAGCAACATGTAAAAGTATAAAAGGCTATGTTATAATAAACCTATCCTTCCAGGAGCGAAGGGAGGTGAGCATCGTTGAATCAGCAAACAAAAGACAAGGCAGCGAATATAGCAAATGTCCTAACAGCAGTCGCAGCTTTAGTCACAGCAATAGCAACTCTAATAAACGCAATAAAATAAGAAAGAAAAAAGCAGGTGCTGTCACACCTGCTTTTTTTATTTAATTTTGCATCGTTGACTCAGCAAAGTCAATTTCTTATTCATAGTATACCATATTTGCAAAGAATTATGCAAATATTTAAGCAAAAATTTCAACTAGAAATATAAACCCACAACACAATATGTATTGTGGGTTTTCACTTTTACTTAAAAACTTAGTTGCTTTTTAGATCTTTATTTAGCTATTATATTATGGTAACAATAGAAAAGTAGATTAATGTCAACTCAATTAGCCTGATAATCCAAAAAAAGATATCAAACCATAACTTTTCTTTTATTTTCATGTCTTTTAACTTTAAATATCCATATATAAAACATTCATTGAAAATTAGTGTTGAAAAAAGTAGACTCATAAAAGAATCATATTTCGCTAACTTAAGATTATGTACTGTAAAAAAACTCATTATCAAAATAATAGGTATCAAACAATAAAACACAATCTTTGGATATTTTTTAGCTTCATAAATGAACGAACATATAGTTAATCCTAACAGAATTACTATTAAAATATTATTAATTAACATACCACACCATTAACATAAAACATTATTTGCATCTATATCTATATTTTTACTGCTAAATAAATGCCCACATTGGTCTTTAATTTGATCCAGTCCTAATATTATTTCAGCTAAATTCACCAAAAATCTTCCAGAACTAGCTGCTAAATCTTTAGGAACTTCTCCATAGCTAAAATATAAATATACTAAATAAGCAGCGTCTTTTGCTCCTCCAAGTGCTTTTACATATTTTTTTAATTTAAACAACTTAGTTCCAGCAAAAGCTGTGGATAGGCTATACTT
>JADWMM010000066.1 GCA_015978205.1 Alkaliphilus sp. NP8 | reverse complement strand
ATTTTATTTAAGGGTATAATTATTGTATAATTTAAAAATATTAGGGAGGTTCAAATTATGGATTTTATAGATATGCATACCCATTCAAATGCCTCTGATGGTATGTATACACCTAGTGAATTAGTAGATTATGCTATAGAAAAAGGACTATCTGGCATATCTATAACAGATCATGATACTGTAGATGGAGTTGAAGAAGCCGTACAAAGAGGAAAGCAATATAAAAACTTTAAAGTAATACCAGGTATTGAATTAAGTTCAGAGTATAATAGTGAGGAAGTACATATATTAGGATATATGTTAGATTATAATATGAATTCTTTACAAAGCATACTAAACAATTTAAAAGATCAACGAAATAATAGAGCTATTAAAATTATTAATAAATTAAAAGGTTTAGATTATTCAATTAGTTATGAAGATGTATTGAAAATTGCTAAAAAAGGAGTTATTGGGCGCCCTCACATAGCTCAAGCTTTAGTTGAAAAAGGTTATGTAAAAACAAAAGAGGAAGCTTTTAAGAACTTTTTAGTAAAAGATGCTTTAGCATATATTCCAAGGCAAAAATTGACACCTATTCATGCAATTGATATTATAAAGAAAGCGAAAGGATTTGCAGTAATTGCACATCCAGGTTTATTAAAATCAATAGACACATTATATTTTTTAATTAGATTAGGCATTGATGGAATTGAAGTATATCATTCTGACCATACAATACATCAATCTTCAATGTATTTTAAAATTGCAAAAGAACATAATCTAATAATAACGGGAGGCTCTGACTTTCATTATCCACCTAATAAAAATAATTATCACGGTGATTTAGGTAGTGTCAAGGTGCCATCAAAATATGTTGAAATTTTATTAAAGAGAGGTGATTAAAATATCTAAGTACAAAGGAGAACGTAGTAGACAATTTCCATCTAAAATAAGCACTACTCAGTTTGTTAGATTATATATTTTTCATTTATTAATAAAAAGAAGTTATTACGGTAATGAACTGATAGATGAAATAAAAAGAAAAATGGATTATAAATGGGAGCCTAGTCCTGGTATGATATATCCTTTATTAAGAGAGTTAGAATCTAACAATTACATAAAAGGATGGTGGGAAGAACCTGACAAAAGATCCATTAGACATTATAGGATAACAGATGAAGGATTAGACAATTATAAAAAACTAAAACTCATGTATAAACCAGCTTTAGATGATTCACTTATAATTATCAAGAATACTCTTAAAGATATATATGGATATGAGTAGAATTGTTTTTATAAATTTGTTACAATGATTATGATTTTATAATATAAATTAATGGAGGGACTATTTATGAAAATATCACTTTCAAAAAAAGTAAAAAATGTTTCACCATCAATAACACTTTCAATTAATGCTAAAGCAAAGGAAATGAAAGCAAAAGGAATTAATGTAATAAGTTTTGGTGTAGGAGAACCTGATTTTAATACACCAGAAAACATAAAAAATGCAGCTATTGAAGCAATACAAAAAGGATTTACTACATATACCCCAGCTGCTGGATTACCGCAACTTAAAGAAGCTATTTGTAATAAATTAAAAAATGACAATAATTTAAACTATAATTTAGAAAATATAGTGGTATCTAATGGTGCTAAACATTCTTTATATAATATTTTCCAAGCTATATGTGATCCTAAAGATGAAGTAATAATACCAGCACCTTACTGGGTAAGTTATCCTGATATGGTAAAGTTAGCAGACGGTAAACCTGTATTTGTAGAATGTAAAGAAGAAAATGAATTTAAAATCAAACCAGATGATCTTGAAAATGCAATTACTTCTAAAACAAAAGCTATTATACTAACTAGTCCTTCTAACCCAACTGGCGCAGTTTATACAAAGTCAGAATTAGAAGCTATAGCAAAAATAGCTGTTGATAATAACATTTTCGTTGTATCTGATGAAATATATGAAAAACTTATATATGAAGGAGAAAAACACGTTAGTATTGCATCTCTTAACAATGAAATAAAAGATTTAACTATTGTTGTAAATGGTATGTCTAAAGGATACGCAATGACAGGATGGAGAATTGGATACACAGCGAGTCATTCAAGTGTAGCAAAAGCTATGGGAAGTATGCAAAGCCATGCTACATCTAATGCTAATACTATAGCTCAGCATGCAAGTATAGAAGGCTTAAATGGAGATCAATCTTCAATTGAAAAAATGAGAATTGAATTTGATAAAAGAAGAAAATATATGGTGGAAAGAATAAATAAAATTAATGGACTGTCATGTATTACTCCTAAAGGTGCCTTTTATGTCATGATAAACATAAACCAACTAATAGGAACTACTATCAAAAATATAGAAATTAAAGGTTCTATGGAGTTATCTGAATTATTACTTGAACATGCTCATGTTGCTGTTGTGCCAGGTATTGCATTTGGTGCGGATCAATTTGTTCGTATATCATATGCTAATTCACTTGAGAATATTAAAGAAGGACTTAACAGAATTGACAATGTTTTAAACAATAATTAATTACAAAGTCATTTTAAATAAGTTTTTTGTTTTTAAAATTTATTCTAATATTATTATAAGACAATTGACAAGACTCTTTTAAAAAGTGATTTTATGATTACTTTTTATAGAGTTTGCTGATTGTCTTAAGTTTTTTGCGTAAGTAAAAAGTAAGTTTTATATATTATGACATATACCATATACTATGAATTTCTTATATTCAAAAAAAGGATTATAATTACAATTATAATATATTTTATATATAATAAAGTAGTCTCCAAAAAGCCAATCTAAATATAGCAGATAAAATAAAGAAATTATATTTTGCTAGAATATGATGGCAGGAGAGTGAAATAAATGAAAACTTATAGAAAACTTAAAGCATTTACAGCAATAAGTTTATCTATTTTTTTTATATTATTCGCATGTATGGTAACATTTAGAATTATTGGTAATGTACCTTCAGAATATAATATATCCTTAGGTGAGGAATATTCATTAGAAACTAAAATACCATTAAGTTTTTCTACAAACTCTGAGAGTATAAAAAATATATTAGAAATTAATAAATTAAATAGTACTACTGATGAAATATTCAACAAAACAAGTGGATTTAAATTAAAACCTTTAGAAAAAGGTAGCGCTAATATCAATCTTAGATTATTAGGTTTAATTCCGTATAAAACAGTTAAAGTTAATGTGGTACCTAAATTAGAAGTTATTCCTGGTGGAGAGTCTGTTGGTGTTAAACTAAATACAAATGGCGTATTAATTGTTGGAACTAGTGAAATTACGAATGATTCTGGTAATAGCTATGATTTAGCCAAAAGTTCTGAAATAGAAATAGGAGATACCTTAATTGCAATTAATAATAATAAAATAAATAATGCTTCACATGTTAGTAAAATAGTTAATGAAAATAAAGGTAGAGAACTTAAACTTACATTAGAAAGAGAAGGAAAACAATTTACAGTAACTACTACTGCGATAAAATCAGGACAAGATAAACAATATAGATTAGGACTTTGGGTGAGAGACAAAACAGCAGGTGTGGGAACTTTAAGTTTTTTACATCCCGAAAGTAAAAATTTTGGAGCATTAGGTCATGCTATTACTGATGTAGACACGGGATCGATATTGTCTGTAAAGAATGGACAAATTATAAAATCTAGAGTAGTATCAATTGAACAAGGAAAACGAGGAGAACCTGGAGAAATAAGAGGTGTTTTTTATGAAACAAGTAATCCACTAGGAGAAATCGAAAAAAATACTGAAATAGGTGTCTATGGAAAATTAGTGTCTGATTCATTTGATGTAAATCATAAAAAAGCATTACCTATTGCATATCAACATGAAATAAAACAGGGACCAGCATATATATTAACTACTCTAGATGATAACAAGATAGAAAAATTCTCTATAGAAATTACAAAAATAAACTTTCAATCAAATCCTGAACCTAAAAGTATGATTATTAAAATTACAGATAGAAAATTATTAGAAAAAACAGGAGGAATCGTTCAAGGTATGAGTGGAAGTCCCATTATACAAAATGGAAAGGTTGTGGGAGCGGTGACACATGTTTTAATTAATGATCCTACAAAAGGATATGGAATATTTATAGAGTGGATGATTGAAGAATCAGGAATTAAGTAGAAAGATAGATGAGAACACAAAAAAACAAAGAAAAAGAAAGAAAAATGTAGTAATTTTTTAAAAAAGAATTCATTACTATTAGAAGGATATGAACCTTATGTGTCGAATAAGTTAAAGATTGGAAATTGAAATGTAAAATAAAATATAAAAAAGGTTCAAGGGGGAGTTTTAAATGGAAAGAAAAAAGATTAAAGTTCTAATAGTAGATGATAATAAGGATTTCTGTGATATTTTAAAAGAATATCTAGAAAAACAAGATGACATTGAAATAATTGGTGTAGCTAATGATGGTAAACAAGCTATAGAATTAATACCAGAAAAATCACCAGATTTGGTTATTTTAGATATCATAATGCCTCACTTAGATGGCTTAGGAGTGCTTGAAAAAGTAAATAAAAT
>JADWMM010000016.1 GCA_015978205.1 Alkaliphilus sp. NP8 | reverse complement strand
CCCTGTTGGATGTCTAAATGTTCTTAATTAAATTTTATAAACCTACTTTATCCACCGCATAAGTAGCTTCTTCATTGCTAAATCCTTCAAATTCTAATTGTTCTATAAGACCACCTCTAGAGTAAGCTGTATAATCTAAATATTTTTCAGCCATTTTAACTGCTTGTTCCTGCCAATCAACAGTTATTTGGTTTACAGCATAATTAGCATCTTCTTCACTAAAATCTTCGCATTTTAACTGCTCAACCAGTCCATTCTTAGAAAAAGCTGTATAGTCTAAATACTTTTTAGCCATTTTTATTGCATTTTTTTGTGATAAAGTTTCATCAGAACTTTTAACAGGATCTTTTTCTTTGGTCACCGGTTCCCCTTCTGCTTTATCATTTATACTAGCTGTATTAGTATCTCCATTCCAACCAACTTCTTTACCCAACATGTCAGCTATAGCTCTAATAGGAACGTAAGTTGTGCCGTTATAAAGAATATTATCAGCTTGTACACTTTCGCCATTTACAGTTAGATTTACTGAGTTTAAAACTACTTCTATGTTCTTCGTTACAGTGTCACCAAATGCAACAGTGCTAAATAACATTACTGTTGTAATCGTTCCAATTATAAAACCTTTTGCTTCTCTTCTCATTTTAATATCCCTCCATACCTTTTGGGAATATTATAACACTTTATTTGTGTTTTTTAACAAATTCGACAAAATCTTTATTGCTTTGTTGTTTTTCGGTTTTGTCCTTCTTCCATCTGATTTTATTCCAGTTAATATTACCTTGATCATCCATAGCTTCACTTTCTAAATATAAAGCTACTTCATCAAACATATAAGCTAAATAGTCATTATCTATATTTAAAACACTACTTGGTCTTTGATTGTACCTCTTTGACATTATTATTATCTGTGCCATCTTCTTTGTCTGTACGAAAGGAATCTAAACTTGATACCCTACCTATTCCCCAATCAAATATAGCTGCTTTTTGATCGTCTGTTATGATTTCTTTAAATTCATCATAGCTAGGCTCTACTAAACAAGCATAACAATATAACTCCATCATATCATTAACATCTTCTATATCAGGTCCATCTTTCTTTTTTTCTTTGCTTTTTCCAGTAAGCATACTTGTTGCTATGCTCATTAGATGGTTAGGTATCTTACCTTGCTTTGCCATACTAAACAACCTCGGTCTTTGTACTTTTACTTTAACAGGCTTTGCACTATCAAACCCTGGTATATCTATAACTGAATAAGCCATTTCTTTTAATTGTTTAATATTTAGTATTTCACTCATTATTATCCCTCCTAAAATATAACACTACCTACTTTTTAAGCAGGTAGTGTATCTAAAAAGTCAATATTTACTGGCGATTGCCCCAGTTTTCCTCTACTTCTGAGATTTAGTTCTGGTACAAAGAATTCCCCATCTTTTAAAATATAATTAACTGGTTTGCCCTTACAATTTTTATAATTGAAGCAAACATATGATAAAGTAGATCCATCTGCATCTTTCTCTTCTGTATATACTTTAGTTGTGAATGGCGTTCTTTTTACTGGTGAGCCTATAGGTGGAGCATCATATTTTACAACCTTATCAGTATCTACATCGTCATAAGTTAACTTACCTCCATCAACTAAAGCTAAAATTTCAGCTATCATAGTTGCAGATATAAGTTTTAAATCATATCCCATAACGATATCTTCTGTATTGTTTTGTGCCTTTATGGTGTTTTTAACCCTTAAAGGTTTTTCTTCTCCTTCTGATAAGTAAGCAGTAGCTTCTGTATCACTTGCTACGTCAGTTAATCTAAATGTTCTAGGAACATCCTCTTCTGTTACTATTTCTACCCTTGCAATATTCGCTAAAGGAAATTCCTTTATAATTTCACTCATATTTTAACCCTCCAATTTCTTTAAAATTTGATATTCTATGCTCATTGTGTAAGCCTTTTTAGTATCATCAGTAATAATAGGTGTTTCATTTCCTGTTTTTCTTAAATTTGATAGCTCTTTCATAGCACTTCTTATTTCTTTTACATAAGGTTCTACTTGTATATAACTATTAAGTGGCAGAAATAAAATAATATCTATAGTCTTATAGCCAATTTGGTTAGAATTAAAATAAGGTACTTGTGAATTTTCTTTTATCACACAGTACCTCTCAGTACATTCTCCTTGGTGTTGACCTATGAAGTAAGGATTAAGGTTATTTGCTTTTAAATGGTCGTATATTGCTTTAATCATTACCTCACCAACCTTCGATATCCTCTGAGTATTTCTGGAGTATTACGTTGAATAGTAGGAACTAACACAGCGAATTTTTTCTCATTAGCTAATTCCAGGAATACTGAATAGTCCATATTACCACTTAATACAATTTTTGCTTTGTTTCCTTCCCAAGTAAATGTACCTTGAATGGAATTTCTAGCATTACTGGTTCTATCTGTCCAAGATGCTTTTTGTTTAGCTTCACGTTCCATTTTCTTAGCCGATGTATGAGCATAAACACCTATAGCAGCTCTAACTCTATTACTTACATTTCTACGATTAAAATTGTTTCTAACTCTAATCATTTAATCACTTCCAGTTCTATCTGTTTACAGATATTCATGTAAGGTTTAACATATAAAACCTTGTAAGTATAACCTTCATAATTAAAAGTATCATCTTTCTGTATATCTGCATCATGTAAAGCTAATATCTTAGTAACACTTACACCAGTATAAGTAGTTCCATAGTCAGATACTACCTCTCTACGTGCTCTCCTATCATAGAATGTAACTATTTCATTAATTTCTACTTCTTCTATGGTAGTGCCACCATACCCATCGTCGATTTCTGCTTTTCTAGTAATAGCAATATTAGCAGGATTGGAATTGATTAGCTTTTCAATATATTTTCTATAATATAAATTAGGTCCCATCAGCTCTCACCACCGAACCTGTATAATTACCTCTGTATCTACTAGCTAGCATCATAAAATGATTCTTTGGAGAAGGTATTGTTATATCCCCTAGTTTTATTTCTTCTATTCCTGCCTTCTGTATACATAGCTCTCTAGCTATAGATTCTATTGTTGCATCTTCACTTACTTCTTCTAACCTACTTAATAGATAATCGTCTGTAAAATAAGGATAGTTTTCCTCGTCTATCATTCTTTTTAGCTTTTCTAAATCAGTCATGTTAATCACCTGCTAAAACAGTGATTAGTTCATCTTTCTTCATTTTAGAATATCCTTCAATTTCTTTTTCCTTTGCTAAACCTTTCAGTTCTTCTACTTTTAAACTTTCAAGAGATTTAATCTTATCCTCTTTAATTGCTAACTGATGAGCTTCTTCAATATCTTCAATGAACTTTAATTCTTTTACTTTATTTTCTTGCGTTACATCAGTATCTTGTACAGATTCATTTTCAATTTTATTTTTTTCTTTCAATACTTCTCTTCTTCTACGTTGAAAAGCTGTAGCACTCATATACATCCCTCCTTAAATAAATAAGAGAGGCATAAAGCCCCTCTATTAACCATTTGTAACCATTGCAACCATTCTAATATGTTTATCAGAATATACTTGCTCCCAATTACCGCCAGTAGCTAACTCTGTATTAGTAGGTGCAGTTCCAGCAACAGATGCATTTGTGAACTTAATCCCTCTAGGATGTAATACAAAGTGTTTTCTATTAATTAATATATCCTCTCCTGCTAGAGTATCTCTATCAGTTTCAGTTGGTACTTCTGGAGAACCTTCTGCATACCCTATAGCTCCACTACCGAATAAGTAAGTAGTATATTTTTTACCAGAAGTTCCACCCGCTTCTACTGGAACTCCATCATCAATAATAATTCTCTTACCTAAGTATGCTTTGTAAATCACATTACCTTGTGTATCTCTAACATCCTCAACTAATCCTTGCTTTACTAAATTGAAATAAGGAACACTATGCATAACAATACCTGTTAAAACTTCATGTGCATCTCCTAATTTACTCATTGTATCTACGATAGTTGAACCAGAAATTTTATTTGTCTCAGCAGCATTTGCTCCATCTTCAATTGCGACATTATTAACATGAGTATCTGCAATCACTGTAAAAGCTCCTTTTAATGTAGAAATTAAAGCTGCTTGCATACGTCTATTCCAATACCCAGCTACTAAATTTCCTATTGCTGCCATTGGGTCGTCACCTGATAAAGTTCTTGATAAGTCAGTTGCGCTCCATGCTTTACCTCTAAATAATTGTGTAGCCATGTCCTGCCCTGATGTAATTTTATCTGGTGTTAGTGCCCAACCTTGAGTATCTTGTAATGATTCATCTTCTCCAGTTAAATCATTCCAAAATGGCATATTGAAGTATCTGTTACCTTTGTTTAATGCTCCTTGCAATTCTTCTACACTTGCTAAAATTCCTGATTGATAAAGTGCTGAAAGTTCCTTTGTTCTGTTAATTGTATAAGGATTAAATACCTCTGGTACAATTACATCTGCTATTCTAGTTGCCATAATAAAATCTCTCCTTCATATTTTATTTTCCTGCTTCGGCCATTAATTGCTTAGCACGTTCAGGATCTTCTTTTAAAAGTTTACCTTGCTCTGTTAAATTAAAGTTTTCTTTACTCCATGGGTTATTTACTGATGTTTTTTTTCTATTTTTATTACCTATAGAGCCACCAGTACCACTTGGACCCTCTTCTTTAAATAGGTAAGCCTTATTTTCTTGTAAGTTTTCTAATTGCTCTTTTAAACCTGTGATACTGCCATCTTCATTAATGCTAATACTGTCATCTTTTAAGTGTGGTAATATGTCAGCTACATCGTTAGGATTAGCCTTTAAAACCTCTAACTTAATAGCATTTTGTTTTCTAGTCTTAGCTAGTTCTGTTTCTTTATCTGCTATCTGTTCTTTAAGATCGTCGATAGTTTTGGTAGCATCCTCATTGTCTTTTAATTTGTCTTTTAACTTACCTAAGTCTTGATTTAAGTCCTCAACTTGTTTTTTATAAGACTTTTTATCTTCGTTTACCTGGTCGAATTTTTCCTTCGGAATCCAATTGCCTTCTGAAACTATGTCTATCTTTTTATCTCCTAATTTGTCTTGTACCTGACTATATAATTCCTCGCCTAGTAATTCTTTTAAATCCATAATAAATTCCTCCTATAATTGTTCTAGCCTTTTTCAAGTGGTCGGCTCCACCACGAACTCTTTCAGTTTAGGCTCATAAATACTAAAAAGAGCAATAAAAAAACAACTACTTCTTAAATGCGAAATAGTCGCCATACTCGTTATACCATGTTTCTAATTTTGGATTATATTCTCCATCTAACCAACTCCTAAGCTCACCGGCTACACTATCTAATGATTGGGATATATACGGTAGCATTGTACAAAGTCCATTTGGATGATCTAGTGGAACACTTTCTATTGCATATATTCTTTCGTGTCTTTCTCTGCAAACATCACATGTTCTTCCATGTAGCAAAGCACTCTGCCACTCTATACCCTCAATAAATGGGTTCATGCTACTACTTTTTATTGTTGAGGTTTGATAAGAATGATTAATTGCAGTTCTAGCAAGTCTAACTGAATTATATTCAACTTTAGTATTCCTAAGATTAGGATAAACTTTGCCCCAGTTAGCAGGTCTCTTCGAAGGTTCTTTTACAAGCTCTTCCAAATCTCTAGCTAACTCTAATGCTGATTTACCTTCCAAAATACCTTGATTAATCATATATTGTATATCACTTTCAAATTTCCTAGAATAACTCCAAATGCGTTTAGAAAGGGTACTATTATCTTTGTATAACCTTCCACTTATAATATCCTCTACTACATCTTTTTTTACTTGTGAGAACATTTCTATAAAATGTGGACCTGTATCCATATCAATCTTATTGAACACTTCCTTATAAAACCATTCTTCTGGAAATGTAGCAATTTCTGCCGATAATTCTATACTTTTTACTGTCTGCTTTCTGATTTTTGTTCTTAATTCTTCCTTAGCCTTTTCTAACTCTTTTTTATAGCTAATAAGCCACCTTTTAGTAAGTGTCTTATCTCCTGCCTTTGTTGCTTTAGTTGCTAGATTATCAATAACACCTTCATATAGCTTTAGAAGTTCTCTTTGTTCATCTAGAGTTAATTTAGATACTTTCTTTCTTGCTTCAAGTGCTTTTTTTTGATATTCATTCATGGAATATTACCTACTTTTTTCAATCTTATCTATAGATTGGGACAATAACATTATCGCAATAAAATTCTCAAATGGTGTAGGAATATACCCATGTACAATTATCGAATACATATTTAGAGTTGATGCTATTAGCAGTACAAGTAATATATTTTTCACTATTCCTCACCACCCTCTAAATTATTATTTAAATCTACTGTGTAGCTATCTTGTAATAAGCTTTTTTCTGTCTGTATCTGCTCTAATTCTGCATCTAAATCTTCATATTCTCCCCACTTTTTCATGTAGGCCTTTCTACTTCTAACATCTGTAATTATTTCTTGCATATCTATTTCTTTTTGTGCATCTGTATCTTCATTAATTGGATATGTTCTTTCAATGTTAGTAGTAGTTTCATATCTTGCAATGTTTCTAAAGCCATATAAATTATATACATCAATCATTTCAAAGATATATTCTACCATTTGTTTTAATGCTGGTTCCCATTCGGTTGCATCTTCTTCGCATGCTGAAATAAGTCCCCAATATAAAGCTTTCATGCTTTTGCCACTCTGCATTAATCCCTTGAGCTGTTCAAGTGATACATTGGGAACCTCTAAAGTGTCATACATATCATTTTTAATTCTGTCAACAGTATCCTCAAATTTGTCTTTATAGCTAAATCCACTCTCTAATCTGTCTATTTTAGCTTGTCTGCCTTCACTTTTTTGAGTCATATCTGTTTGCAAATCAACCATAGCTCCAGGAGCAACTTTTATATTCTTCAAACTACCTTCTGATGCATCAGTAACTATGTCTTGGCCAAACATCTGAAATTTAAGAGCATCTATATCATCAGATGTAAGTCTATTATAAGCATCTTGATTGTCCCATATTTCAGCTACATCACTAACCCCTTCTGTTTCTCCTGTAAGTCCTCCGTTTTGAATAATGATAACTGGTATAAAGCCTAAGTCTGTGTTGTAATCTTTATACTCTACAGATACTTTTTGACCTCTTCCATTGTGAGTAGTTTCGTTTAGAATACACTTGTTGCCTTGCATTTCCCATACTTGTTTTTTAATTCTCTGATTTTCTGCATCTTCTTCATTGTTTAGTGCATATAAAAAGACCACCTTTTCTAGCTGGTCTACATCATCTAAATTATATTGTGGGAAAAACTCTTGTGCTGGTGAGAATATAATTTTAAGTCCATGGTCTTTATGTCCCCATAGTTTAATTGCTATCTTACCACCAATTGAACAATCCTTCTTAGCTTTTAATAACTTGCTGTGGAATTTATTCTCTGTTAGTATTTGCTCAAGCAATTCTTCCTTTTCTTGTGCTTGTTTTTTAGCTGCTTCTCCCTCTTTAATTGGCCTTATATCGAAGTATGGCTCTTTGCCAAACATAAATCTTGCTCTAGTATTTATAAGTTTTTTAATTATGTTGGTAATCTTCTTTGTAGGTGTATAATCTAAATCTGGATTAGTGGTCCATCCTTGCTTTCCTTCGTATATTTCATAATAACGATTAATAGTGCTTATTCTTTGTAAGTGGTCACCATATACGCCTTGTAACTCTGCTTTTAACAGTTCGTTGTAATTTATCATGTTTTACCTCCTTCCTTTGCCTGAATAATTGTCTCTATCTTTCAAGTCTGATACTTCATATCCATCTAGTCCATACCATATAGCACTTAATGTATGTGGATCTATGTTAAATTCATCTTCTATAATGTTTCCTTGTTTATCAGTAGCATAGGTTAAATTCTTCAATTCTCTTATAGTATTAGGACAGTTATCAGAGCATATTATCTTTTTGAATCTCTTTATTTTTTTAGTATTCTGCAATCTGCTTCCTGGACCTTTTTTAGCACCAATCATTTTAAATCCTTGCTGCCTATAATAAGTTATTGTTTTAGGTTCTGCTGAATCAGCTATAATTAACTCTTTATTATCTCTAAACTCTTTCAGATCCTCGGCTGTTTTATCATCAGTCATTTTATTTTTATAGTATTCATAATAAATATATAGCCACTTGTTTTCATGGTCTATTGCCATTCTTATTACTGCATTATAAGAAGTAACGAATCCAAAGTCCATTCCTGCTCTTAGGTACCTTTGAGGTATATCTCCTACTTTAGCCATAACCTCTTTATGTGGTTTTACTTCAAATTGTGGCAATACTCTAATACCATTTACACCAAATCTGCCTCTTCTAGCTATTCTATATAAATCTGGATCATAAGTTTTGAGTTCGTCTAATTGCTCTATGTAACTTTGAGGTAAAAATAAATTATCATCAGCTAAACTATGATGATAATAAGTGTTCTTGTAAGCTATAGTTCTTTTTTTATAAAGTTCTTCATCATCAAGTATAAATATATCGTTCAATGGATCTTTAAAGAAATGTCTATAGGTCCAATTATCTTCACCTACTGGATTAGTAGATAGTATAAAGTGAATAGATAAATTAGGATGTCTTGCTCTTCCTAATAACTCTTTATATCCTTCATATTTAAGCTCTGAACATTCTTCTATCCATACAATAGTTACTCCATGAATAGACTTTAATTTAGCTGGTTTATCCATTCCTTTAAATATTATTTGTGAGCCATTAGGAAACTTTATCTTCATTGGTGATGTAGTAGGTTTTATTTCATCTTCAAGCCCTAAGTGGATAGGCTATACT
>JADWMM010000023.1 GCA_015978205.1 Alkaliphilus sp. NP8 | reverse complement strand
TATTGACCTTACTTTCTTACTCGTCAGAGATGGGTGATGCTCATATGAAAACAAACTGAATATCGTTGGCAGCGGCAGATGTGTATAATAGAAAGATAGTCAACTGCCTGTCGCATAAAAAAATCCCTCCAATAATGAAGGGATAAAAATATTTATATTTCTTTTATAATACATTTATTAAAAGTATTTTACATAGCTGCTTTTATTCTTGCTATATCTCCCCAGTTATCTGCAGTTGCTATCTCTATTCTAGATACAGTTATTTTCATGCCTGCAAGTTCCTCTTTTACTTCTGATCTAAATTCTGTTAAATGTGCAGTTTGTTCACTTACACCATTTAATTTCTCTTTTATCTCTTTTTGACCTTCTTTCAAGCTAGTTACATCTTCCTTCAGGTTACTTACGTCTTCTTTTAAACCACTTACATCTTCCTTCAGGTTACTTACGTCTTCTTTTAAACCACTTACATCTTCTTTCAGGTTACTCACATCTTTTTTCAAACCTTGTACGTCTTCTTTTAAGTCATTTACATCTTGTTTTAAGCCATTTACATCGCCTTTTAAATCTGCTAAACTTTCCAATACTAACTTTTGAAATTCTTCATTAGTCATTTTATCCCTCCTTTGCTTTTCTTTTTATTTATAGTCTATTACTCAGATTAGTTTCAAGTTTTATACTTCTATCTTTTTACAATCTAACATATAATATTAGTTTCTATTCTTTTATCTTATAATATCAAACATTCATTTTAAAATCCACTTAAAAATCTCTAGAAATCATCAAGTTGACTTCTAGAGATTTTTTATATACAAACTATTTTAGTTGTTATAATAAAGACTCTGCGTAAGATACTCTGGATCACTTGTTATATCTATACCTAGCTTATTATATATCTGTTCATCGTTTCCACTTAATATAGTAGTTGAATGTGCTCTACAACTTTTTAATTTAGAAAGCTTTTCCATTGCAACCTGTGCAGTTGGATTTGTGGCAGCACATATACTAAGAGCAATAAGTACTTCTTCGCAATCTAAAGCCGTATTTCCATTTCCTAATGTTTTTGTTTTTAACTTTTTAATAGGTTCAAGTATAACTGGAGAGATTAAGTGAATATCGTCTGAAATATTAGCTAAATGCTTAACTGCATTTAAAAGGACTGCTGCTGTTGCATCCATTAAATCAGATCTCTTACCAGTCAAAATAGTACCATCATGTAGTTCTATAGCTACTGCAGAGCATATTTCATCTTCATTAGCTGACTCTTTTAGTTTAGACACTTTATCTCTTGAAGGAGTAACAACTTTTCTATCTTCTGGCTTTAATTCTAACTCTTCCATAATAAGCTTCGATCTTTCAAAGGTTTCTTTATCTACATAACCTTTTTTATATTCACAGCCTGTTTTAAAGTATCTTCTAATAATTTCTTGTTTGGATGCTTCCTTAATTACTTCATCATCTATTATTCCATGCCCTACTCTATTTACTCCCATATCTGTTGGAGATTTATATCCAGCATCTGTTCCTGTAATTTTTTCTATTATTCGTCTAAGTACAGGAAAGGCTTCAACATCTCTGTTATAATTAACTGATACTTTGTCGTATGCATCAAGATGAAAAGGATCGATCATATTAGCGTCTTTCAAATCTACCGTAGCAGCTTCATAAGCTATATTTAAAGGATGTTTTAAAGGAACATTCCATACAGGGAAAGTCTCGAACTTAGAATAACCTGCTTCATTTCCTCTTTTATACTCATGATATAACTGATTAAGACATGTTGCAAGTTTACCACTTCCTCCCCCTGGAGCTGTTACAACAACAATAGGCTTCGTTGTTTCAATATATGGATTTTTCCCGTATCCTTCATCACTGACAATTGTATCTACATCAGTAGGATATCCTTTTGTATTTCTATGAATATATACTTTTATTCCTCTTCTTTCAAGTTTATTCATAAACATAGTAGCTGCTGGTTGTCCAGAATATCTTGTTATTACAACACTATTTACGTCTAACCCATATTCTCTTAAATCATCAATGAGTCTTAAAGTATCTAAATCATAAGTAATTCCAAAATCGCCTCTTACCTTGTTTCTTTCAATATCACCTGCATATACACAAATAAGAACTTCAACTTTTTCCTTTAATTTTTGCAATAACTTTACTTTTGCATTCTCATCAAAGCCAGGTAAAACTCTCTTCGCATGGAGGTCAAATAGGAGTTTCCCACCAAACTCTAGATAAAGTTTATCGTAATTATTAACTCTTTCTAAAATATACTTGGACTGCTCTTCTAAGTATTTCTCATGATCGAATCCTACTTTCATTTTTCTTCCTCCCTTATCCTATCTCTGTTTATTATTCACTATAATTAATAAAATAAATACTAGCCGTAAAAAAACACTTTTATATAAAGCACATTTTCTTTGTCTAAAAAACTTTGACTCTTTATTATAGCACTCTCTCTATATATAGTAAACAGTCATATATTAATAAACAGAATTCAATTATAATTTTTAATTATAGTTTTATAAATAATTATAAGTAGATATTATAGTTAACTAATGTTAAAATATACAAAGACTTTAAAATAAGGAGCTGATTTTATGAAGTTTATGAAGAATTATTCAGCAGGAATATTATTTACTATATTACTTGCAATTATATCTATTTTTTTCAGTGGACTTATTCCACACAACGTCATAGGAGCTGGGGTTTTTGCATTACTTATTGGTATGATATTAAACCCTTTAGTTTCTAAATATAATATTTTAAATAACGGTTTTAATTTTACTTCTAAAAAAATACTTAGACTTGCTATTATTCTTTTAGGAGCTACTCTTAGTTTTACACAGGTAGTTGAAGTAGGTAAATTTTCTTTAATAGTTATGACATTTACACTTATAATTGCATTTGGTTGTGGTTATTTAGTAGGAAAGCTTTTTAAAATGGATTGGAAATTATCTAGTTTAATATCTGCAGGAACTGGTATTTGTGGTGGATCTGCCATAGCATCTATTGCACCAGTTATAGATGCAGAAGATAGTGATATAGCCTATGCTATATCTGCAACATTTATATTCGATGTGCTTATGGTAATTCTATTTCCAATTATGGGTAAGTATTTTGGAATGTCTGATTTAGGATATGGTCTTTGGACTGGTACAGCTGTAAATGATACTTCTTCAGTAGTTGCTGCAGGATATGCTTTTTCAGATATTGCCGGTAACTTTTCAGTAATAGTTAAGCTTACACGAACTTTATCGATAGTTCCTATTGTTCTTATATTTTCTTATATAAATGAAAGAATTAATAAAAAATCTAAAGATAATGTTAAGATTGAAGATAAAGAGACTATCAAAAATAAAAGCAGCGAAGTAGCTTTAACTTCTGAAAAAGATAATAAAGTTAATCTTAAAAATATTTTTCCATGGTTTATTTTAATGTTTATTGGAATGGTTGCTATTAAAAGTATAGGGATCTTTCCAGAACAAGTAAGTTCTTCTATATCCGACTTAAGTAAGTTCTTAATGGTTATGGCATTAGGTGCTATAGGACTTAAGACTAACTTTAGTAAAGTTGCAAAATCAGGATTCGCTCCTATGCTCCACGGTTTCATTATTTCTGCATTAGTAGTTATAGTTTCATTTTTAGTACAGATGTGGATAGGACAAATATAAATAAATACAAATAATTATTATAGAAAATAACTCTAATATTTAATAAAAATACTAAAATTACGCAACTAAAGTTTATCTATAGGAGAAACCATAGTTGCGTATATTTTTATTAAATATTGACATTGAATATCTGTGATTTAAAATATATCCATTTTTTC
>JADWMM010000009.1 GCA_015978205.1 Alkaliphilus sp. NP8 | reverse complement strand
GTTGACAATCCAAAGTCTATTATTATTTCTTCAAATAATGCAAAACAACTATCTCTTATTGTTTCAAATACTTCTCTTACTACTAATACCTTTCTTTTTTCTTCCAGGCATTTAAGTATTATCTTTAAAGCTACATGATAACTTTTAGATGATCCATAACCACCAACCAAAAAATAAGTTTTATATTTCCATTCAAATAGAAATTCTTCAAAGTGAGGATTGACTTCTTTTTCTATCATTAGTCCTCACCCTTTCGCTTTATCATGATTTCTATTGGTTTATCATGCTTATTGTTTCCTGCATTTTCTTTTTCCAGCTCTAATTTATCTTTCTTAAGCTGCAGTTCAACTTCTGTTTTGTATTTTTGGAATTCGAACTTCTCTTTATCTAATCCAAGTTGCTCTGTATCAGTTGTTATTTTAGCTTTAGACTCTATTAATTTTCTAAGTTGATCCATACATGCTAAAATACCATTTTCTCTATCTTCTTCTGATACTTCTTTTACATGTCTTTTCCCAAAAACATCATAAAAAAACGTCTGCTCTCTATTAAGCAAACGTGCTATTTTTAATCTTAATAACCTTATTTCTTCATCGATATTAACTGTTGCACTTATCTGTTCATATATAGCTTTTTCTTCATCTGATAAAAAATTAGTATACATTGATTGATAAGCTCCATGTTTTACTGCATTAAGATTTCCTTTAGGTGCTGATCCACCACTATTACCAATTGCATTTTTATTGCCTTTGGGTGCTCCTTTTTTTGTATGCACACTTTTTTTCTTTGTATGCACACCTTTTCTATTCCAGTTATATCTCTGTTTCCAACTCTTAACTGTATTAATTGATACTTCATATTTTTCAGCTATATCTTTATATTTCATTCCTTTTAAATAATCTTCTCTAGCTTGTTCTTTCATATCTGGACCTCTTATTTCAGTCATACCACCACCTCATTGCTAGTTGCTTATTTGAGTTTGTTTTGTTACATGAAAAAAGAGCCTTTTAAGACTCTTTTATATCTTTCATTCCATATTCCCGATAATTATTATCGTTTTTGTATCTTTCAATTTCTTTTAGTAGTTTGTTATCTAAAATGCTCCTGCTGTAAAAAGAGATTCCTTTGCCTTCTTTACAAAAATTCTCAATAATTTTGATCCTGGATATACTTTCTCGTATGTCATCTCCATACTGACGATTTTCTATTAAGGTCTGAAACTCATTCCAAAATTCATTTTTTATAAACCACATAACCTCACCCTCCTCTCACCTACTCACTTCGGCAAAAGGAGTTAAAATCCTACAACAATCGTTCGTCAAATACCGACATTTAGCAGGATTTAATACCTGTATATATAAGTTTAGATTAGAAAGGAGGTGCTATTATGCGTAGACCTTACTCACCATTCAATAATAAAAGATTCATTGGTAACACTAATACTAATGAAGTTCATGATCTTGATAGTGAAACATCTAACTGCAAAATCAATGAAATAAAACATGAACATGTTAAAACTTTCAGTCCAGATACTCACGCTGAAGCTGAAAATCAAGATTTTGACAACTGTGCTTGGTGCATTGGTAATTCAAAGTATTAACCTATTGAGGTAGAGCCGCAATCTCTACCTCTTTTTCTATTACTTTTATGATACTATCCATTGCTTTATTTTTAATACGTAATAACCTTTTATTTTCCACTTCACAATCTTCACTATTTCTAGGATGTGCTTCAATAGTCATTCTCCAATCAACTAAATATCTTCCTTCAAGATCTAATCTATGCCATTCATAAAAATTGATATTAGCATCCTTCATATTACTACCTAGTTCTAGCAACTTTATCATTAATATATGCCACTTTTCACGATCGCATACCTTGAAAATCACTTCACTAATTGGATCATCATTATGCCCAATACAACATCCACATGTTTCAATAAAGTCTGTTTTATTTAAGATGTAAATTAGTTTTCTCATTTCATAATCTATGTGCTCATATGGTATCTTCATATTATCCACCCCACTTAACTTGTCTAATTCTTCTACCACTTCTTTTATACGAATCATGTGACATTAAATTTTCTATTTTATCCCCTAATTTGATTTCGGTTTTTGCTTTATTATTAATCTTATCAATACTTTTTAATTTTATGTATGTTTCCGGGCTATGCAACTTAATAATTTCACCTATAGTCATACCTTCACCCCTCTTTTATTTAAATACTTCTGGATTATCTTTTATAAATTGATAAAAACCTTTTCCTAGCTTCACAACCTGTTCTTCTTCTAAACCAATTTCGAATATATCATCAATTCCATGTATAACCTCGTGTATAAAAGTGCATAATTGTATATCTTTACTGTATTTATTAGATATAAGTATTTTGCCAGCATCAAATTCTATTCTTCCGTATGATAGCCTTGCACCATCATCAAGGTTACTTTGTTCTTTATCTATATCATAATCTTTAAATCCAATCTTTGCTTTATCAGGTATCTTCATTATTCTACCTCCTAAAAATAAATATATAAAAACCCCACTGATTAATCAGCAAGGTTTCACGAAAGAAGGATATTAAATTATATTTTCACTTAATACCATTTTACTATATCTAATTCGGTATTTTCGGTGTATTTACAAATTATTTAAATATTTATCATGGATTTCTTTTCTTGGGTAACTTTCATGTACTTTTCCAATTCTCATAGCTATAGTTTGCCAACTTAGATTGTCTATGTATCTATACCTGAATACCCTTCTGGTTAAAGAATCTGGAATAGTATTAATAAATTCCTCTATCTGTAATTTTAAATCCTCACATTTTTCTTTTCTTTCATGTAATATAGTCTTTTTAATAAGTATTCTCTTAAAACTTTGTTCTTCTTCGATGATATTATATCCTTCTATTGTAAAGCTTCTAGGTTGATAAGGGAACTCAGCATTAGATCCTTTAACCTTGTCCATTTCCTGTTTTATTTTTTTATTTTCTAGCCTTTCTATTTCTGTATTTAATTCCTTGATTTCTTCTAATATGCTCTTGTATTGCCTTAAAAGTTCTTTAATCATGCTATGCCCCCTTTTACTTTTCCGTATACTCCTTAACAGCATTATTAACCTTCGTAAGCCAATCCTTATCATCTGTCCATGCCCAACAGTTATTTATTTTTTCGATAAATACTTGGCACCCTTTTCTATTTTTATTTTTAAAACTCTTTTCACAATTATTACAATCTTTCATTTTTTATGCCCCCTTAATTCTCATTTTCTCTAACACATTATTGCAAGTAGTACATAGCATTATGCTTTTCTTTTTATATCTAGCACGTACCATTTCGGTTAAACAATGCTTGCATAAATTCTTACTTATCTTTAATTTCACTTTCTTCTGTTTCTTAGTAACTCTATCTAAACATGTAGCAGCTACAAATTTATCACATTCATTTTTTCTTTTGCAGTTCTCTTTATAACAAGTCATTACAGATCACCTCTGTAGACTTTCGCAACTTCACCCAACACTCTTTCGATAAGTGTATCTCCTATACCGTGGGTATTTTCCATAGCTTGTACAAATCTGCCACGTTCTTCTCTTACACCTTGCTTTACACCTTCTCTATATTCAAGCGACTTCTTATTTATCTTCTTGTTACTCCGTTCTAGCCTTCTCCTTTCGTTCCTATTCATGTGTAAGCCCCCTTTAAATTTTACTCATCAATTGATAGTTAATTATATAAATGTCTCCATAATTGTAATTTTCATCAGAATCTTTAATTAATAGATCTTTTATTAAATTTATATCTTCCATTCCTCTGATTTTTTTCTTTAAATATAATTCACAGTTACCCACGGATTTTAATATTCCGTTTTCGTTTTTTATGTAACAAATAAAATACTTATATTTATATTCTTTTTTAAGTTTCAACATTTGTATCTCCCCTTTAACTTTTTATATCATTTTCCCGACATCAGCAATATGATTGAATGTATTGCTATCGCTTAATCTGCTAACTTGCTTGTAACTTGCAGTCTAATCTATTTCCTTAACAATGCTAACGATAGTAATTTGATCTCCAACAATCTCCTGTGCTTCTTCTTTTGTATAAATTTTATTAAGTTCTAATGCTTTATAACCATTAAAAGTTCCTTTCTCGAAATATATCGCCCAATATTTTTCATTCATATTAACCCTCCTGTTCGTGATTTTCTATTTTATCTACGTTATAACCTAATTCTTTCAAAGTTTCATTGTCTACCTGGATGCCATACACATGATGTTTTTTAAAAAATGTTTCTTCTCCAGTTACATGGACTTCATTATGCAGTTCTCTAGATACTGGTAGAAAAAATCTTCCACTATGACTAACTTTGTTTCTATTTCCGCCCATTCCAATTCTACTTCCAGTACAGTGGTGTAAGTCTGCAGGTTTTCCAGTGCTAAAACATTTTCTGTATTTGATACACATATATAAATATGCATTAATATCATCTGTCCGATCTAATCCACTATCAGCTATAGGTATGTCCCATATGAAGCAAAATTCTATAAGATAATTAATAAATAGCCTTGCTGTTGTCATACTACAGTTGGATAAGGAGAAGTAACCTTCCCCAGTATCCGATATATAGTAATACTTCATAATTTCTTTAAGTTCCTCAGGTAAATATCCAGTATGTAATGCTATGTCTTTTAGAGTTGCATAGCATTTCTTTCTTTGGTTAGCACTAATGGATCTACCATCATCTAATCTAAGTTCACTTTTAACTACTCCACCCACAGAAAACCTTTTAATATATCCACCTAATTCTTTACCAGGAATAGTGACTATAAGCCTTGTTCCTTCATCAGTTTCTTTATATGCTCTAATCTCTGCATACTCATGCAACTACTTCACCTCTTTTAAGTAATCATCCATTCCAAGTTGAGGATTTTCTATAGGTACTGCAATATATTCTCCATCTACGAATTGTATTTCTTTTTCCTCTGTATATAGTCCATCTTGCTTAAATTGTTTCTTTAATGTAGTTGTTACCTTGTGTTCGAATCGTGGTCTTTTATACCTATATAGTTCATTAACTAATTCACCAAATTCATTAGTCTTTGGAAATTCTTTATAATCATCTAATATTGTTAAATTTAATTTTATAGTTATCTCTCCTGATTCAAACTCTTCATCGTACACTTTTTGCATAACTCTTTTAATTTCTTTATTTGTATCATGTAACATAGAATTAAATACTGGACTTTCAATATCTATCTCTAATACTTGTTTTGATAAATCAACATTTTCTTTTACTTTTTTCATTTTAATTTCCCCCTTGGATTTTAGATATTTCTATTTCTGCTCTTGGTTCTTCTGAATAAAATTTTTCAATACTAGCTGATACTATTTGCTTATCATCTTGATATGCCAATTCATTCAATGCATCAGTAATGCATTTCATAACATTATCTAAGTCCGGTTTCTTTGTTGGCCTAATTTCCCCAGCAACCATAAGCTCTTTTTTCTTTTTGCTGGTACTTTTAGGAATTTTAAAATATACTTTTATATCTACTTTAAGCTCTCCATCTAACGGTGCTTGTCCATGTTTTAAAATAAATAATTCTCTTACTAAAGCTTCATAGTTCTTAGTTTTCTCTGGAGTATACGTTCCCCATTTAGTTACCCTGGGTCTGCCTTTCGCTACTGGTTCTCCAGGAATGATAAATCTAATCATTTTATTGCCCCCTTATTTTTTGCAAATCTATATATTTTTATCTCTGTATTGGTTATAATTTAAATGTGTGTGCTTGCGAAGAAGTCTCCTCGGTCGCCAAACTAAAGTGACTTCCCCTTGCACATGCTCCTATTTCTTTTCCTTGAAAAACTCACAATATCCATTTAGCTTAATTTCTTCATCATGTACGAAACACTTATGTATAGTTCCAATGAGAGTTTCGTATTCATATCTATACTTGCAATTCTCGCAACTTCTACCTTGTATCTTTTTATCCATTCCAATCGCTCCCTTAGTAACCATTTTGTTGTCTTTCATGGTTTGTAGCATTTTTCATTTTATAAGCTACGACTATTTCTTTTTCTGTGAATCCTAACATTTCCCCAAGACCTAAAAAACTTTGTAATAACTCTCTGTAAAAATCATCTCCATACATTCCTTGTGCCATCGAGAATACTAGTTGAAATTGTTGTAATATACCTTTTGTCTTTAAACGTGTATCAATATTATAGTAATGTTTTATATCATCATTAAAAGTTTCTAACCCGATACTCAATATAAAGTGCAAACAATCAACGTATTCTTCTAGTAGTGGATTGCTGTACACCACTATGCCTGTTTCATTGCATTCTAAACATTTAATGTATTCATGTTTCCTCCTACTATTTTCAGCAGATTCCATAATGTTGTCTATGTTCTCATCTCCAGTGCCTTGACAAAAATCACATACGATTTTTTTAGATGTTCTAGGCTCTTGATCCTCACTCCAAAATTTAAACCCTCTCCACTCATTAGCTAACTCTCCTAATTCAACTTGTAATGCTAATATCTTTTGTGGTAGTAGTTCCTGCCTTTCTAGTCCTTTTTCTTTAATAATGTGTTCATCAAGTTTTTTCTGCATTTCGAATAACTCTTTAAGATTCACTTTCTAGTTCCTCCTTTAACTCTTTAATTAAGTCCTTGTAATAATAAACTACTGCTTCCGTTCTATCTCTTGCACCTATACGTTTCAACAATAAACTAATATGATTCTTAGTTGTTTTATACGTAATTTTTAACTCGTCTGCTATCTCTTCGTTGTTATATCCTTCTGCTAGTAATTCAACTATTCTTTTTTGTTGTTTAGTTAGATTAGTCATATCTGCTCGTGTCCTTTAGCTTTAAACCACATGATCTCGGTTTCATTCTTTGAGCTGCTTCATATTGATAGTGATTCAATTCTTTTTCCTTTTGTCTGTTCTTTCTCACTATTCTTTTTTCTTCTTCTGTTAAATATCTAGTTCCTAACATAAGCTTGTCCCCTTTCACTCAAAACTTAGTATTTTGCCCTAGAATGAGTTTTTTTATACTAGGCATACAAATATACCTAGAAGTTATTCCTGTATTAAATTGAGTTGATTCTGTTTGAATTTGATATGTTTCGTATAATTCTTGTAATGTGACTATTCCTTTAATTGATAATCTATACATTCTTTTGCCCAGCTTCCACTTCCTAAACCTATGTGATTCCAATTGCAGTTCATGTAATACTCACATTTTGTACAATGCTTATTATTTTCTATGTTACATGTGCAAGTTTCTTCTTCTTGATTAACATTATTCATTCACGCTTCATGCCTTTCTGTCTATTTTTTTAAAAAACACCTTAACTATTGTTTAAATAACCATTTCTCTCTTTCTTGCTCTAGTTCTTTTTTTAATTCATATAATCTATGCAGTTTAGGTGTATCTGCATATGGCGGATCAGTTTCTTCAACTATTCTTTCGTCTTCAGTTTTAATCTGTTCATTAACTTCTTGCAATGTCATCGAATCTTTTTTCATATTTTTCTCCTTTCTTGCTACACTTTAATTTCACAATCCGCCTTAACTTCTAAAACGGTATACTTTCATCCAAGTCCGAATCATCCATTGCTGTAAATTCATTAATATCTATGTCTGCATTGTTATCAACATTGTTGTTAGATTGTTGATTATCTTTATCTCCCCATTCTAAAAATTCAACTTGATTAGCAACAACTTCTGTAACGTATCTTTTCTGACCCTCTTTGTTTTCATATGTTCTACTCTGTAATCTGCCATCTACTGCTACTAACCTGCCTTTTTTAGTGTAGTTAGCACATGCTTCTGCTGAATTACCCCAAACTACTATGTTAAAAAAATCTGCTTCATCTTTCTTGAAGGGTCTATCGACTGCTATTCTGAATGTTGCTACTGCTTTTCCACTTGCTGTAAAACGTAATTCTGGATCATTAGCTAGTCTGCCGATTAAAATTGTCTTATTCATTATTCATTTCTCCCTTCTAATAAGTCACTATCTTCAAAAATATTTCCAACTACTTCTATTTGTTCTAAATATAGTTCAGAAAATCCATGCACAAGCCCTATATCATTTTCGAATCCTTCTTGTGCTTCAAAAGTAAGTAAATTGAATTCTGCGAATTGATTGTCCCAATACACCTTAATCATATTTTCTTTTTTTAGATCAGAAAGTATGTCCCCCTCATAAATCTCTGTTCCATTCTTATCTTTAAGTCCTGTACTCTGCATATATTCAAGGTGTTCTAAGTGTTTAAACTCTTCACTTTCTTCTGTTATATCTATAGCTTTTATACCGATACTGTCGAATTCAAAATGTATGTTTTCTTCCTCTCCTAAGTAATACATTTTATCTTTGACATTATCCCATGCTCTAAATTTAATCTCTCTCATTACCTCACTCCTTTCTGATCTTCTCGTATATATCTCCATATAACTTTTTCTAATAACTCTCTATCTTTATGCTCAAACGCTTCACTCGCATTTTCTATTAGATAATCTATGAAGCTATTTATTTCTTCTTCTGCTCCATTTAGAAAATATTGTTTCTTATTCCATAATGCACACCAATCGTTTACAGTTGTAATCTCTGCATCTACTTCTACCGTACACATCAATTCAGCATATTCACAATTCAAGCACCTTTCCATTATTAGCACCTCCTAAAATTTGTCTTAAATAAGCTAGAAACTATTAATCTGCTTTTGATTGGTAGTTTTAGAAATCTAAAATCTAGTATTGGTTTCATTTGATTTTCTCCTTATCTGTTTTTGTGCCTTTTTTCCCTTATTAATTTTCCTGCTGGACTCCAATCTTCTATCAATTCTTTTTCTGTCTTGTTAATTTTTCTTAGTTGTAAATCTTTAATTGTTTCTCGGTCTAAACCTTTATAGAATTTTCCCATTGCAGTGTATAAACAATTATCTCTAACTACATAACACCTATCTGCAAAATCCTTTACGACTGTTCCATCTAACATTTATTTTCAACCTCATATCTTTTCTCTGCTTCTTTCACTGCCTGCATAATAGTCCACTCTGGATTCTCTCTTTTAAGTCTTACTGCTTCATCTGATACTTTCGATATTCTCTTTTCATCTAGTTCCAATTAATCCACCTTCCCTTACTTGTATTTTTTTCTGCCTTCTTAGATGCATAATCAATAGTCCTACTTCATCTGTTGCATTATCTATAAGATCATATCTTCTTAATTCTCTAGCTATTTTTCTTATCGAACAACCTTCATTCCACATATCTATTGCTCGCTGGATCTCTGCAGGTGTCCATGTAAAATCTAAATCATCAAGTATAATTTCTAATCCATATTTAAGTCTTCTTTTACTTTTTTCTGCTCTTACACAAGCCATTTTTTATCCTCCTAATCTCTTCTTTTGATTGTTAAGAATTAATTGTTCTAACTCATCAGCTGTATATTTATCTCCACGACTTTTGGATAAGTGGAATTTAGTTTTATGTTTTGGTGTTTGCGTTGCTTGGTTACTAACAAGCTTCTGTTTTGTATCTCCATCTATATAATTTCCCTCTAACACTTTCAAGAAGTTGTTAGGTCTTATAAACCAATCAAACTTTATAATCCAGTCTGATTTATGTCCCATTAGAAAAGGACTTTTTTCTATGCTTTCTATTGCTGTAATTATTTCTTCAAAAGAATATTCTTTGATTCTAGCTTTTAGCATCTTATGTCTTTTAGTATTGCTGTTAATAGCTTTTAATTGCTGTAATCCTAATTTATTCCAAGAATCAATTACAAATTGAATTTTTTCTTTAGTTAAGGTGCAGGAGATTTTTTTATATTCTTTATCTTCTTCTTTATATTCTTCTTCTTCTTCTTCTTGTCCACTTATCGTTGACGTATCGTGTGACGTATCGTGTGACGTATCGTGTGACGTATCGTGTGACGTATCGTGTGACGTATCGTAATATTTTTTGAAAATAGACTTAATATCTTTATTTTCAATACCTTGCGAAACATATTCAATTAAATCAATATCCTTAACCATCGCTAATTCTGACATGATGCAATCTAGCACTGGTTTGCCACCACGAGCTAAGTTGTATTTCCCCCAGTTTTTTATAGCTATTTCTCTTGTTTTCGTATTGTATTTAACTAAATCGTGATGTTTTAAGAATCTATCAAGTAGTGAATTGATAGATTCCATTGAATAACCCATATCGAAAGCCATTTGTTTTCTTGTTATTTCATATATACCTATCTGTGTAGTATTCGGATTAGTGAGTAAATATAAAAAAAAGAATTTATCCTCAGGTGTCATTTCTTCAACAATTTTAGGGTCATTCCAAAATTCTGTATGAACCATTCTAAACTTAGCCATTTAATCACTCCTCCTGTGTGTTTGTATATGGCATGGGCGACACAATGTAATGCCATTGTGTATATTAAATCTTTCTTTTTTTGAATCTGCCCAACGAATTACATGATGTGCATTTAATTCAACACCTCTAGCATTACAAGATTGACAAGTATAATTATCTCTTTTGAATACTGATTCTCTCCAATGCTTATACTCTGGGGTACTTCTATTTCGTTGTTCATTTTCCCATATCCTAAACACTTCTATATAAGTAGGTTTCCTTTCAACAAATCCTAACTCTTGTAAAGTATTAAATACCGTTAAACAAACTTCATTGTCTACGCGAAGTAAGTGACTTAATACTTCATCTGTTAATTTTACTGTATCTGCTACTCTCCAAATGAATCTCCTATTTTTTATCCTTCGACTTTTCATGATTAACTTCAACCAAGTAATTAACATAGTATCCCTATGCTTATACCACTCCAACAACCTCACTCTTTCTAAATCAAGTAAATTGTTAGGTATTTTAACTTCAGCCACCTTTATTCACCTTCTTCATTTCCTTGTCCCCCTTATAAGGTTAAATTACTAAATCCTTATAATGTATAATTTCAGTTAGTTTCTTTTTACTTTTACAATACTCACATTTACCGCAACTTTTGGGCTCTATCTTACCTGATTTAACTTCCAATATTCTTGGTAGGTTAGCCTCTACCATAGCTAATTCAAACTCGATCATATCTGTATCAAAACCTATTACTACTTTATCTGGAACATCTTCTTTGGTAACTACTACTATTAAACCTTCTAAATAATTATCTCTACCAGTTACTAGCCTTTCAATCTCCGAATATACTGCAATCTGAGTTGTGTATCCGTAATATTCAATGAAATTTTCATAGTTAGTACCATTCCAAAATTTATCATCTAAACATTTAACCGTCTTTAAATCTGCAAATCTCCCTTTGCTCGGGTTGTAACTATCAATCATAATTTTCCAAGGTGTGCCGAATAATTCAGTTGACATTACTATTTCTTTTTCACCTTCTAATGCCATCATTGCAAGCTTATCTGTTTCAAGTATTCTGATTAAATCATCTAAGTTAGCATATTTTTTATATAAAGTTCCGTCTTTTTTATAAAGTGCTGGATTGTCCTGTTTAAATTCTTCTAACACTCCCTCGTTCCAAGCGTGTACATAACTTCCAGCTAAAAAAGCATCTGGTTTAAAAGGTTCGTATTCGCCTTTCAATTTTGCTAATGCTGCTGCTTCACATTTTAGAAAGTCTTTGTACTGACTAACCGACATATACTGCCAGTTAGCTTCAGCACTAAAATAATTATCTTTATTCAGTTTCAATTTGCTCACCTTCTTCTTTAACCTCTTCATAATCAGCATCTATAGCTTGTTCAAATTCTTCTTCTAAGCTTGACTTAGGTCTTTCGGGCTTGTCATTATTTTGATTATTAAACTCTACTCCAGCACCTTCATCAAATGCTTGTTTTTGCTCGATTGTGTCAAAATCTAGTTCTATTAATTTACATAGCCTTCTGAGAACTGTTTTCTTATACATTTCACCCCTGGAATCTTTCCAAGCTTGTCCGTTCGGCATTTTAGAGAATTTGGTTCTCGTATGTTCTATTTCATCAACACTCATAGTTTCATAGATCATACTTCCATCTTGAAATAATGCTACTGCAAATGCTCCTAGTATATTTCCATTATTAAAACTTTTAGGTTTGAAATTAACAATCTGTCTACCCTCTTTAATAGCTTCTTCGAACTCGTCACCTTCTCGTACAAGCTTTGCATATATGTCTTTAATAGGATTTATGCTATATTTTTTAGCAAGCTTAATTTCGCCTTTATAGTCCGTTTGAAACTGTAAGTTGTTTCCGTAAGGTATTGCATAACACTCTCGGTTAAAGAAATCCAATCCTAGGAATGCACCTTTTAACATTGTTCTAGCAATTGACTTAGGTTCTACTTTTTCAATGTTTCTAGTATCTTGCAGCACCGTCATACTATTTTGAAGAAATCTAGTTTCATTGAAACCCTTTGGTAATGCTTCTGACTTTGAATCTAATAATTTCTGTAGATTCGAATGTACTATTTGTAAATGATTAGCCATTTATATCGCCTCCTTTAATCTCTCTTTAAGCATTTCGATTTCTTCTTCTAAGTGATCTGCTCGCACTTTTTCAGTCATATACTTGTCTTCAATTTCTGCAAAAGTTTCTTCGTATAACTCTTTTTCTAATGCTTCGAATAACTTTTCAGCTTGGTTTTCTGTCATAAAAACACTTGCATCTTCTATGTTTAGTACTTTTGCTTCGCCGAATGTTTTAACTTCTATTTTAGGGTTAACCATGTTATTTATGTGGATTGAAACCATCGTCATTGCTCTTGAATTTAAACCCCTTTCGAAACTTTTCATTTGTATATCTCCCTTCAAATTTGGTATAATAATCGTGAGTGTTTTTCTATGCCCCTATTTGGTTGCCGCCATTTGGGGCTTTTTCTATATAATCTTCAAAATCTACAAATCTTCTATCGCGGACTATTGTTATAAGCACATGTTCTTTATAAAGCTTTTCTGCTAATTGAATAGTAATCATGTTCACACCTCTTTTCTAATACTCATCCCAATCAATTTCATCTACTTCTAAATTTCGTAGAGAATTAAATGCTAAATCTTCTGCATAATTTTTAATTTCTTCATCTGTTGCATCATCTTCAATCTCAAATTCTACTTCTAACTCTTTGTACGTTACAAATGCTTGAATACGTTTCACTCCTACACCTCCTACCATTCTTCATTCAACCAGTTAGGATTGTCTTTTAATGCTTCTCTAACCACTTCTCTAGCATCTAATTTTATTTTTCTATCACTAACATGAGTCCTGCCTAGTACCGTTAATCCCTTTAGATAGCACTGAACTTGGCTAACTCTTTTATTGAATTTTCTTTGATGATAATTCATTTCTAAACCTCCTAACTTCTACAAGTTTTTAATCTGCTCCTAAGCTCTCTTACTGTTCCTTTAAAAAGTATCATCTTCATGCTTACACCTCCCTTACTTTTGTAAGGCATGAATTCCATACTACGCTATCTCCTTCGATAACGGCTTGGTATATGCGATATCCTTTCTTTGAGTAACCAATTGCTTTGTCCTTATCTTGAGTTTTTGTTATTACTCTGAAACTCTTTGGGTCTACTATTTTGTACAAATTCACAAAATGAAATTGAGTCACGCTTACACCTCCTTGTATTCGAATGTTCCTGTAATTATTTTCTTATATGCAGATAGCTGACCTTCCATGTAATCTGTATCCCATTCTTTTTCTTTGTATTGCTCTATTACTTTTTCAATTGCTTCCATATATTCTTTTATTTGCTCTATATCTATTTTCATGCTTACAGCTCCTTTCGTTGCTCCTGGGCTATTAATGCTCTACTCGCTATTTCTCCAACTCTTTCAAGTATCTTATCTATATCTTCTTGGGTCTTATCTTTGTAAGCATCGTCATGTATTTCAATCGTTGTATTACCTAGCTTGTATTTTTTAACTAGCATTACTAACACCTCCTAGTTCAAGTTATGCAGTTTAAAATTTGTCCTATTACATTAAACTAACTAGTAAACTCAACATTTTTGATTATCCATTTTAAAGCAAATTCTTTTAATTCATCGTGATTTGCAATTGCTAAAGTCCCCGCCACTTCAACTGCTTCTAAAAATTCATATTCACCATTATTTTCAATTTGAATTTCTACACATGATAGATCCACATCTTTAGTGAATCTCAATACATCTATATCTATATATATTTTTGTTCCCCATGTGGATTTTAGATTAATGTCTTTCATTTTTATTTTCATCTTTAGTTCCCCCTTAATTTTCAAATAAACTCAATTGTTTTTTAGTTCTAAAGCTCTTTACTGCTCTTATGCTTTCATCTATTAGATGCATATTCTTGATTAATTTGCCGTATGGTATGTCTTGCCAAGCTTCTGCATCTAACATAAGTAATACTCTTTGCTTTACTAGATCAACTTCGCCTTCTTCTTGTAAATCTCCCAAACCCTTTTTAATGTAACTATTTATACTTATTTTGTTAGCATGGGTTGGTCTGTAGTTTTCTTCATACTTACAAAGTCTTTCATCTATACTGCTTAATACTTTTTCTTCTAGTGAGTTCATCACATTGTTTACTATCGCAGTTTCTGAAACGTGGTAGACCTCTTTTAAAGCTTTTTCCATTTGATTAAATGCTTCAATATACCTTAATTTCCATTCAAGAGCTTTTTTACCAGTAAACCCCATAGCTAGTAACGTAAATCCATCTCTAGTTAGAAGATATTCTGTATAACTTTTTCCTGTTCCGGCTTTGTAACTGCTTTCTATAAAATACTTTCCTATCAAACCCGAATTTTCGGTTGTGATATTTCTTACTGCATCTAGAACATGGTCATGTCTTTTCTCAAAATTCTCTGCTACTTCTCTGCTGTTTACTACCAAACTTCCATCTTGATTTTCAATGTTAATTAAATCTTTCATTTGTAATGCCCCCTTTATTTTTTATCTTTGGTGAGATACTAAGTTAGTTAGAATTGATATTTTGTAATTCTTGTTTTACACAATTAGTAAAAAAAATTTCATTAACTGGTATATTGAATACGTTTGATATATTCATAGCTACATTAAAGCTCGGTCTTTCGCCTTTTTCAATACGTATTATTGTTTGTCTTGTTGTGTTTGCTTTGATAGCTAATTGCTCTTGACTCATTTTATATTTTGCTCTAAGCTCTCTAATTCTATTGCTCATTTTGTAACACCTCCTTTACAATTATCATTGTAATACTAGTTTTACTATTTGTCAAGTAAGTTATTCATATTTTTTTAAAAAAAGTCTTAAACATTGTAAAATATGTATTACAATATAAATAAGAATATAATTTGAGGTGAAATCATGGATTTAATTAAGTTGGGTGAAATATTAAAAAGTAAAAGAAAAAATGAATTAAAACTTTCTTTAAGAGAAGCTGCGGAACTAATTGGGATTAGTCATAATTATTTATCCATATTAGAAAAAGCTAAAGATCCTCGCAGTAATGCACCTATTAGACCTACAATAGATACTCTAAAACTAATAACTGATGCTTACAAAATGGACATTAACACACTTCTACCCTTAGCGGGATATGGAGATATAGTAATAAAAAAGAATGACGAAGAAGAAATGACAACAATAGCAGCACACTTTGACGGAGATGAATTTACAGAAGAAGAACTTCAATCTATAGAAGAGTTTAAGGAGTTTGTCAAGAACAGAAGGAAAAAGAAGGATAAAAAATAAAAGGTTGGTGATTTTGTGACCGGTAGAGATCCAACAGATGAAAATTCTTTGAAAGAAATTATATTTAGTCCTTTTAAAATTATTATCCCGTTGTGGGCCTTTGCTTTTATTACTATACCTGTAATATATAAAGAATTAGGCAGTAAAAATCTTATTACTTTAACTATAATAACTTTATTAGTTATTTCTATTTTTATAAATATAAAATTTTATTTAAATAGAAAATCAATTATAAAAGAATTTAAACAGTTAAAAACAAACAGAGATGCTTTAGCAGATATACATGAAAATTTGATTCAAGAAAACGATAATTTAAAAGAAAATAATATTTACTTGTCACGTACGATGACTGAGTTTTTATTAAACAACCCTGAATATAGACCAACTATAGAAGATACACAAAATTTAGTAGAAATAGCTTGTGGAAGGGAGAATTTAAATGAGTGATATATGGAAAGTTATTAAAATAATAGACGACTATAGAATTGTAATAAATGGTGGAAAAAATGATTCCTTGCAGAGAGAGGATGAACTAGAAATATTCATTAAAGGTGAAGAAGTTAGAGATCCAGAAACAAATGAACCTTTAGGAACCTTAGATAAAATCAAAGCACGTCTAGTAGTAGTTGACTTATTTGATCAAATGGCAGTATGTAAAAGCGCAGAAACATTTATGCACGATATGTTAAACCCAATCGCTAATTTTCAAACTTATAAAACAAGTAGATTAAAAGTAGACCCTAAGCAAATATCAGGGCCTACTAAAGAATATGATGATATTATACGCATTGGTGATTTAGTTAGAAGGGTATAAACTGTTTGAAAACAATACCAGCCGATAATCCAAAAAGAGCTCCTGTGAATATATGTAGGGCTGCAGAAAGTACCATTGTTTTTATTGGAACTGATTTTAAAAATGATTCTTTAATTTGTTCTGTTGGATTTTCTATCTTTTTATTTAAGTCAGCAATTGTTTTATCTTTGTTATTTATATTTTTATGCAATTGAAGTATCAAATGATTTTGTTCCAAACATTCATTTAGTAGAAATTGAATTGAATCTACTTTTTGTTCAGACATATTAACACCTCCGTTACTTATATTATACCATTTGGGAAGGTGTATAAGCTATAAAAAACAGATAATTAAAAAGTAATTTTTAGGAGAGATAAACATGAATAATGAAAATAAATTATATGAACTAATGGAAAAAATGTATGTTGAGATGCAAGGAGGATTTAAGGAACTAAGAAATGAAATTCAAGGAGTCAAAAGCGAATTAAGTGATTTTAAAGAAGAAGCAAATGCTAGATTTGATACATTGGAATCTAAAGTAGATAACATCGAAAGTAAACTAGATGATATAGAAGCTCATAATGCAGACAGACACCTTTATATTAATGGACAACTTAAAACTATAAAAGCTGGATTATCTAAAGTAGAAATAGTTACTGCTGATAATTGGAGTGATATAGTAAAACTGAAAGCTAAGAAGAGATATAGAACAAAATAAATTGACTAATCAGGGGGATTTACATGAAACAAAAGAAATTATTAGATGAAATAGACAAAGAAGAAATAGAGATCGTTGAAAGAAATCTACCTAAAAGACTAAAAGGTCTATATCAAGATGATGTTATCGCACTTAGTAAGAGTCTTGAAACTAACGCTCAAATAACTTGTACTATTGCAGAAGAATTAGGTCACCATTTTACAAGTGCTGGTGACATATTAGATCCCAAAAAGGTTGAGAATAGAAAGCAAGAAAGAAAAGCTAGAGCATGGGGATATGAAAGATTAGTTGGAATAATAGATTTGATTAATGCTTATAAAAACGGTGTTAGAAACAGGTATGAATTAGCTGAATACTTAGATGTAACAGAAGAATTTATAGAAGATACAATAAAATATTATAAAGAAAAATATGGGTTATACTATGAAATAGATAACTATACAGTGTATTTTGAGCCTTTAGCTGTTATGGAGAAATTCGAATAGCCTAAGGCTTTTTCTAAAGGAGGAAAATATGTACTGCATATATTTAAGAAAGTCTAGATCAGATTTAGAAGCCGAACTTCATGGAGAAGGAGAAACACTTGCTAGACATCAAAAAATATTATTAGACTTATCTAAAAAGCTAAATATTAATATAGATAAAATATACAAAGAAGTTGTATCTGGAGAAACAATAGCTGCTAGGCCAGTTATGCAAGAGCTATTATCTGACGTAGAAAAAAGAATGTATAAAGGTGTATTAGTTGTTGAACTTGAAAGACTCGCTCGTGGTGATACTATGGATCAAGGATTAGTGGCTCAAACATTCAAATACTCCGATACTAAAATAATAACACCTATGAAAACTTATGATCCAGGTAATGAATTTGATGAAGAATATTTTGAGTTTGGATTATTTATGTCCAGAAGAGAATATAAGACTATTAATAGAAGATTGCAACGTGGTAGGCTCGAATCAGTTAAAGAAGGAAAATATCTAGGCAATATACCACCTTATGGTTATATTAGAAAAAAATTAGAGCATGACAAAGGTTATACACTAGAACCTCATCCAGAACAATCTAATATAGTTCAGCTTATATTTAGTTTGTATACTAAAGGAGATTCTGATAATAAAAGACTTGGAACTAGCTTAATTGCTAATAAACTAAATGAACTTAAAATACCTACTGCCAAAAAGGGTGTGTGGACTCCACATACCATTAGGGGAATACTCGCTAATCCAGTTTATATAGGTAAAATTCGTTGGAACTCTAGACCTCAAAAAAAGAGAATGGTCGATGGTAAGATGATTAAAGAAAGACCTAGAAATAAAGATGTAGTTATTGTAGAAGGTTTGCACCCTGCTCTTATAGATGTAGATACTTTTAACCATGCTCAAACTTATTTATCTAAAAATACAACTACAAGAGTACCTCACAATAAAAACTTAAAGAATCCACTAGCTGGTATTATAACCTGTGGATTTTGTGGAAGGAATATGGTGCGCAGACCTTATGGAAATAATTATCCTGATGGCTTAATTTGCAACGTACCATCTTGTAAAAATATAAGTTCACATTTACACCTGGTAGAAGAAAAATTGTTAGACTCATTGGAAATATGGCTTGAAAACTATAAAATAAAATTGAATAACATTAACAATGAAGAAAATAATAATGATATACAAACAGATGTGATAAAAAAATCTATAGAAAAATTAGATATTGAAATAGAAACTTTACAGAAACAACAAAGCACGTTGCATGATCTATTAGAACAAGGTGTCTACACTGCTGAAACCTTTATAGAAAGATCAAAACTACTGAATGAAAAAATCAAGAGCACTGAAAATGATAGAAATGCATTAATAGAAAATTTAAGTCCAAGTGAAAATAAAATAGATAGTAAAAAATTATTAATACCTAAAATAGAAAAAGTTTTAAAAGTATATAATACCCTAGAAGATCCTGCATCTAAGAATAATTTACTTAAAGAAGTATTAAATAAAGTTGTTTATATTAAAACTGTAAATGGTAGATGGCATGGAAAACCCGATGATTTCAACCTTAAACTACATCCTAAACTACCGAATAAAATATAAGAGTATCACCGACAATATGGTGGTACCTATTCTTCAGTACCAATATCCGTTAAAAGACCTTTAGCTTCATTTGTAGGTATTGTATATCTTTGATTTAAATATCTTATGGCTGCCGAAAGTTCTCCATCTGGTCCTCCATATTGAGTTAACAAATACTTTGCCATTCTTAAATCTTTATCGTATATTTTAACTGGATGTTGTAATTTTTTTTCATAAATCCACATACATTTCCCTCCTTATTTTTTAGCATTGTTCTTCCCATGGCCACGGACTATCTAACCATCTCCATGAATTATGACTAGAAGAAAATCCGAAATTCAAAAGTGGCCCATAAAGCATTTCATATTCTTGCTTTAACATTAATAGTTGATTAGAGTAGTTATTAAACTCCATTAGTGCCCTTTGATCATAAGGGTGTGTATCTAAATACAATTGAAGTTCTAATGCAGCAAATTCTACTTCTTGAAGTTGCTTCAACAATCTATTTCTATCACCCATTATTTTTCCTCCTTCCAAAAATTTCCGTAAGGATCATATAAATTAGTTAGTTCTGGGAATAAAGTTCCTTGTTCCAAAGCTTCTTCCAAAGGGTATACTGTTGTATAACTTTGATAAGGTACGTAGGCATGTGCATACATTGGATCAACTGGCATATATGGAACGGGATATATTCCATAACTTCCACACTGACATTGACATGGGTGTTCGTTTTGGTATTGATTTGGATATTGATTCGCGTATTGGTTAGGGTATTGATTGTTTATGTTATCATACATGTTTAAAAGACCTCCCTTAACTTTGTTTTTAATGTAATTTAACTACCAGTATATAATATTCTTTATAGTTTAATAATGTGATTTACTTTATGAATAATTAATGAAATATGTAAACATAAACGTATATAAAGCATTTTTAAATTTTTCATACAATAAAAAATGATCCCTATTTAATATAGGAATCATCTTTATTAATCTCTACATATTTATTTTTATACTGTATTATTATAAATATAGTTTTAATTTACTTGCTATGTACTTCTTAGTGTAATTTCTAGAAATTACATTTTTTCTGGTTCTTCATATTCTACTCCAAAAGTCTCTACTATTACTTCTTTCATTCTTTGATCTTCAATAGGCTTATCGCTATAATTACGATCTACTGCTACGATTTCATCTGCCACTTCTATTCCCTCAATAACCTTACCAAACCCAGCATAGTCATTATCTAAGTGTGGTGAATCTGCAACCATTATGAAAAATTGAGATCCAGCAGAATTTGGCACCATAGTTCTTGCCATAGATAAAACACCTTTTGTATGTTTTAAATCATTTTTAAATCCATTACTAGTAAATTCGCCTTTTATGCTATATCCTGGACCACCAGTACCAGTTCCGTCTGGGTCTCCTCCTTGAATCATAAAACCTGGTATTACTCTGTGAAATATAACTCCATTATAGTAACCTTTGTTTATTAAAGATATAAAATTATTAACAGTATTAGGAGCTATCTCTGGATACAGTTCTGCTTTCATTTGTTTTCCGTTTTCCATTGTAATTGTAACTATAGGATTTTTCATATTTATTCCTCGCTTTCATATTGTAAATTTTTCTACATTTTTAATATTACTATAGTATGAGCAAAATTTCCATAATATATTATTGAGCACCAAAATTTGTGATAATATAGTATAAAAATGG
>JADWMM010000081.1 GCA_015978205.1 Alkaliphilus sp. NP8 | reverse complement strand
AGTATAGCCTATCCAAAATCAAAGACAATAGAAGATGTATTTAGATGTATCATTGAGTCATTTAAATACTATGGAGGTGTTCCACAAAGATTACTCACAGATAATATGAGCAGTATAGTAAACGTAAAAACTAAAAAATTTACTGAAGAGTTTAGACAGTTTTCAAAAGACTTTAACTTTACACCAGAAAAATGTAATGTTAGATCTCCTCAAACTAAAGGGAAAGTAGAATCTGCCAATAGATTTATAAGTAGATTAATTCCATATAATGGTGAGTTTGAAACTGAAGAAGAATTAATTGAAATAATAAATAAACTAAGTGATGATGTAAATAATGAAACAAACCAAACTACAGGAGTAAGGCCCATAATGCTACTCAAAAAAGAAAAAGAATACCTTTCCCCTCTGCCAAGTAAAGAAGTAATTGAATCTTATTTAAATTATATGAAACCTACCACAGTTCATAATGATTCAATGATTTACTATAAGAGAAAAAGATATTCTGTTCCGCATAAGTTTATTAATAAAACCCTAAAAATAAGAGAATTAGATAATAAACTATATATCTATAATAACACAGACTTAATAAGAATACATCCGTTAACACAAAAGATAATAAATTACCATGAAGATGATTATAAAAATATAATGGATGAGAAATTATCATTTAGAAATGATGAAGATATTGAAGCATTCGCAATGAAAAATTTAGAGATATTAGATACCCTGAAAGGATAGATAGAATGAGCACATATACAACTTTATTAAATAACTTAGATGATTTAAAACTCTTTCAAATAAAAGAAAACTTAGATACATATATAGATTTAATTACAAATGGAGAAAAAACCGTCGTAGACGCATTAAATGATCTTACAAAGCTAGAAATACAACTTAAGGAAGAGAAGGCTACACATGCATGTGTAAAAGTAGCAAATTTTCCTTTTAAAAAAACATTAGATGATTTTGATTTTACATTCCAACCTACAATAAACCAAGATAAAATTAAAGACTTACACACCTTACGATTTCTAGAAAAAAAAGAAAATGTATTATTTCTAGGG
>JADWMM010000077.1 GCA_015978205.1 Alkaliphilus sp. NP8 | reverse complement strand
CACCAGAGGAACACCAAAAGAATTACTTAAAAGCGAGATGCGACTTCGCTGCATAGTGTAATTCCAGATTAGTACTTTTATTTTTTGACAACTGTCGAAAGGTTTATTAAAGTTACCCTTTTTTAGCTCAGCAAATATATCAAATATTTTTTATTTTTCTATTGACATTTCTTAGCTGGACTTAAATAAAACTTTACTTCAGTATTAGTATGGTTTTTTTAAAAAAAATTATTACTTTTTTGTTAATATAATAATATATAGCAAAAAAATTAAAAACCTTGTGAAAAAGTATAAATTACAAAAAAATGGTTATAATAATCTCCTAGATAGGTTAGGAGGTTTATTAAATGAGAAAAAATAAGCTATCACTAGTAACTGGAATTTTAACATTGGCTTTGGTTTTTGGTTTTATTGGATTTACAATAGGCTATTATGGACAAAGTAATGATATATCTCAAACAGAGCTTAATAAAGAAGCACAACAAAAATTAATAAATGCCCTATTACAAGCACAAGAAAATAGAATATACAGTGATAATCAAAAAAATAATCAAACTGTTATAAATGCCGGAGACACTATAACCAAAAACACTAAGTTAATATATAAAATTAAATATACGCAATGTGGAAGTGTTATAAAAGAAGAAAAAAATCCTACTGTGGATCTAATAGGATTAAATGAAGAAGGGCTTAAAAATTATGTAAATGAAAATTATCAAAATTCTGAAGTAGAAAGTTTTTCAAAAAAAGAAGTAGTTATATTTAAAATAGAAAATAGGGTTTGTCCAAATCATTATATGGTATCTATTCATCAAGGCTATATAGCAGTATATAAATATGATGAAGAAGGAAATAAACACTTGCTGGAGAGAACCAAAATACCAGTAAATCGACTTCCGGTAATAGATCAAGAAAAATTGCAGCGAGGAATTCTTCTGGAAGATGTAAAAGAAGTTAATCAGTTATTAGAAGACTTTAGCAGTTGATAATTAAATACTTAATTTTATAAGCAGTTATCTTAGCAGATGACTGCTTTTTTTATGTGCGCCCAGCATGGGCGATAACTTGGCGGTGAAAGTCCGCTGTGGGCTTGGTAGTGGGAACCATTAGCCGAAGGCAAGGGTGTTCACCGTGAGGTGAAATCTGAAGGAAGCCCTAGGCAAAGTCTCGGTCTGAGGAACACGAATCACATACAAGGCTTACTTGAGACGGACGAGTTTTCATAACAAAACGAAGTCCAACACTACCCGAATCTCAAGGAGTAAATGTGGCAGATATATGAGACGAAGGTTATCGTTCTTACCTGGGGAGGTCTCAAGGGTATGTCATGGAAATGAATTTTGAAATGACAACCTATGCAGTGATGTATAGCTGAACCTTGAGAAGTCAGCAGAGGTCATAGTACTTACCTAGTCATGAATAGATAAGGAAGGACTGAACATTAAGGAGGATGAAGATTTTGAAAGATTCAATGAATATACAGCGACAGCAGAAAACTTCATATGAAGGCTCCAGTGCAAAGAATAGGTTGGAAACTAAAGGTATGCACGGAGTGCCTA
>JADWMM010000029.1 GCA_015978205.1 Alkaliphilus sp. NP8 | reverse complement strand
TATTTATACCTATTATCTTGGTTCCACAATCAATTTAATTGCAGTTCGCTCTTCACCATCTATTTCAATATCGGTAAAAGCGGGGATGCAAATCAGATCTAGTCCACTAGGAGCTACGAATCCTCTTGCAATTGCTACTGCTTTGACTGCTTGATTTAGAGCACCTGCACCTATAGCTTGAATTTCAGCTGATCCACCGGATCCACGTTCTCTAAGAACACCAGCTAATGCTCCAGCCACAGAATTTGGGTTTGATTTTGCTGATACCTTTAATACTTCCATCCTATTAAATCCCCCTTATTAGTAGTATATTTAAAATATTGTTTGATCATTTATAATATTCTACTTAATTTTAAAAATCCCTGCAAATATAGAAAATTTTTCTATATTTTATCATTTTTTTAATAATTATTTATATATAAATAAAAAACTGCAAACGCAGTTTTTTATTTGGCATATTCTATTGCTCTAGTCTCTCTTAGAACATTAATTTTTATTTGTCCAGGATATTCAAGTTCATATTCAACTTGTTTAGTTATGTTTTTAGCTAATATGAAGATTTCTTCATCACTATATACTTCTGGTTTAACTATAATTCGAATTTCTCTACCAGCTTGAATAGCATAGGATTTTTCAACCCCTTCATAATTATTAGCGATTTCTTCAAGCTTTTCTAATCTTTTAATGTAAGACTCTAAAGTTTCCCTTCTTGCCCCTGGTCTAGCCGCAGAAATTGCATCAGCAGCTGTTACTAACACTGCTTCAATGGAATGTGGCTCGTAGTCACCATGATGTGTTGACATAGCATGTATCACATCTTTAGATTCTTTATACTTTTTAAGTAGCTCCATACCAATTTCTACATGTGTTCCTTCTATTTCATGATCTACTGCTTTTCCAATATCATGAAGTAATCCAGCTCTTCGTGCAAGCTTTACATCTGCTCCTAATTCAGCTGCCATAATCCCAGCTAAAGAAGCAACTTCTATTGAATGATTTAATACATTTTGTCCATAGCTAGTTCTATATTTCAATCTACCTAATAATTTTATTAATTCAGGGTGTAATCCATGAACTCCTGTTTCGAAGGTTGCTTGTTCACCTTCATCTTTAATAATATCATCCACTTCTTTTTTAGCCTTTTCTACCATTTCTTCAATTCTTGCTGGGTGAATTCTTCCATCTACAATTAATTTTTCTAATGCTATACGTGCTACTTCTCTTCTAATTGGATCAAAACCAGATAAAATTACTGCTTCTGGTGTATCATCAATAATTAGATCAATACCTGTTAGTGTTTCTAATGTACGAATATTTCTACCTTCTCTACCAATTATTCTTCCTTTCATTTCATCACTAGGAAGTTGCACAACTGATACAGTAGTCTCCGCAACATGATCTGCTGCACATTTTTGAATAGAATATACAATTATTTCTCTAGCTTTTTTCTCTGCTTTTTCTTTAGCTTTAGATTCAATATCTTTCATCATCATAGCGGCTTCATATTTCGTTTGTTTCTCAACATCACTTAATATAAGCTCACGAGCTTGCTCAGAAGTTAGGCCAGATAATTCTTCAAGTTTTTTTACCTGTTTTTCATAAAGTTCATTAACGTCTAATTCTTTACTATCTAACTCTTTAAACTTTTTCATTAGCTTATCATCTTTACGCTCTAGAGATTCTGACTTTTTATCTAAAACTTCCTCTTTTTGTATTAATCTTTTCTCTGATCTTTGTAGTTCATTACGCCTTTCTCTGCTTTCTCTTTCTAATTCATTACGAAGTTTATGAACTTCTTCTTTTGCTTCAAGTAATATCTCTTTCTTTTTAGTTTCAGCATCTCTTTCAGCATCTTCTGCTATTTTTTTTGCTAAATTTTCTGCACTATTAATCTTTCCTTCAGCAATATGTTTTCGAAAAAAATAGCCGACAAGGCATCCGATTAAAATACCGACTAAAATTAAAAGTCCGTTTAAAACATATATATTTTGAATACTTGGACACCTCCCTTATTTAGTTTTTAGAATTTAATTTTTTTAATCCAATATTAATAATTGTATTAATTGATACACCCATGATTTGATTTTATTTTATATCTTTTTTTTATAGGTGTCAAGTTGGAATGTATGTATTAGAATATAAGTTAAAAGCTATCAACCTAATTAGATCAATAGCTTTTATTTTTAAATTATTTTTTATTTTCTTTCTTTTCAGTTTTCGAACTATTGGTTTCTGATTTATCTTTTTTTGTTTCTGCTGCAAGAGGGAGTTCATAATATTCTCGTATTTTATTTTCAATTTCTAGAGCAATATCAGGGTTTTCTTTTAAGAACTGTTTTCCATTTTCGCGCCCTTGTCCAAGTCTATGATCATTATAGCTATACCAAGCACCTGCTTTTTCAACAATATCTAGGTTAGCTGCAACATCTAAAACATCCCCTACTTTTGAAATACCTTCTCCGTACATGATATCAAATTCAGCTTGCTTAAAAGGAGCAGCAACTTTGTTTTTTACTATTTTTACTCTAGTTCTATTACCAATAACGTCATTACCTTGTTTAATTGAATCAATTCTTCTTACATCTAAACGAACAGAGGCATAAAATTTAAGTGCACGACCACCTGTAGTGGTTTCAGGATTACCGAACATAACACCTATCTTTTCTCTAAGTTGATTTATAAAAATCGCTGTTGTTTTTGACTTATTAATTGATCCAGCTAGCTTTCTTAATGCTTGAGACATTAATCGAGCCTGTAAGCCCATATGAGAATCTCCCATTTCTCCCTCAATTTCGGCTTTAGGCACTAATGCAGCAACGGAGTCTACAACAACTATATCAACTGCTCCACTTCTTACAAGAGCTTCTGCAATTTCAAGAGCTTGCTCTCCAGTATCAGGTTGTGAAACAATTAAATTTTCCGTATCAACACCTAGTTTTTTAGCATATACAGGATCAAGAGCATGCTCAGCATCAATAAATGCAGCCGTACCTCCTATTTTTTGAGTTTCAGCAATAACATGAAGTGAAACAGTTGTTTTACCAGAAGACTCAGGTCCATAGATTTCAACTATCCTACCTTTAGGTATTCCACCAATTCCTAAAGCAACATCTAAACCTATAGATCCAGTAGATACACTATCAACATTCATTTTACTGTCTGCACCTAGTTTCATAATAGACCCTTTACCAAATTGTTTTTCTATTTGGCTAATAGCCATGTCCAAAGCTTTTTTCTTTTCCATTTTATTCCCAGACAAGGTCTGGTTCACCTACCTTTCTTTTCTCTACGAACAAATGTTCTAACATCATTATATCTTATAATATGTAACGGGTCAAACTATATTTAGAAATAATTTCAATTATTAATATATAAAATATCTTAATTTCTAAATATGATTTTATTTATTAAGTACATGTTTATTTATAATAATATAATCAATACCCGAAATAACAGTAAATATAACAGCAAGCCATATCATTATAGTATCAAAAGGGATATTTATATATCTAAAAGGAAAATTATTTAATAAAATCGTAATAATAGCAAAAATTTGTGTTATAGTTTTAGCTTTCCCCCAAGAACTAGCAGCTATAACTATACCTTCAGATGCTGCAACTGCTCTTAATATACTTATAGTAAACTCTCTAGCGATTATAATAAATACTATCCATGCAGAAAGCTTCCCCAATTGAACAAGAGATATAAGTGCTGCTGATACAAGTAATTTATCTGCTAAAGGATCCATGAATTTACCAAAGTTAGTAACTTCATTTCTTCTTCTTGCTATATGTCCATCTAATGCATCGGTTACAGCTGCAATAGCGAATATTCCTGCAGATATTGATATTCCATAAGGTATTTCGGATAAAAGAAATATCATAAAAACTGGAACTAAAAGTATTCTTACTATAGTTAATTTGTTAGCTAAATTCATGTACATTCTCTCCTATTTATTTATATTTAATTCATATAATATAGTGCATAGCATAAATATCCATTAAATAAATTTTAACGTTAATATATATCTTACATTTTATTAAAATTATTTTCTAATTTAAAGTAAATTTTAGTTATTTCATCTATTGCTTCTTCTATATTTTCATAGTTTATTTTCATCATATAGTTATAATTTTCTATAGAATATTCATATAAAGGATCATAATATTCTGTAGTTAATTTTTCTGCAATTTTATTGTATTTACTCTCTTTAATCCAATTAATGCATTGCTCTACATTGTTGGAACCTATCCGTTTTTTTAAATTGTATATTGCATTTTCCAATAAAGTATCATTATCAGGAATTTTATTTACATAATCATCCACAAGTCTTTTAACTCGATTCTCTAAAAAGGTTTCCAATAGTATATGTTTTCCGTTAACTATTGCCTTAAATAGACCCTTAGGTAAGGTTATTCCTCCTACTCGCTGTCCTTCACTTTCTACTACAATATATCTACTGTTACTTAATCGTAAAGTGTCAAATGCAAAGGCATCAAACATTTTTTGAGTTATTTTTTCTCCACTATCATAATAAATTTTTCCAAACACAGATCCACTATTCTTGGCTAACTCTTCTAAATGAAGTATCGGTATATTATAGTTTCTAAGTTTTTCTAATATTTCAGTTTTTCCAACTCCTGTGTGTCCATGTAGCACAATAAAATCATGTTGGAAATCTTCATTGTCAAAATAATGAACTACATGTTTTCTATATTTTTTATATCCTCCATCTAATTGATAAATATTTAATCCTAATGAGCTTAAAAAATTTACAACTGTACCACTTCTTAAGCCACCACGCCAACAAAACAGTATAACATTTTTATATTGTTTGGATAATGAATTGACTTGACTATAAATAGATGAAAGTTTTTTTGACGCAAACTCTATTCCTTTAATTTTGGCATCATATGAACCTTTTTGCTTATAAATAGTTCCTACTATAACTCTTTCATCATTATCTAAAATAGGAATATTAATTGAACCAGGTATAGTTGCTTCAACAAACTCTATTGGAGAACGAACATCGATAAATATTTTATTCTCCAGATTTAGTGCTTCTTCTACTGCTATCTTTTGAAACAAGTTCTTCACCTTCTACCTTCTTTAATATATAATATAGTGCTTATGATTTATACTGATTCTTTTATATTTTCTTCTAAAAATTCATCATCTACTAGTACTTGTCTTGGCTTACTTCCTTCATGGGGTCCAACTAAACCTTTGGCTTCCATTTCATCGATTAACCTTGCAGCTCTATTATATCCTATTCTTAATTTTCTTTGAAGCATAGATATAGAAGCTTGTTTATTCTCAATAACTATTTTTAATGCATCATTGAATAACTCATCTACATTGTCAGTAGTTGTATCAATTTTATTTTGATCAATATGATCGATTATTTCGTCTTCATAGTTAGGTTGCTCAGTTTGTTCTTTTATAAATGTAACTACTCGTTCAACTTCTTTTTCAGAAATAAAAGCGCCTTGTATTCTAACAGGTTTATTTGCATCAACAGGATAAAATAGCATATCACCTTTACCTAATAATTTTTCTGCTCCTCCCATATCTAAGATTGTTCTTGAATCAGCTTGTGAAGCTACAGAAAAAGCAATTCTAGAAGGTATATTAGCCTTTATAACTCCTGTGATTACATCTACAGAAGGTCTTTGAGTTGCAATTATTAAATGTAATCCAGCTGCTCTAGCCATTTGAGCCAATCGACAAATTGTATCTTCAACATCATTCGGAGCAACCATCATTAAATCAGCTAATTCATCAATAATAATGACAATATAAGGAAGTTTGTTTTCTTCAAACTTTTTATTATATCCGTCAATATCTCTTACTCCATTTTCTGCAAACATTTTATATCGTTTAGACATTTCTTGTACAGCCCAATTAAGAGCACTTGTGGCCTTTTTAGGGTCTGTTACTACAGGTATAAGCAAGTGTGGAATTCCGTTATATTGATTCAACTCTACCACCTTAGGATCTATTAAAACTAATCGTACATCTTCAGGGCTTGAATTATATAGAATACTCAATATTAATGTATTTATACAAACACTTTTTCCAGATCCAGTAGCACCAGCTACTAAAAGATGAGGCATTTTTGATATATCTGTTACTATAGGAGCCCCTGATACATCTTTTCCTAAAGCAAAAGGTAACTTAAAACTAGAGTTTTGATAAGTAGAATGATCAATTACTTCCCTAAGAGCAACAGCAGATGTATCTTCATTAGGAATTTCTATTCCTATAGCTGCTTTTCCTGGTATAGGAGCTTCTATTCTAATAGCTGGCGCCGCTAAATTTAAAGCTATATCATCACTCAAATTAACAATCTTACTTACCTTTACTCCAATATTAGGCTGTAATTCATAACGTGTAATAGTTGGGCCTTTATTAACTTGAATAACTTTAGCTTCTACACCAAAATTTGTTAATGTATCTTCCAATATTTTTGCTTTAGATATTATTTTTCTTTTATCATCTTTATTACTTTTAGAAGCAATTTGGTCAAGTAACTCTATACTTGGAAATTCATAGTTTAATAATAATTGTTCTTCATTATCATACTCAATATTAACTTGAGATTTATCATTGTCATTTAATTTATTTTGAGGGTTATTAGAACTTTTACTATTATCATCAGAATTTTGTTTATCAATTGGTTTATCAATTGGTTTATCAATATCCTTACAATCAGTTGCTGTAAAGTCAAGTATCTTTATTTTTTCCTCTATCTCTGAATCCATATTTGATTCTTTTTCTGAATTAGTGATATTTTCTTTCTTAAAATCTGAAGATAATTTTGATACGGACTTCTTATTATTTTTCTTTTTATTTTTTTTATTGCTTTTTTTATCATTTACAGGAACAAAAATAAAATTGCATATTTGATTTTTAATTGAATTTAAAATTGCAAAAAACTTATTTTTAATTTTTATTAATATGGATAATAAAGAAATATTAGTATGTAAAATTAATGATATTATAAGTAAGGTGAAAACAATTATATATGTTATAGTTGTACCAAATAAAGTTACAAATAACCTTGTTATACTAGCACCAATTACTCCACCTCCAATGCCTTGGGTTCCTAAGAAAAATATTTGTTTAACCCATTCAATTGCACTAGAATACACAACAGCATCAATCGTTTCTATATTATTAAGAGATTTTAATATTGTAACCGAAATAAATATTAAAAAATAAAATAACATATTTTTTTTATCTTTTAATAAAGACTTATTAATAAAAACAAAAACACCGTATAAAATTACTAAATAAGGCAAAATAACTATAGTATTTGAGAACAATCCCATTAAGCTTAACTTAATTAAATCTCCAACTCTACCTGCACTACTACCTTGTATACTTACTAATAAGATTAATCCAATAGCAATAATAAAAATACCATATATTTCATTATTAAACTGTTTAGTTATAAGGTTCATATTATTACTTTGTTTTTTACTGCGTTTTTTACTTTTTGCCATAAATATCACTCCAATAATTATTTAAAATTTAGTTCTATAATAGTATATAAATAATCAATGAAATTTAAAAGTTAAAGATTTATTTAAGTACTACATAATAATATATTCTACACTAATATATAAAAACCTACAAATGAGTTAATATTAATTAAATTTTAACTATGAAATATACATTAAAAAAATAATAGAAAGTGTATATATACACTTTCTATTATAAAGTAGATTTATAGAGGTTGCAAAACTTTTAAGCTTCTTTAGATTTTATCAATTCATTTAATTTTGATGTAGCTTTATTTAAACCTCCAACTTCATCAATTAATTTATGCTTCACAGCTTCTTCACCTATTAATATTGTTCCTACATCATTAGCAAGTTCATCAGTATCATTCATTAATCTAGTAAATACTTCTCTTTCTATATTAGAAGTACGCAAAACAAAGTTTATTATTCTTTCTTGCATTTTTGTGAAATGCTTAAAAGTTTGAGGAATTCCTATAACTAATCCATTCATTCTAATAGGATGTATAGTCATTGTAGCTGTAGGAGCTATAAATGAATAGTCACCTGCAGTAGCTAGTGGTACACCTATACTATGGCCTCCTCCAATTACTAAAGTAACTTTAGGTTTAGACAAGCTACATATTAACTCTGAAATTGCAAGCCCTGCTTCAACATCCCCACCAACAGTGTTTAATATGATTAAAAGTCCTTTTATGTTAGGATTTTCTTCAACTGCTACTAATTGAGGAATAATATGTTCATACTTTGTTGCTTTATTTTGTGGTGGCGAAACCATATGTCCTTCTATATGTCCTATTATATTTAAGGTATGGATACCAGTATTACTATTAGGTAAGTTATTGGTTCCAAGTGATTGAATATTTTGTAACTGCTTATTAATATTTTGATCTGGTGTTGCGATTTTAGGATTATTCATTAACAATTGATTATCTTGATTTTTAGTAAAATTATTTATCATTTTTTCACTCCTATATTAGTACGTTTTAAATTCTATTTATTTAAGCTTTTAGCTTAATATAAGTACTAATATTAGTTTTACCTATTTTAATTCATATATTCTTTACTATATAAAGTTAATATATTTTTTTATTATCAGAGTCTAACTCAATTATAATCATATCGCTACCTATTTTTTTTATATCTGTCCAAGGAATTTGTGTTAAATACTCATTCGAAAATAATGTAAATAAATTTTTAGATTTTGGTATTAGAAGTGATTCTATCTTTCCTGTTTTCTCATTAATTAGTAGGTCTGATTCTGCAATTATACCTAACCTACTACCATCACATAAATTAACAATTTCTTTTCCGCCTATTTCGCTTAATCTCATTCTTTTTCCTCCTAATAATTTATAATTTTAATATAAGTATATTTTAAAAATAAGTAATTATTCTAGTTTATATTATCAATTATGATAACATTTATTATGATACTAATATTTAAATAAACAAGCCTCTTAAGTAGCTTGTTTATTATATATTATACAATTGTTGTTCATACTAAATTATTATTATGAAGACATATTTTATTCTACTAAAACATCACTTACTCTACCTACTTTTAATCCTTTCTCTTCCATTTCCCCAATTAAATCTGGTAATGCCTTAGCTGTCTCTGGCATTGGATGCATTAATACTATAGAACCATTAAAATCATCTTTTTTTAATACTCTATCTATAATAACATCTTTAGTACTTCCTGCCCTCCAGTCTATAGTATCAATTGTCCACAATATAGTTTTATACCCTAGCTTATTAGAAGCTACTAATGTATTTTCATTATAAGATCCAGATGGTGGAGCAAATAATGTAATTTTTTCAGTAGTATATTTATTTAAAACGTTATCAGCTCTTTTTAGTTCTTCTTCGTTTTTAGCAAGTGACAATGAAGCATAATCTAAATGTTGATATCCATGACTTCCAATTTCATGGCCTCTATCTACAAGCTCTTGCATTAAATCCGGAAATTTACTAGCCCATCTTCCTGTTACAAAAAATGTTATTTTAATATTTTTATTATCCAATATATCTAATATTTCTGGTAAAACTTCATTACCCCAATCTACATTACATGCAAAAGCAATATAGTTACTATCTTTATCCCCTCTATCTATTGGTTTATCAATAGTATACTCATAATTGTTAAAAACTTCTGAATCGTCATTAGGGTTAAATATTATAAATCCAAATATTAATGCTAAAATAACTAAAAGAAATGTAATACATAATTTAACAGTTTTTTTATTAACAACAATTAACATAAAGTTCCTCCTAATGTATTTATTATTATGATATATACTATTCAAAAATAATTCAGATATGCAATTATTGCAATAAAAAAACATAAACCTTTTTTGGTTTATGCTTTCATTTAATATATAGATTATTATTTTTCTTTATTATCTTCATTTTTTGGTAAAAGTACTTTTCTAGATAAATTTACTTTTCCTTGTTTATCTATTTCCATAACTTTAACATCTACTTCGTCACCTACAGATAATACATCTTCCACCTTGCTAGTTCTTTCATGAGCAATATTAGATATATGTAGTAGCCCTTCTTTACCTGGTAAAATCTCAACAAATGCACCAAAGTTCATTAATTTTATAACTTTTCCTTTGTATACATCTCCTACTTCAGGATCACGCACTATATTTTCAATTATCTCAAGTGCTTTTTCTCCATCTTCTTGGCTTAAAGCAGATATAAATATAGTTCCATCATCTTCTATATCTATTTTAACACCTGTATCATCTATTATTTTATTAATAGTTTTTCCGCCAGCTCCTATAACTTCTCTAATTTTATCTGGATGTATCTTAATTTTCAACATTCTAGGAGCATATGGAGATAACTCTGATTTTGGAGAATTAATTGTTTCTTTCATTTTATTTAGAATATGTAACCTACCTACTCTAGCTTGCTCTAATGCAGTTTCTAAAATATTTTTATCAATCCCTTTAATTTTAATATCCATTTGAATTGCAGTTATTCCCTTGTCAGTTCCTGCAACTTTAAAGTCCATATCACCTAAATGATCTTCCATACCTTGTATATCAGATAAAATAGCTAATTTATCTTCTTCTTTAACTAATCCCATAGCTATACCAGCAACCATATCTTTAAGTGGAACTCCTGCATCTAATAAAGATAATGTACTACCACAAATACTAGCCTGAGATGTAGATCCATTTGAAGACAGCACTTCTGAAACTACACGAATAGCATAAGGAAATTCTTCTTTTGAAGGTATCATTGGTTCTAATGCTCTTTCTGCTAAAGCACCATGGCCAATTTCACGTCTTCCTGGTCCTCTTAAAAATCTAGTTTCACCAACGCTATAAGGGGCAAAATTATAGTGATGCATATATCTTTTAGACTCTTCTTCACCAAGTCCATCAATTACTTGAGCTTCGCCTACAGCTCCTAAAGTTACAATAGACATTACTTGTGTTTGTCCTCTTGTAAATAGTCCAGAACCATGAGTTTTAGGAAGTAAAGAGACTTCAGAGGATATAGGTCTAATTTCATCATGTTTTCTATTATCTGGTCTTATTTCTTCATTAAGAATTAAATATCTGGTTTTTTCTTTTAAAATAGTATCTAATACTTCTTTTACATGCTTTAATTCTATATCTTCATCATATTTTTCAACAAAGTACTCTAATGTATCCTCTTTAACAGATTCAATTTTTTCTGTTCTTTCTAATTTTTCTTCTGTTCTAATTGCAGCATCTAATTTTTCTGTTGCATACTCTCTTACTTCTGTATCTAAATCTTTATGTACCTCGAAAAGTATAACATCTTGCTTTGGCTTACCAACCTCTTTAACAATATCTTCTATAAAAGAAACTATATTTTTGATTTCATCATGAGCAAATAAAATAGCTTCTAACATTTGAGCTTCTGTAACTTCTTTAGCCCCTGCTTCAATCATCATTACAGCATCTTTAGTACCTGAAACTACAAGATCAAGCTCACTGTTTTGTTTTTGAGAACTTGTAGGATTTATTATGTACTCACCATCTACCATACCTACATTTACAGATGCTGTAGGTCCTTGGAATGGAATATCAGAAATAGATAATGCAATAGATGAACCTATCATAGCAACAATGTCTGGGGCATTATCTGTATCTGCAGATAATACTGTCGCTATTACCTGCACCTCATTTCTATATCCTTTTGGAAATAAAGGTCTAATTGGACGATCAATTAATCTAGCAGTTAATGTAGCCTTCTCACTAGGTCGTCCTTCTCGTTTGATAAAACCTCCAGGAATTTTTCCAGCAGCATACATTTTCTCTTCATAATCAACACTTAAAGGAAAAAAGTCTATTCCTTCTCTTGGTGCGTTTGAAGCACAAGCATTTACAAGAACAGCAGTTTCTCCATATTTTAATAAACATGATCCATTTGAAAGTTGAGCTAATTTTCCAACTTCAACTTCTAAAGTTCTTCCAGCAATCTCAGTTTTGAAAACTTTAACCATTGTTTATTTTCCTCCTTTCATCTTTTTGTTGCTTTTTATATTATTATTATATCCTTTAAAAGATAAAAAATCCTATAAAAGGATAAAATAAAAAGCCTTAATGGCTTAAAAATAATGAAAATGAAATAATAGAGCGGGAAATCCCGCTCTTAATTATTTTCTTAATCCTAATTTTTCGATTATTGTTCTATATCTTTCAATATCCTTATCTTTAAGGTAATTTAAAAGACTTCTTCTTTTACCAACCATCTTTAAAAGACCTCTTCTAGAGTGATGATCTTTCTTATGAGTTTTTAAATGTTCATTTAAATGATTAATTCTTTCAGTTAACAATGCAATTTGTACTTCTGGAGAACCTGTATCATTTTCATGAGTTTTAAAGTTATCAATGATTGTTTTTTTGTTTTCTTCTAACATGCTTTCACCTCCTCATAATTTATCCCCTTATTCTAAGTAAATGTCGGTGACTCAAATTACCGAGAATAGGTTAATTAATTCATTAGTTATTTTATCATAATTGCTTATAATTGTAAATAATCATTTATATAATTTATATCTTTTTGCATTTGATTAACTAAATCATTTATATTATTGAATTTAATTTGATCTCTTACTCTTTTGATAAATTTTATTTCTATATATTTATCATAAATACTTTCATCGAAATTTAAAATAAATGTTTCAAGTGAAGTATTATTACCTTCAAATGTAGGATTATTTCCAACATTAGTAGCACCTTTGTATATACATCCATTAATATTTGCAATAGTAGCATATACTCCTGTTTTAGGAATTAAATGAGAAGATTCTATCAAAATATTAGCAGTAGGATACCCTATTTTGTTGCCTATGCCTCTCCCATGAATTACCTTGCTACAAATAGAGTAAGGTCTTCCCAAGAATAGATTGGCTTTTTCTATTTCTCCATTTTTAATATATTCTCTAATAATTGAACTACTCACTTTATTATTATCTATAGTTACAGGTTTAATTTCATAAACTTCAAACCCATATTTCTTACTCATTTGTTTTAAAAATTCCACATTTCCTTCTGCTTTCCGACCAAAAGTATAATCAAATCCTACAACAACTATTTTGCAATTTAATTTATCTAAAAGAATATTTTTAACGAAGTCTTCTGGACTTAAGTTCATAAAATCTTTATTGAATTCCTCTAAATATAAAAGTTCAATTCCTAAAGATTCAAGGATCTTCTTTTTCATATTTATATTAGTAATTTGTGAAGGAGCTTCCTTACCAGTAATTATTGTTAACGGATGTATGCCAAAAGTGTAAACACAAGATTGCAAATTATTTTCTTTGCACTTTTGAGTTAAAGTTGAAATTAACTGGTTATGACCAATATGAACACCATCAAAATTTCCTAAAGCTACTCCTCTTTCCACATTTTTATCTAACTGATTGCAACTATTAACTGTTATCATACTTATTTCCTTTCGAATAAAAACTTTAAAAATTTTATATATTTTTGCCCATGGCCATCACATTTTACAATTCCTATTCCAATAAATTGATCTTCAAGATATATACGTACTTTTGTTTCTAAAGGATCATTTAAATTATATGATAAATAATGTGAAAGAATTGGATTTCCATTTAGTATCTGCTTACTATAAGAAGGTTTAACAATAATTTTTTTCATATGCTTTAAAGGAAAATCTAAAGGAAGTAGTATTTTTTCCACATATTCTATACTATCTAGCTCTTCTAAAGCAATAGTTGTATCTAAATTAAAATCACTTGATTCCGTTCTAATAAGAAAGGACATAGTTCCACCACAACCTAATAGTTTGCCAATATCATTACATAGTGTACGTATATAAGTCCCTTTAGAACATACAACATCAAAAAGTATTTTATTATCATTTATTTTAATAATATCAATGTTATAAATTTTAACTTTACGTGGCTCTCTTTCAACTTCTATACCTTGTCTAGCTAACTCATATAGCTTTTTCCCTTTAATCTTAATAGCTGAATACATAGGAGGTACTTGATTATAATCACCAACAAAATTTAGTATGGCTTTTTTAATTTCTTTTTCAGTTGAAGTAACAGGATATTTATTAATAACTTTACCATAAATATCCTGTGTATCTGTTTCAATACCTAACTTCAGTTCTGCACGATATTTTTTTGTACCTTCTAAAAGAAATTGTGATATCTTGGTAGCTTTCCCAATACAAATAGGTAAAACACCGGCAGCATTAGGATCTAATGTTCCAGTGTGTCCTACTTTTTTTGTATTAAGTTTTTTTCTAATAACAGATACAACATCATGCGATGTCATACCAGGTGGTTTTAAAATATTTAAAATACCATTCAAATGATCACCATCTTACAAATTTTCTAGATTTTTCTATTACCATAGATTCAGCTTCAGCTAAAGAAGCAGTCAAAGTAGCTCCTGATGCTTTTTTGTGACCACCACCATTAAATAACTGTGCTAAAGCTCTAACATCTACATCATCATCCTTTGATCTAAAACTAAGTTTAACTTTCCCGTTTTCTTGCTCTCTTATAACTACTGAAATGTCGATACCTTCTATATCTCTACCATAACTTACAAGCCCTTCAATATTGTCATAAGAAACATTAAATTCATTTAATAAGTCTAATGTTACTTTAAATATTGCAAGGCGTCCATCTAATGCTATTTTCATATTAGTTAAAGAATAACCTATAAACTTTAAAGAGTTTATAGATTTTCTTTGATATAGATTGTATATTATTCTACCTTTATTTAAATTTGTCTTTAATAATTCAGATGCTATTAGATGTGTTTTTTCAGTAGCACTATCATACATAAAGTTCCCACTATCTGTAACGATCCCAGTGTATATACATGTAGCAACTTCTTTATTAATTAATAAATTTAAATCTTTGATGAAAGAAAAAACCATTTCACAAGTAGAGGACGAACTTGCATCTATAATATTTATATCACCAAATTTTGTATTACTAATATGATGATCTATATTGACAATTGTTTTACTATTTTTAAGAATTTCATTACTACCTATTCTTTTTTCATCTCCACAATCTAATACAAAAAGTAAATCAAATTTTTGTTCTTCTATATCATCATATTTTTTAATAAGCTCTGATCCAGGCAAAAACTCATATCTACTTGGCAATGAATCTCTAATAAGTATTTTTATGTTTTTATACTTTTGCTTTAATGCTAGTCCTAAGCCAAGTATAGAGCCTATGCTGTCTCCATCTGGATCAATATGAGAAGTAATAGCTATGCTATTACTTCTTGAGACAATTTCCATTAATTTATTCATCAGATTTCTCCTCATCAGAAGGCGTAGAGTCACTTTCATTAACTTTAGTAATTACATCGTACATATAAACTCCTCGCTCTATAGATTCATCTAATTTGAAAATTAATTCTGGAGTATATCTAACTTTAATTTTCTTTCCTATTTCTCGGCGCATAAACCCTTTAGCTTTTTCTAACCCTTCAATAGTACTTGATTTTTGTTTATTATTTCCTAAAACACTAATATATATAGTGGCATATCTTAAATCTCTAGTTACATCTACTTCTATTATACTAGTCATAGGTGCAATTCTAGGGTCTTTTAGTTCATTCCTTATCAAAGTACTTGCTATCTTTTTAATTTCTTCAGATAAACGTTTAACTCTAGGATATGACATATTTTCATTCCTTTCTGATTATCTTTCGATTTCTTTCATCCTGTATGCTTCTATGATATCTCCTTCTTTAACATCGTTAAATTGAGTTATACCTATACCACATTCATATCCAGTTGCAACTTCTTTAGCATCATCTTTAAATCTTTTTAAAGAATCTATTGTTCCGTCATGAATCACTATACCATCTCTAACTAACCTTACACTTGCACTTCTTAATATTTTTCCTTCAATTACATAAGAACCAGCAATTGTGCCTGCACCTGGAACCTTAAATGTAGCTCTTACTTCTGCTTTACCTAATTCTTCTTCTTCAAATTCTGGATCAAGCATACCTTTCATAGCTGCTTCTATGTCTTCAATAGCTTTATAAATAACACGATAAGTTCTCATGTCAACATTTTCCTTTTTAGCTAATGAGTCAGCATGCGTAGTTGGTCTAACATTAAAACCGATAATTATAGCATTTGAAGCTGAAGCTAAAGTTACATCTGTTTCTGTAATAGCTCCTACTCCACCATGTATAGGTTTTATAACTACTTCATCATTTGATAGTTTAGAAAGAGATTGTTTAACAGCTTCAACCGAACCTTGTACGTCTGCTTTTACAATAATATTAAGTTCTTTAATCTCTCCTTCTGCCATCTGTGAGAATAGTGCATCTAAAGACACATTCTGACTTTCTTTTAATTGTTCATCTTTTATTTTATTTATACGTTTCTCAGCTATTGATTTTGCAGTCTTGTCATCTTTTACTGCAACTAATTGATCTCCTGCAGCAGGTACTTCAGATAAACCTGTAATTTCCACAGCTGTAGATGGTCCTGCTTTTTTAACTCGTTTTCCCTTATCGTTTATCATAGCTCTAATTCTACCATGAGTAGTCCCAATTACAACTGAATCACCTATTTTTAAAGTTCCATTTTGGATTAAAACAGTTGCTGTAGAACCTTTCCCGACGTTTAATTCTGCTTCTATAACGATTCCAACTGCGTTACGCTCTGGATTAGCTTTTAATTCTTCCATTTCTGCAACCAATAAGATCATTTCTAATAAAGTATCTATATTTTCTCCACTAAGAGCAGAAACTGGAACCGATATAACCTCTCCACCCCATTCTTCTACAATAATACCATGATCTGATAGTTCTTGTTTTACTCTATCTGAATTAGCTCCTGGCTTATCTATTTTATTTATAGCAACTATTATAGGTACCTCTGCAGCCTTAGCATGGTTAATTGCTTCAATTGTTTGGGGCATAACTCCGTCGTCAGCAGCTACTACTAAAATAGCAATGTCCGTAACTTTAGCACCTCTAGCACGCATCGATGTGAAAGCCTCATGTCCAGGTGTATCTAAGAATACTATATTTTTATCATTAACTTTTATTTCTGAAGCTCCTATATGCTGCGTTATACCACCAGCTTCATTAGTACTCACTTTTGTTTTTCGTATTGCATCTAATAAAGATGTTTTTCCGTGGTCAACATGTCCCATTACTGTAACTACAGGAGATCTAGGTTTTAAGTCTTCAGGTTTATCAGGTTCAATTTCAACATCATCAGTATTATCATAAGTTGATTCTTCCATAGGCTCAACCTCAATACCAAACTCAGAAGCAATAATTTCAGCTGTATCATAATCTAACTCTTGGTTAATGGTTGCCATTATACCTAATCCCATTAACTGTGTAATAATTTCACTAGCATTCTTATTTATGATTTCTGATAATTCTTTTACAGTTACCTTCTCTTGTAATTGTATCACTCGCTCACCTTTACTTTCTTTGCTATCCTCATATTTTTCTTTCTTATTGTTCTTATTTTTTTTGAGTTTATTATTTTTAGAAATTAAATTTTCTTTTTTATTATTAATCTCTGCATTATTTTCTTTATTCTTAGTGGATTCTTCTTTTGTATCAACTGAATCTACAGAATTGTTATTTCCAGAAAATAATTCAATAATAATATTGGCATTTTCATCTTCTAACGTGCTCATATGACTATTTACTTCTATGGATAAATCTTTTAACTTTTCTATAAGTTCTTTACTAGTAATTCCTAAATCCTTTGCCAATTGATATACTCTTATCTTTTTTGACAAATAAATCACCCCCTAATTATTTACTCTAAAACAATTAATTAAAGTGTTTTAATATGCTCTCAGCAAAACCTTTATCTGTAATAGCTATAATTGTTCTAGATGATTTTCCAATAGTATTACCTAATTGCTCCTTGTTGCCACAATATCGAATAGGTACATTTCTATAAGATGTTTTATCTTCAAACTTCTTTTTTGTATTTTCAGAAGCATCTTCAGCTAATATTACTAATCTAACAGCATCTTTTTTCAAATAATTGATGCAGATTCCATCACCTGATACCAAATTTCCTGATTTTGCAGCTAATGTTAGTAAATTTTTAATTTTGAGATTCATCTATATCAAGCTCCTTTATGAGGTGTTTATATATCTCTTCAGGAACGTTAGATTTAAAAGCCCTATTAAATGCTTTTGTGTTTTTTGCTTTATTAAAGCATTCTTCCGAATTGCAAATATATGCCCCTCTTCCCTGAGCTTTTCCAGTAGCATCTACACTTATTATGCCTTCAGAATTATAAACCACTCGTAAAAGATTTTTTTTTGGTTTCATTTCATTACAACCCAAACATTTTCTTAAAGGAATCTTTTTCTTCTTCATTTTATCACCTCAACTAACTATTAACCTGGCTTTCGCTTTTTATATCAATTTTCCACCCTGTTAATTTAGCAGCAAGTCTAGCATTTTGGCCTTCCTTTCCAATAGCTAAAGAAAGTTGATAATCTGGTACTATAACTTTGGCTGTTTTTTCTTCATTATTAACATCACATGATAAAACTTTAGCAGGACTTAATGAACTAGAAATAAATTCTTTTGGATCCTCACTATATTTAATTATATCAATTTTTTCACCTTTTAATTCATCAACTATAGTCTGTACTCTAGCACCTTTTGAACCTACACATGCTCCAACTGCATCTACATCTGGGTTTTTAGAATCAACAGCTATTTTTGCTCTTGAACCTGCTTCTCTTGATATACTTTTTATTTCTACTATGCCATCGTGAATTTCTGGAACCTCAAGTTCAAATAATCTTTTTACTAAGCCAGGATGAGTTCTTGATAAAAGAATCTGAGGTCCTTTTGTAGTCTTTTTAACTTCTACTATATAACACTTAATTCTATCACCATGCTTATACTCTTCATTAGGAATTTGTTCAGCAGGTCCTAAAATAGCCTCACTTCTTCCTAAGTTTATATACACATTACCTTTAGATACCCTGGAAACTTCACCAGTTATAATTTCAGATTCTCGGTTTATGAATTCCTCATAAACAATACCTCTTTCGGCTTCTCTTATTCTTTGTACTACTACCTGTTTAGCAGTTTGAGCTGCTATTCTTCCAAAATTCTTTGGTGTAACTTCATTCTCAACAATATCATCAATTTCATAGTTTAAATTTATTTGCTTTGCATCGTCTATATGTATTTGTGATAAATCATCTATAACTTCATCTGTTACTTTCTTTTGAGCATATACATATACTTCACCAGTATCTCGATTAATTTCAACTCTTACATTTTGAGCTGATCCAAAGTTCCTTTTGTAACTAGAAATTAAAGCAGCTTCTACTGCATCAATTAAAACATCTTTGGAAATGCCTTTATCCTTTTCAAGCTGATCAAGAGCTTCTGTAAACTCAGCATTCATCCCACTTACCTCCTAAATTTTAATAGTCAATTTTGTTAAAGCTACCTTATCTCTTGGTATCTCCATTAAACCCACACTATCTACATTAACTTTAATATTATTATTTTCTAATCCTAAAAGTTCACCTTCTATGGTTTTACTTCCATTCAATGTTTCATATAACTTCACTTCTACCATTTCTCCTTTAAAACGAGTAAAATCAGATTCTTTTTTTAGAGGTCTGTCTAAACCTGGAGACGATATTTCTAAGAAGTAATTTTCCTTTATTGGATCTTCTTTATCAAGCTTATCACTTAACTGCTCACTAACTTTTTGGCAGTCGTCTAATGTGATTCCATTTGGCTTATCGATATATATTCTTAAGTACCAATTGGGACCTTCTTTCTTATACTCTATATCTACTAATTCAATTTTTTCTTTTTCAACGATTGGTAATACTAGATTTTCAGTTATTTTTTCAACACGATTTTTTGCCATTATATTCCTCCTAACTAATACTAAGTTTTTTATAGTTTTTGTATATCTTCAAAGTTTATACAATTATAGTTCTAATATATAATAGAAAGAGTGGGAAATCCCCACTCTTTCTGTAGTATTATATGTCGTTTTCTACAGTATAACACATCTGGTAAAATCATGCAAGTGAAAAGAGAGAGAGCTGATTCGTTTCGGGTAATCCTTTAACACAGCCGTGATTCATTAAAGCTTCTATAACAGTTTTTGTAACTTTTGTTCGATTTCTTAAATCCTCTATTGATATAAACTCACCATCTTTTCTAGCTTCAACTATACTTTTGGCAGCGTTTTCTCCAACACCTTGTAATGCTTTAAGAGGTGGTAGTAACTTCCCATCAACTATAAGAAATTTATCGGAATCAGATGAATATAAATCTACAGGTAATAATTGGACTTCCCTACAATACATTTCTAGTGCCACTTCTAGTACAGTCAAGAAGTTCTTTTCTTTAGCTGTTAAATTATTTCCCATAGACTCTAATTCTTTTATTTTAAACTTAATAGCATCCATACCTTTTATAATAAAGTTTGCATCAAAATCTTCAGCTTTTGTAGTAAAATAAGTAGAATAAAAAGCTTCAGGATAATAAACCTTGAAATATGCTATTCTAAAAGACATCATAACATAAGCTGCTGCATGGGCTTTAGGAAACATATATTTTATTTTTTTACAAGATTCAATATACCATTCTGGTACATTATTTTCTTTCATTAATTGTTCATTTTCTGGTGTTAGTCCTCTTCCTTTTCTTACAGCCTCCATAATTTTAAATGAAATTTTAGGAGGTAACCCCTTTAATATTAGATAATTCATAATATCATCTCTTGTAGATATAACATCCTTAAGCTCAGCAATATTATTTCGTACTAAGTCTTGCGCATTGTTTAACCAAACATCTGTACCGTGAGACAAACCACTTATACGAACTAGTTCTGCAAATGTTTTTGGCTGTGTATCTATTAACATTTGTCTTACAAATTTAGTTCCAAATTCAGGTATACCTAAAGTTCCCACTTCACAATTGATATGTTCGGAAGAAATCCCTAAAGGCTCAGTACTAGTGAAAATATCTACTGTTTTTTTATCATCTAAAGGAATTTTCTGAGCATTAGCGCCAGTTAAGTCTTCAAGCATTTTAATTATTGTAGGAACATCATGACCTAATATATCTAATTTCAATAGTCTACCGCTAATAGAATGATAATCAAAATGTGTTGTTATTACTCCAGATTTCGAATCATTTGCAGGATATTGAATAGGAGAGAATTTGTGTACATCGTGATTTTTAGGCACGATCATAACTCCTCCTGGATGTTGACCAGAAGTTCTTTTTATACCAGTGCATCCTGATGTTAGTCTATTTATCTCTGTTGAATTATAATAAAGCTGTTTTTCATCAATATATTTTTTTACAAAACCGTATGCTGTTTTATCTGCAATTGTGCCTATCGTTCCAGCCCGATAAACTTTTCCTTTACCAAAAAGCTCTTCTGTGTATTTATGAGCTTCACTTTGATATTCACCAGCAAAATTTAAGTCTATATCTGGTTCTTTATCACCTTCGAACCCAAGGAAAACTTCAAATGGTATGTCATGACCATCCTTAATAAATGTTTCTCCGCATTCAGGACAATTTTTATCAGGTAAGTCTGCACCAGATCCAATAGATCCATCCAATATAAAATCGGAATACTTGCATTTTGGACAAACATAATGTGGGGGTAAAGGATTTACTTCTGTTATATCACTCATTGTTGCTGCAAAAGATGATCCTACTGATCCTCTGGATCCTACTAAATATCCATCTCGTAGAGATTTTGTAACTAACTTTTGGGCAATGATGTACATTACTGCATACCCATTACTTATTATGGAATTTAACTCCTTATCTAATCGATCCTTTACTAAATCTGGTATGTTTTCTCCATATATTCGTTTAGCTTTTTCATAACACATTCTTCGTAGTTCTTCTTCTGAGCCTTCAATCTCCGGTGGAAATGTTCCCTCTGGTATTGGTAGTAAATGATCGACTTCATCAGAAATTTTATTTGGATTACATATAACTACTTCCTCAGCTTTTTCTTTTCCTAAATATGAAAATTCATTTACCATCTCTTCCGTAGTTTTAAAAAATAATGGAGGTTGATTATCTGCATCACTAAATCCCTGACCTGCCATTAGTATCTTTCTAAAAGCACCATCTTTAGGATCAAGAAAATGAACATCTCCTGTAGCTACAACCGGTTTATTAAAGTTCTTTCCTAATTTTACTATTTCTTTATTTATACTTTTAATTTCATTTTCATCTTTAAGAATATTCTTGTCAATTAAAAATTTGTTATTACCTGTAGGCTGTATCTCTAAATAATCATAATATTTAGCAATTTCATTAATATGTTCTTGAGATTTATTAGATAATATGCTTTGAAAAAGTTCTCCAGCCTCACAAGCAGTTCCTATAATTAACCCTTCTCTAAGTTTGTTCAATAAACTTCTAGGTATTCTGGGCTTTCTATAGAAATAATTCAAATGAGATTCAGAAACAATCTTATATAAATTTTCTAAACCTATCTGATTTTTTGCTAAAATAACTATATGATATGGTCTTAATTTTTTAAAGTCAATTTTAGTACTTAAATTAATGTTTATATCTTTTAAAGTTAAAATATTTTTTTCTTTCATAATCTCTATAAACTTAATAAATATTTCAGCAGTAGCTTTTGCATCATCCACAGCTCTATGATGATTTTCTAAAGACACATTCAGCTCTTTAGCTATAATATTTAATTTATGCTTTTTTAAGTTAGGTAAAAGAGCACGTGCTATCTTTAAAGTATCTATAACTGTATTATTAAATTCCATACCATATCGCTCTGATTTATTTCTTATAAATCCAACATCAAAGTCTGCATTATGGGCTACAACAGGACTACTGCCAATAAACTCTAAGAATTCAGGAAGCACATTTTCTATAGTTGGTTTATCTTTAACCATATCGTTAGTAATACCAGTTAATTCTACAATTTTTTCTGGGATATGTTTTTCAGGATTTATTAGTGCAGAGAACCTGTCTATCACATTATTGTTTTTTATCTTGACAGCTCCTATTTCAGTAATCCCATCATTTTTATTAGATAAACCTGTAGTCTCTATGTCAAAGACAATAAATTCATCATCTAACGAATAATTATTTTCACCTTCCACAATACTAATTTCATCATCGACTAAATATCCTTCTAAACCATATATTACTTTAACTCCATATTTTTTACTTGCATCCATCGCTTCAGGAAAAGCCTGAACTACCCCATGATCCGTTACCGCTATTGCCTTATGATTCCATTCAGATGCTCTTTTTATAATATTAGTAATACTTGAAACCCCATCCATAGATGACATTTGAGTATGCAAATGTAGTTCAACTCTTTTTTTATGATATGAGTCTTTTTTTTCTATTTTATCAACTTTTATTATATCAGTTACCATTATAGTGTTTTCTCTTGTGAATTTATCATAAACTACATCTCCTCTAACTCTAATTACTTGACCTTTAACAAACATTTCATCTAATGAGATAGTTTGCTTTTTTCTCTCAAAGAGTTTTACAGTTATAGAGTTAGTGTAGTCAGTAATGCTTACTATAGCAAGTTTTCTACCACTATTAAGTTCTTTTATTTCTATATTAAATATTTCTCCTTCTACAATCACTCTTCCAGAATCTGTACTTATATCAATAAGGTCAATTATCTCTCCAGAAAAATTCTTGCCTAACAATACAGATGAGGACAAAGGCACCTTAGTTGAAAACTTTCCTTCTTTTTCCTTTGACTTTGCTATCTGATTTTCAGATTTTATATTACTATCCATAAGACCTTGCTTTTTTATTTCGTTAACTAAAGCTAAGTTTTCATCCTCTTTCTGTTGTTCATATTCTTCAAGAATAAAATTTTCACTTGTATCTGTATCTATATTACATCTAATGGCTATTTTAAATTGTTTTTTAAAATAGTCTTCAATTTGTTTATCTACCTTTCTTTCTATAGCTTTTTTAGCAATAATTTTAGAATTTAAAGTAATATTAAAGTTTGAATCTAAAATTTCTCGATTAACTAAATTTTCCGTAGTATTAAAAGAAGGAATAGTTCTCTTTAAAATATAAAGCATATTTTCAAGGTTCATAGTTATTAATTCTTCCACAGAAGAATATTTAATATCATAGTCAAAAAAAATTTCAACGGTAGAGTCTAGTTTTTCTTTTATAATGTTCCTTAATTTGCTTAATGAATTATCTATATTTTGTTGACTTAGTATTTCTTTACAAAGTAAATAAATTACTATTTTCTTGCTTTTTTTAAAGTACTTGACCTTCTCTATTAAACAAGATTCATAGGATGGATTTTCAGATATTCCAAAATTACTTAAAAAATAATTAAAACTTAGGCTTTTCAAAGAATCCATAAAATCCCTCCTTTAATTATTCTATCCAATGTTTAACTATATCTTTGTACATCTTAATTCTCCACATAACACCTTTTATAAAGCCAATTTTTTCTTCTTTAGTTATCTGACCTACATTTTCTAATACAACATTGTGGACATTTAAATTATGTTTTTTTATTAATTTAGAAATTGACATTTCTATTCCATAGCCTGTAATTTGTAAATCTAAAATTTCATTCGCAATATAAGCTTTCATAGCTCTTTGTCCTGATAAATTTGGTGCAATAAGCTGTGCTAAATCTGTAATCAGTCTACCGGATTTAAAGATACCTATTGTCATATCATATCCTTTATCTAATACTGGTAAAGTTAGTAGCTCAATATGTTTTGTTGTCAAACCTATTAGGTCAGCATCTAAAAGAATAATAATATCACTTTTTTTACTTAGACAATACTCAATACCTCTCTTAGTAGCAGCTGCTTTTCCACAATTTTTATTCATTTTTATTAAATCTATATTATCGTATTTTAATACAACATCAGAAGTCGAATCATCTGAACCATCATCTACTACGATTATATTGGATATTATATTACTATTTAGAGCAGGAATAATTACACTTTCAATCCGTTCTTCTTCATTGTAAGCAGGTATAACTGCAGAGATTATCAAAATGATCTCTCCTTATTACATTTTTTCAATTTCTTCTGTTAAAGTTTTTAATATATCTTCTTCTTTTATCTTTCTTATGATTTCCCCTTTTTTAAATAGCAATGCAACTCCATTTCCACCAGCTATTCCAATATCAGCATCTCTAGCTTCTCCAGGTCCATTAACAGCACATCCCATAACTGCCACCTTTATAGGTTTTCTCAATTTACCAAGTTTTTCTTCAACTTGATTAGCTACATTTATTAAATCGATATTACATCTACCACATGTAGGGCAAGATATAATTGTTACTTCATTCTGAATTATACCTAAAGATTTGAGAAGTTGTCTTCCGACTTTAATTTCTTCTATTGGGTCTCCTGTTAATGAAACACGTATTGTATCTCCAATTCCCATTAATAATAGAGATCCTATTCCAACAGAAGATTTAATCGTGCCGTTCCAAACTGTACCAGCCTCTGTTATTCCTAAATGAAGAGGATAATCAACTTTTTCAGACATTAATTTATAAGCATCTACTGTTAATTTAACATCGCTAGCTTTTAATGATACTACAATATCAGTAAAGTCGAGATCTTCCAATATTTTAATGTGTTTTAAAGCACTTTCAACCATTCCTTCAGCAGTAGGATGAGAGTATTTATCTAGTATAGATTTTTCTAATGAACCGGCATTTACACCAATTCTTATAGGCACCTTATACTCTTTAGCAGCAGTAACTACTTCTTTAACTCTAGACTCATCCCCAATATTACCCGGATTCAACCTTAGTCCATCTACTCCTTGTTTTATAGCTTCTAACGCCAATCTATAGTCAAAATGAATATCCGCTACAATAGGTATATTTATTTGAGATTTTATATTTTTTATAGATTTTGCAGCATCCATACTAGGAACAGCAATTCTAACAATGTCACATCCGGCTTTTTCTAACTTGTTTATCTGATCAACTGTTTTTAAAACATCTTTAGGATCAGTTGTAGTCATGGATTGTACTGAAATAGGATTATCCCCACCTACAGATACATTTCCACATTTTATAACTTTAGTTTTTCTTCTCATTTAATCACCTTCTGTTATAATGTTTTTCAAAAGCTTGCATTATATATTATTTATTATAATAATTAAACTAACTAAATAGTCGTATTATGTCCTTATAAGTAACAAATAGCATTAGAGTTATTAAAAGGGCAAATCCTATTAAATGAATCATACCTTCCTTCTCAGCATCTAAAGGTTTACCACGTAGCATCTCTATAAATAAAAAGAAAATCCTACCACCATCTAGTGCTGGTATTGGTAATAAATTCATTAAACCTAAATTTATACTTAATACAGCAGTTAAATTTGCTACATCTATCCATCCTGCTCTAGATACTTGCCCAACTAAATTAATAATCCCTACAGGACCCATAACTTCTCCAGCAGCAGCGGTTTGTCCAGTGATTAAATCTCTTAGAAAGCTAAATATGTCACTCGTTATAGTGTATATTATTGTAAATCCATTCTTAATTGAGTCACCTATAGATTTTTTTATGGTAGGTGAAATACCAATTAGTACTTGGCCAGAATTTTCATCAATTGTAGGAATCACTTTTTTTTCTAGTCTTTCATTATCTCTAAGTACAACAATGTCCAATGACTTTTTAGAAGAAGAACTTATACTTTCTGTAATATCCTGCCAACTATTCATTTGTTCTCCATTAATAGAATAAATAGTATCTCCTTCTTGTATTCCCGAAGTTTGTGCAGGGGATTCTTCCATTACTTCGTTTATAGTTGTAGATGGTACGCCTACTGAATAAAATATAAGGGTAAATAAAATTATAGCTAAAATAAAATTCATAAGTGGTCCAGCAAAAATAACTGATATCCGAGATAAGATTGATTTGTTATTAAAACTTCTTAAATCGTCTGATTTTTCATCTTCACCTTCCATTCTAACGTATCCGCCAAGTGGCAATGCACGAATATAATATGAAGTTTCACCTTTGCTAAATTTAATTAATTTAGGTCCCATGCCTATAGCGAATTCATGAACTTTAATACCAACAAACTTTGCTACTGCAAAATGTCCTAACTCATGAATAAAAACTAGCATTCCAAAAACAAGAATAGCTACTAGAGCAGTTTTCATATAAACACCTTCCTATTTAATTTGATTTTGAATCCAACCTCTTACCCATTTATCTACCTCTAAAATTTCATCCACTGTTTCATAAGAAAAAGGATTATGTACCATCATAGCTTTCTCAATAAACTTTGGTATATCATAAAACTCAATTTTATTTTGCAAGAAATACTCAACTAACACTTCATTTGCTCCATTTAATACACTAGTCATAGTTTTACCCACTTTAAGTGCTTCATAAGCTAATGATAAACAAGGGAACCTCTCAGTATCTGGAGATAAAAAGCTTAGTTCACCTAAGCTATTAAAATCAAGTTTTTTTACATTAGTATTAATTCGATCTGGATAAGAAAGTGCATACTGTATTGGAGTTCGCATATCCGGTGTTCCCATTTGGCTAATTATAGAGTAATCTTTATATTCAACCATAGAATGTATTATGCTTTGAGGATGAACTACAACATCTATTTTATCCAAATCCATATCAAATAACCACTTTGCTTCAATAACTTCTAATCCTTTATTCATTAAAGTAGCAGAATCTATTGTAACTTTTTTACCCATATTCCATGTAGGATGTTTAAGAGCATCTTCAGCTTTTGCTGTTTTTATTTCTTCTTTTGTACAATTTCTAAAAGAACCTCCAGATGCTGTTAAAATGATTCTAGATATATTATCTACATCTTCTCCTTGTAGACATTGAAATATTGCGGAATGCTCACTGTCTACAGGAATTATTGTAGCATTATATTTTTTAGCCTCTTTCATAACCAATTCACCAGCTACAACTAAAGTTTCTTTATTAGCCAACGCTATAGTCTTACTGCACTTAATAGCTTCTAAAGTAGGTATTAATCCTATACTCCCAACAACTGACGTTACAATTATATCTGCAGAGTTTAGTGTAGCAACTTCAATTAATCCTTCAATACCTGAAACAATTTTAATTTTTTTACCTATTCTATTAGATAGAATCTTCGCTTTTTCTTTATTAAATACGGATACAATCTCAGGATTAAATTCATATATTTGTTTTTCTAATTCATCAATATTTTTTAATGCCGATAATCCTACAACATTAAATTTTTCTTTATGGTTTTTAATAACATCAAGTGTCTGTGTTCCAATTGACCCTGTTGATCCTAATATGCTAATGTTTTTCAAAATATCACCTCATATATTTCCCAAAGACATTCTGTATAATAAAATCCTATTGAAAACCTTTGTTAAATTTATAGTATATAATTTAAATCTAGTAAATTAATATCTATTATTTGTTTATAAAAATAATTAATGCATAATATACTGTAGGAGCAGTGAATAGTATACTATCAAAACGATCTAATATGCCACCATGACCAGGCATTATATTTCCAAAATCTTTAATTCCAGTGTATCTCTTTACTAAAGATGCGCTTAGATCACCTATTTGAGCCACTATGCTTCCTAAAATACCGATAATAAAGATTACAATTATATGTTCTTTTAGAAATATATACCCAAATATTGTTGATACTATAGTACTCCCTAATACACCACCAATTGCTCCTTCTACAGTTTTTTTAGGACTTATAGATGGGCATAATTTTTTTTTGCCAAAAAAGTAGCCAGAAAAATAAGCAAATGTATCTGTACCCCAAGCGGTAATAAATACAAGCCATATAACTATATTATTAGGTTGTTTCGCTATAAGTAATATATAACTTAAAAGCAAAGGTATATAAAGCACTCCATACAATGTAATACTAATATCTATAAAAGTATACTTATCCATGATTAACCGTATAAAATTTAAAAATAATATTAATAAAAAAAATAGCAAAAAAACATAATATAAGTCACTTGAAAAATTAAATGATACTATCATAATTATAGACCCTAAATAACCTACCATTGAAATAGGTCTTACTGCTTTATTATTCCATGCTCCATAAAATTCTCTTAATCCTATTAAACTTGAAATTATAACAGCAAGAAACAGAGGTGTCCCTCCAATGAAAATTACAGATATTAAAAGTGGCAATCCTATAACTGCGCTAATTATTCTTTTGAGCATTTTTTCACCCCTATATTCCACCAAATCTTCTACTTCGATTTTGATAATCTGATATTGCTTTAATTAAATGCTCACCTGTAAAATCTGGCCAATATATATCAGTAAACCAAAATTCTGAATATGCACACTGCCATAATAAAAAATTGCTTATTCTGATCTCTCCACTAGTTCTTATTAATAATTCTGGATCAGGTATGTTTTTAGTATATAAAAATGAACTAACTAAAGATTCATTTATATCTTCTATTTCAATAGCTCCATTTTTGGAGTTTTCAGCAATATGTTTTATAGCATTTACTATTTCCAATCGTCCGCCATAATTTAATGCTATACTAACACAAAGCCCTGTATTATTTTTAGTTTTATTAATCGCCTTATTCACTTCTTCAATTACTTCATCTTGAAATTGTTTTATATCCCCGATAACATTAATTCTAACATTATTTTTATGGAGCTCTTTAACCTCTTTTCTAAGGTATTCAATTAATAGTTTCATTAATAAAGACACTTCTGATTCAGGTCTTTTCCAATTTTCTGTAGAAAATGCATATAAAGTTAAGTATTTTACACCTATATTAGAAGCAGTTTTTATTACATCTCGTAAAGCTTCTACTCCAGCCCTATGCCCTGCACTTCTTGGCAATGTACGTTCAGTTGCCCACCTACCATTTCCATCCATTATAATAGCTATATGGTTAGGCACACAATCTTTATTAATATTATATGATATTTCTTTATTAGAATTATTCCATAAATTTTTAAACACTTTTTCACCTCAATCAATTTTAAACCCCCAATTTGGGGGCTTAAAAATATGATATTATTAATTTAAATGTATTGTCAGAAGCTGTTTGCTTTATAACCCTAGCTTCTTTATAATTAGTTTCTTTATTTCCAAATGTTTCTTTAACAATAATTTCGAAATCATATCCATTTAATATATGTAAGGCTGAGTCTAATTTATAACCTACAACATCTGGAACTATATGCAATATTATACCTCCATAACATCTTGCTCTTTCTTGTCAGCAAGCTCATCTACATTTTTTATAAATTTATCAGTTATTTTTTGCACTTCATCTTGTGCATCTCTTAATTCATCTTCAGTTAACTCGTTTTCTTTTTCCATTTTTTTGAATTTATCATTTGCATTACGTCTTTCATTTCTCAGAGCTATTTTACTATCTTCTGCTGTCTTTTTAACTATTTTTATAAGATCTTTTCTTCTTTCTTCAGTTAATTGAGGAATAATTATTCTAATAATTTTTCCATCATTAGATGGATTAACACCTAAATCAGATTGTAATATAGCTTTTTCAATATTAGCTAAAGCTGATTGATCATATGGCTGTATTGTTATTAGTCTTGGCTCAGGAGCCGTTACAGAAGCTATTTGATTCAAAGGTGTAGATGTTCCATAGTATTCTACAAAAACTCTATCTAGCATTGCAGGATTTGCTCTACCTGCTCTAATACTAGCAAGATCCTCCTTAAGTGCGCTAATAGTTTTACTCATTTTGTTTTCTAATTCACTGTGAATTTCTAATCTCATTATATATCCTCCTCGTATAAAATAGTTTTTTAACTATATATATATGTACCTATTTCTTCTCCACATATAACCTTCTTAATATTTTCTGGTTGATTCAACCCAAAAACTTTAATAGGAATTTTATTATCCATACATAATGATGTTGCAGTTGAATCCATTACTTTTAATTCTTTTTTTAGCACTTCTAAATAAGTTAACTCATCAAATTTTGTAGCGGTTTTATCTAGGTTTGGGTCAGCAGAATATACACCATCAACTTTTTTAGCTAATAGTATTATTTCCGCTTCAATTTCAGCAGCTCTAAGTGCAGCAGTCGTATCTGTAGAAAAATATGGATTTCCTGTACCAGCAGCAAATATTACTACACGATTTTTTTCTAGATGTCTAACAGCTCTTCTTCTAATATATGGTTCTGCTATTTGTCTCATTTCTATTGCACTTTGAACTCTTGTTGTTACTCCAGAATTTTCTAATGCATCTTGAAGAGCTAGAGCATTAATAACAGTTGCCATCATGCCCATATAATCAGCTGTAGTTCTGTCCATACCCTCACCACTTCTACCACGCCAATAATTTCCTCCTCCTACTACTATAGCCACTTCAACACCTATATTTGAAATGTTCTTAATTTGTTCAGCAATATTATTAACTATATTAGTATCTAGGCCAAATCCCTTTTCTCCTGCTAAAGCTTCTCCACTCAGTTTTAATAATACTCTTTTATACCGTGGTTGTAACACACCTAGTCCTCCTCTATTAAGTTAGTATTCTACAAATTCAATAAAAAACCTTTATTGTAGAATGATTTTTTCCTATTATTTATTGTAAAAGAGAACACCTTTGTGTTCTCTTTTATAATATATTCAAAATAATTAATTATTACCCATTTGCTTAGCAACTTCTTCTGCAAAGTTTTCTTCTTTCTTTTCTATTCCTTCACCAACCTCATATCTAGTAAATCTTCTAATATTAAGATTTTCTCCGATTTTAGATATTTTTTCTGTTAATAGTTCACCAACTGTAACATCAGGATTTTTAACAAATGGTTGTTCTAATAAACAGATTTCTTTATAATATTTGTCTATTCTTCCTTCAACCATTTTGTCAACTATTTTTTCAGGTTTACCTTCATTTAATGCTTGTTTTCTTAAAATATCTTTTTCATTTTCAATAACTGCTGCATCTACATCCTCACGTCTTACATATTGAGGGTTTGAAGCTGCAATTTGTAAAGCAACATCTTTTACAAAATCTTTAAATTCTTGGTTCTTAGCAACAAAGTCAGTTTCAGAGTTAACCTCAACTAATACTCCAATTCTTCCACCATGTATGTATGATTCAATTAAGCCTTCTGCCGCTACTCTTCCTGCTTTTTTAGCAACAGCTGCTAGTCCTTTTTCTCTAAGAATTTCAACTGCTTTATCCATATTACCATCTGTTTCAGTTAGTGCTTTTTTACAATCCATCATACCAGCACCTGTTTTTTCTCTCAATTCTTTAACCATTGCTGCAGTTACACTCATTTTAAATTCCTCCTAGCATATTATTAAAGGTAAGGAGTAAGGGAAAATCCCTTGAACCCTTACCTTTTAAACTTAGTTATTTTTATTAAATTATATGTTTTATTCTTCAGTTTGAACCCCTTGATTACCTTCAATCACAGCGTTTGCCATAGTAGCAGTAAGTAACTTAACCGCTCTTATAGCATCATCATTTCCTGGAATTACATAATCAACTTCATCAGGGTCACAGTTTGTATCAACAATTGATATTACTGGTATTCCTAAAACTTTAGCTTCTTGTATAGCAAGTCTCTCTTTTCTAGGATCTACTACAAATAAAACATCTGGCATTTCAGTCATATCCTTAATACCACCTAAAAACTTTTCAAGCTTTTCTTTTTCATGACGAAGCTTGATAACTTCTTTTTTAGGTAATACATCAAAAGTTCCGTCTTCTTCCATTTTTTCTAATTTATGAAGACGTTCGATTCTCTTTTTTATAGTTTTGAAGTTAGTTAACATTCCACCTAACCATCTTTGATTAACATAGAACATCCCACTTCTTTTTGCTTCTTCTTCAATAGCTTCTTGTGCTTGTTTTTTAGTTCCAACAAATAGAACCTTTCCGCCTTCTGAAGCAATGTCCTTCATAATCTTATAAGCTTCTTCTACTTTTTTCACAGTTTTTTGTAAATCTATTATATAGATTCCATTTCTTTCTGTAAAAATGTATTCGCTCATTTTTGGATTCCATCTTCTAGTTTGATGTCCGAAGTGAACTCCTGCTTCTAATAATTGTTTCATTGAGATTACTGACATATTTCTACCTCCTTAGTTTTTCCTCCACTCTAATCATTTCTATCTAGAACCGCATAGGCACCACTAAACAGATTATAGAGTGTGTGTTGTTATCTCACCTTAAACATTTTACCATAGAGATTAATTTGAATCAATACTTTATTTTATAAATTACAATTTCTGCTAGATTATTTCCATATATTTTTTTTATATTCATAATAATTACTTTTCAGTTAAAATTAACATTATCTCATTTAATGTACTATGTGTAGGAATAGTTTTTAAGCCGTGTTGAAATTTTCTAGTTATAACCAGATTAGTAGCTAATTCATTAAACTCTTCGCTACTTTCAATAATACCTTCTTTTTCAAGTAAGTTAGCTATTTGTTCACTATTAAAACCTCTAGGTATATAAATTTCATTATCTATATCCGATATATTATTTTTATCTAACTTTATATGATTATTATTGTTGGAAGTTTTCAAACTTGCCAGTTTACTAATATTATTATTAAAATTTAGAGATTCACCATAGAATTTTTGAGTTTCAGCTACTTTGTCATTATAGTCCAAGCTTCTTGATTCAACCCATATTATGTTAATTATTGATGATATTATAATACCTAAGCCAATTCCTATAGTTAAACTATTTATAGAAAGTTTTTTCAAGAAAACCACCTCATTTTGCTAATTTTACTATCATCTCCACTTCTCTAACACTTTTATTCTTAATTTTAGCAATTTGTTCTTTACTGCTACCTTTATTATATAAATCAATAATGGTTTTATTTGTTTCTTTAAACAAATTATAATTTAGCATATGTTTGAAGTTAGTATTTGTCTCTTTTTTCTCTGTTAAATCAGTATTGCTTTGTTTTAATTTTTGAATTTCCTTTTCTAAATTTGCTATTTTCTTTAACATAATCTCATTTTCTATCTTTGAAGCTTGTGTAATTTTATTATTATATTCTTCAAAGTAATCAGTCTTAGAATGATTATTTTTTAGTTTTGATATAAATAGTACAAATGCAGAAATTATTACTATTAAGATTCCAATTGTTAATAAAACAATATGCTTTTCCATTTTACAGCTTACACCTCTTTAGTTTTCATTAATATATTATAATAAAAACATATATAATTTCTTTAATTTATTTTTTAAAAGGTTCATTGACCACATCACAATCTTTTACATATAATATACACGATGATATATCGTCATAGATATGTTTTGATTGATTACCTATTACTACTCTTACACCTGGATGTATAATTTTTGATGCATAAATTTTACCATTATTTTGTTCTTTGAATCTTACTGATAATTCTTGCAATTCTTTAGACAATTTATCATATTTAACTTTTAAAACTTTATATGTATTTAATGATTTAGATAATAACTCTTGTTTGCTTTTATCTAACTTCTGTTTTTTAGATAATTTATTCAATAATTCTATAGCTTTCTTAGAACTATCCATATTTTTTTCAATATTTGATATTTCAATTTTAAGATCTCCATAAGAAAGTTTTTCTTCTGGATTAACTCCCACTTCTATTTCAGTAATTGTGCCCATACTAGATCCAATTGTATTAGCGCTGATTTCTTCTCCTGCTTTTATACTTCCACCAACTATTAAAGCTTTTCTACCAGAAGCTTTAACTTTTCCTTCTGCTATAATATTACTATGTAATATTGCATCAGCTTCAATGTCTCCACCACACTTCACCTTTGCATTTTCCAGATACTTTGTGATTAAGTTTTCAACACATTGAATATTGGATTGACTATTACCTTGCACACCTCTGTGAATGATAATACTTCCATTAGAAATTAAAGTAGCACCTTCCACTACACCAAAAATTTCAATATTTCCATCTGCTTCGATTTTAAAACCAGATTTAACATTGCCTTTAACATTAACCTTACCTTTAAATTTAATATTTCCAGTCTCATTATCTACATTTCCATTTATGGTTATAACTTCATCTACATAGATTTTACTATCTATAAAATTAACCTCTCCATCCTTATCTGCATAGATTTTAAGGCCATCTTCACTTTCTATAACATTTTTGCCTATTTTAACAAAAGGTTCTTTTCCTTTTTTAGGTGCTATTTCATTGCCATATACATCCATTCCATTTATACCTTCTGTGGGAGGAATTAATTCTATTAATAAATCTCCTTTATTTACATTACGTATTTTATCTAGGTTTTTATAATCAATTTTTCCATCATCAGAAATTATTGCGTTTTTATTCTGTAAATTATCATTGAAGTTGCAAATGACTTGTCCATCTTTACCCTCTATAGGCTCTTTACCTTGTGCTACAAGAATCTGATTATCAAATATTTGTTTATTAATAATTTCTTCTACTTTTGAACTATTAATACCGAATTTTATTCCGCTTTCATTTAAGTCTTCAATTATTTCAGTATGAGACTTAACTTTACCCCCACTAGGTTCAGTCAAAACAATTCTTACTTCCATATTATCTTTAGATACACTTATCTCTAGAGAACTATCTATTAGAAACTCTTCTTGATAGGGAGCTATTTTGTATGATGTTCCTCTTTTTTCCTCTAAACAATATTTTATTTTATTAAGATCATAATCCTTTATATGTTTTTTATTTATATATTCTAACAAATTATTAATATCTATTTTAAAATCATTTGATATATTAAGATATACACCATCAGGCCTATATTCAAAATGAAATGTTTTTTTATCAATTGATTCAACACTTTCATTTGCTTCTGAATCTAATTTATTATTATTTATACTATCACTACCTAAGTTCAATGGTTCTATTTTTAACTCTACATAACTTTTTTTAAATAAAAAACCCTTTTTTTCTTCAGTTATTTTAATTCTAACTTGATCTTTTGTTAAATCTAGCTTTTTTAAGCCTTTTGATAAAGCCTCATCATAGTTTTCCCCTTTTACAATTATAGAATGTTTTGTCATAAAATATTTCCCCCCTTCAAAATTTAAATATTTATATTGAACTTAACCTAGACTTTAGTCTTGAAATAGCTTTGGAGTGTATTTGTGACACTCTAGACTCAGATATATCTAAAATATTACCAATTTCTTTATATGTTAAATTATTATAATAATATAATGATATTACTTTTTTTTCTCGTTCTGGCAACTTAGTTATGTTATTTTTAAGAGTATCATATACTTCTTTATTACATATTAATTCTTCTGGTAAATATTTATCTTTATCTTTTTCTTCAAATGTATGTCCTTCAAAAACAGCATCCTCTAGTGAAATCATATTAAAAGATGCTGTTTGCATCATAATTTTTTGAAGTTCTTTACCAGTTATATCTAGCTCTTTTGCTAACTCTTCATCTGTAGCTGAACGCCCTAATCTATTTTCTAGTTTAAAGTAGGCTTCTTCTACTTCTTTAGATTTTTGTCTAATTGATCTAGGAACCCAATCCAAAGTTCTTAAATGATCTATAATCGCTCCTCTTATACGTATTTGAGCATAAGTTTCAAATTTAACATTTTTATCTACATCAAATTTCTCTATAGCATCTATTAATCCAAAAATTCCGTAACTAACCAAATCATCGTATTCAACATTAGTTCCATAAGATGTATATAGCCTTCCACTAATAACCTTTACTAAATTAATATATTTTTCTATGAGTAATGTTTTTGCTTGAAAATCATTGTTTTTTTTATAATTATACCACAGAGTTTTATTATCCATTTTTTAACCTCCTGGCTTTAATTAACCTACTGAATACTTTTAATAGATTAAATTTCGTGTGTACCATGTCCTATAGTTTTAATAATTAATTTTCCAGTATTAGAGTGAAACTCTATAGTTCTGCCATAATTTCCGCCAGTATCCTCTGCAATTATAGGTATTTTTAACGCCTTTAAAGTTTCTTTTGATGAAATTACATTCCGTTCTCCTATTCTCATCATATCGTTGTTAGATTTAAACGAGAACATTTGACTGCCTCCAGCTATTTTAGATATGATGTTTGACTTATTACATCCTTTTTTAACCATTTCATCAAGTAAAAATTCAATCCCTGTATCTGCAAACTTAATTTTGTTTTTATTGTTTTTAATGTGCTTGCTACTAGGCAACATAATATGTATTAGACCAGCTATTTTTATAGATTTGTCATATAAAATTATACCTACACAAGACCCTAAACCTAAAGTTGTTATTATACCAGGGTTTTCAACTATATTCATATCAGCCATGCCGACTTTAATAATCTTTTGCATTTAAGTATACACTCCTAGACTTTTTAATAGAGTTTCAAAAGAGTTATTTTCTGGAATAAGAAAAAAGTTGCCTTTTACTTTTTCAGTACCATCTTGAAGTATTGTCTCAATTAAAATCATCTTATCAGCAACATATCCAAATTGTATTGCCGGTACACTTATTATTGCCCCTGCCATATCTATACATAATGATGGAACTGACATTTTAATATTTAGATTTGTTAAAGAAGATAAAGAAGATATATAAGCTCCAGATAAAATATTTCCTATTTCTCGTAGTGCGGATCTATCCATTTCGTTTAATTCTTCAATCTGGTCTTCTCGCCCCATTAAAATATTAGTTAATGTTTTAGCAGAATTTAAATCTAGTAAAAACATAATACTGCCATCAATATCACCTTCAACTTCAAAGTAAACACCAGCTACTACAATTTCTTCTCCTCCTAAAGCGGAGCTTACATCATTAAAATCTAAAATTTTAATAGAAGGTACATTCATATCTATTTTTTTATTAATAATAGTAGCTAGTGCTGTAGCTGCATTACCAGATCCAATATTTCCTATTTCTCTTAATGCATCAAGATGTAAATTGTTTAATTCTTCTATTGATAAATTCAAAAATTTTCACCTCTTTATCATTCATTAATATTACTTTTTAAAAGTTTAGGGATATCCACTATGATTATCATTCTTTCATTTAGTGTGCTTATTCCTTGAATATAATCATCCTCAAAAGATGTTATTAAATCATAAGCTTGGTCAATTTTACTAGAATCTAATGTAACAACTTCAGAGCATGAATCTACTAATATACCAACATTTATTTCATCAAAAGATAAAACAATAATTCTAGTTTCATCCGATATATTAATAGGCTCTAATTCAAATCTTTTATTTAAGTCTACTACAGGGATAACCTCACCTCTTAAATTTATTACTCCACGTATATAATATGGTGCATTTGGTACCCTCGTTATCTCAATTAGCTTTTCAATTGTTTCAACATAATTAATAGGTATTCCATAGCTTTCATCATTTAACTTAAAAACAACATATTGATTAACTGAACTCATTTTACTCACTCCTTAAGAAATTAAAAGAAAGAATTTGTATCTACAATCAATGCTATTGATCCATTACCTAAAACAGTAGCTCCAGAAATTGAAGGGATACTACCGAGATATTTACCTAAAGATTTTATTACAATTTCCTGCTGGCCTATTAATTTATCTATAATTAACCCTGCATCCTTATCCCCTTTTTTTACAATAACTACAACTTCGTCTTCATCATTATCATTATTAGTTTCAGATGCCTTTAATATTTCAGAAAGTCTAAGTATAGGTAAAGTAGAACCTCGGTATAAGACTACTTCATTTTTTTGAACTTTACGTATATCAGTTTTCTTTACAGTCGTAATTTCTTTTATTGAATTTAACGGTATAGCATATTTTTCAGATCCTACTACAACTAATAATGCCTGAATTATAGCTAATGTAAGAGGCAGTCTAATAACAAACTTTGTTCCTTTTCCTAAACTTGTATCTGCTTCTACAATCCCACCTAAAGACTCAATTTTTGTTTTAACTACATCTAAACCTACACCACGTCCTGAAATATCAGAAATTTTATCAGCAGTACTAAATCCAGGACTAAACAACAATTGAATAACTTCTTTATCATCCATTAGTTGAGTATCTTTAGATGTAATAACCCCATTTGCAATTGCTTTATTCTTTACTTTTTCAATATCTATTCCACTACCATCATCTTCAACCTCAATAACTACATTATTACCATCAGGATATGCAGAAAGCTTAACAGTTCCTGTCTTTGATTTTCCATTTTCTATTCTTTTGTCTATTTCTTCTATTCCATGATCAATAGAATTACGTATTAAATGAATAAGAGGATCTCCGATTTCATCAATTACAGTTCTATCTACTTCTGTTTCTTCACCTGACATAATTAAATTTATGTCTTTTCCTAATTCTTTAGATAAATCCCTTACCATTCTTGGAAAACGGTTAAATACTCTTTCAATTGGAACCATTCGCACTTTCATTACTGCATCATGTAAATTTGTTGTTATTCTTTCTAAATACTCTATAGCTTCACCTGTATCTTGTCTCTCATTGTTACTATCTGTATCTTCTAATCTTGTTTTTATTATAATAAGTTCACTAACTAAATTCATTAAGTTATCTAAACGATCTATATCAACTCGTACAGTTTTACTTATTTTAGGTTTTTTAGCCTGAACTTCTTTACTCTCTTTAGGTTTGTTCTTTTGCTGTTCATTTTCTTGTTTTTTATCATTATGTACTTTTGCCACTGTATCATTCTTTTTGATATCACTATTTTCAGTAACTACATTTATATCTTCATTAGATAATAAATCTATTTCTATAGATTTAACTTCAGATATTCCATCTAATTCTTTTTGTAAAAATTCTTTATCATGTTTTGTAACTAATACTAATTCAAAATATGATCCAAAATTTTCATCTTCTATTTCTTCTATACTAGGACTTGATTGTATAATATCTGAAAACTTTTCAAGAGTACTTATGATTATGTATGCTCTAGCCGATTTTAACATACAACTATCATCTAGTGTTATCTTTATTAATGGTACCTTTAGCCCGTCTTTTAAAGCTGTCGTAATCATATTGCTAACATATTCATTAAACTTTATGGTTGAATTTTCAAATTTATCATCAATCGAATTTTCAGATTTTTTTAAAGCCTCACCCTTAGTAGAGTCCTCATCTGCATTTTTTAGGGATGCTAGTTTTTTTATTAGTTCTGAAGCAGAATCTTCTCCTTCAGTACCTTCTGTTTCTATATTATTTATATAATTCTCTAGTTTATCAAAGCATTCAAATAAAACATCTACTATTTCTGTAGTTGCATTCATATTTCCATTTCGAATATGATCTAAAACATTTTCCATTTCATGAGTTAAATGTGAAGTGTTATTAAAGCCCATAGTCGCAGACATACCTTTTAAAGTATGAGCCACTCTAAAAATTTCATTTAAAGTACTTATGTCATCTGGGTTGTCCTCTAAATATAATAATTTAGAGTTCATATTTTGCAAATGTTCTTTTGATTCTTCGATAAATATTTCTATATACTGATTCATATCCATTGAATTACACTCCTAACTTTTTTAATATATAGTTTGTAATTTCATCTAATGGAACAATGTCATCCACTGTACCTGTATTTATAGCACTTTTAGGCATTCCATGAACTACACTAGTTTTTTCATCTTGAGCAATAATGTAACAATTTGTATTGTTTTTTAATTCCTTTACACCGTCTGAACCATCTGCTCCCATACCTGTCATAACTACAGCTATTATGTTTTTGTCTATATTATCAGCAATAGATTTAAATAGTTTAGTTACTGAAGGTCTATGACCTGAAACTAGTTCGTCTTGAGATAAATTGATACAGAATTGATTATTAGCCATTTTTTTAACACCTAGGTGATAATTTCCTGGGGCTATATAAGCATATCCTGGAAGTATTCTCTCAGAATGTTCTGCTTCCTTTACCGTTATGTCTGATATTTTATTTAGTCTTGTAGCTAAAGATTTGGTAAAACCTGCAGGCATGTGCTGAACAATTAAAATGCTAGTTTTAATATCATTTGGTATTAAAGGAATAACTTGTTGCAGAGCTTTAGGTCCTCCAGTAGATGTACCTATCAAAACATAGTAATGTGTATCGTTGTTATTGTTTTTAACTACATTATTGTATGTTTTTTTTACAACATCTTTTTTCCTGTTAATTTCCAGTTTGGTGTTTTTGGTTTTAAAAGTAGAATTTACACTAACTGCAATATTAATTTTATTAATTAATTCATTTTTCAAATCATCTACATTAATTTTAAAAATACTAGATGGTTTTTGAATAAAGTCAACAGCTCCTATATCCAAACACTTTAGAGTTGATTCTGCACCATCTCCTGTTAAACTACTTAGCATTATTACTGGTATTGGAGTAGACTTCATAATTTCTGCTAATGCTTCTATCCCATTTAATGTAGGCATTTCTACATCCATAGTTACTACGTCTGGTTTTAAAAGTTTTACAAGTTTTATAGCTTCTAATCCATTTTTAGCTGTACCAGTAACTGTTATTCTTTCATTACTATTTAGCATATCAGTTAAAATTTTCCTCATAAAAGCAGAGTCATCTACAATAAGTACTTTAATATTATTATTTGAGTTCATTTTACATCAATCCTTTTTTACGCAGTAACCTTTGCTTTTCAAATATAAAAGCGAAAATTTTATCTCTATCATTTTCACTGATTTCTGAAAATTTAATTCCTAATTCATATTTATTAGTTTCAGGATTTTTAACTGAACGAACTACCTGACCTTCCACGCTTGTTATTTTAGAATTATCTAGATCTATATCTACAATAACTTTTTCTGATCTTTCAACTTCTTCTTTACAGACTAGTTTAATTCCACCTGCACTTAAATCGACAGTAATGCATTTTGTTTCAATCATATTGTTCTTTTTATTTGATTTTAGCACAGCATTAAGAGTAATAGGTAGTCTGTAATGATCTCTTCTTTGAATTTTGTTTAGTTTTCCTATTGGTTTAATTTCAAAAGTTTGTAGATTCTCACTTACCTGTTTAATTACTTCGGCATTAAATTCATATATTCCTCTTTTACGATAAAAAAATATAGTGATTTTTTGTCGTTTTCTAAGGAAATACTTTTTTCCACTGTAAATTGGAGGCGATATATATAGACATTTATCACTTTTATCAACAAGTTGTGTATTAAGCATATTATTTTCTTTTGATTCTAAATCGTCATAATTAATCTCTATACTCAACTTATCACCAATTTCTATTTTAGAGAATACTTCCATATTAACCCTCCTATCTAAAGAAACGTACTAATCTATTAAAAAATCCATCTGATGCACTGGAAATAGTAAAATCGTTATCATTTAATATTTTCAAAGCCATTTGTTTAATGTTTTTGCTGGCAATACTATTAGGGTATTCAATAGTAAATGGTTGTTGTTTTTTTACAGATTTAACAACATTACTATCATCGAAAACATACCCTAGTTTTTCTAAATTCATAGATAAAAAGCGATTTGAAGCATTGTTTAATTTTTCAAAAGCTATATGTCCTTCTTTTGTACTTTCTACTCTATTAATTATAACTTTTATCTTTTTATCTTTGCTTTTAAAGTTAATTGTCTTTATCATAGCATATGCATCAGTTATAGAAGTAGGTTCAGGGGTAGTTACCAGTATAACCTCTTCTGCCGAGAGTACAAAAGATAAAATTGAATTAGATAGACCTGCTCCAGTATCAATTAAAATAATATCAGTATACTTATTTATATCATTGAGTTTTTCAATTAACTGTTTTATATATTCAGAATCCATATCCACTAGTTCCAGAACCCCAGAACCCCCAGATATAACTTTCATATTATTAGGTCCATTCATAATAACTTCATCAATTGATTTGTCTTTATGGATAACATCATATAAAGTATATTTAGGTACTGTACCTAATAATACATCAATATTTGCAAGCCCTAAATCTGCATCTATTATAGTTACCCGATTGTCTAACTTAGAAAGTTCTACTCCTAAATTAATAGTAAAGTTTGTTTTACCAACCCCGCCTTTTCCACTAGTAACACATATAACCCTAGCAGTTTTAGTATTATTATCATCATCAGAGCTAATTTCCTTTAAAATTGATTTTCTATTATTAATTAATTCTCGTAGTTTAGAAGCTTGATCCATAATACTAAATCTCCTTTAATAACATATCTAATATTATATTTGAAGTTAATACCTCTATATCATCAGGTACACTTTGACCATTGGTAATATAAGAAATATATTCTGGGTATTTAATAGCAATATTTAATATAGGGCCATAAGTGCTCACTTCATCTACTTTAGTAAATATTATTTTATAATTATCTATAAAACTATATACACTTAAAATATCTTTTAGATCACTGAATTTTGTAGTAGAGCTAACTACTAAGTACACACTTTTTTCTCCCACTTCATTTAATAATGAATTCAATTCTTCTACATGTTTATTATTCTTATGACTTCTACCCGCAGTGTCTATCATAATTACATCTTTATTATTAAGATTGTCTAGAGCATTATGAATTTCCTTAGGAGAATAAATAACTTCCAGAGGAATATTCAAAATATCACTGTACACTTTTAGTTGTTCAACAGCAGCTATTCTATATGTATCTGAACTTATTAAGCCTACATCTAATCCTTTTTCAAGACTATACTTTGCAGCTATTTTAGCAATCGTTGTTGTTTTACCTACTCCAGTAGGTCCTACAAAAAACATAATTTTGGAAGAAGAATTTATATTTTTATTGTCAATTGAATCTGGAATGGCTTTAGTTAAAAAACCTTTAATTTCCTCTATATCTTTACTATATAAAGATTCATTATTACTTAAAATCTCTGATATTAGTTCCTCATCTACTTCATTTTTAAGTAAAATATTATATATATAGCTGTCTTTTTTATTGTCCATATCTGTATCTTTAGTAGGTAAATTAATATTTTGAATTTGATTAGTCACATTACCTAACATAAATTTGATATCATCAATTTCTTTTTTTAACTCTGTATCTTTAGATTTTAATTCGGTTTTTTCTCTTAACTTGTATTCTTGTATTTTAGCCATATTAATGCTTTTATCTCTAACATTAGGTTTTTCAACATTTTTTTCAACTTCTTCTATTGCAGCTACAACTTCAATCATTGATTTTTTCATAAAACCAAACATTCCTTTAGGCTTAATTTTACGTTGATGTAAAATCACTGCATTTAACCCTAATTCTCTCTTTACTTTAGACATAACTTCATGATTATTAGCACCATAAAATTTTTTAACTTTCATCTATATTCTCACCATCCCAACAGATTCTATTTCTACAGATGGATCAACTTCATTATATGATAAAACTATTAATTCAGAAGTAAGCTGCTCTGTTAACCTTTTTAAATATAACCTAACAATTGGAGCAGTAATGACAATAGGTTGTTCCCCTAAATTAATTAGTTTTTGCAATTGATGAGATAGATTATTTAAAATTAGTTGAATAAGATCTGGTTCCATTGAAACATATGATCCTCTATCAGTTTGCTGAATAGATTCCATAATTTTTTGCTCTAATTGTTGATCTATAGTTATTACTTTAGCAGGTTGACTTGATATAAATTGCTTAGTAATTGCTCTACTTAAAGCTTGTCTTGCATATTCCGTAAGCATATCTGTATCTCTAGTCATATCTGAATAATCTGCTAATGTTTCAAGTATTGTAACCATATCTCTTATTGAAACTCCTTCTTTCAGTAAATTATATAAAATCTTTTGTATTTCTCCTAAATTCATTTTATTTGGAATTAATTCTTCCACTAATGCTGGTTGATTTTCTTTAACATTGTCAATTAATTTCTTTACATCTTGTCTTCCTAATAACTCATGAGCATGTTTTTTAACTACTTCAGTTAAATGAGTTGCTATAATTGACGGTGGATCTACTACTGTATATCCTAGTACTTCAGCTTTTTCACGTTCTTCATCATTTATCCACTTAGCTGGCAATCCAAAAGCTGGTTCAACTGTGTCAATACCTTCTAGTTCACCTTCAGCAGTTCCAGGATTCATAGCTAAATAATGATCAAACATTATCTCACCGGATGTAATTTCTACACCTTTAATTTTTATTATGTAATGATTTGGTTCTAATTGAATATTATCTCTAAGTCTAAACATTGGAACTATTATACCCATCTCTAATGCACATTGTCTTCTAATCATAACTAATCTATCAAATAAATCTCCACCTTGACTTGCATCTGCTAAAGGTATAATTCCATATCCGAATTCTAATTCAATAGGATCTACATTAAGTAAAGGTATAACGTTTTCAGGCTTTCTTTTTTCCTCTGCAGTTTCGGTAATTTCATCTGGAATTACTTCTTTTTCTGCTTTATCAATATATTTTCTTAAGTTCATACCTAGAATTAAAAATAATATTGACAATAAAGTGAATGGAACACGTGGTAATCCTACAAGAGCAAATATAAATAGCACTCCTGAAATTATAAACATTGTTTTGTAATTATTGAAAAGTTGTTTAATTACATCAGTACCTAAGCTTCCTTCTGAAGCCGATCTAGTTACAATAATTCCAGTTGCTGTTGAAATTAACAAAGCTGGGACTTGACTAACTAATCCATCTCCTACTGTTAAAATCGTATACTTTTGAATAGTAGAAACAAAATCTAATTCACCCGTCATCATACCCATAGCAAAGCCTGCGATTATATTAATAATAGTAATAATAATACCAGCAATGGCATCTCCCTTAACAAATTTACTTGCACCATCCATAGAACCATAAAAATCAGCTTCACCTTGTATTTTATTTCTTCTTTCTTTGGCTTCCTGCTCGTTTATAAGCCCTGCATTTAAATCTGCATCTATAGCCATTTGTTTTCCAGGCATAGCATCTAAAGCGAATCTAGCTGCAACTTCAGAAACTCTCTCCGACCCTTTAGTTATTACCATGAATTGCACAACTAAAATTATCAAGAATATTATAAATCCGATAATCGCATTACCTTGCATAACAAAACTACCAAAAGTATCAATTAACCCTCCAGCATTCCCTTCTGAAAGTATATATCTAGTAGTTGTAATGTTAAGAGCCAACCTGAATAAAGTCGTTATTAATAAAATAGAAGGAAAAATTGAAAATTCTAGAGCTTCTTCTGTATACATAGTCTTAAGTAAAATTAGTAAAGCTAAAGATATATTCAAACTTAATAAAATATCTAAAAGACCTAACGGAATTGGTATAATAATAATTACTACAATAGCAATTACCGCAAGTGTTACTATAATATCTCCATGTTTCATATTATACCTCCTCTCTAAATGTTATTATTAATACGATATACATATGCTAATACTTCTGCAACAGCTTGATAAAGCTCTACTGGTACAAACTGTCCCACTTCTACTCTATCGTATAAAGTTCTTGCCAATGGTTTATTTTCAACGATTGGAACATGGTTTTCTTTTGCAACTTTTTTTATATTTTGAGCTATAAGGTCTTGTCCTTTAGCTATAACTTTTGGAGCATCTAACTCCTTTGGATCATATTTAATTCCAATAGCAAAATGAGTAGGGTTTGTAATAATTACATCTGCCTTAGGAACATCTTGCATCATTCTTTGCATTGACATTTGTCGTTGTTTTTCTTTAATTTTAGATTTTATTTGAGGATTCCCTTCAGTTTGTTTATGCTCCTCTTTAACTTCTTGTTTAGACATTTTTTGCTTTTTATTATAATCATACCTTTGATAGAAATAATCTAAAACAGCAAGAACTATAAGCACTACTCCTGCACGAATCCCTATATTAACTGACATTTTTAAAGTTAATTTCAATATCATATCCATATCCATTCCAACAGCTTGAAAAATAGTATATATATTTTCTTTTATATAAATATAAGATAAAAAGCCTATAGCTATTAGCCTTAATAAGGATTTTAAAAGTTCTACTACAGATCTTAAAGAAAACAAACGTTTAAATCCTTCGATTGGATTTAATTTTTTTATATCCATAGCTAAAGGTTTAACAGTAAACAAAAAACCAATCTGTAGATAGCTCGATCCTATTCCCACAATTAAACTAGTTATAGCAATTGGTGCTACAACTATAAGAGAAACAATTATTCCATTAATTAAAAGTGGTTGAAGATTTTTAACAGTAAACATAAAATCTTGAGTTAAATATTCTTGATATATGTACCTAGTAATATTTAAAAATCTTATCCCTATAAATGATGCAAAGAAGTTTATCATTATAAATACTGCTAAAAGAACAAAGGCAGAATTCACTTCTTTACTTTGCATTACATTACCTTTTTCTCTCGCTTCTTTTTTCTTCTTAGGAGTTGCATCTTCTGTTTTTTCTTCAGTAAAAAGTTGTAAATCAATTAAAAATTTATACTCCATATAATCATCCTCTAGATATAATCTGAATTACCTCATATATCGATTGAAACATTTTATCAAATAAAGTTTCAGAAAAAGGTATAAGTAAAGGTAAGGATATTAACAATATTATAATTCCTATAAAAATTTTAAGTGGCAATCCTACAACGAAAATATTCATTTGAGGCATTGTACGAGCTAATATTCCTAAGACAACATGTGTTAATAAAATTGCAACAACAATTGGTGTACTTAATTGAAAAGCTAATATGAAAATCTCTGAAAATATTTTTATTAAATACTCAATTGTAGCTTCATTTATTGAAATATTAAATCCTATTGGAATTATTTCATAACTATACATTAATCCTTTGATTAATTGATGATGTCCATTCACTGATAAAAAAATCAAAGTGAATAGTATATTGTAGAATCCTCCCATTAAAGGCATTTGTGCATTTGTTGCCGGATCCATTATATTAACCATACCGAATCCCATTTGAATATCACTAAGCATACCAGCTAGGTAAACAAGAGTAAAATAGATAAATGCAATAAATCCTATAATAATACCTACTAAAAATTCAGATATTGACCAAGACAGCAATGTTCTTATATTATCAATTTCCAAATAAAAATTATTAATTTTTAAAGAAAGTAATATTAATGTCAACATAAACGATAAACCCACTTTTGTTATTGCAGGAACATCTCTTCTGTTAAATATAGGTGTTATAACAAAAAATCCAGTTACTCTAACTAATATTAAAATAAATAATTGAAAATTTATAAGTAAATAACTTACCAAATCAACTGTCATGTTTAATCACTCTTTACCTAATATAATTATGTAAATTTGTATATAATTTTAATGTATAGTCTATAATAATATTTAGTAGCCAAGGGCCAAAAATAACTACAGATCCTAAAATAGCTATAATTTTAGGAATAAAAGCTAAAGTTGCTTCTTGTATTTGAGTAGTAGCTTGAAATATACTTACAGCTAATCCAACTAATAAACCGATTACCAGCATAGGGGCTGATAAAATCAATATATTAAACATAGCTTCTTGGCCTAATTCTATAACCATAGATTCACTCATATTTACACCTCTATCCAAAGCTTAAAATTAACGATTTAATTAAAACATTCCAACCATCTACCATTATAAATAAAAGAATTTTAAAAGGTAAAGAAATCATAACAGGCGGCAACATCATCATTCCCATAGACATTAATGTACTTGAAACAACCATATCTAAGATTATAAATGGAATAAACAAAACGAATCCCATCTGAAAAGCCGTTTTAAGCTCACTAATAATAAATGCTGGAATAAGTGAAGTAGTTGATATATCAGATAACTGAATATCATCTGATATTTCAGTGCCACTTGCTTCCATAAATAAAGCTAAATCTTTTTCTCTAGTCTGTTTAAACATAAATTCTCTTAAGGGATTCAATGTTTCTTCTATAGCCTGAGATTGAGTAATTTCTTCATTTAAATATGGTTGAAGAGCATTTTGATTGATTTCTGAAGCAACAGGACTCATAATAAAAAAAGTTAAAAATAAAGCTAATCCTATTAGCACCTGAGTTGGTGGTGTTTGCTGGGTTGCAATTGCGTTTCTTAAAAAAGATAAAACAATTATTATTCTAGTAAAACTTGTAACCATAATTAAAATAGCTGGTGCTAATGATAATATGGTTAACAATCCTAATAGCTGAAGAGAGCTAGAAGTTCCTTCAACAGTATTAGTTCCATCAATACTTAACTGCATATTAGGTATATTAATATTAGTTTGAGCATATACATTATTAGTTGTACTTAATAGTAAAAAAGAGATTGCAATAAAAAAAAACAATATCACATTTTTCCTCTTTATATTAAATCTTTTTTTGAATTTATATTTTGCTTTGTTCATTTATTTCACTACCATTCTGATTATAGCTTTTTATTTTCTTTGTTTTTTAAAATATTAGGCATCTTCTTTTTAATGGTAAATAAATTGCCATTTTGAGCATATATGTATTCCCATTCAGATTCATTTATAGTATCTAAAAGCTCAATAGTTTTACCTTGTATAGCTACAATGTATATTTTTTTATTTATCTTTATAATTTCAATATTTACATTTAAACCTAATGATGTCTTTTCTAAAACTTTCACATACCTATTTTCCATAAGAATACTTGTTTTTTTGCCTATTATAGTAGTTATATAATAGGCAAAAAAAATAATTAAAATAGTTATAAATAATAAAAAAAGTCCTGATAAAATACTGTCCATTTTATCCAATCACTTTTTGTACAGCTTCTATTACACGATCAGCTTGAAAAGGTTTAACTATAAAATCTTTTGCTCCAGCTTGAATAGCTTCAATAACCATTGCTTGTTGTCCCATAGCTGAACACATAATGATCTTAGCATTAGGATCTACTTTTTTTATTTCCTTTACAGCTTGTATACCATCCACTTCCGGCATAGTTATATCCATAATAGTTAAATCAGGTTGTAATTCTTTATGCTTTTCTATTGCCTTAGCACCATTCTCAGCTTCTCCTATTACCTCAAATCCGTTTTTAGTTAAAACATCTTTAATCATCATTCTCATAAAAGATGCATCATCAACAATTAAAATTTTATTAGCCATTAATTTTTCCTCCCTTATATATATATCTAATAAATAATATTAAATGATAAATATATATTAACAGTATATTGCATAATTCGTCAATTTATAAAATTAAAATTCATGTAAATAATTTATATCCTTTATACTTTAGAAATTCGCTTTGCAGGACTAACTATATCTGTAACTCTCACTCCGTAATTTTCATCTATTACTACCACTTCACCCTTAGCCACATATTGACCATTAACTAATATATCCAACGGTTCTCCAACTAGTTTATCTAACTCTATAATAGTTCCCGGGGAAAATTCTAAGATTTCACTTATTTTCTTAACGGTTCTCCCTAATTCAACAGTTACTTTTAATGGAACGTCTTGGATTAGCGAAATATTTTCTGGTATTTCGTTCTTAGTTGATGATTCGTCAAAAGATTGAAATTGCACTGGGCTGATATTAACTTTTTTATCTTCGTTAATATCATTTTTCTTTGAATGTATAGAGTTACTGTTACTTGCTGAATTCGGTTTTTTGATTGCTTCTGTTTCACTTAAATTATAAGAATCTGATTTAGATAATATTTCCTCTAGTTCAGCATTAATTGAATTAGATGCTATACCACTTACGTCATTAAAGAGTTGTTCAACAATTTCTTTAGCAAATTGAATAGGCATAAGTTGCATAATCTCACTATCTATAAGTTCACCTATTTCCATTCTAAATGAAATTTTAATTAACTTATTTTCGTAACTTGAAAAATGATTTAACAAATTATCAGTAGATAATTGCAAAATAAAAGTATCAGGTGGATCTATATCTATTTTCTTGTTTAACATATCAGATAAAGAGGTTGAAGAAGATCCTACCATCTGATTCATAGCTTCTCCTATAGCACTTAGGTGCATATCTGATATTTGACCCTCAGCAGCACTACCATTACCTCCCATCATTAAGTCAGTAATTATTTTTACATCTTTATCCTTTAATATTAGAAGATTGGTTCCCTCTAATCCTTCCTTATACCTAACATCAACAGCTACAAAAGGCAAAGGATATTTTTCAGAAATTTCATCAATACTTAAAATTTCTACTTTAGGAGTAGTAATATTTACTTTTTGTCCTAAAAGTGTAGATAAAGTAGTAGCGGCAGTTCCCATGCTTATATTACCTACTTCTCCTATAGCATCTTTTTCTTCTTCTGTAAATTCAGAAGATCCTTCATTTGTATCCACATTATCTGTACCTTTTAACAGAGTATCTATTTCTTTTTGAGATAACATATCACTCATATGTTTCATCTCCTTTCTTTTCTATTTTTGTAATTTTAACAGCTGTTTTGTTTTTCATAGTACCAGGAGCTCCAAAATATTTATGTTTATTTCCAACTTTAATTTCTAATTCTCCATTTGTAGTATTATCTAGTGGAATTACATCACCTAATTGTAATTCTAAAAAGTCTTTAACAGTTATTTGAGTATGTCCAAGTTCTACTGCTACTTCTACGGAACTATTTGTAATTCTTTTTTCTAAAATTCCCTTGCTTTCTTCGTTAGATTTTTTGTTTATACTAGAAAACCAATATTGAGTGCTTAATTTTGAAAGAATAGGTTCTATTACAATATGGGGAATACATATATTTAAATAACCTTGAACCTCGCCTATCTTCAAATTCAATGTGATAAGTGCTGTAGTTTCATTAGGCGATACTATTTGAGCAAACTGAGAGTTAGTTTCAATTTTATCCAGTTTAGGCTCAAGTTCTATTACATTCTCCCAAGGATCTATCATTAAAGAAGTTATTTCTTTTATGAATTTTTTAATTAAAGTTAATTCTATTTCTGTAAATGAACGATTTTCTTCTATTGCCTTCCCTTGCCCTCCTAATATTCTATCGATTAGTACAAAGGCTATAGTCGAAGACATGTCTAAAATTATTTGACCCTCCAAAGGATAAAAGTCAACAACTGAAAGAACAGCTGGGTTTACAATTGAATTGTTAAATTCATAATAAGAAAGCTCTTCCACACTTACAACTTCGGTTTTTACATAGGTACGAAGATAGCCAGATAAAAAAGTATTCAAAGTTCTTGTGAAGTTTTCATGTATTATTTGTAATGTTTTTAACTGATCTTTAGCTAACTTTTTAGGACTTTTAAAGTCATATTTTTTTATTCGTTTTTCAGGCTTATCGTCTGATATTTCTTCAACATCAACCTCACCAGTATTTAATGCATTAAGAAGGTCATCTATTTCAGTTTGGGATAAAATATCTGACATTTCTTCACCTCCTATTTTTCTGCTTATTGAACAATATAGTCAGCAAAATATATATTATTAATTCCATCTGAATCTATTATACTTGATACTGTTTCTAAAATTTCATTCTTTAATTTACTTTGTCCTTTTACATCTAGTATTTCTTCTGAATTCTTTTCAATCAAAATCGAAATAATTCCATCTCTAATTTGAACGTTTTTTTCTTCAATTATAGATATTAAACTTTCATTAGTAACTTCTAATATTATACTCCCTTTAAAGTAGCTTCTTGTATTTCCTAAATTAGTAGAAAATTCTCCTAGATTATATTCATAGGTTTTAATTGCTTTTGAATTAGCAGCAGACTGATTGTTGTTCATAAAAGCAAAGAATATCCCGAAGAATAATGCAGATAGTAAAAAGCCAATTGATATATAAATAAATGTTTTTTTAAGGTCCATAATTTCACTCCTGTCTTTTAATTTTAAGTTTCTTAAGACTCAGAAATAATATATTCTGATCTTAATATTACAATATCAACCCTTCGATTTTTAGATCTGTTTTCTGCAGTATCATTTGGAGCAATAGGATGATATTCCCCATAACCTGCTATTGCAAGTCTCTTTGGTTCCAAGTCTGACTCTTCTACTAGGTATCTAACTACATTAGAAGCTCTCCCTGCCGATAGCTCCCAGTTTGTAGGATATAATGATGTAGGATCTGATCTCACAGTATCTGTATGACCTTCCACTCTTATAGATTTATCAATGAATTCTGGGGCCTCTAAAAAAGTGACAATGTCAGTTAAAATTTTTTTTGAACGTTGTTTTAATATAGCTTGTCCTGGATCAAATAAAACATTATCTTTAAATCTTAAAACAAGGCCTGCATTTTCGTGAGTAACTAAAATGTCAGATTCTAGACCGGAATTTTTCAGGTAATCTTCTAATGATTCTTGTAGATTTCTAAAATCTTCCAATTCTTGTTTCTGGTTAGTAGTTAAATCGTTTTTCATAGCTTCAGTTATAAGGTCATCACTTTCAATCGCTGTACCTGAATCTAATATACCTAACGAACCTTGAAAAGATTCAATAAGTGCATCAAATTTTTTGGCATTTACTTCTGAAAAAGAAAATAACAAAACGAAAAAGCAAAGTAGTAGTGTTACCATATCTCCGTATGTATTCATCCATGCAGGAGATCCTTGTTTTGGTTCCTCATTATTTGATCCTCTTTTTCTTGCCATTACGCCTCAACACCCTCCTTATTACTACTAATTCCTTGTCTAGATTTAGGTGGTAAAAATGCTTTGAGTTTTTCTTCAATTATTCTTGGGTTTTCTCCAGCTTGAATTGATAATAAGCCTTCTACCATAATTTCCTTTTTTAATATTTCTTCCCTACTACGTAGTTTAAGCTTATTCGAAATTGGAATAAATACTAAATTCGCTAATAAAGTACCATAAAAAGTAGTAACTAAAGCAACAGACATACTTGGTCCAATTACACTAGGATCATCTAATTTTGTTAGCATATTTATAAGTCCTATTAATGTACCAACCATACCGAAAGCTGGAGCAAAGGTTCCCATAATTTCAAATATACTTTGACCATTTTTATGTCTCTCTTCAATAAATGATAATTCTGTTTCTAATAAGTTTCTTACAAGTTCTGGATCTGTTCCATCAACTATTAACATTGATCCTTTTTTTAAAAATGGTTCGTTTATTTCTTCTGATGCTTCTTCTAATGCTAATAATCCCTCTTTTCTAGCAGTGTTTGCAAGCTTATTAATAGTCACTATAATTTCATTTGGATCTTCTACTTTATTAGTAAAGGCCTTTGTCGCGACTTTAAATGCTTCTAGAACATTTTTTAAAGGATATGCCACAAAAGTAGCAGCAATTGTGCCACCAATAACTATCAAACCTCCTGCTGGATCAAGGAAATTAAATAATGATCCATCTATCAAAATTCCTCCTATAACAAACCCTATTCCTACTATTATACCTATTATTGTTGATATATCCACTTTTACACCTCTATTCCTATAAGAATTTTGCCAAAATTTAACTAATATATGTTTGAAACTATGAGTTTAAACTTTTAAAAATATTTATATATTAAGTTTTTAATATATCTTTTATGTATATTTTTCTTTTATAATTTATAACTTTATTTATAACATCCTGTAGTGTTTCAATCACTACTATTTTATGACCATTAGTTAATGTAATAATTGTATCTGGAGTTTCTTCAATAATTTCAATTAAATCCACATTTAAAACAAATTGCTTCCTATTAATTTTTGTTAAATATATCATACTATCATCCTTTCCCCTCACTGGTTAAAACTACCAGTGAGGAAGGATTGTTTTATTTATCTTTTCATGTTAACTAGTTCTTGCAACATTTCATCACTTGTTGTTATGACTCTCGAATTAGCCTGGAAACCTCTTTGTGTAGTAATCATGTCAGTAAACTCTCTAGATAAATCCACATTAGACATTTCCAGGTTTCCTGGGTTTAACTCTCCAAATCCACCCATACCTGCATGTCCAAACTGTGGTTGTCCTGAGTTAGATGTTTGTCTGTACATATTAGAACCTGTTTTTTCTAATCCAGCAGGATTATTAAAGTTAGCTAGAGCAATTTTCCCAATAATCTTCACATCACCATTACTAAACACTGCTTCTACTTCTCCTACCGGAGATATTGCATATTCTTCTAATTTACCACTTGAATAACCATTTATTACTGAAGCTGTTGCATCAGATTCCGCAGCGTAATTAGTAATGTCTGATAAATCTATGTTTATATCTAATGCAGCTGCACCCTCAAACGAACCTGCTCCATCGTCGATTTTTAAATTTAGTTCATCATCGCTGGTAGCAGTTAATTTCCCTGCTTCATCAAAATCTAATGTAATTGGTCCACCTCCTATTGTAGCAGTAGTTTCCCCATTTACTGAAGCTACACTAACTTCAAAGCTTCTAGTACTACTGCTTCCATCATCTATTCTTTCAAACTGCAATTCAATGTCATGCTCATTTCCTAAACTATCAAACACTTTCATAGTACTATTAAAAGTACCTCCATCATTTCCTGCTCCCGCTGTTGTTGCTGGATCTATGTCACTGTTTATATTTCCATCAAATGCAACTTTATCTGTTGCTTTAGGCTCACTAGATACAGATTTAGAAATTTGAATTCCACCTAATTCATCTGTAAATTTTCCGTCTTCATCCATATTATAACCAAGTACATGGTATCCATTTGCTGTTACTAAATTTCCAGTTGTATCAACATAAAAATTACCTGCTCTAGTATAGTTCTTATTTGCTCCGTCTTTTGAGTCGGAAACCATGAAAAATCCGTCTCCATTTATCATTACATCTGTGTTTTTATCTGTTCGTTCTGCAGATCCTCTTGTATGAAAAGTATCCATAGAACTTACACTTATACCAAGTCCTACTTGTTGTGGATTTGTTCCTCCACGGCCACCTTCTTGTGGTCTTCCAGCACCCTTTAATGTCTGGTTAAAAACTTCTTGAAATGTTACCCTTGATGATTTAAATCCTACTGTATTAACATTTGCTATATTATTACCTATTACATCCATTCTTAATTGATGTGCCTTTAAACTAGATACTGCTGAAAACATTGAACGCATCATAATAAATTACCTCCTTTAAATTTTGGTGTTTTGTTTCTTCTTTCGGTCGGAAACAAAAAGCTTCCCTTTAAGGGTCCAGCCTATACAAATATAGCACCGTCTATATTTGTAAACACATTTTCTTTTAATTGTTTTTCCGTTGCTGCTGTAATAACTGTTTTATTTTTTACACTCGTTATGAAAGCTTTATTATCCATTATTATTAAAGTTTCTTTAATGCCTTTTTTTGCAGCTTTATTAACAGCATTATTTAATTTATTTATTTCAACATCAGACAACTTTATATTTCTTTCTTTCAATCTATCCATTGCATGTTTAGAAAATTTAATTTTTTGGTTATTTTGTATTTCGTTTTTTAACAATGCTTCGAAGTTAGAATTTTGATTTTTAAGTCTGTTTATATTAGTATTTTGATTCCTATTTTGAGCAATAGAAAGTTGATTGGCTTTAATTGAGTACATATAAGTTCCTCCTTTAGAGCTTATATACTATACTGAAACGCCATTCTTACCTCCAATTATAGTATTATTGTTTTTCTTTAACTCTATTTCAACGTTTACCAAATCATTAAGCATTAAAGCTATCATAATAATTTAGAGCTTTTCTTTTATTCACATCATTTAATGCTAACTTAAATTCCTCTAGATCATTATTTGGCTCTTGCACATTTGTATTATCTAAAGCCTCGTTCAATTTCTCTAATTGCTCTACTATATTCGTTTGACTTTCTACTAAATTATTATTCATTTTTAAAATATGGTCCATTATAGTAGTTTGGGTTACCATAAAAGTATCATTTAAATTTTGCATTTGCTCTAATGAGCTAAATTGTGCCATTTGAGAAATAAACTCTCTATCTTCCATTGGATTTAATGGATCTTGGTTTTGCAATTGTGTAACTAAAAGTTGTAAGAAAGCATCTTTATCTAAATTACCTTTTGTCTGTTTTATTTGCTCATTATTATTAGAATACTGCTGAGTTTCATTTACTCCTGAAACATTTGGCATTTTATTACCTCCTAAACTAATCCATCAAACTTATTAGTAGTTAAATATGGATTTATTATTTCTGATTTTTCTTCGAATGTTCCAATCACATTATTAGATATTGGAATTCCTTTATGCTTTTTCCTACTATTAAAACTTGAATGATATAAATTTCTGTCAGAACTTTGTGAATCATGTCCTACATTTACTTCTAAGCCTCCAATATTTACCCCTTTTTCTTCTAAAGCGTCTTTAAGTTGACTTAAGTTTGCTTCTATTATTTCTTTAACAGAGTAGTTTTCTGCATATATTTTTCCTGTCATTGTCCCATCGTTTAATCCTATCTTAATAGATAATTTTCCAAGTTTTTCAGGGGTTAATTGTATACTCATTTCATTTTTATTTTCAGATATAAAAACACTGGCTTTTTGTGCAACTTCATTGATAAATTGCTTGTGATCAATTGTTTCATTTTCAAGAATAGATACATCTGTTTTTTGACTTTGAAGTTCTGCCTTTATCTCTAACGCATTTTGATTTTGTATTATACTATTATTATTAGAATGTTGTTTTAGAAAATTTGGTTTTGTACTATTATCATTACTTAAGAGTTTTTTAAAATTTTCTACAGAATCTTCATCTACTATATCCTCAGATACTTGCACATTTTCCTCATCACCATTGTTTTTTTCAATTTCTGTATTTTGTAATTGATCTTTGTTGTTACTAATCAACTCATTAAAGTTATTTTTTTGATTAGAAATGGGTTTGTTTGAATTAAGATTCATATTTGTTTTTATATCTTCTATAATACTTAATATTTCTTCAACATCTTTACTAGATACTAATTTATTACTTTCCACATCTACAGATGATTGACCAGTAATCTCATTTAAAAGTTCTATAGCTTTTTTAATATTTTCTTTAAACACTTGATTTAATTCTAAATCTACTGTTTCTAATAAAACACTTAGCTTTTCTTTTAAGTTGTTTAATGCTTCAATTTGAGTTTCATCTAACTTAATTTCAACATTAATATCCTTTTGCAACTGAGATAAATCTATTAAATCAGTTTTCATCAAGCTTTCAATCAAGGCTATAATCTCGTTTGATAGATTACTTTCACTTTTCTCAATAGTTTCATCTGCTTGTATATTATCAAGTTTGTCTACTTTTTTATTATATTTTTTTTCATCAGTGTTTTCAGAATTTGAAATGTTTTTTTCTTCATTTATTGTTTGGTGTTCATCAACATTTTTCTTATTCAAAACAGATTTAAAGCTATTTTTTGATTTATTGGAACTATGTATATTTTGTTTATTATCTTCACTTATGCTCTTAAATTCATTCCTGGTATCATTTTTAAAATTCAAAGTTTTGTTTTCATTTCTAAAAATATCAGAAAACAACTTATTATCTTTTCTTGAAAAAGCAGTGTTTTTAGATGTGAAATTTTTATTTGAATTAAAGGAATTATGTATGTTCATCGTATTCATATTTTTCACCCCCTTTCTATATATAAAATATATTAAAATTTAAATATTAAGTTAACAATTTCTTAGACAAAGTCGACTTGTTGTCTTCATCCATTTTTTCTAATATCTCCGACACTTTATTAATTTTAAGTTGATTCAAAACATCAATAACTAGTTCTTCTTCAGTAAATATAATCTCTTCAGTTTCGCTTAAGCTATGTCTTTGATATACTTCATTTCTATTTAACATGCTTTCTAGCATTAAAACTAAATCATCAGTAGAAGTTTTTTCATATATAGACGCTAATTCCATTATTTTTTTATCATATTCTTTATATATAGATATACCTTTTGTAATAGCAGGCGAAGTAAGTTTATCTTCATCTGAAAGCTTTTGTAGATGATTTATTTCTTCTAATAAAGTTAACATAAATTCATTATCGTTAACTTTAGATAATATTTTAGAAGATTTAGGTAAAGATAAATTTTTAAATATAAATGCAAGTTCATTAATGTTGTATGTTTCTAAATTACCAATTTCAGTTACTGCTTCTTCTATATTTTTATTCTCATATACTAGCGCTAAATTCTGTAGCTTCTGATTGTTTGATTCTATTTTTTCTAATTCTTTTTCAATATTTTTTAAAGATCTATTAGATAAATTAAATTTTATTTTTCTAGTCAACTCTTTATCCAAATAAAATAAAATTTCTGCTGCTTCACTAGAATCTAAGTTTTTAAATAAACCTGTTACCTCTTCAGTTGTTATTTCATTTGTAGAATAGGTTCTTTCTATTTCTTTAATACTTTCAGCAAGATTTAAAGATGTATAATATTTTTGCAGTTCACTAATTTTCTCTTTGTTTTCCTCGTCTATCTGGTTTAGAATTCTATTTAAAGGATCATTTTTTAAATTCGACAATCTTAATTTCTCATTTACTTTAGCCATTTTTCTACTGTTTTCTTTACTCATTAAAATTATTAGCTCATTATATAATTCTTCATCTTCTCCCTCTACAATAAGTAATTTGTCAACAATTCTTTCCACGTCTAAGTTTATATAATGATGTGCAATATTTTTCTTTATTTGTGCCCTCTCATTTTTGGTAGGAATAGACTCAAAGTACCCTCCTATACCTCCAGGTAATGTGGCTAAAAATTGATTAGCATTATCTTTAAAATTTTTATTACTAAAATACATAATGCTAATGACTAAAATAGGTAAAGTAATGAAAGATATTAGTATAATTGATAAAGTTTTAATAATAGACTTGTTTTTATTTTTCTCTTTCTTTATGCTCATTTAATCACCTTTATCTGTTTGCAGCTTTATAAGAAATTATCTCATCTGTTAAAGCAATTTCATTTTTAAACTGGCTATATTTAAATTCTTCAAAATCTTTTTCTTTTAATTTTTCAAATACTTTCTTTTGTTTTGAAGCTTCTACTAAATCTTTTCTTCTATTTTGAGTTTCTGACTCTTGTTCCATTACTACATTTGTTTGGTTATTTATTATTGTCTGTATTCTATCTAAATTAGTATATAAATTTCTAAGTTCTTTTACTTTTACTTTGTTCTGTGATTTGTGGTCTATTTGAACAATTATATCGTTTTTTTTCTGAAACAGTTTGTCAAGATGCTCCCGCTGAATTGCAAGCTTCTTCATTGAAACTCCAAGTTTATTCTTTTTATCATCTTCGATTTTCTCTTTAGTGGTTAAAATAGTATCAAATCGAAAGTTAAACTTGTCCATTATTATCCCTCCTGAAATACAATTTGTTCCATAGCATCAAATACATCACTAAATTCAGTTTTTTCTTGTTGATCTTGTTTAAGAAACTCATTTATATCATCTATTTTATTAATAGCTTCATCTATTTTTTTATTTGTTCCTTTAACATAGGCCCCTATATTAATTAAATCCTCCGAACTATTATACGTAGATAATAGTTCCTTAATTGTATTAGATTTTTCTACATGTTCTTTACTTACAATATTAGGCATTACCCTACTAACACTAGCAGAAACATCGATAGCAGGATAATGATTTTTATTAGCTATTTTTCTAGATAAAACAATATGTCCATCTAATATACCACGTACAGTATCTGCTATAGGTTCATTCATATCATCACCATCTACAAGTACTGTATATAATCCTGTTATAGACCCTTTATCTGATGTACCGGATCTTTCTAATAATTTAGGTAAAGAGGCAAAAACTGAAGGAGTATATCCCCTTGTTACAGGCGGCTCTCCAATAGCCAGTCCAACTTCCCTTTGCGCCATAGAAAATCTTGTTAATGAATCCATCATAAGAATTACATTTTTTCCTTGGTCTCTAAAGTATTCAGCTATTGATGTAGCAAGGAGTGCCCCTTTATTTCTAATTAAAGCTGGTTGGTCAGATGTTGCCACAATAAGTACTGATCGTTTAAGTCCATCTTCTTGCAGATCATTTTCTATAAATTCTCTAACCTCTCTTCCCCTCTCACCAATTAAAGCTATTACGTTTATATCTGCTTGAGTATTTCTAGCTATCATTCCAAGTAATGTGCTTTTACCAACTCCACTACCTGCAAAAATACCTATTCTTTGACCATTACCACAAGTAAGAAGTCCATCTATTGCTTTAACACCAAGGCTTAATGGTTCTTCTATTTTAGCACGAAGTAAAGGATTAGGTGGTGATGCTACAACAGGATAAGCTTTATTAGTATCTAAAGGTCCTTTTCCATCTATTGGATTTCCTAAACCATCTAAAACTCTACCTAATAGTTGTTCCCCTACTTTTACTTCCAAAGTGCTACCTAATGCCTCTACTTTACTTCCAGGCCCAATTCCTTCCATTTCCCCTAAAGGCATTAATAAAACTTTTTTTTCTTTAAATCCAACAACTTCTGCTAATATAGGTGTCTGTCCTTTTAAAGTATAGATTCTGCATATTTCACCAATTTTTACAGCTGGACCTACAGATTCAATTGTTAGACCTATAACTTGTGAAACATAACCTGTATATTTAATCAAATCTAATTTTTCCAATTCTGTTCTATACTTTTCTAATGAAATAGTGTTCATATAACATCACTCGCCTTTTAAAACATTATAGAATGCATTCTCAATTTGGGCTATCTGTGTTTTTAAACTTGCATTTACTGTTCCAGATTCTGTTTCAATTATAATACTACCATTTTCTAAACCAGGATCTTTTTTTATTTCTATACCACTTATACCTTCAGTCATCAGATATATTCTATTTTTTGATGAATCAACTACTTCATAATCATTTGGGTTAACACGTATTATTAGACTTTCAGTATATGTGCATTTTTCTATCCCTTTTTCAACAAGGTTCAGTAGTAAAGAGTGATCTTTTTCTAATTCATAATCTAATATTTTATCTATAGATGTAATAATTAAATTTATTATTTCATTTTCTAAAGATTGAATAGTAGATCTCTTTTCTATTAATATATCCTGCTTTATTGTTTTAGTTTCTTCAATTAAAGACTCTACTTCTTTAAAACCTTTATCTTTACCTGTTTTTAGACCTTTATTATAACCTTTTTCTCTTGCACTTTCTAATATTTTGTTAGCTTCTGTATAAGCTTGGGAAATAATATCATTTTTTTCTTCTTTTGCTTTATTTATAATTTTATTAAATTCTAATTCTGCATCTTCTAATATTTGTTTTGCTTCTTCTTTGGCTTTATTTATAATTGTTTCAACATTTTCACTTAAATCTTTATCATAATCGTCCATAATATCGTCTGTAATTCTTTGTTCTCTTTTATCATTATTCAGTTTTATTATTGGATTAATTTGAAGATCAACTAATTTCCCTTGGCCTAAAACAATTTCATTCCTCTTATATACCTTAGACAATTATTTCATCTCCTCCACCACGAGAAATAATAATTTCTCCTGCTTCCTCTAATTTCCTAATAATATTAACTATTTTTTGTTGAGATTCTTCTACATCTTTCAATCTAACTGGTCCCATAAAGTCCATATCTTCTTTAATCATTTCTGCCATACGTTTAGACATGTTAGCATAAATAATATCAGCAACTTCATCAGTTGCACCTTTTAATGCTACTGCCAACTCTTTATTATCAATATCTCTAATAAACCTTTGAATAGAAGTACTGTCCAGAGTAATAATATCCTCAAATACAAACATTCTCTTTTTAATTTCTTCTGCTAACTCTACATCTTGAATTTCTAACGTATCCATAATGTTTTTTTCTGTACCTCTATCAACGGAGTTCAGTATGTCTACAATAGATTGTATTCCACCTGCACTTGTATAATCTTGATTAACCAAAGAAGAAAGTTTTTGTTCTAATACCAACTCAACCTCCCTGATAACTTCAGGAGAAGTTCTTTCCATAATAGCTATTCTTTGTGCTACCTCAGATTGTTTCTCTTGAGGTAAAGCAGATAATATCTGTGCTGATTGAGAATCAGATAAATAAGCTAATATTAATGCAATTGTTTGCGGATGTTCATTTTGAATGAAATTCAACAGTTGCTTTGGATCAGCTTTTCTAGCAAAATCAAAAGGTTTAACCTGAAGAGAAGCTGTTAACTTATTTATAATATCCATGGCTTTTTGAGATCCTAATGCCTTCTCAAGTACATCTTTAGCATAATTAATGCCACCTTCAGAAATATATTCTTGAGCTAAGCATACATCATGAAATTCTTCTAACACTTTTTCCTTCTCTTCAGGAGATACCTTTCGCATATTTGCTATTTCTAAAGTAAGTTCTTCGATTTCTTCATTGCTCAAATGTTTAAAAATTTGAGCAGAATATTCTGGTCCTAAACTAATAAGTAATATAGCAGCTTTTTGTTTTCCTGTAATATCACTTTTAGACACTTTCTTTGCCATATGTTCACCTCTAATCTTCATTCAACCAATTTTTTAAAAGATGTGCTACACCTTCAGGGTTTTTGCTTGCTAATTTTTCAATTTGCTGTTTTGTTTGAGATCCAGATGAATCTAAATTAATTTCTTCAATAGGATCAGGAATAATCATTTCACCTTCTAAATCTTCTAGTTCTACATCTTTTTTCTTTCTACGAAGAACAAAATATGTAGTTCCTAAAATACCTGCTAATAAAATTCCTATCATCCATAGTGGAATGTTGTTAAATGAGCCATCAGTAGATGCATATTCATCATTACTATCAGGTGTATTATTAAATTCTTGAACTCCCACTTGAACTACTTTTGTATCTAAACCTGCAGCTGCTGATATTATATCGATCAGTTCTTCTTTCTCATCTTCACTTAAATCACCTTCCTCTAAAGCTACTCTATTAAGAAAAACTGCTACAGTAACATCTTCAACTTGTCCTTGTGCTTCAACAATTTTCTTATGTAATTCATTAATTTCATAATTAATAGTTCTACTAGCTTCTGAATATGCTGTATACTGTTCATCACCTTCTACATTTTGAGGAATATCTTCTGCATTAGTATCCGTACCAGGTATTCCACCTTGAATTCCTTCTGGTATTGTTTTTTTCAGCTCTTGTAAGCTTCTAGGTATTCCGGTAGTCTCACCTTCAATGGGCGGTGTAAATTCTCTTATTTCAGTTACTTCACTATTAAAATTCAATTTAACATTAGCCATAACTGAAACATTTCCATATCCATAAACACTAGATAAAAAATCCGTTATACTTTTCTCTAAATCTTGTTTTACAGTTTGTTGCAATACCATATTATTATTTGAACTAAAAATATTCGAATCACTTTCTAAACTTTGATTTAATACACTTCCATCACTTCCATGTATTGTAACATTTTCAGGCATAAGTCCTTCTACAGCATTAGAAACTAAAATGGCAATTCCATTTATAGCGTTTTCATTTAAAATAGTGTTCCCTGATAAATCTAGCATTACAGATGCCTTAGGGTCATTTTGATTATCATTAATAACAAATCCTGAACTTTCTGGCACAACTAATGTTACTGAAGCTCTTTTTACTCCATCTAGTTCTTCAATTATGCTAGATAAATGATTTTGAAGGGCATATATATACCGTTGAGATCTTTCCTCACTTGTCATCATAAAAGAGTTTCCTGAAAAAGCATCATCAAAGGAAAACTTAGCTGTTGGAAGTTCTTTGGTTGCAACCACTATTTGAGCTCTTTTTTCATCATTTTTGGAAACCAATATACTTCCACTCGTCTGCCCAATTTTTGCTTGTATATTATTTTCTTTCAACGTTTCTAATATTTCACCTGTTTGCTTAGGTTCTAAATTTTTATATATTTCTATATACTCTGGCCTTGTAAAATAATAAATTATTCCTGTTAAAGCTAATATTGTAAAAACAGTACTTGATATAAATATAATTTTCTGTTTTTTTTCAAACTTTTGAAAGTACTCATCAAGTTGATTTTTTATCTGAATTAAGAAATCCGACATTAACTCACCTCTCTCTTGCTGCAATTAAATCTGCATCCTCATAATTTCATTATATGCATCTAATACTTTGTTTCTTATCTGCATAGTAAATTGAAGAGCTATATCGGCTTTCTGCGCTGCAATCATAGCTTCATGTATATTTTCTGATTCACCAGTTACTAATTTTAAAGTATGTTCTTCAGATTCTTTCTCAAGAGAACTTACTTTGGCCAATGAATCTTTTAAAAAATCAGAAAAAGATTCTGTGCTCTTCGATATTTTATTTGTAGAAGTATCCTTTAAATCAAAAGCAATATTATTAATTTGAGTTAAACCACTAACCTTCATTATACAAATCTCCTTTATTTACCAATTTCCAAAGCCTTTAGAGCCATACTTTTAGTTCCATTTAAAGCAGTTACATTGGCTTCATATGCTCTAGTGGCTGAAATCATATTCGCCATTTCAGTTGCTATATCCACATTTGGCATTAACACATATCCACTTTCATCTGCATCTGGGTGACCTGGTTCATATACTTTTTTATATGGAGAAGTGTCATTTTTTATTGAAGATACTTCTACCCCAGTAGAATTTGCGGATCCTTCACTGTTTCTTGTTAAATACTCTGAAAAAGATACATTATTATCTTTAGTTTGAAATTCAACTACTTGTCTTCTATAAGGAGTACCATCTGGAGTTCTAGTAGTATTAACATTTGCTATGTTTTTTGTAACTATATCCATCCTAAGTCTTTGAGCTGTCAATCCAGAAGCACTTACGTTGATCGAGTTAAACATTGACACTTATATTACCTCCCTTCATTAATAACAAGCTTTATTTTCTGGAAATTACTTTGAATTCTACTTGTTACAGCATTATAATAAATCTCATTTTTAGCTCTTTCTGCCATCTCAACATCAATATCTACATTATTTTTATCTATTCTAGTACTAAATCCATCTTTCTTCACCACTTTATAATCTAAATCATTAAGACTTTTATTGTTAATAGATATATGATTTGAATGTGTAGTGAAACCTTCTATGTTTTTATTTGATAATTTTTCCTTTAAAATATTCTCAAATGCTACATCACTTCTTTTAAAATCAGGAGTATCTGCATTTGCAATATTATTATTAATAACTTCATTGCGCTTCCATGAAGCATTTAAAGCCTTAGATAAAATATTAATATTATTGTACATATTTACCTCCATTTCCTTTTTATAAAATTTAATAAAATTTTAACTATATTTGTTATCCAAAAAAATCCTAAAAAAGTAATAATGAACATTTTGTTATATTATGATTATACATGATTTATTTGACAATTTCATCTAATTTCCTTCTTTTTTTCCTAAATTTCTACATTTAGGTCTCTAGCACTAATGCTAATTTACTGAATTCTATTTTTATTCTGAAGCATACAATGTTATTATTAATAAAATATGAACATAAAAAATACTAGTTGTTCAAAATAGAATAACTAGTATTTTTTCTTTATATTTAATTAGCCAAGGATATTACCTTTTTAACTTTCTTAGTTCATCTAAAAGGTTGTCATTTAGAATTCTAATATGTGTACCTTTCATACCTAACGATCTTGATTCAATAACCCCAGCACTTTCAAATTTTCTTAGAGCATTTACAATAACTGAACGAGTAATTCCAACACGATCTGCTATTTTACTTGCTACTAGCAAACCTTCTTCACCATCTAGTTCGTTAAATATATGTTCAACTGCTTCTAACTCTGAATAAGATAATGTTCCTATAGCCATTTGAACTACCGCTTTTTTTCTAGCTTCTTCTTCTATAGCTTCTGATTCTGATCTTAAAATTTCTAATCCTACTACTGTAGAGCTATATTCAACCATAACTAAATCTTCTTCATTAAACTCTTTATCAAACCTTGCTAGTACAAGAGTTCCAAGACGTTGCCCGCTTCCATTTATAGGAACAATAGTAACTAGTTTTTCATAGCTATCAATATCATATTTGAAATATGATAAAAGTCTATCTCTTGTAATATTTGATTCTGTTTCATTTACAGCTAACAATCTTTGATTATATTCTTCAGGGAATCTTTTTTCTCCTGTCTTTTCATCTGTAATAATAGGACAGTCTGAAGTATCCGTTAAACTTACTCCTAAAACCTTTCCTTTTGCGCTAGCTACATAAGCATTCGCTTCTAAAATCTCACTTAAAATTCTACAAACTTCATTAAAGGAAATATTATTTTCTCCTGATTGCTGTAAAATTTTATTAATCCTTCTTGTTTTTTCTAATAATGTTCCTTGCATTACTGCTCCTCCTTAAAATACTAATTTAATATTATAATCTTGAGTTTACTTATGTCTAACTTTATATAGACAATAGTTTAATATGTTATGTATCCCTTTGATAGAAAATATTATACTTTATGTATTATATATAGTATTTTCTAAAATTCAAGTTTATATACTCATTGAATTTACTAACTTCTACTAATATGTTAATCATTTTTCAAAATAATTTTACAATAGGCCCAACAGAAATAATACCACATATTTAGACTTATTTCAACATATTTTCAACAAATAATATTCTTAATTTTCAACTTCTTCTTCATATCCACAATCTTTATTACTACATTTATTTTTTTCACTTTTCTTAGTTTTCTTGTATATTAATATACTATTACATTCGGGACATTTTTTATCTACAGGCTTACCCCAAGATACAAATCTGCATTTTGGAAAGTTACTACATCCGTAAAAAAGTCTACCTTTTTTTGATCTTCTTTGAATTATATCTCCATCTTCACAATTTGGACAATTCACTCCAATTTTATAAAGAAAAGGTTTAGTCTGTTCGCAGTCTGGATAATTCGAGCAAGCTAAAAACTTACCATACCTACCATGTTTAATTAACATTATAGAACCGCATTTTTCACACTCTTCATCACTTTCTTCCACTAAGTCAACTTGTTCTATATGCTCTTCAGCATAAGTTAACATCTCACGGAACTCTTTATAAAACTCTGATATTAGCTTCTTCCAATCATGTCCTTCTTCTATATAATCTAATTCTTTCTCTAATTCTGCTGTGAAATTAATATCTACAATTTTGGAAAAGTATTCAACTAAAATTTCATTTATAATATATCCTAACTCTGTAGCAACCAGATTTTTTCCATCTTTTTCAACATAACCCCTTGAAAGTATAGTAGATATAGTTGGGGAATAAGTACTTGGTCTACCTATACCTAATTCTTCCATAGTTTTAACCAAAGATGCTTCTGTGTATCTAGCAGGTGGTTGAGTAAAATGTTGCTTGTGAATTTCTTTAACTATATTGATTTTTTCACCCTCAGTTAGGTTAGGTAATTCTGTATCTTCTGATATATTAGCAAAGCTATATATTTTTAAGAAACCATCGAATTTTAATTGAGATCCTGTAGCTTTAAAAACTATTTCATTTGATTCCAATTCAATAGCTAATGTGTTATATACAGCTGGTACCATTTGACTTGCAACATATCTTTCCCAAATTAGTTTATAAATTAAATATTGATCTTTTTTCAATGAATTTTTAATATTATCAGGATGTTTATAAACATCTGTCGGCCTTACAGCTTCATGAGCATCTTGAACACTTTTTTTGTTTTTATCTTCCTTAGATTTTTTGTGAGTTTTCTTCAAATATTCATTTCCTATAAACTCATCCATATATCCTTTTAACGATTTAATGGCTTCATTTGATATTCTAGTAGAGTCTGTTCTCATATATGTAATTAAGCCGACAGTTCCTTCTTTCCCTAAATCGATTCCTTCATATAGCTGTTGAGCTAAAGACATGGTTTTTTTAGTGGAAAATCCTAATTTATTTGCTGCTTCTTGTTGTAGCGTGCTGGTAGTAAAAGGCTTACTTGGATTCCTCTTTTTTTCACCTTTTTTTATTTTCGTAACTGTTAGTGTTTTACCTAAACTATTTAAAATTCTATTTACTTCTTCTTCTGTCTTTATTTCTTTATTCCCTAAACTATCAGCTTTAAACTTAACTTCTAATTTTTCTTTTTTACTATTTTCTGCATCTAAATTTAAACTCCAATACTCTTCAGGCTTAAATTTTTTTATTTCTTCTTCTTTATCTATAATGAGCTTAGTAGCTACAGATTGTACTCTTCCTGCACTTAATCCTTTCCTTACATTTTTCCATAGCAAAGGACTTATTTTATATCCTACTAATCTATCTAAAACTCTCCTTGCCTGTTGAGCATTCACTAATTCATAGTTAATTTTTCTAGGGTTTTTAATAGCACTTTTTATAGTGTTCTTTGTTATTTCATTAAACTCGATTCTACATGGAGTATCCTCTTCAATTCCTAAAGCTTTTGCTAAGTGCCATGAAATTGCTTCCCCTTCCCGGTCCGGGTCAGTTGCTAAGTAGATTTTCTTTGATTTCTTAGCCAGCTTTTTTATTTCTTTTAAAACTGGTCCCTTACCACGTATAGTAATATATTGAGGTTCAAAGTCATTGTCTATATCAACTCCAAGTTTACTTTTAGGCAAATCAATGACATGCCCTACAGAAGCTTTTACAGTATAATGACTTTTTCCTAGAAATTTTTCTATAGTCTTTGCTTTTGCTGGTGATTCAACTATTACTAGAGATTTTGCCAATTTGTACACCTCCATTATGCTGTAACTTAACTCTAGAATTATCAGATAAAATCAATTCTTTACATTATATCAATTTATTTAGATACTGTAAATATTTTACCTGGCATTTGATTTATATAACCTTTAATTTCTAATACAGTTAATATAGAATTTAATTCAGATGCTTTAATTCCAGTTTTATTTACAATTAAATCTATGTTTATAGGGCTTCCTTTTATTACTTCATATACCATAGCTTCTATTTTACTTAAATCTTCCTTTATAGTTTTTTCTAAACTCTTTTTTTCTATAGTATATTTATACTGCAAATTTTCAATTATATCATCAATACTAAGTAATATTTTAGCCCCGTCTCTAATCAATTTATTCGTTCCCTTACTCTGAGTACTATTTATATTACCAGGCAAAGCATAAATATCTTTTCCATGATCTAATGCGTAATCTACAGTTATTAAAGCACCACTTTTTTCAGAAGCTTCAATTACTATTACACCATCAGATAGCGCACTAATAATTCTATTTCTAGCTGGAAAATTATACTTTAATGGTGGCATTCCTAAACAGTATTCCGAAATAATACAACCATTTATAATAATTTTATCCATTAAATTTCGATTTGAAGCGGGATAATATTGATCTAAGCCACAGCCTAAGACTCCTATGGTATATCCACCTTCTTCATCTAATACGCCCTTGTGACTTGATGCATCAACTCCTAAAGCTAACCCACTTATAATTCCTATATTCCATTTTGCTAATTCTCTTGCAAATTGATAAGCAGCCCAATTTCCATAAGGTGTTGCTTTTCTAGATCCCACTATAGCTATTAGTGGAATATCCAACCTTATTTTTTTACCTTTTGTATATATTATATAAGGTGGATCATATATATTTTTGAGTTTAGATGGATAGTCATTATCAAATATAGTTAATGGACTTATATTATTATCATATAGGTTTTTGAAAATTTTATTGATAAACTCCTCATTTCTATTTTCTATAATTCTATTAGCAATTATTCTTCGTTTATTCAAAGTCCTTTTTATATGTTTTTCATCTACATTTAAAATTTCATTAATATCACCAAAGTAATTTACTAAGTTATCAATATCTCTATTTTTAATTCCTTCTATATGACTTAGCCATACAAGAACTTCTTTTTTATCTATTTGCATAATAATTTCCTCCCATTTATTACTTAATATAAGAAAAAATTTAAACATCAAGATTTGTTTATATTCCTATATTGTAAGGCTTCTGCCAAATGGTTGTCTGTAATGACATTTCTTTCATCTAAATCAGCTATTGTTCTAGCTACCTTCAAAATCCTGCTATATCCTCTTGCACTTAATTTCATTTTATCAAAAGCTAAATCCATTAATTTTTTAGCAGAAGAAGTTAATAAACAATATTTTTTTATACTTTCTCCACTCAATTGAGAGTTAAATATATAATTAGTATTTTTATATCTATCTAATTGGATATCTCTAGCTCTTTCTACTCGATATCTTATTTCATTAGACGATTCTGCCCTATTATTACTAATCAAGTCCTTATATTCTACAGAAGATGTTTCAACAATAATATCTATACGATCCATTAAAGGCCCTGAAATTTTATTAGAATATCGCCTAATTTCATATGGAGTACAAGTACATTCATGTCCTGAGTCAGTACCATAGTGACCACAAGGACAAGGGTTCATCGATGCTATTAGCATAAAATCAGCAGGATACCGATAAGATCCATTTACTCTAGATATGTTTATACTTCTATCTTCTAATGGCTGTCTCAAAACTTCTAAAGCTTGTTTATTGAATTCTGGTAGTTCATCTAAAAATAGTACTCCATAATGACTTAAAGAAACTTCACCAGGTTTAGGAACCCTTCCCCCACCAGTTAAAGCAACTACCGAACTAGTATGATGTGGCGAGCGAAATGGTCTGTTTTTAACAAGTCCTTCATTAGAATTAATTAGTCCAGCTACACTATATATCTTAGTAATCTCCAAAGCCTCATAAAATGTTAATTTAGGAAGTATAGAAGGAATACTTCTAGCAGCCATGGTTTTTCCAGATCCTGGAGGCCCTACCATTAGTAAATTATGATTTCCAGATGCAGCTATCTCTAACCCTCTTTTTAAATTTTCTTGGCCACGTATATTTTTAAAATCCTCAGTACTAATTCCTTCCTTATTATTATAATTAGATTCTCCAATATAATTAGGTATTTTTTCTTCTCCTATAAGATGAAGTGCTATCTCTTTTAAATTTTTTACAGGAATTGCTTCTATACCTTCCACAATTTTTGCTTCTTCTAGATTTTCATAAGGAATTATTACTTTTTTAATACCTTGATTATACATTTCTAACAACATAGGCAGCACACCGTTCACTTTATTTGTTCTACCATCTAATGATAACTCTCCTAAGATCAATGTTTCTTTCAAATTATCTAATGGAACTTGGTTTGAAGCACCTAGTATACCTAATGCAATAGGTAAATCAAAATGACTACCTTCTTTTTTAGTATCTGCTGGTGACAAATTAATCGTTATTCTTTTCATAGGAAAATCTAAGTCGCTATTTTTTATTGCAGCTCTAACTCTTTCTTTAGATTCTTTTATAGATGTATCTGGAAGTCCTACAACATTTATATTAGGTAGCCCATTGCTTATGTCTACTTCTACTTCTATTCTAGTAACTTCTAATCCTGTTATAGAACAAGTTCTTACTTTTGATAACATAATTTCACTTCCCATCATGTATTCTACAGTAAATTATATAAACAAGTTCTATATTAAAATCTTTTCTCCTTTAATTTTCTTAATTTTATGTAAATTTTTACAAAAAAATAGCAGCTTAGCTGCTAAAATGCATTTTCAATATGTTCTATTTTATATTTTTTTCCCATTATATGTACTTCTATAACATCAAATCTATATATCCAATTTTCTTTAAGATTTTTACATACTATATACTGCTGAGATAATGTTCGTATCTTTTTTTGTTTTTTGGTATTTACTGCTTCACCAGGTCTTCCATATGTGTTAGAAGTTCTAGTTTTAACCTCTATGAATACAATACTATTATCTTTCTTTGCGATAATATCTAATTCTCCAATTTTAGTTCTATAATTCTGATCTAAAATACAATACCCTTTATTTTTCATATGATTTGCAGCTAACTTTTCTCCTATTAGACCTAATTTTATATTCACAGTAATATCCTCCATATTAAAAAACAAATTAAATAAATACATTAAACAATATTATCTACTTCAATATCTTAGTTAAAAATGATTTTCGATGCATAGCACTTATTCCATATGTTTTTAACGCTTCTCTGTGTTCCTTTGTTCCATAACCTTTGTTTTGTTTTATATTGTATTCTGGATGCTCTTCATGCCATTTTTGACAAAGTCTATCCCTTATAACTTTAGCTACTATAGAAGCTGAGGCTATACCATGGCTAAGATCATCTCCTTTAATAATAGCTTGTTGAGGAATAGATATATCTACTTTTTCTGCATCTATTAATATATAATCTGGCTTAATACTGTTTTCTTCTTTATCTTTAATAGACAAAATAGCTTTTTTCATAGCCAATCTGGTAGCATTTTTTATATTAATTTCATCTATTACCTGAGCTGAAACTGTTCCTACGCCCATAGCTACAGATTTCTCTTTTATAAGTTCATATAGTTGTTCTCGCTTTTTAGGCGATAGTTTTTTTGAGTCCTTAATACCTTCTATAACTAAACCTTTAGGCATTATAACTGCCGCTGCTAATACTGAACCGAATAAACAACCTCGACCGACTTCATCACAAAATGCTATGTAATTATGACCTTTATCCCATATAGTATTTTCAATATCTAATGTTGGCATATAGTCCCTCCCTTACTAAAGTAATTACGGATGCTCTAAAGAAATACGTCCAATTTTTCCAGATCTAAACTCATCTAATATAATATTAGATATTCTTGAGTAGTCTATTTCATTTCCTTTTAAAATGCACCCTCTATTTCTTCCGATATGATCCATAATCTCTATAGTTTCATCATACTCTTCATTGATTTTATATCTTTCAATTATATCTTCTCTATGATCTTTCCATAATATTTCTAGAAGTTTATATGCAAGTGTTTCTGTATCCATTATTTCATCTTTAATAGCTCCTGTAAATGCTAGGCTAAGAGCAACTTCTGGATCTTCAAATTTAGGCCATAATATACCTGGTGTATCTAATAACTCCATATTACCTTTTAGTCTTATCCATTGTTTACCCTTAGTTACTCCTGGTCTATCACCAATTTGAGTGCTTTTTCTTCCTGAAAGTTTATTGATCAATGATGATTTTCCTACGTTTGGAACTCCTGCAATCATTATTCTAGCTGGTCTTGGCTTTCTACCTTTTTTAATTAAAGCATCCATCTTTTCTTTTATTACATTTTGACTTTCTTGTATTAATTTTTTTACACCTTCACCAGTGATGGTATTTACAGGTATTACTGTAGTTCCATTTTGTTTAAAATATTCAACCCATTTAACTGTAGTTTTAGCATCTGCTAAGTCAATTTTATTTAGCACAATAACTTTAGGCTTATTACCAATAATTTTATCTATATCAGGATTTTTACTACTCATAGGTATACGTGCATCTAATAGTTCATAAACTACATCTACAAGTTTTAATTGTTCTCTTATTAGTTCTTTAGTTTTTTTCATATGTCCTGGGTACCAGTTAATATTCATTTAATCCACTCCTTTCATATATATATTAGTATGTACTTTTATTGTAAATAATAAAGGGACTGAATATCAGCCCCTTATCATTAATATTTTTTCTTTTCTTTGATTTTGAATGCAGCCTTACCAACTCTATCACGTAAATAATAAAGTTTAGCTCTTCTAACTTGACCTTTTCTTGTTACTTCAATCTTGTCGATTTTAGGTGAATGTACAGGGAATGTTCTTTCAACTCCTACACCTGAAGCTATTCTTCTAACAGTAAAAGTTTCTCCAACTCCACCGCCTTGTCTTTTAATTACAATACCTTCAAATATCTGGATTCTTTCTCTAGTACCTTCTTTGATTTTAACGTGTACTTTAACAGTATCTCCATTACTAAAATCAGCAACATCTTGCTTTAATTGTTCGTTTGCAATTGTATTTAATATATCCATGGTCGTACCTCCTTCCTTCATAGACGTTCTTATACTAATAATATAGAGGACCGCCCGTTCTACCTTGTTGATTATATCATAATTATAAAAATATAACAATATATTATTAAATAAAAGTATATTTATTTTATTTTCTTATTTTTTTCAAAAATCCTTTATCTTTTTTGCTTAATTCCATATCATCTAGTAAATCTGCTCGTCTTTCAAAAGTTGTTTTTAAAGATTGCTCTCTTCTCCATTCTTCAATCTTTTTATGATCTCCAGAAGTAAGTACAGAAGGAACATTAAAACCTCTAAATTCTCTAGGTCTAGTATATTGTGGATATTCTAATAACCCCAAATAAAAACTTTCTTCTTCAAAAGATTGATTTTGAGATAATACACCTGGAATTAATCTAGCTACAGAATCTATAATAGCCATTGCTGGTATTTCTCCTCCGGTAAGTACGTAATCACCTATAGAGATTTCATCCGTTACAATTTCATCAATTACTCTTTGGTCAATTCCTTCATAATGTCCACAAATCATTATTATATTTTTTTCTTTTGAAAGTTCTACTGCCATATTTTGATTAAATGTTCTACCTTTCGGAGACAAGTAAATTACTCTTGGTTTTTCACCATCCTCCATGTTCATCATATTAATTATATTATTATAACAATCAAATATCGGTTGAGGAGTCATAACCATTCCAGGCCCTCCACCATACGGATAATCATCTACTTTTTTATGTTTATTATCTGCATAGTCTCTAATATTAACAAATTCCATATCTATAAGTTTATTATCTCTTGCCCTTTGTATTATGCTATTGTTTAAAGGACCAGAAAACATTTCAGGAAATAAAGTCATTACTTTTATATTCATTCTATCATTCCTTCAATAGGATTAATAACAATTTTTCCTTCTTTTAAAGAAATTTCTGGAATAAACTCTTTAACAGATGGTATCATAAATTCCTTATTGTTATCACCTTTAATAACATAAACTTCATTTGGCCCTGTTTGGATTATATCCTTTACCTTACCAATATATTCATTTTTTATATTATATACATCGAGTCCAATAATATCAGCAATGTAATAAGTATCTGCTGGTAATTTTTGACGTTGAGTATCATCAATCAATATATATTTATTTTTAAATTTTTCAACTAAATTTATATCATCATATCCCTTAAAGGATAATATAACTGTATTTTTTTTATATTTTACATTTTGTATATAAAACTTCTCTTCATAGTCATCCATATAAACCCATTCTAACTCTTCAAACCGCTCCATATAATCAGTAAGAGGAATAACTTTTATATCCCCTTTTATACCATGAGTATTAGCTATTTTACCTACACGTAGCATCTTCTTCATAGATACACCCTTCTTTTCTTATTAAATTATTTATAAAATTTATTATTAACATTATATAAATAATTAAACTTGTATATATAATAAGGACTAGGTTTCCCTAATCCTTATTGAATAATTTCTACAACTACTCTTTTATTCTGTTTTGTAGCAGCAGCTTTAACAACCGTTCGAATTGCTTTAGCGATTCTTCCCTGCTTGCCAATTACCTTGCCCATATCTTCCTGAGCAACTTTAAGTTCTATTATAAGAGATTGATTTCCTTCTATCTCATTAACAGTCACTTCATCTGGATTATCTACTAATCCTTTAGCAATAACTTCTACTAAATGACCCATCTATATACCTCCTAGTAAGGAATTACTCAATGATGCCATTCTTTTTAAATAAGTCTTTTACTGTGTCTGTTGGCTGCGCACCATCTTTTAACCACTTTTGTGCCTTTTCGCTATCAATTTTAACCTCTTTTGGTTCAGAAATAGGATTGTAGTATCCAATCTCTTCAATAAATTTTCCATCTCTCGGAGATCTTGCATCTGCAACAACTACTCTATAAAAAGGTTTTTTATGTGCACCCATTCTTTTTAATCTAATTTTAACTGCCATTCTTTTCACCTCCTTTAAAATATATTACCTACCTAAAAAAGGCATTTTAAATCTTCCACCTTTTTTTGTAGCCTTACCCATATCTGAAAATTGCTTCATCATTTTTCTGGTCTGTTCAAATTGTTTAAGTAATTTATTTACTTTTTGAACAGAAGTTCCACTACCTTGTGCAATTCTCTTCCTTCTACTTCCATTAATTATGCTCGGATTATTTCTTTCTTCTTTAGTCATAGATTGAATAATAGCTTTAACATATACCAACTCTTTTTCATCTACATCTAAATTTTTTAGCTGTTTGCCTCCCATGCCAGGAATCATTTCTAAGAGTTGGGTTATAGAACCCATCTGTTGAACTTGTTCTAATTGGTCAAGAAAATCATCAAAAGTAAATTGTTGAGTTCTAATTTTACTTTCAAGTTCCTTAGCTTTTTTAGCGTCAAAATTTTGTTCTGCCTTTTCTATTAAACTAAGTACATCTCCCATACCTAAAATTCTAGAGGACATTCTATCCGGGTAAAATGGTTCTAAATCATCTAGTTTTTCTCCAAGCCCAATAAATTTAATTGGTTTATTAGTAACAGCTCTAACAGATAAAGCAGCACCACCACGAGTATCTCCATCTAATTTTGTTAAAACAACTCCATCTATGCCCAATTTTCCGTTAAAACTTTCAGCTACACTTACTGCATCTTGCCCAGTCATAGAGTCTACTACTAAAAGAATTTCATGTGGATTTACTGTGGATTTTATGTCTTGAAGCTCATCCATAAGGTTTTCATCAATATGAAGTCTACCAGCTGTATCTATTAAAATAACATCATTACCTTGATTCACACCATGATCTATACCAGCTTTTGCAATATCTACAGGACTTTGTTTATCTCCCATAGTGAATACTGGAACTTCAACCTTTTCCCCAACAACTTGTAACTGTTTAATAGCAGCTGGTCTATAAATATCCCCAGCTATTAACAAAGGTCTTTTACCTTGTTTTTTTAACATTCCAGCTAATTTACCAGTAGTAGTTGTCTTACCAGCTCCTTGCAACCCTACAAGCATTATAATAGTAGGAGGCTTAGACGCAAAATTAATTTTAACTTGTTCTTTTCCCATTAAGTCAGTTAATTCCTCATTAACTATCTTAATTACATGTTGTCCTGGGGTTAAGCTTTCTAATACTTCTGAACCAACTGCTCTCTCTTTAACTTTGTTTATAAAGTCTTTAACTACTTTAAAGTTAACGTCTGCTTCTAACAAAGCAAGCTTTACTTCTCGCATTGCTTCTTTAACATCTTTCTCTGTTAGTTTTCCCTTGCCCTTTAACTTCTTAAAAGTATCTTGAAGCTTTTCAGATAAACCTTCAAAAACCATACATATACCTCCCTTCACAGGGTTTAATTATTTAGAAAATTATTTAATTCACATTTAATTACATTAATTTCCTTTTGTGATTTATCTAAAGAAGAACCTGAGTTTAAATTACTTTCTAAATCTATTACTTTATCTAATATTTCTACAATTTTTTTATTTTTATTTTTTAATAATTTCATAAAACCAAGTTTTTCTTCATACTGATATAATAACTTTTCTGTTCTTTTTACCATATCATAAACAGCTTGTCTAGATATATTAAATCCTTCTGCTATTTCTCCTAATGATAAGTCTTGATTATAATATAAATCTACTATATCTCTTTGCTTTTCAGTTAGCATTTCACTATAAAAATCATATAAAATTGAAATTTCAAGTGTTTTTTGTAACATATCAGCACTTCCTATTAATCTACTGTAAAGCATATTCACTTTACAGTAGTAATATTATATTAAAAATAGTTTAATGTCAAGTATTTTATTCTTCTTCTCCAAAAATAGCTTTAACAAAAGTATTAGAGTCAAATTTTTGTAAATCCTCCATTTGTTCACCTACACCTATAAGCTTAACAGGAACATTTAGCTCTCTGCTTATTCCAACTACCACTCCACCTTTTGCTGTACCATCAAGCTTAGTTAACACTAACCCTGTAATATTTGCAACCTCTTTAAAAGTTTTTGCCTGTTGCACAGCATTTTGACCTGTAGTTGCATCTAATACTAATAATACTTCTTTAGTAGCACCTTCATACTCTCGATCTACAACTTTAAATATTTTACCAAGCTCATTCATTAAATTCTTTTTATTGTGAAGTCTCCCAGCAGTATCGCATATAAGAACATCCGTCCCTCTAGCCTTAGCTGCTTGAACAGCATCATATATAACAGCTGCAGGATCTGACTCTTCTTGATGTCGTATTACATCTACCCCTACTCTATCACCCCAAATTTTTAATTGATCTATAGCAGCTGCTCTAAATGTATCCCCAGCTGCTAATAAAACTTTTTTTCCTTCATTTTTAAATCGATATGCCATTTTTCCAATAGAAGTTGTTTTACCAACACCGTTCACTCCGACTACAAGAATAATTGCTGGCGATGGATCAATATTAATTTCAGAATCTGGAAGATCCTGTAATATTTCCGTTAGTTTATCCATAAGTAGCTGTTTTACATCAGCTGGATCAGATACTTTTTCCTTCTTAACTCTATCTCTTAAATCATCTATTATTTCCATAGTAGTTTGAACACCCATATCGGAAGTGATTAAGATTTCTTCTAGTTCTTCAAATAAATCTTCATCTATTTTTTTATATGACTTAAGTAGATCATCTACTTTACCTGTAATTCCATTTTTAGTTTTAGAAAGACCTTCTTTTAATCTTTTAAATAAATTGAACTTTGACTTTTCTTCTCGTTTTTCTATTTCTTCAAGATCTTCCATTTCATCTGCTTTTTGTTCTGATAATTCTTTAGTTTCCTCTGTTTTTTCTTCTAGCTTATTTTCATCAAATTCTTCTATTTCCAATTCTTCATTATTCTCTTTTAATTTTTCAACTGATTCTTCTATTTCTTCAGTAGGTTCTTGAGAATCTTTCAATTCTTCCTTTTCAATTTCTTCTTCTTTTTTTATATCTTCTTGATAACTATTTTCTTTTTCTGGTTCAACTTCCATATTTTCTTTTTCAATATTTTGGAGCTTTTCATCTTCATTAACAATTACCTCTTGTATAAAGTCATCATTACTTTTACTATCATTTTCATTTGCTTCATTTAATTCTTCTTCAGGATTAACCACTTCTTCTTTTTCTTTCTTTTTTCCTGTAAACTTATTTATAATTTTTTTAAACATTATAATCCTCCTTTAACTCGCTACTTCATTTTCTTTGTAATCGGATAATTTAACAGAAACTAAACTTGATATCCCATTATTCTGCATAGTAACCCCATAAATAGCATCAGTACTTTCCATAGTTCCTTTTCTATGAGTAACAACTATAAATTGGGTATTTTTAGATAATTCTTCTAAGAATGCTGCATATCTGTATACATTAGCATCGTCTAATGCTGCTTCTATTTCATCTAATATACAAAATGGACTTGGTTTTACTAACAATATTGCAAACAATAAAGATATTGCTGTTAAAGCCCTTTCTCCACCAGATAAAAGAGACAATGTTTGAAGTTTTTTCCCTGGAGGCTGAGCTATTATATCAATACCACATTCTAACAAATTATCTTCATCAACTAAAATTAAATCGGCTTTACCACCACCGAATAATTTAGCAAATACCTTATTAAAATTTTTTTTAATAATATTAAACTGATCAATAAATTGTTTTTTCATAGTGTGATCCATATCATCAATTACTTTAACTAGAGACTGTTTTGCTTGATTAAGATCTTCTTGTTGATTCTTCAAAAAGTTATATCTCTCATTTACTTTTCTATACTCTTCTATAGAATCTAAATTCACACTACCTAAACCTTTAATTTCATTTTTAATTTTCTTTATTTCCTTATTTGTACTAGTAATATCTGAAATTTCTTCTTTTATATCGAGTGCTAAATTATAAGTGAGTTCATACTCTTCCGATAGCTTAGTATAATAACTTTGTTGTTGAATCTCTAACCTAGTACGCTTAACATCTAATTTATGAGTACTATCTTGTAGTTCTGATAAAACTGATTCTACTTGTTCTAATAGTTTTTTAATTTCTAACTCTTGTTTTTCTTTCAACTCTTTGTTAGATTTAAACTCTTTTAATTCATTTTCATATGTTTTTAGTTTCAATGTAAGTTCATTCAATTTAACAGTTAAAACATTAGCTTCATCTTTATTTAATGTATCCATGTCATTAATTTCTTGTAATTGCTTCTCTTTACTTTTTAAGGAATCTTTATTATCTTTAATATTTTGTTGTAATCCTTCAATATCATTTGAAAATGCTTTTTTCTGTTCTTCTACAGCTGCTAATTTTACTTTATGATCAGTAAGAATATTGTTTAAATTATTTAACTCTCCCTTTTTTTCTTCTAATTCACCTTGGTTATTTCTTATTTTAATCTTAGTTTCATTAACTTCTTCTTCTAAATTATTTATTTCTTTTTGAATAACTTCATATCTATTTATAGTTTCTATTTTTGTACTTTCAATTTGTTCTATTTCATTTTTAGTATGTATACATACTATTTCAAGTTGCTTTTTTTCTTTTTCACATTGATCAACATTACTATTTAAAGTAGCTAATTTAATCCTATTCTCTTGTATATCTACATTTGTTTTTTCAATATAATTTGTTAGAATTTTTATTTTTTCATCTAAATCAGTATATATTTCTGTTTTTATATCTAACTCTTTTTTAATAATTTTTATTTCCGAAATTAAATCATCTAATTCCCTTTTCCTACCTAAAATACTATTATTTTTCTTAGAATTACTTCCACCTGTTAAAGAACCTCCTATATTTAAAACATCTCCATCTAAAGTTACAATTTTAAATTTATGATTAAGTAGCTTAGCTATTTTAATTCCTTCATCTAAGTTAGGAACTATTAGAACTCTTGATAATAAACTAGAAAAGATATTTTTAAATTTATCATCAAATTTAATAATATTAAAAGCTATTTTTACATCTTTAAATTTTTTAATAATATCTAATTCCTTATTATTAATATACCTTTCCTTTATAGTTGTTAATGGGAGAACTGTTATCCTCCCTAAATTGTTCTTTTTTAAGTATTCTATTAATCTCTTTCCATCCTTTTCTTCTTTGCTTACAATATACTGTAGTGATGGTCCTAATGCGGTTTCTATTGATATTTCATAACCTTTTGGTACTTGAATTAAGTCTGCAATTGCTCCAAATACACCTTTTCCTAATTCCCTGTTATCATTACAAGCTTTTAATATATTTTTTACACTACGGCTAAAACCTTCATGTTCCTTCTCCATGTCTTCTATAATACTTTTTCTAGTTCTTTTATTTGCAAGTTGATTTTGAAACTTATTTATTTCACTAGAAACTTCATTCAGTTTGTTTAATAATCTTTCTTTATTGTTATTTTTTTCCTTAATAGTATTCTCCATATCTGACATTTGAATTTTCAATTCTTGTAAATTGTTTTTTAAAATTTTAAGTTCATCTTTTTTGTTTAATATTGCTTCTTTACGCTCATTATGTTCTGATTCCACTTGCTTTAATCGTTCTTTCATAGTATCTAACAAAGTATTTAAACTTTTACTTTCACTCTTTTTTTCTGATATTTTATTAAAAATATCTATAATAAGACTTTTACAATCTTCTATCTCTTTTTCTTTTTTAGAATTTATAATATATAATTCATTGTACATTTTATTTTCACTTTGAATATTACTTTTAATATCATTTAATTTATGAGATATACTTTCAAAATCTAATATCTTTGTCTCTAACTTTGTGGACATATTTCGTTGAATATTTTGAATTTGTTCTATTTCTTGTTTAATTCTTTCTATATTTGATTCATTATTATTGGCTTTTTCTCTCTTTAAGTTGATTTTTCCTTCTATATTTTCAATATTTTTTTGAATATTATAGTATTCATCTTGCTTATTAGATATTTTTATATTATACTGACCAATTAAATTCTCTAATTTCTCCAAATTATTGACATGATTATCTTTTTCTTTTTTTTGTTCTTCAATTGACTTTTTTAAAACATTAATTTGATCATATATATGTTTTAGTTCTTCATCGATTTTATCTATTTCTTTAATAAAAAGACTTACTTCTAATTTAAGTAGTTTCTCTTTTAAAATTTTAAATTTATTTGCTTTATCACTCTGCTTTTGTAATGGACCAAGTTGACTCTCTAACTCCTTTAATATATCTAAAACTCTTAATAAATTTTCCTGTGTAGATGATAGCTTTTTCTCAGCTTCATATTTTCTAGTTTTATATTTAACTATACCTGCTGCCTCTTCAAAAATTTGTCTTCTATCTTCAGATTTATTGCTTAATATTTCATCAATCTTACCTTGTCCAATTATTGAGTAGCCTTCTTTTCCTATTCCTGTATCCATCAATAATTCCCTAACATCTTTAAGTCTACAAGAAGATTTGTTTATATAATATTCACTCTCTCCAGATCTATAAACACGTCTTGTTATTCTTACTTCATCATAATCAATAGGTAAAGTCTTTGAACTATTATCTAATGTAATAGAAACTTCTGCCATACCTAAAGGTTTTCTGCTAGTGGTTCCAGAAAAAATAATATCTTCCATCTTACTTCCTCTAAGAGTCTTAGCACTTTGTTCCCCCAAAACCCAACGTATAGAGTCTGAAATATTACTTTTTCCACTACCATTAGGTCCTACTATACCTGTAATTCCATCTTCAAAATTAATTTCAATTTTATTTGCAAAGGATTTAAATCCTTGTATTTCTAATTTTTTAAGGTTCAAACCTATCCCCCCAATTACTATACTAATAGGTACTAAAATATATTATCATAAACGTGGCAATATCTCTATGTTCATGTCTCCTATAGAAATGTTACCTAACGGCTGTATTTTAATTTTATTAAAATTATATTTGTTTTTAAAGTAGTTTTTATTAGTTTTATTATAACCTGCAACCTTTGAACAGTCTTTAGGATTACAATATATATTTAAGATAGATCCTTTAATATCTTGGTGGTCAACTATCTTCTTTTCTATTATATCTTTATAAATTTCAGTTTCTACAAGTTCTCGAAAAGCAGGGTGATATGGACCTGTAACTATACTCTTTCCTATAGATATTTCTTCTGTAGCTTGAAGCCCTAACCTTATAATAGGTATATTAAATTTATTAAATTTTAAAACTAACTGTTTACACAAATAAACAGCCTCTTCTAGGCTGATTGATTTATATATTTTATCTAAATATAATTTTTCTAGCAAAGTATCTTTTATAACTATTGTTGGATAAATTCTAACAAAATCTGGCTTACAATCTATAATATCATCTGCAGTATTTAAAAGTTTTTCTTCAGTATCTCCATATAGTCCTACCATCATTTGAAGTCCAAGTTTAAAATCTCTTCCTTTTATTAATGATACAGCCTTATTTAAATCTTCTTTTGTGTGGCCTCTATTATTTAGCTTTAATACATCATAGTCTGTAGACTGTACACCTAGTTCAATTATCGACACTCCATAGCTTATCAACAAATCTAAAATTTCATCATCAATATAATCAGGTCTAGTTGAAATACGTATATCATCAATTAGTCCTTGTTCTTTCTTTTCATAAGCAACGTTTAGAAATTCAGCTTGTTGATCCTTAGGCAATCCTGTAAAACTGCCTCCATAGAATGCAACTTCTTTAGATTTTTTTGTATGTTTTAAATTTTTCAATTGAGTGTTTATTATTTGTGATACTTCATCTGAATTTACATCTGTTCCTTCATATGCTATTTTCTTTTGATTACAAAAACTACAATCATGTGGACATCCTCTATGAGGTATGAATATAGGTATAATAATTTTTCCGTTAATCATGTTGGGAATCCACCTTATGCAATGCTTTTTTAGCAGCATTTTGCTCCGCTTCTTTTTTACTTTTGCCTTGCCCAAACCCAAGAGGTTTATTTCCTAATGTTACTTCTACCTCAAAAGTTTTATTATGATCTGGTCCTAGTTCATTTATTATATTATAGCTAATTTTATCGTCAAATTTACTTTGAAGTAGCTCTTGTAGATCTGTTTTGTAATCCCTAAATAACTTTCCTTTACTTGCTAATTCTATGCTATCTGCTAACATAGCTAAAATGAATTTTCGAGCGACCTCCATTCCTCCATCTAAATAAAGCGATCCTATAATTGCTTCAAATGCATCTGCTAATATAGAAACTCTTTCTCTTCCTCCTGTAACTTCCTCACCTTTTCCTAGAAGTAAGAAACTGCCTAAATTTATTTTTTTAGCTTGATTTGCTAAAGATGGCTCACATACAACATTTGCCCTTACTTTTGTAAGCTCACCTTCAGGTAATTTATTATATTTCAAATAAATATATTCACTAACTACAATGCTTAAGACTGAATCACCTAAGAATTCTAGTCTTTCATTATTATTAGCACGTTTATTTCTAAATTCATTAGTATATGAACTGTGAGTCAATGCTTCGTTAATGACATTTAAGTCGTTAAATTTATATTTAATTATATTTTCAAGTTTTTTTATTATTTCCATACGGTTCTTATCTGATTTCATTTTATTTCCCCCCAGCATCAATATGTCTATAAGCGCATCGTTTTCTACATTTCATTATTATATCATTAAAAACACAAAAATTATAGGAAGAAGTTTATCCTTCTTCCTATAATAAGTATATTTATATTAAACTATTCGTATTTTTTAAAAATAACAGTTGCATTGTGTCCACCAAAACCTAAAGAATTCGAAAGTGCATAATTAACTTCTCTTGTTTTAGCTACATTTGGAGTATAATCTAAGTCACACTCCGGATCAGGTGTTTCATAATTAATAGTAGGAGGCACAATACCTTGCTTAATACACATAATACAAGCAATACTTTCTATTCCACCAGCTGCACCTAAAAGATGTCCTGTCATAGATTTAGTTGAACTTACAGACAATTCATAAGCATGATCTTTAAATACAGTTTTAATAGCTGCTGTCTCAAATTTATCATTATAAAGAGTACTTGTTCCATGAGCATTTATATAATCTATATCATCATAATTAATATTAGCATCTTTTAATGCAATAGACATAGTTCTAGCTGCACCTTCACCATCTGGTGCTGGAGTAGTAATATGGTGTGCATCAGCATTTGCACCATATCCTACAACCTCTCCATAAATAGATGCTCCTCTTTTTATAGCATGGTCTAATTCTTCTATTAAAAGGATTCCTGCACCTTCACCCATTACAAAACCATCTCTATTAACATCGAAAGGCCTACTTGCCTTTTTAGGATCATCATTATTAGTTGACATAGCTTTCATAGAGCAAAAGCCTGCTATAGATAAAGGAGTAACAGAAGCTTCTGAACCGCCAGTTACCATAATATCTGCATCACCATTTTGAATTGTTCGAAAGGCTTCTCCAATGGCATTTGTAGCAGATGCACATGCTGTAACCACTGTTGTATTTGGACCTTTTGCTCCTAAAGCAATTGATACTTGACCTGATCCCATATTAGATATCATCATAGGAATAAAGAATGGACTAATTCTTTTAGGTCCTTTATTAAATAGCTTTCTACTCTGATCTTCTAAAGTTTCCATACCACCTATTCCAGATCCTAAAATTACTCCAAAACGTTCACTATTTATTTCTTCTACATTTAATTTTCCATCTTCTACCGCCATTTTAGAAGCAGCTACTGCAAAGTGAGAAAATCTATCCATTCTTTTAGCTTCTCTTTTGTCAATATAATCTTCCACATTAAAGTCCTTTACTTCAGCTGCAATTTTTGTAGCATAACCTTCTGTATCAAATTTTGTTATATAATCTATACCTGAAACACCAGTTTTTAATGATTCCCAAAACTTGTTTTTTCCAATACCAATAGGTGTAACACATCCAATTCCTGTTACTACTACCCTTCTATTCATTATTTTCCCTCCTTCATTATAAAATCCCGAATATATCGGGATTTTATAATATTATTTATTAGCTTCTACGTAAGTCACAATATCTCCAATGTTTTTAAACTTTTCCGCTTCATCATCTGGAACTTCAATACCAAACTCATCTTCGATACCCATAATTATTTCAACTGCATCTAATGAATCTGCTTCTAAATCATTCATTAAAGAAGTTTCCTTAGTAATTTCACTTACATCATCTACACCTAATTGATCTGCAATAATATTAACAACTTTTTCAAATAACATATATATTTCCTCCTAATTATTATATTTTATATTAAAAATCACATTGCCATGCCACCATCAACATGAATTACTTGACCAGTAATATAACTAGAATTGTCACTACTTAAAAACACTACTAAGTTTGCTATATCCTCAGGCTTACCATATTTCTTCATAGGAATTACTTCTAGCATACTTTCTTTTACACTTTCAGATAAAACTTTTGTCATATCGGTTTCAATAAACCCTGGAGCTATGGCATTTACAGTAATGTTTTTCCCTGCTATTTCTTTTGCTATTGACTTTGTAAAGCCTATAACTCCAGCTTTAGATGCACAGTAGTTTGCCTGTCCTGGATTTCCTACAACCCCAACTACAGAGGCTAAGTTAATGATTCTACCTTGTTTTTGTTTCATCATTTTTCTAATAACTGCTTTTGTGCATAAAAATGTTCCTTTTAGGTTTACATCCATTACTTTATCCCAGTCTTCTTCTTTCATTCTCATAAACAAATTATCTTTTGTAATTCCAGCATTATTTACCAGAATATCAATTCGATCAAATGCTTCATCGATTTTCTTAAACATTTCTTTTATTTCTTCATTGCTTGAAATATTCGCTTTTATTGCTAAGACTTTAACATTAAAACCTTTAATTTCTTCTACTACTTTAGCTGCATTTTCTTCGTTACTACTGTAATTTATAATTACATTAGCACCTTGATTAGCAAGAGCTAAGGCAATAGCTCTACCTATACCTCTAGATCCTCCTGTAACTAAAGCTGTTTTTCCATTTAAATTCAAAACTACACCTCCTGTTTTACTTTTAGTAATTGTTTAAATGTATCCATATCTTGTACATTATGAATATTAACTGTTTTTTTCTTAGCTTTAGATATTCTTTTAATAAATGAAGACAAGGTTTTACCTGGCCCAATTTCTATAAAGGTATCTACTTCCTCATCTATCATTAACGAAATAGAATCTTCCCATAATACTGAATGACTTACCTGGTTAACTAATGAAGGAATAATTTCTGATTTTGATGATAAAACCAAAGCATCAGCATTATTTACAACCGGAATTTGGGGATCGTTTATTTCCAATGATTCAAGATCTTTTTTAAATTTTTCTCCAGCACCCTGTAGTAAGCTACAATGAAAAGGAGCACTAACAGGTAATATAACTGCTTTTTTAGCACCAAGTTCTTTAGCTATTTTAACACAAGCTTCAATTGCCTTTAATTCTCCTGAAATTACTATTTGCTCTGGGGTGTTATAGTTAGCTGCTTCTACTACTCCAAATTCTTTAGTTCTATCTATGCATGATTGAAGTCTATCTCTATCTAAACCTAAAATAGCTGCCATACCACCTACACCTACCGGTACTTCTTCTTGCATATATTTACCTCTTTTTTTAACTAACTTAACTGCATCTTTAAATGAAAGTACATTTGACTTTACTAAAGAAGAATACTCACCTAAACTTAATCCTGCAGTTATATCACAGTTAAAACCTTCATTCTCTAAAACTCTTAAGATAGCAATAGAAGTAGTCAAAATAGCCGGTTGAGTATTTTCAGTTTTCATTAATTCATCTTCAGGTCCTTCAAAACAAAGCTTCTGCATATCTATGTTCAATTCGTTACTAGCTTCTTCAAAAATTTTTTTTGCAATTGGAAAATTTTCAACAAAATCTTTTCCCATTCCAACATATTGAGCACCCTGACCTGGAAAAACAAACGCTACTTTTCCCATGATTATACCTCCTATCTAAGTCCATTTATATAATCTAATTGTTTTTCTGCTTCTGCTATGATTTCTTCAATTATTTCTTTACAAGGTTGAATTTTGGTGACCATGCCTGCAATTTGTCCTGCCATTATAGATCCATTTTCTATATCACCTTCAATTACAGCAGTTCTGAGTTTTCCTTTTCCTAATTCTTCAATTTCTCCAGCAGTAGCACCATTCTTTTCTAACTTAATAAATTCTCTTGTTAATTTATTTTTTAGTCCTCTCACAGGATGTCCTGTAACTCTTGCAGTAACTATAGCATCTCTATCTTTAGCTTTTAATACTCTTTGCTTATAATTTCCGTGTGCTGTACATTCATCAGAACAGATAAACCTTGTTCCTATTTGTACTCCTTCAGCACCTAATGATACCGCTGCTAATACTCCTCTTCCATCTGCAATTCCACCTGCTGCTATAACAGGAATATTAACTGAATCTACTATTTGAGGAACTAATGCCATTGTAGTAAGTTCCCCTACATGTCCACCTGCTTCAGTTCCCTCAACTACAATTGCATCTGCACCTAAGGTTTCCATCCTTTTAGCAAGAGCTACCGAAGGAACAACTGGTATTACTTTTGTACCTACACTTTTAAACTTGCTCATGAATTTCCCAGGATTTCCTGCTCCAGTAGTAACTACAGGAACATTGTGTTTACACACAACATCTACTACTTCTTCAACGAATGGAGAAAGCAACATAATATTTACCCCAAAAGGTTTATCAGTCATATTTTTAGCTTTTAAAATTTCTTTTTCTACAACTTCTCCAGGGGCATTGCCAGCACCAATCATCCCTAGCCCTCCAGCTTCAGAAACTGCTGCTGCTAGTTCAGCTGTTGCAACCCAAGCCATTCCCCCCTGAAATATAGGATATTTAATATTAAGTATTTCACAAAGTCTAGTTTTCATTATCCGATTGCCTCCTATAAAATATACATGGTTGAACCTTTAAATATCCAATAAAATTTAATACGATATTTAAAAATAAATTACTTAGCCCATTTAATAATAGAAGATCCCCAGGTTAATCCTCCACCAAAAGCAACTAAGCTTACTATATCATCACGTTTTATTTTTCCATTTCTAACAGCTTCATCTAAAGCAACAGGTACAGAAGCTGCAGACATATTACCATAATTGTTTAAGTTTACATATACTTTATCCATAGATATATTAAGTCTCTTTGCTGCAGATTCTATAATTCTAATGTTCGCTTGATGAGGAATCATATAGTCAATATCTTCTATTTTTAATCCACTATTTTCTGTAGCTTGCAGTGCTGACTTTGCCATAATTCTTACAGCAAACTTAAAAACTTCACTTCCATCCATCTGAACATAATGTAAGTTGTTTTCTACAGTTTCAAGTGATGCTGGAATTCTAGAACCACCTGCTGGTTGTGTTAAATAGTCACCACTAGCACCATCTGCTCCTAAAGTACTAGCAAGCATACCATATCCTTCATCTACCTGACTTAATACAGCAGCACCTGCTCCATCGCCAAATAAGACACAAGTATTACGGTCCTTCCAATTAAGAATTTTACTTAAGGTCTCTGCACCAATAACTAATATATTCTTATATATACCTGATTTAATAAATTGTTCTCCAACAGTTATACCATAAATAAATCCTGAACATGCTGCTTCCAAATCAAATGCTGCAGCTTTTTTAGCCCCAATATTTTTTTGTACGATACAAGCAGTTGAAGGAAAAGACATATCTGGAGTTACAGTAGCTACTATAATTAAATCTATGTCCTCAGGTAATAAACCAGCGTCTTTAATAGCTATTTGCGCAGCTTTTGTAGCTAAATCCGATGTGGCAGTTTCAGCATCTGCAATTCGCCTTTTAGATATCCCAGTTCTAGTTTTAATCCATTCATCTGTTGTATCTACCATTTTTTCTAATTCAAGATTTGTTAATTCTTTTTCTGGAACATAACTTCCAGTTCCAATAATACCTACAGGTAAAAACTTATTCAATTGTATCAGCTCCCAAAGTAGTTATTTCTTCAGCAATATTTTCAATCACTTTATTTTCAACAAATTTAGTTGCTTGTCTAACTGCATTTTTTATAGCTTTCCCATCCGAACTACCATGAGCTTTAATTAGCACACCATTAACTCCTAAGAATGGGGCACCCCCATACTCTGTATAGTCAAATCTTTCTTTAAAATCTTTAAGGCCGGATTTTAGTAGCAATGCTCCTATTTTTCTAAAGGTATTTTTAACAAATTCCTGCTTTAACAAACTGAAAATAGAAGTTGCCAAGCCTTCTGTAAGTTTTAATATAATATTTCCAGTAAACCCATCGCATACTATAACATCCGCATATCCACTTGGTATATCCCTAGCTTCCACATTTCCTTGAAAATTAAAAGGACCTTCTTTGCAAAGCTTATGTGCTTCTTTTACAACATCATTACCTTTTTCTTCTTCTATCCCTATATTGGCAGTACATACCTTTGGTTGTTTAATACTTAGTACCTTTTCAGAATAAACACTTCCCATAACACCAAACTCTAAAAAATTTCTTGGTTTACAATCAGCATTAGCTCCTCCATCTACAAGTACAGACATTCCTTTTGTTGTAGGATATACTGGAGCAAGTGCTGGTCGATCTATTCCTTTAATTCTACCTAATATTAAAAGCCCTCCTGCTAAAAGCGCACCTGTATTCCCTGCAGATATAATTGCATCTGCTTTCTTTTCTTTAACCAACTTTAAACCTACAACCATAGAAGAATCTTTTTTCCTTCTAATAGAAATTACAGGTTTATCTTCGTTAGTAATCTGTTCACTACAATGTATTATTTCGATCTTTTCTTTTGGATATTCATATTTTGTCAGCTCACCTTCTATAAGCGGCTGATTACCTGTCAAAATAATATTAACATCATAACTATTAACTGCCTCTACTGCTCCTTCAACAGTAACAAATGGAGCATTATCTCCTCCCATTGCATCTATAACAATTTTCATATTTGGCCTCCTTATTTACCTTTTATTATTACCAATATGAACTTACCCCTAAACACTTGTGTCTGATTAACATATATCTTTACATGAACAAAATGATTATTTCCTCTTACTCTAGTTACTTCAGCTTTTGCTATCAACTTGTCTCCCGCACTAACAGGGCTTAAATATTTAATATTAGAAACTCCTGTTAATGCTACTTCTGCATCTACTACAGCCATAGCTAAAGATTCAGCTTGAGAAAAAATATTATGTCCTCTAACTATATTAGTTTTACTAAAAGCCATATCAGGTGTAGTTTCTAAAATTGATATTCCACTAGTGCCTAAATTCAAGTCTACTAATTCTCCTACAATTTCAGCACCAACAATACTACGAACTTTTTCATAGTTTTTTTCTGCTACATTTTTAATACGTTGTCTTAATTCTGGAATGCCTAATTCTAATCTATCTAGTCTAATAGTTTGTATACTTACATTAAAGTATTCAGATAAATCATCATCAGTTAAGAAAGGGTCTTCTTTCAATAATTCCAATAATTTATTTTGTCTTTTAGATTTATTAAGTTTACGAGTCTTACTCACAACTTTCACCTCAATTTAGTACTAAAAATTAGTACCTGGTTATAATATAAAGTATATATTTACTTTGTGAAAAAATCAAGTGTATTATGTAGTATTTTATAAAAAAAATAGTAATGATTACATATTTAAATGTAACACATTACTATTTTGACTATTTTTACATAACATATTATTGAGCAACAACCTCTTTATTTTTATAATGTCCACACTCAGGACATACTCTGTGAGGAAGCTTTGGTTCGTGACACTGTGGACATTTTACATATCCTGGTGCAGTATATTTTGAATTAGCAGCTCTTCTCATATTTCTTTTTGATTTTCCAGTTTTTCGCTTTGGTACTGCCATGTTTAACACCTCCTTAATCTTGTTGTGAAAAGTTCTTAAGTTTAGCTAACCGTGGATCTACATACTCATCATCATCTGATTGAAAGGATCCATTGTCGCAATCACATGATCCATCTTTTATTTTAACACCACAGTTATAGCAAAGCCCTTTGCAACTTGTATCACATATAAATTTCATTGGAATGTTCATTAAGATATGTTCTTTGACTAAATCATCAAGATCAATAGTGCTTTCTTGATAATAAATTATATCCTCATCAACTTCTTCTTCTTGTTGATGTAACAAATCTTCATGAACAAGCTCTACATTGATATTTGATTTAAAGGGATAACTAAATAGTTCTAAGCACCTACTACAAGTTGCTTCTAAGTCGGTTTTTATTTTTAAATTCAAATATAATCTAGAATCAATTATATATAATTTACCACTTATATCAACTGGTGTTTTTACTTTTATAATATCACCATCATAATCAATAGTATTTAAATTCAAAGAAAAATCTAAATCTACAGTGCTTTTATTTCCCTTTTTTATATTCTCTATATCAAGTTTCATAGCTATCACCTCGACACATCGCTAAAATAGATTATACAAATGTTTTTTTTATTTGTCAAGTATTTTATCTTGATACCTACAATTATACTTATGCAATAGACCTTACTTAAACTTAATATAATTATATATTTTGTAATATTTATATTAAAGCTTTAGTTTCACGTGCAATAGCAAGTTCTTCATTTGTAGGAATTAATAATACTTTTACTTTAGAATCATCTGTACTTACTATTGTTTCTTTTCCTCTTACATTATTTTTCTCATCATCAATTTTTGATCCTAAGAACTCTAAATTTTTGCAAATTTCTTTACGTGAAGTTGCAGAGTTTTCTCCTAATCCAGCTGTAAATACTATTGCATCTACTCCACCCATTTCAGCTGCATAAGCCCCTATATATTTTGTAACTCTTTTATAGTATAAATCTAATGCTAATCGAGCTTTTTCATTACCTTTTTCAGCTGCTTCTTCAATATCTCTAAAGTCACTACTAACTCCAGAAATTCCTAATACACCTGATTTTTTATTCATTAATTGATTTACTTCTTGACTTGATAAACCTTCATTTTCCATTAAAAATGTAACTATAGCAGGATCCATATCACCACATCTTGTTCCCATCGCTAATCCTTCTAATGGAGTAAAGCCCATACTTGTATCTACTGATTTGCCACCATCTACAGCAGTAATACTTGCACCATTTCCTAAATGACAAGTAATAATCTTTAAATGCTCAATAGGCTGATCAACAAGTGCTGCAGCTTTATTAGCTACATATTTATGAGACGTACCATGAAAACCATATCTTCTTATTTTATGCTTTTCGTACAATTCATATGGTAGTGCATACATAAAAGAATCCTTAGGCATTGTCTGATGAAAAGCTGTATCAAATACTCCAACCATAGGAACATTTGGAAGTATTTCTTCACAAGCATCGATTCCCATTAAATTCGGAGGGTTATGTAGTGGTGCTAAACTAGAACACTTCTCTAAAGCTTTTTTAACAGCATCAGTTATAACTACAGAATCTGAAAATTCTTCTCCACCATGTACAACTCGATGGCCTATAGCTGATATTTCATCCATTGACTTAATGGCACCATAATTTTCATCAGTCAACGCATTTAATACTATTTGGATTGCAGCCTTATGGTTGTCCATTTTTTCTTCAATAGAAACTTTATCTTTACCTATAGTTTCATGTTTCACTACAGAACCATCAATTCCGATTCTCTCTGCTAAGCCTTTTGCTATTAATTCTTCATTTTGCATATTAATTAGTTGGTACTTCAATGAAGAACTTCCACAATTAATTACTAAAATTTTCATCTTACAGCCTCCCCATTAATATATATTATGTAAATTTTGTAGCATAGAATTCCATCATATAAATCATAATAAATTATCAGTAAATTATCAAGCTATATGAAGAATTTTTATAAAATTTTATATTTTATATTAAGTCTTACCAAATCCATCAATATTTATTAAAATAGTAATATATGTATAATAAATATAAAACTTTTGGAGGTACTATGAAAATTTTAGGTTTAATTACAGAATATAATCCGTTTCACAATGGACATCTATATCATCTAAACGAATCAAAAAACATTACAGGAGCTACTCACTCTATTGCAATAATGAGTGGTAATTTTCTTCAAAGAGGTGTGCCTGCTGTTACCCATAAATGGAATCGTGCTAAAATGGCAGTCCAATCTGGTGTAGATTTAGTTATAGAATTACCTACTGCTTATGCTTGTTCAACTGCTGAAATATTTGCAGGTGGATCAATAAACTTGCTTAATAGCTTAGGATGTATTGATTATATTTGTTTCGGTAGCGAAAGTGGTGATCTAGACTTACTTGTAGATATTGCTAATATACTATCAGATTCACCTAAAGAATTTACTAAGATTTTGAAAAGACATATTAATTTAGGAGTTACATTTCCAGTAGCAAGATCTATGGCCATAATTGAATATTTTACTAATGTAAAAAAATATAATAAAACTAAATTAGAATCTATAAATGATATTATAAAAAATCCTAATAACATTTTGGGAATAGAATATTTAAAAGCTATTAGAAAAATCAAAAGTTCTATTATTCCTTATACCATTCTTAGAAAATCTGCTCATTACCATAGTAAAAATATTTCCAACAAAGCTTCTATTGCTAGTGCTACTGCAATTAGAGAGCAAATTTTAAGTAACAATTCTTTGACAGGGGTAGATAAGGTTATTCCTAAAACTTCATTAAATATATTATCTTATAGTATGAATGAGGGAACTAGTCCAATTATAGATAAAGACTTTGAAAAAGCAATTTTATCTATATTAAGAAGAAGTACACCCGAAGAAATAAAAAATATCTTTGATGTGGTAGAAGGTTTAGAAAATAGAATTTTAAGCTGTTCTACTAAAACAAACTCATTACAAGAACTATACGATTGTATTAAAAGCAAAAGGTACACTTTAACAAGAATACAGCGGATTTTAATTCATGCTTTATTAAATATAAATAAAGATGATATTATAAATTTTAACAAAGACAACGGACCAAAATATGCTCGTATTTTAGCTTTCAATAGTAAAGGACGTGAAATACTTAGAATATTAAAATCTTCTTCAACAATTCCTATAATTTCTAATTTGAAGCATTATCGTCCTCAAGATGAAATTGCAAAACAAATGATAGAAATAGATATAAGAGCAACAAATATATATTCTTTAGCATTTAAAAGTAAAGAGAATTTAAAAGGTCAACTAGATTACATTATAACTCCGCATTATGAAAAATAAGTATCGAGTTAATTATTCATAACGAATAACCCTCCTATTTATGAAATATATATTAATATATTACAGAAATTCTACCATAACAAACAGAATTTCTTCTATATTAAACCAGAATATATTTATAGCTAGGAGGAAAATCATGCTTCAAATTTCATTTTCAATAATTATCTTTATCATAATAGTAATGTTTATATTTCTTTTTAGTAAAAATATAAATAAAAATTTTTTCTATTATTTTATAATATTTATTGTAGTACTTCTAATTTGCGTTATAGTATTGTTTCCTGGCCAATCAGTAAGTGCTGCATATGATGGATTAATTATATGGGTTACATTAGTTATACCTGCTTTACTTCCTTTTTTTATTGGAACAGAATTATTAATTAATTTAGGTGTAGTTAAATTTATAGGTGTACTATTAGAACCCATAATGCGTCCTATATTCAACGTTCCAGGTGAAGGGTCTTTTGCATTTGCTATGAGTATTACCTCTGGATATCCTATAGGTAGTAAAATTGTTTCAAAACTTCGTTCTGATAAAATATTAAGTAAAATAGAAGCACAGAGGCTAATATCATTCTGTAGTACTTCTGGCCCATTATTCATGATTGGTTCTGTAGCTGTAGGAATGTTTAAATCTTCAAATATAGGCATACTTATAGCAACTTCACATTATATTGCAGCAATTATGGTAGGAATCCTTTTTAGTTTTTATAAATCATCAATAGATAGTTCAAGATTTTATAAATCAAAGAATAATTTATTTAAAAGAGCATTAAAACAAATCAACAGGGAAAATACAAACAATTTACCTATAGGAGTTGTTCTTGGGGAAGCTGTCAAAAATTCTTTTAATTCAATATTATTGGTTGGAGGATTTATTATTTTATTTTCTGTCGTTATTCAAATGTTAGAAATTTTAAAGATAATAGATTTTAGCACTTCAATTCTTGCTACATTACTTACCCCTTTAGAAGTATCTCCTTTAGTCATAAAAACATTTTTAACAGGTCTACTTGAAGTAACAACGGGAGCAAAACTGGTTGCTGATAGCACTTATATAGGTTTAAGAACTCAAGTAGCAATAACTAGTTTTATAATAGGATGGAGTGGATTTTCTATACATGCTCAAGTTTTGAGCTTTATTGGAGATACAGATATAAACTCAAATTTATATCTTCTTTCTAAAGCTTTGCATGGAATTTTCTCATTACTGATAACTTATTATGTTTTTCCTTTTTTTAGCGATTTTTTCATATCCTCATTACCAGTATTTAACTCTTACGAAAAAATGAATTTACAAAATAAGTTTTTATTTAATTTTAAATTATCAGCTGAACTATTTATTTCTATATTAATAAGCTTACTTCTAATTTCATTATTAGCAGCATTTTTCTTGAAAATTCAAAAGTATTTTCTTAAAAATAAGGGTATGAAGTAATATATTACTTCATACCCTTTAATTCATCTCTATTTTCTTTTATTGTACTAATAACATCCATTAAGTTTTCTTGAGTTGACTCTAATAAACTATCGGCATAGTCTCTTGCACCTAATCTCATCTCTTTTGCGCTATTTTGTGCTTGTATAATTATATCTTCTGCTTGGTCATTAGCCTTTTTAGTAATTTCACTTTGATCTATCATTGACGAAATATGATTATTAGCTTCTTCTAAGATGGTGTCTGCTTCTTGCTGAGCTTCTGCCAATATACGTTGTCTTTCTTCTTTAATCCATTGAGCTTGTTTAACTTCATCCGGTAATTGAATTCTAATATCCTTAATTATTTCTAATATTTCATTTCTATCAACTAATACCTTTTGTGCAAAAGGTATAGATGAACCACTCTCAACAATATCTTCTAATTCCTCAAGTAAAGATAATATATCCATAAACCTAATCCCCCTTTAACTTTTTAAGTTAACTTAAAACTTACTAATAACCGCTTTACGAACATGCTCAGGCACTAAACCTTTTATACATCCACCAAACATAGCTACTTCTTTAATTAAACTAGAACTTAAAAATGAATATTCAGTGCTAGTCATTAAAAATACAGTTTCAATATTTGGACATAACTTTTGGTTCATAGAAGCCATCTGAAGTTCGTATTCGAAATCAGATACAGCTCTTAACCCTTTAATAATAGCTGTAGCATTTTTCTGCTTTGCATGGTCCATTAAAAGTCCAGAAAAAGAATCTACAACAACATTGGAATAATCCTTTAGCGAATTTTGTATCAATATTTTTCTTTCCTCTAAATCAAACAAAGGCGTCTTATTAGGATTATATATTACAGAAACAACTAATGTGTCACACATCTTTGAAGCTCTATCAATTATATCTAAATGTCCATTTGTAATAGGATCAAAGCTTCCAGGATAAATTGCTACTTTCATTTAAATCTCCTCTCTTAACTCATAAAAAGAAACTGCGATATCTCCATATTTTTTAGTTCTATATTTTTTTAAATCATTTATACTACTTGGTACTTCATCAGTTTTTCTATGTTCTACAATAATTATACCATCTAAATGTAATATTTTAGAATAAAATATTTTTTCTAATATAGGTGTAACAAAATTTTTAGAATATGGTGGATCTAAAAATATAACATCTGCTTTTATATTTTGATTTGCCATTTTTTCTATTGCAGCAATTACATCCATTTGATATACTACAGAACTACTAATCAAATTTGTTCTTTTTAAATTTTCATTAATTGAATTTATACTATTTATATTATTATCTACAAAATAAGCTTTATTAGCATTTCTAGATAAGGACTCTATTCCTAAATTGCCACTTCCTGAAAATAAATCTATTACAATACTTTCATTTAATTTTGATTGAATAATATTAAATATAGACTCTTTTACTCTATCAGTAGTAGGCCTAGTATTTAATCCTTTAGGGGCTTTTAAAGCATGTCCTCTCGCTTTTCCTGAAATTATTCTCATACGTACCTCCCAGTTTAAACCTATCACTATTTTAGCATATTCTACATAAGTAGACAAAATATTTTTCTATTTTTTAGTAATTAAAAATTTTTGCTTTAATTTATTTTTAAGTAGTGGATACTCACTTAATGTTAAATTAGGATCTTTATTAATTATTTGTTTTATTTCTTTTTGAACTGTCGTTAAAACTTTCATATGTTTAAATAAATTAGCAACCTTAAGTTCTGGTAATCCATGTTGTCTAGTGCCAAAAAACTCTCCAGGTCCTCTTAATTCCAAATCTTTTTCAGATATTAAAAAACCATCCGTAGTTTTCTCCATTATATTCATTCGCTCTTTTGCAACTTCAGATTTACTATTATTTACTAATATACAATAAGATTGATAATTCCCTCTTCCTACTCTACCTCTCAGTTGGTGGAGTTGAGCTAAGCCAAATCTTTCTGCATTTTCTATTATCATGATAGTTGAGTTTGGAACATTTACTCCAACTTCAATAACAGTAGTTGAAACTATAACATCTATATTCCCTTTTTTAAAATTACTCATTATTTCTTCTTTTTCTTTTGATACCATTTTCCCATGTAAAAGCCCAACTTTATAATCCTGTAACAAATCACAAGAAAGTTCATTAGCAATATCTGTAGCTGACCTAGCTTCTATAGATTCAGATTCTTCTACTAAAGGACAAACAACATAAGCTTGTCTGCCTTTATCTAATTCTTTCTTTACAAAGTTATAAATATCCTCTCTTTTGTTAGAATTACGACTATAAGTTTTTATAATCTTTCTGCCTGGTGGTAAAGAATCTATAACTGATATATCTAAATCTCCATATAATATCAAAGCTAAAGTTCTAGGAATCGGTGTAGCAGACATAACTAATACATGAGGATTCTGTCCTTTATCAGATAAAATTTGTCTTTGTCTTACACCAAACCTATGCTGCTCATCTGTAATTACTAAAGCTAGATTTCTAAAATTTACATTTTCTTGAATTAATGCATGAGTACCTACTACTATATTAATTTCTCCAGATTGTATTTTATTTAATACATTTTCTTTCTTACTTTTAGATAAACTTCCTACTAAAAGTTCAATTTTAACACCCATAGGTTCTAATAGCTCAGTTAAAGATAAATAATGTTGCTCTGCTAATATCTCTGTTGGTGCCATAAATGCACCTTGATATCCATTTATAAATGATTTCAACAAAGCTATTATAGCAATAATCGTTTTACCAGATCCTACATCTCCTTGTACCAATCTATTCATGGGTATATCTTTTTCTAAATCATAAGATATTTCCTTAAAAACTTTTTCTTGGGCATTCGTAAGTTGAAATGGTAGCTTTTCAATAAATTTATTTATACCATCATTGTTTTTAAGAACTATACCTTTTTTCTCGTGCATTACACTTTTTTTAGTATAGAAAAGTCCTAATTGTAAAAATAAAAATTCTTCAAATACTAATCTATATTTTGCAATTTTTAGAGCCTTTACAGAACTAGGAAAGTGAATATTTTGAAGTGCAAATTTTATATTACAAAGTTTATGTTTATTTAATATTTCTTCTGGTAAATACTCTTCCATATGTTTATGAGCTATTTCTAGAGATCTTTTTTGAAGCGAAATTATTTCATTTTGACTTAAACCCTCTGTTAATGGATAGATTGGAAATATTCCTTGCTTATCATATTCATTTTCTGAATCAACCTTGTCAAAAATAGGATTAACTACTTGAAATCCTTTGAAATTTTTTTTTATTTCTCCATTTATCATTACCTTTTGATTAGGTTTCAATATCTTTTTTAAGTAAGCTTTGTTAAAAAATACAACTTCAATACTTCCAGATTCATCTTTAACAAGAAATTTAGTTATAGATAAATTTCTTCTAGGTTTTGATGTTTTAATTTCTCCATATACATACCCGTAAAAAGTAGTTTTTTCTCCTAGCTTTAAATTTCTAATCTTCTTTATATTCCCTCTATCTTCATAATCTCTTGGAACATGCCATATCATTTCTTCTACAGTATTAATATTAAGGCGCCTTAAAAGATGTCCTTTTTTAGGCCCAACTCCTTTTATGTATTGAATATCCTGCCTTAAAATATCCATATAGAACACTCCAAACAATCTTTATTTATTATTATAATACATAATAAAAATATAGAATAATTTTTAATTTTAACAATTTAATGTAATGTAAAATGAAGCAGCTTAAGCTGCTTCATTATTCAACAGAAAAAATATAATAATATAGTGGTTGACCACCATAATACATTTCCACATCTATATCCTCATATTTATCAGTTAAAATATGTAATAGTTCATCTGCTTTTTCTTTTTCTACATCTGATCCATAAAAAATAGTTATTATTTCGCTTTCATCATTTACCATATTATCAATAAGCTCTGCAGATACTTTATCAATGTTTTTGCCTGTAGCTTTTATTTCTCCATCACTTATTCCTAATATGTCACCTTCATTTATATTCAAGTCATTATAACTAGTATCTCTAACAGCATAAGTAACTTGACCTGTTTTAACCACACTAATTGCTTCCATCATTGCTTCTTCATTTTCTTCTGGAGAAGCTTCCCCATTAAACGATAATAAAGCTGACAATCCTTGGGGTACTGTCTTTGAAGATATAACTATTATATTTTTACTTGAAATATCTTTAGCCTGATTAGCAGCCATAAAAATATTGCTGTTATTAGGTAAAATAATAATAGTTTCCGCATCAATATTATCTATAGCTTTAACAAAATCTTCAGTACTTGGATTCATAGTTTGACCACCTTCAATCACGTGATCTACATTAAAATCCTTGAAAATTTCAGTTAAACCTTCTCCTATGGTAACAGTTATGAATCCATATTGTTTCATTTCTATATTTCCTGAAGTCTCAGAAACCAATTCATTATATTCCTCTGATTCTGATTTATGAAATACTTCGTATCTATGTTGTAACCTCATATTGTCAATTTTAATATCATTTAATGCTCCTAGCTTTAAAGCATGTTCTATAACTTCACCTGGGTGATTAGTATGTATATGTACTTTTACAACATTATCATTACCTACTACTAACATAGAATCTCCGTATGTTTCTATACTTTTTCTAAATTTATTTATATTGGCATTCTTAGAATTAATAATAAATTCTGTACAATATCCAAATTCAATTTCACCTTCATTACTTTCTTCTATAGTATGAACGTAATCGTTTTCTATAATATCTTCATTTTCAACTTCTGGCATATTACCAGTAAGTGCAGCTAAAGCACCAGAATAAATATATATTAGTCCTTTTCCACCTGAATCAACAACATTCGCTTCTTTTAATACCTTAAGTAACTCAGGTGTTCTACTTAAGGATTTTTCCGCATATTCAATTACTTTTTCTATAAACGTTATTACGTCAGCTTCTCTTTCTGCGATTATTAAGGCTGCTTCTGCGCTCTCTCTAGCAACAGTCAATATAGTACCCTCTATAGGTTTCATTACTGCTTTATAAGCAGTGTCAGCTCCAGACTTTAATGCTTCTGCTAAATCCATAGTATTAATCGTAGTTTTTCCTTTAACTGCTTTTGAAAATCCTCTAAAAAGCTGAGATAAAATTACTCCTGAATTTCCCCTAGCACCCATTAACGAACCATTGGCTATAGAGCTTCCTATATCTTCTATTAAATCTGATTTACTTCCCTTTACTTCTTTAGCTGCTGACTGCATAGTCAAAGACATATTAGTTCCAGTATCACCGTCAGGTACAGGGAATACATTAAGTGCATTAACAATTTCTTTATTTGCTTCTAAATACTGCGCACCCGACAGTATCATTTTTTTTAACATATGTCCATCAATATATTCAACTTTCACAACTAGTACCTCCTCAAATTACTTTTGTACCCTGACACCTTGAACATTAATATTTACTTTTTTAACATTCAGTCCTGTCAAATTCTCAATATTATATTTTACCTTTTCTATAATATTATTTGCAACTACAGATATGCGAGTTCCAAACTGAACAATTACAAATATATCAATTATTATTTTATCTTCTTCAGTATGTACTTTTACACCTTTACCTGATTGTTCTCTTTTTAATAGTTCTACAAGACCTCCTGCAGTTGATTTTGCAGCCATACCTACTACCCCATAACATTCCATAGTTGAAACACCTGAAATAGATGTTAGTACATGATCATCAATTATAGTTGTACCTAATTCAGTAACTAATTTACCTGGCATTAAAATCCCTCCTTTATTTTTCTAATTTTATATTTTACATATTTTATTTACAATATTATAATATACTTCAAATATTGAAATATTATATTAGTATAATATATAATATCATATTATAAATAATATATTAAAATAATTTTAGGTAAAAATGCTAGATTATAGTATATATTCTATATTAATACCCAAAATAGTTCAACAATAATACAACAGATTTTATTTGTTTTAAAATATTGTTATTGCAAAAATATGCTATTTATGATATTATATCTATGTTTTAGAGGATGAGTTAGACTTGAAGGAGGTGTTCGTAGTGGCAAGAGTATGTGAAGTATGTAATAAAGGTAGAGTTTCAGGTAATCAGGTCAGTCACTCAAACCGTCATAACAAAAGAACTTGGGAACCTAACTTAAGAAAAGTTAAGGCAGTATTTGGTGGTACAGTAAAAAGAGTTAATGTATGTACAAGATGCCTACGTTCTGGTAAAGTTGAAAGAGCTTTATAATTTTATATATAAAAGCCTCCATTAGTTATATGGTGGCTTTTTATAAAAATTTTTTAATAAAACCTCTATCTAAAAAAGATGAGGTTTTTATTAAATTAAATATATAATTATAAAGGTTATTCTGTAACACAAAATATATTTTTAATATGTTTTAACTATTAATAAACCTATTAAAATAAATAAACATGCAACAACAAAATACCATATTCGTAGCGGTATAACATATAAAAACATTATTATTCCAATAATCATTATTATTAATCCAATAATTTTAAATGGAGATTTTCTTTTTCTTCTAAACATATCACCACCTACCTTAAATATAAGATTATAATACTATACTATTCATAACAATAAAAAACTGTCACTAAAAGTTTTCAAATTTTTAGTGACATTTTTTTATTTATCTTTCTATTCATTAAGGACTTTAACAACTAGTATAGTTCCTTCTTTAACCGATATAACTGCACGTTCTCCTTTAAATTTATTGCTAATACCTAAAGAGCTACCCATATCTATATTATGATCAATTACAGGGTATTCTAAGCCCTGTATCTTATACATATCTGACGCTGCCGACGATA